>NZ_CP059164.1:0-810000 GCF_013466985.1 Nocardioides ungokensis | reverse complement strand
GACGGGTCGGCACTGCGGCGTGGCTAGTCTGGGGCGCGGCAATGGGAGGGGTCCGACGTTGATCGCAGGCAGGTACACGCTTGACCGCGAGGTCGGCCGTGGCGGCATGGGTGCCGTGTGGCTCGGGCGCGACGAGGTGCTCGGCCGTGCCGTCGCGCTCAAGCGGATCGGCATGACGCCGGGTGCCCACGGCCCCGACCTCGAGCGTGCCGAGCGCGAGGCGCGTCTGGCCGCCCGGCTCAACCACCCTCACGTCGTCGCGGTCTTCGACCTGGTCCTCGAGGACGAGCAGCAGTGGCTCGTCATGGAGTACGTCGAGAACGTCACCCTCGCGCAGCTCGTGAGGGACCGGGGCCCCCTCTCCCCGGACGCGGCCGCGCCGTTCCTCGCCCAGGCGGCGGACGCGCTGGCCGCGGCCCACGCGGCCGGGATCGTGCACCGCGACGTCAAGCCGTCGAACATCCTGGTCACCCGCCACGGGCAGGTGAAGCTGTCCGACTTCGGCATCGCCCGCGCCGAGGCGGACGCCTCTCTGACCCAGACCGGCCTGGTGACCGGCTCGCCCGCCTACCTCGCACCCGAGGTCGCCTCCGGCCAGATGGCCACCGACGCCAGTGACGTCTGGTCCCTCGGGGCCACCCTCTTCCACGCGCTCGCGGGCAAGCCGCCGTACGACGCCGGCGAGAACCTGATGGGCACGCTCTACAAGATCGTCCACGAGGACCCGCCGCGCTTGGCGGACGCGGGCTGGCTGAGCCCCCTGCTCGAGGCGACGATGACCCGCGACCCTGCGCAGCGGTGGTCGATGGCCCACGTGCGTGACTTCCTGAAGTCCGGCCCGGCGGTGCCACCCCTCGTGCCGAGCGTCGCATCGATCGGCGACGACGACCCGACCCGGACGCAGATCCTGGCCACGGCAGGGCAGCCCGCCGTAGCGGAACCGACCACCTCCCCGGTGTCCGAACCGCTCGCGCAACCGGCCCCCGAGCCCACGCCGGTGAGCCGCCGCCGGGCCGGCCTGCTGGTGCCGGTGCTGGCCGGCCTCGCGGTGCTGCTGGTGCTGGGGCTCGTGCTCTGGGCCGTGGTGTCCGGGGGCAGCGACTCGAAGAGCCCCACGGCGGGGCCCGTCTCGCCGCGCTCCACGGGCGGCAGCAGCTCGCCCACGCCGACCCAGCAGGTCAGCCAGCCGACCACGGCCGGCATGGAGAACTTCATCCGGAACTACCTGGCCACGGTCACCAGCAACCCCGACGCCGCCTACGCCATGCTCACGCCGGGCTTCCAGCAGGCGAGCGGGGGGCTGAGCGGCTACCGGGGCTTCTGGGACACGATCCGCTCCGCCGAGGTGCTGTCGTTCTCGGGCACGAACCCCGACGACCTGACGGTCGGGTACGCGGTGGAGTACACGCGCCAGGACGGCAGCCGGGCGCGCGACGACGTGAGCCTGCAGCTGGTCTACCAGGACGGGAAGTACCTCATCGACGGGGAGGCCTGAGCCGACCCCGCCGAAGGGCCGCCCGACGCGCCGCCCGGACGTGCCGCCCCGACGCGCCGCCCCGACGCCTGGTTCCCCGGCGCCGGGCAGCCGCAGCCCCTTATCGTTGCCCCCGGAGGACTGCATGGACTTGGCCGCGCTGTACCGGGACGTCGTCGAGACGTCACCCGACGGCGTCTGGGTGTTCGACCTCGAGGGGCGCACCCTCTACGCGAACCCCGCCCTGGCCCGCATGTTCGGCGCCGAGGCCGCCGACCTCCTTGACCTCACGGTGTTCGACTCCCTGGACGAGCAGGGTCGCGAGCAGTTCGCTGCCCACCTCGAGGACCTCCGCCGAGGGCGGCTCAACCCCGGTGACGTCGAGTGCAAGTTCGTGCGCCGCGACGGATCGGCGCTGTGGGTGCTGGTCCGGGAGAGCGCCTTGCACGGGCCGGACGGCAGCATCACGGGGATCATCCACCGCCTGGCCGACTTCTCCGACCGTCGGTCCGTCGTCGAGAGCCTGACCGCCAGCCAGCGCCGGCTCGCCGAGGCCCAGCGGATCGCCCGGATCGGCAGCTGGGAGTGGGACGTCGAGCGCGACGAGATCACCGGCTCCGAGGGGCTCTACGCCCTCTACGGGCTCGACCCGGACTCCTTCCCCGCCACCTACGCCGACTTCCTCGGCATCGTGCACCCCGACGACCGGGCCACGGTGGACGAGGCCGTGCGGACCGCCCTGCGCGACGCCTCGCACTTCGTCTTCGTCGCGCGGGTCCAGGACGCGAACGACGGATGGGTGTGGACCCGCGGACGCGGCGAGTCCCACCGCGACGCCGCCGGCCGTGTCGTCCGCATGTCCGGCACCCACCAGGACGTCACCGAGACCAAGCTCGCCGAGATGGCGCTGGAGGACTCGGTCTCGCAGAACGCGCTGATGCAGGCCGTGGCCACCGCCGCGAACGAGGCGCGGACGCTCGAGGACGTGCTCAGCCAGGCCAAGTCCCTCGTGCTGCTGCACGACGACTGGCGGCGCGGCCGCGCGTTCGTCCCCGCCGCCGACGGGCACGGCGTCGTACCGCTCTACATCCATGACGAGGACCGGGAGTCCGACGCCGCCGATCCGGAGGTGTCCCGGGCCGAGCTCGACCTGGCCAACCGGGCCTTCCGCGAGCGGCGCTCGGTCTGGGACGACGCCATGCTGACGATCGCGTTCTGCGTCTCGGACGCCGACGAGGTGTGTGCCGTCGTCACCATCGCATCGGACCCGCCGCTCTACCGCCACCAGATGATCACGGCCATGGTCGAGCAGGTGGCCGTCCAGCTCGGCCGCGTCGCGGAGCGCGAGCGGGCCGAGCGGACGCTGGCCACCGCCCGGGACGCGGCGATGGAGGCATCCCGCCAGAAGTCCGAGTTCCTGGCCACCATGAGCCACGAGATCCGCACCCCCCTCAACGGCGTCATCGGCCTCAACGACCTGCTGCTGCGCACCCGCCTCGACCCCGACCAGGTGCGGCTCGCGTCCGGGGTCCAGGTCGCCAGCCGTGCGCTGCTCGGCGTCATCAACGACGTCCTCGACTTCTCCAAGATCGAGGCGGGCAAGCTGCAGCTGGAGCGGCTCGACTTCGAGATCCGGCCGGTCTTCGACCAGGTGCTGAGCCTGCTGGCCGAGACCGCCCGGGCCAAGGGCCTCGAGCTGCTGGTCTCCTGCCACCCCGACGTGCCCGAGGTGGTGCGCGGCGACCCCACCCGGTTGGCCCAGGTCCTCACCAACCTCGGCTCCAACGCGGTGAAGTTCACCGAGCGCGGCGAGGTGATCGTGCGAGCCACCGCGGAGGTCGAGCCGGACGGGCGGGCGCTGCTGCGGGTCGAGGTCTCCGACACCGGTGTGGGCGTCCGCGAGACCGACGTCGCGGGGCTCTTCGACCCCTTCACCCAGGCGGACGCCTCGACCACCCGGATGTACGGGGGGACCGGCCTGGGGCTCGCCATCTCCCGCGAGATCGTCGAGGCGCTCGGCGGGGAGATCGGGCTCGAGCCCAACCCGGCGGGCGGCAGCATCTTCTGGTTCACCGCCCGCTTCGAGGCGCCCTCGGGGTCCCGGGTCGACAAGGAGGACGAGCACGCGCGCGGCCGGTTGGGCGACCGACGGGTGCTGGTCGTCGACGACAACGAGCACAACCGGCTGATCCTCGAGGAGCAGCTGTGCGGGTGGAACGTCCGGTCGGCCAGCGTGTCGGGTGTGGACGACGCCCTGGCGGCGCTGACCGAGGCGGCTGCCGCCGGCGACCCCTTCGAGGCGGTGCTGCTCGACCTGATGATGCCCCGGCGCGACGGCCTCGACCTGGCCGAGGACCTGCGCCGCGACCCGGCGTACGACGACGTCGTGCTCATCATGCTCACCTCGCGGTCCGTGCCCGACCCCGACCGGGTGCACGCCGCCCGGGTCGCCGACCTGCTCGCGAAGCCGGTGCCGGCGAGCACCTTGCGCGACGCGCTGCTCCGGCACCTCGCCGGCGTCGTCCCGAGCCCGGCCGGCAGCGCCCGGACCGACCACGTCGCGAGCGAGCGGCACCGGATCCTCGTGGTCGAGGACAACCCGGTCAACCAGATGGTCGCCACGGGCATGCTCGAGTCGCTGGGCTACGAGGCGCGGACCGCCGACGACGGGGTCGACGCCCTCGAGGCGATCGCCGGCGGCGACTTCGACGCGGTGCTGATGGACGTGCAGATGCCCCGGATGGACGGCTACACCGCGACGCGGGAGATCCGGGCACGCGAGTCGACGGGGCGGATCCCGGTGATCGCGATGACCGCCGCCGCGGTCGAGGGCGAGCGGGAGCGCTGCCTGGCAGCCGGGATGGACGACTTCCTGACCAAGCCCGTGGATCCCACCGCACTGGGCCAGGCCCTGAGCCGCTGGGTCGCGGGCTCTCCCGGCGACAGGCACACCGGCGGCCAGGGCACCGCGGACGCCAACGGGACTCCGGAGACCTCTGCGACGGCCAGGTCTCGTCCCGTCGATGGCCTCGACACCCGGCGCCTCGACGAGCTGCGAGACCTCGACCCCGGGGACACGACGTACCTCGACCGGGCCATCGGTCGCTTCGTCGCCAACACGCCCGCCACGATGGACACGATCCGGGAGGGGTGCCGCAGCGGCGACACCGAGAGCCTCCGGCAGGTGTCCCACAAGCTGGCCGGCGGTGCCCTCAACCTGGGCGTCACCGAGGCGGGACGGGTCGCCCAGCAGATCGAGGTGGCGCTCGATGACGGCGCCACGGCCGACGTCCCAGACCTCGTCGACCGGCTCGAGCGCGCCCTGGCGCAGGGCCGGACGGCGCTGCTGGCCTACCAGGCGTCGTACTCCGGAACGGGACGCTCCACGGACGGTCCTGCCGGCTCCTGAGGCGGCCCGGTGATTGGGCGGCCGGGATCGCGGGTATGAAGCGCTCGACACAGCGTCAACCGGGGGAATCGACAAGGAGCGTCCATGAAGAGCTTGATCGGCATCATCGTCATCGCCTGGCTGGTGATCGGGGCGCTCGCGGCCTACCAGCGCGGGTATTTCGGCAACGACCGGGACGTCAACTGCAAGACGACGGGTGACACCGTGCTCACCGTCGTGGCCGGTCCGCTCAACTACGTCGGCGCCAACCCGAAGGTCGACTGCAACGTGAAGGTGCCCCAGCCGTCCAACTGACCGCTGGCACCGTGCGTCAACCTCGGCGCGACTCGTCCCGGCCCTCGGGGTCGGAGTCGTCGAGCGCGCCGAGGTTGCCGACCATCACCGCGACGGGCGGCAGCACGGCTGCGACGACGCTCATCACGACGGCCGCCGTGGTCGACCACAGCCGGACGACGTTCCACGCCAGCACGATCAGGACGACGCAGGTGCCCATCAGCACGAAGTAGGCACGGCGACGGCTGGCTCGTTGCACGCCTCGACCGTACGCCCGCCGCGGCCACCGCCGACCCGAGGAGAGACACATGCGCTACCGCAAGCTCGGCAACACCGGACTCGACGTGTCGGTCGTGACCCTGGGCTGCATGAGCTGGGGTGACCCGGCACGCGGCGGCCACCCGTGGGTCCTCGACGGCTCGGCCGGACGGTCGATCATCAAGGACGCGCTCGAGGCGGGGATCAACGTCTTCGACACCGCCAACGTCTACTCCGGGGGCAGCAGCGAGGAGATCACCGGCAGCGCGTTGCGCGACCTGACCGCGCGCGAGGACGTCGTGATCGCGACCAAGGTCCACGGCCGGATGCGTCCGGGGCCGAACGGCGCCGGACTGTCCCGCAAGGCGATCATGCACGAGATCGACGCGAGCCTGACCCGGCTGGGCACCGACTACGTGGATCTCTACCAGATCCATCGCTGGGACCCCCACACCCCGATCGAGGAGACGATGGAGGCGCTGCACGACGTCGTGCGCGCGGGCAAGGCGCGCTACCTGGGGGCGTCGTCGATGTACGCCTGGCAGTTCGCGAAGGCCCAGCACACGGCGGAGCTGCACGGGTGGACGAAGTTCGTCTCGATGCAGGACCACTACAACCTGCTCTACCGCGAGGAGGAGCGCGAGATGCTCCCGCTCTGCGCCGACCAGGGCGTCGGGGTGATCCCGTGGAGCCCGCTGGCCCGCGGCCGGCTCACGCGCGAGTGGAACGCGACGACGGCCCGCACCGAGACCGACGAGTTCGGCGCCTCGCTCTACCGCGAGGAGGACAAGGCGATCGTGGACACCGTGGGGGCGGTCGCCGAGCGGCGCGGGGTGTCACGGGCGCAGGTCGCCCTTGCCTGGCTGCTCGCGCAGCCCGTGGTGACCTCTCCGATCGTCGGCGTGACCAAGCCGCAGCACCTCACCGACGCCGTCGCGGCGGTCGACCTGGAGCTCTCCGCGGACGAGGTCGAGGAGCTGGGCGCCGGCTACGTGCCGCACGCGGTCGCCGGGCACCGCTGACGACGCCCGACCAGGACTCGGGCTCAGGCGGTCGCGCGCAGCGCCTGCGGGGCGCGACGACGACGGGTGCTCTTGGCCGCCCGGCTGCGCAGGCTCAGCTCGGCGATCCGCCGGGCCTCCACGGGAAGCCGAGGACCCTCCGCCCCCTTCAACCGGGCCAGGTGGACGGATCGAGCGAAGCAGCGGAGCACCGAACCGGCGGGCAGCGTGTCGAACTCGACGGACAGGTCGAAGGCGATGTCCAGCAGCTGGCGGTGCAGGTCCACCACGCCGGTTGCCGCTCCAGTGCCGCGGTCCGAACGGCGGCGGGCGCGCGCCACGTCGACGGACGTCTTCCGGTTGCTCATCAGGCCTCCCTCGAGCATGGTGACCGGTGCCACAGCAGCGTAGACAGGGACCTAGGTCCCCGGTCAACGGCCCGAATGGGTCAACAAGGCATGCGCCTTTTTGGGTACGCGTGCCCATGTCGGGCCTTATTGATGACGACTCCGAAGGCGCCCTCGGCGTACTTTCGAGGGGTGCAGAGCAAACGGGGATCCGGGGCGCCGCTCCACCACGCGGTGAGCTTCCACGATCGGGACGAGGATGCTGTCAGGGTGCTGGCATCCTACGTCGACGACGGCCTGAAGCTCCGGGAGCCGGTCCTCGTCGTGGCGACCGCCGACCACCTCCTGGCCCTCGACGGAGCGCTCGCCGACCTGGGGCGGGACGCCGAGGCGATGCGCTCGGAGGGCCGCCTCACGACGCTCGATGCGGCGGAGACCCTCGCCGGCTTCATGGTGTCGGGCGTCCCCGACTTCCAGAGTTTCCGGGCGCAGATCCTCGGCGTCCTCGACGAGGTGCAGCAGGGCTCCCCCCGCGTCCGGATCTTCGGCGAGATGGTGGCGCTGCTCTGGGACGAGGGCAACGTCGCGGCGGCCCTGACTCTCGAGGAGTGGTGGAACGGGCTGGCCGCCGAGCGTGAGTTCACCCTGTTGTGCGCCTACCCGCACTCCGTGCTCGACCCCGCCAGCCTGACGACCGTCGGACAGGTCTGCGACCTGCACTCCGACGTGCTGCCTCCCACGAGCTACCACCTGACGGCGACCGCGGGTGATGACCCGTGGCCCGAGCAGACGTCCTGGGCGTTCCTCCCGGTCCCGAGGGCCGTCCCGGCGCTGCGGCGGTTCGTCAGCAAGACCCTGCGTGCGTGGGGTGAGGACCGGCTGGTCCCGGACGCCGTCCTGGTCACCTCCGAGCTGGCCACCAACGCGATCAACCATGCTGACTCCCCCTTCCACGCCTCGGTCATCAGGACGGCGGGGATCGTCCGGATCTCCATCGAGGACGGCCACCCCGGCAGCGCCGCGCAGCAGCTGGCCTCCCACGAGGACGTCTCGGGACGGGGCATCTCGATCGTCCAGGCGCTCGCCCAGCAGTGGGGCCACGACCTGCGGCCCGAGGGCAAGGTGGTGTGGGCGGAGTTCCCGACCACCGCCACCGAACGGTCCTGACGCAGGGCGGACCTAGCGCCTCCAGCCCACCCGGGTGACGCGGTCGGTGAAGTCGGGCGTCTCCCCGCCGAGGAGGTACGCCGCGGCGCCGTCGGCCACCCAGGACGCGTCGGCCACGGGATAGGGCAGCCTGCCGGCCCGGGTCCACGCGCCGGTCCGCAGGGAGTACCACCACATCTGGGCGGTGGTCTCCTCGGGCGCGGTCCGGCCGCCCAGGACCAGGAGCCGGTGCCCGACCGGCACGACCGCCTCGTGCCCGAGTGCCCGCGGCATCCGGCCGACCCTCCGGACCTGTCCGGACCGCGGGTCGAACCTCAGCACCTCGCCGAGCTCCCGGCCGTCGACCTCGCCCCCGAGGATCCACACGTGCCCGTCCGCTCGTGCGACGCCGCTGTAGCGCAGGCCGTACGGCAGCGACGCGACTCGGTGGAAGCTCCGGCCGTCGGTCGTGGCCAGGATCGACGCAGGTGTCGCGACCCCGTCGTAGCCACCGATCACGAGCCCGCGTCCGCCGGCCGGCACGACCGCGAGGTCCGAGCGGGCACCCGGGAGGTGGCCGGTCACGTGCCAGCGTCCGTGGCGGTCGGCGCTCTGGACGTCGGAGAGCTCGCTGGCACCGCCCCCGCCGATCACCGTCGGCCGACCGGCAAGGACGGCACCGGCCGAGTCGTGCAGGGGCACGGCGAGGTGCCCGGGCGTGCCCACCACCCCCCGCTGCGGGTCGATCGACAGCACCTGGTCGCTGGAGTGGTCCCCCGGCTCGAGCCCACCGGCGAGCACGATCCGGGGCCCGTCGACCATGGCCACGCCCCTGCTCAAGGCGCCCGGCAGGTGCCAGCCGAGCACCCGCGAGGTGATCCGCGGTGGGCCTGCCCGGGGCTCGGCACACCGGTGGTGTGGCTGGTGGTCGGTCCGGGCGTGGCGGAGGAGTCGCCGGTGCTCGTCGTACCCGCGGTCGGAGCCGTCGACGAGCCGCCGGAGCAACCGGACGCCAGCACCAGGGCAGCCAGGCCGGCGAGCGCTGCGGCGCGGGCGGTCACCGCATGTTCCCGGTGTGGCCGAGCGAGTAGCGACCGGGCTGTGGCCACACGCAGAGCCCGTGCGGGCTGCCCGGGACCGGGATGCGGGCGATCAGCCGACCGGTGCGGGTGTCGAAGGCGTAGACCTCGGCGTCGTAGCGGCCGGAGAGCCAGAGCACCTTGCCGTCCGCCGACACCCCGCCCATGTCGGGGCTGCCGCCCCCGGGGATGGTCCAGGTGTCGACGATCCGATGGGTCCGGAACGACACCACCGACACCTCCCCCGCCCCGCGGTCGGAGACGTAGAGCCGGCGACCGTCCCTGCTCGGGTAGAGCCCGTGCGGGCCGCTCGGGGTCTGGATCCGGCCGACCTGGCGGAAGCTCGAGGCACTGATCAACCGCACCTGGTCGGTGGCCATGTCGGCGACGTAGAACGTCCGGCCGTCCGGCGAGAGGCGGACGTCCTGCGGCATGCTCCCCGCCCCCAGGGGCAGCACCCCGAGCACCCGGTGGCTGAGCGTGCCCACCTTGACGAGCACGCCCGAGAACTCGCACGAGATGACCATGAACCGGCCGTTGGCGGAGAAGTCGGCGTGGTTGGGGCCGCGGCAGCGCGGCACGTGGACGTCGGCGCGCTTGCGGAACGTGGTGGGGTCGGCGAACCGGATCACGTCGTGCTCCTCCACCATCACCACCGCCTGGCGCCCGTCGGGGGTGAAGTAGAGGTTGTACGGGCGCGGCACCGGGATGTGCCGGGTCACCCGCCCGGTGTGCGGGTCGATCTGCACGAGCTCGTCGGACTCGCTGGAGTTCGTGTAGAGGTGCCGCAGGTCGTACGACGGCACCACGTGCTGCGAGAGAAACCCGGTGTGGAGCGTGCGGACCACCCGGTGGGTGCGCTGCGAGATCACCGTGACGGTGCTCCCCGACGGCATGGAGTCGGGAACGTAGACCAGCTGCGGCTCGTGCCGCAGGCGCGGCCTGACGTCCTGGGGGCGGGTGCGCGAGTAGACGTTGTCGTCGACCACCGGCGGCATCCCCGGCAGCAGGTGCCGGAACCGGCGCGGGACGTGCGCGGCGGCCACCCGCGGGTCGGTCGGGGCCGAGGTTGAGGAGGACGACGACGAGGACGGGCCGCGGGACCCCGGGTCCGAGGGTGACGGCGCGTGGCTCTCCCCCGACGACGGCGAGCGCTGGGCCGTGCAGCCGGGGAGCACCAGCAGGAGGGCCACCAGGGCGCACAGCAGCGCCACCATGCTGTGACCCACGCTGCGGCGCGATCTCGTCATGGCCCCGATGATGCACCGTCCGTGGTCGGCCCGCCCTTGGAGCACGGTGTGAGGATGGGAATCGGGAGGTCGCGGTGACGGAGAGCAGCCACGTGGTCAGGTTGCTTGCAGGAAATGCGCCGGACCATGGAGACATGACGACCACGGCGATGCCGCCGGCGGCATCGCCGCGACGGCCGGCTTGGGCGACCGCTCGTACCCTGACGATCGCAGCAGTCGTCGTCGCGCTCTTCGTCGTCGCGCTGCCGAGCGTCTCCGGGGCCCCGTGGCTGCAGATCGGGCTCCAGCTGCAACAGGTCCCCTACTGGGAGCTCGGTCTGCTCGCCCTGCTGTGGGCCGCGGGCTGCTCCTGCACACGATCACCCTCACCGCCGCGCTGCCCGGCCTGAGCCACCGACGCGCGCTCACGCTCAGCCTCACCGGGAGCGCGATCGCCAACGTGCTCCCCCTCGGCGGAGCCGCCGGGGTCGCGCTGAACTACCGCATGATCCGAGTCTGGGGACACGATCGCGCCGCGTTCGCGACGTACACCGTCATCACGAACATCTGGGACGTCCTGGTCAAGCTCGCCCTCCCCCTGGTCGCCCTCCCGGTGCTGTTCCTGACCGGGTCACAGATCATCGGGCGGTACGCCGGCGCCGCGCTGGTCGCGACGGTCAGCGGGGCCACCCTGCTGGGACTCGTGGCCGCGGTCGCTCTCAGTGGGCGGGCGACCGCCCGCGTCGGTGCGGCCCTCGATGCCGTCGGGCGCCAGGTCGTGCGCGCGGCCCGGGCCGAGCGTGAGGTGGCGATCGGCGCCTGGCTGCTCCGCCTCCGCACGGACTGCTCGAGCCTGGTCCGGTCCCGCTGGCCGCGGCTGACCACCGGGATGCTGACCTACACGGCCACCCTGGCGGTCCTCCTGTGGGGGTGCCTGCACGCCGCCGGTGCCGGCCTGCCGCTGCAGGCCGTCCTCATCGGGTTCGCGGCCGAGCGACTGCTGACCCTGGCGGGGCTGACCCCCGGTGGTGCGGGTCTGGTCGAGGTGGGTCTCGCGGGCCTGCTGGTCGCCCTCGGCGGCGAGCCGGTCGCCGTGGTCTCGGGAGTGCTGCTCTACCGCCTGTTCACGTTCGGCCTCGAGATCCCTGTCGGCGGGGTGTCACTCGCCGCGTGGCTGTGGCTCCGCCGCGGCGCGCAGCCCGAACCCACGCCTGAGCCGCTGTCCGGCGAGGAGGAGGCGGCATGACCCGCATCGTGCACGTCACCGACTGCTACCTGCCTCGCCTCGGCGGGATCGAGATGCACGTCCACGACCTCGCTCGCCACCAGCGGGCGAGCGGCCACGACGCGCTCGTCGTCACCACGACCGCCCCGGACGGGACCACGGAGGATCCCGGGTGGGTGCGCCGGTTCGGCGGCAACGGCCCTCGGGCCACCCGGTGGCTCGACGCGGAGGTCGACCTGGTCCGGATGCTGGAGCAGGTGGCGCCCGACGTCGTGCACGTCCACGTCTCGGTCTACTCCCCCTTCGCCACGCTGGCCGCCTGGCGTGCCGCCCGCCTCGGGCTGCCCACCCTGGTGACGATCCACTCGATGTGGTCCGGCCTGGGGCCGTTGCCGGGCATCGCCCGCGCGGTGATGCGGCTGCGGGAGTGGCCGATCCACTGGTCGGCCGTCAGCGACCGGGCTGCCGAGCCGCTGCGGACCATGCTCGGCCCCGACATCCCGGTCGATGTGCTGCCCAACGCCGTGGACCCGCTGGCCTGGCGGGTCGAGCCGGTCGAGACCGACGTCCCGACCATCCTCGCCGTCGGCAGGCTGACGCGCACCAAGCGGCCGCTGCCGCTGGCCCGGATGCTGCGCGACCTGCACCGGCGGGTCGGCGACGAGGTGCCCTTCCGGGCCGTGCTCATCGGCGACGGACCGCAACGGCCCCGCCTCGAGGGCTACCTGCACCGGCACCGGATGGCGGGCTGGGTCGACCTCCCGGGCCGCGTGGACCGTGCCACGATCAGGCACGCCCTCGCCCGCGCGGACCTCTTCGTGGCGCCCGCGGAGCTCGAGTCCTTCGGCATCGCGGCCCTCGAGGCCCGATGCGCCGGGGTGCCGGTCGTCGCCAGCAGCCGCAGCGGCGTGGGCGAGTTCATCACCTCCGGGATCGAGGGCCTGCTGGCTCCCGACGACGGTGCGATGGTCACGGCCATGGCCGACCTGCTCACCGACCCCGGGCGGCGGGCTGCGATGGCGGCGTACAACCGCACCGTGGTGCCCGACGTCGGGTGGGAGACCGCGGCCGGACGGACCGTGGAGCTCTACGCGCGCGCCGCGGACCAGGCCCGCGCACCGCACCTGGATCGTGCCGGGTCACCCCGGCTGCCCGTCGGGGTCGAGCGGTGAGCGGCCGGGCCCGCCGCTTCACGGTGGTGTCCTTCCACGCACACCCCGACGACGAGGCGCTCCTCACCGGCGGCACCCTGGCCCGGGCCGCCGCGGACGGGCACCGAGTGGTGCTGGTGGTCGCGACGCTCGGCGAGGCCGGGCTCGCCGACCTGCCGGGCGAGGCCCGCTGCTCGCTGGGCGAGACCCGGCGCGCGGAGCTGGCCGCCTCCGCCGGCGCGATCGGCGCTGCGCGCGTGGAGGTGCTGGGGTACGCCGACTCCGGCTGGTCGACCGGCACCGAGCCGACGCCCGTCCGGCCCGACCGCGAGCCCTTCAGCACCGTCGACGTCGACGTCGCGGCGGAGGCGCTCGCCCGGATCCTGCGGGAGGAGGGCGCCGACGTGCTGACCGTCTACGACGCCAACGGCGGCTACGGACACCCCGACCACGTCCAGGTCCACCGGGTGGGCCTGCGGGCGGCGGCCCTCGCCGGCACTCCGGTCGTGCTCGAGGCGACGCTGGACCGGGGACTGCTGCTCACCGCGGTCGGCTGGCTGCGGCGCCTCGCCTGGGTGCTGCCGCTGCCCCAGCTGCCGGACCTGAGCGGCGCCTTCACCGATCGGGCCGAGCTCACCCACCGGGTCGACGTGCGCCGGGTCCTCGACGCCAAGCGTCGATCGCTGCGGGCCCACGCCTCCCAGGCGACCGGCGACGGCGGCGCCCGGACCGTGGCGCTGCTGCTCCGCCTGCCCTGGCCGGTGCGCGGCCGGGTGCTCGGCCGCGAGTGGTTCCGCGAGGTCGGGCGCACCCCCACCACCCCGCTGCTCGACGACATCTTCGCGTCGCTCGGGTGACCTTGCCCTCACTCCGGACCGTCCGCGCGAGTGCACCGCGGCCGCTCGTCACGTGATCAGGTCTTTGGCAGCCTCGGCGACGAAGGATCGAGGCATGACGATGCTGTTGGACCCCCGCCGGGGCGGGTCCGCTCGGTACACGACAGCGGCGGCTTCCCGTTCCTGGACCCCTCGCGCGGCCCCGCCGAGGTACACGTGGTGTCGGGAAGCTTCGGCGCCGGACACGACGCCGCCGCGCGGGAGATCGCGATCCGGCTCACCGAGCAGGGCCACCTCGTGCGCGCGTGGGACATCGTCGACCTCTTCCCGGCCCGGATCGGGCGGCTGCTGCGATCGGCGTACCTCAAGCAGCTCGAGGTGAGCCCCCGGTCCTGGGGCCTGCTCCTGCGGCACCTGGAGCCGGGGAGCACGCTCCACCGAGCCGCCACCCGTGCCCTCGGCATGACGGCTCGCCGGCTGCTCTCCGCCACGGCCGGGGCAGACCTGATCGTCTCCACCCACCCCTTCGCGAGCCAGGCGCTGGGCCGGCTGCGGGCCGGGGAGCGGCTGACGACGCCGGTCGTGACCTACCTGACCGACCTGTCCGTGCACTCCCTGTGGGTGCACCGCGGTGTCGATCTCCACCTCGCCCTCCACGAGGTGGCCGCGCGCCAGGCTCGCGAGTGGGGCGGCCGGGCGACGGTCATCGAGCCGCTCGTGCCGTACGCCGTGCCTGCCGGGCTCGCCGACCGTGCCGACTACCGGGTCGCCTGGGGCCTCGAGCCCGACTCCCGCATCGCCCTCGTCGTGGGCGGCTCGCTCGGGATCGGTGACCTGGCCGCGACCGCCGCCGACATCGCGGCGAGCGGCCTGGCGGTGCCGGTCGTCCTGTGCGGGCGCAACGAGGCGCTGCGCGCCCGGCTCGCGCGCCTCGACGGGGTGGTCGCCCTGGGCTGGCGCAGCGACCTGGCCGGGCTGATGCAGGCCTCGGACTGCGTGGTCCAGAACGCCGGCGGGTTCACCTCCCTCGAGGCGCTCGCCACCGGCGTCCCCGTCCTGACCTACCGCTGCATCCCCGGTCACGGACTCACCAACGCCGCCGCGCTCGAGGAGGCCGGGCTGGTGCCCTGGGCGCGGGACGTCGTGGCTCTCTCCACCCTGCTGTCCCGGGCGTTCGCCGGCGCCTGGCCGCGTCCGCTCGCCACCCGTCCGGCGCAGACCCTCGTCGGTGCCCTGACCCTGGCGCCGACGGCGGTCCCGGCGTGACTGCGTTGACGGCGGCGACGTCCGGGGTCCGCGCGGCCGGCCTCTCGCTCGGGGCGACGGCGATAGCCGTCGCCGCTCCCGCCCTCGCCTCCGTCGGTCCGGCCCGCCGGCGGCTGGCTCCGCGACTCGCCGGGATCAGCGACGCCCCCCACCTCGCGCTCACCTACGACGACGGTCCTGACCCGGTGTCCACGCCGCTGTTCCTCGACCTGCTGGAGCGCCACGGGCGCCTCGCCACGTTCTTCCTGCTCGGCGAGCACGTCGCGCGACACCCCGCGCTCGTCGCCGAGATGGCGGCCCGCGGCCACGAGCTCGCCGTGCACGGGTGGGACCACACCTGCGTCCTGCTCAAGAGCCCGGCCGTCCTCGCCGGGGAGCTCCAGGAGACGGTGGAGGTCATCGCACGGGTCACCGGTCGGCGGGCCGCGTGGTACCGCC
Source organism: Nocardioides ungokensis (assembly GCF_013466985.1). Lineage (GTDB taxonomy): Bacteria > Actinomycetota > Actinomycetes > Propionibacteriales > Nocardioidaceae > Nocardioides > Nocardioides ungokensis. The sequence goes on along the minus strand of NZ_CP059164.1, from coordinate 794,868 downwards.
CGCCGTACGGCGTCCTCAGCACTCCCGCCCTGGTCGCGGCCCGCGCCGCCGGGCTGCGCACCGTCCTGTGGTCGGCCTGGGGCCGTGACTGGGAGGCCCGGGCCACGCCTCGGCGCATCGTGGAGACGGTCGACCGCACCCTCGCGCCGGGCGGGACCGTCCTGCTGCACGACACCGACCGGACCTCCGCGGTCGGGTCGTGGAAGGGCACGCTGCGGGCCAGCGAGACCCTGCTCGAGCGCTGGGGCGTCGACGCCCGGGACGTCGGCCCGCTGCGCGACCACGGGATGTGACGCCGACCCGGGGTCGCGCTTTCAGCGTTGTGCCACGGAGCAGGGATTCCGCGCCTAGGCTCGGTGCGCCGACGCCCATCAGGGGCGCCGCTCACAAGGGGACCCACATGACCGCACGACCGCTCAAGGCTGCCCTGCTCACCACCGCGATCCTCGGCGCCGTGCTCGCGCCGGCGGCGGCAGCCTCGGCCCGGAGCCTCACGATCGACGACTCCACCGCCGACACGTGGGAGAACGTCTACAACCCCGACACCCAGTCCGACGACTGGCTCGCGGCCGGCAGCAAGCTGAACACCGACATCACCAAGACGGTCGTCAAGCACTCGGCGAACAAGATCACCATCACCGCCACCTTCGACGACCTCAAGGCCAAGGACGCGGGGTACGGGCTGGTCGACCGGCTCCGGTTCGACCACGGTCCGAAGGTCGTGGCCAACGTCGACGCCAACGGCAAGTGGAAGGGACAGGCGGCCCTCTACACCAACCACTCGGGTCAGCAGATCGACTGCGCCGGTCTCAGCCACGCCATCGACTACACGGCCAACACGGTCGAGATCTCGATCCCCCGCTCCTGCGTGGGCAAGCCGACGTGGGTCGAGGTCGCGGAGTTCTCGGTCAGCAACGTCTCCGACGACACCACGACCCACAGCTACATCGACGACGCCGGGACGGACAGCCACGGCTTCGGCACCTGGAGCGACAAGGTCCGCCGCGGCTGACCCGGTCGCGGTCGACGACCCCCGGAGGCCTCAGGCCGCCTCGCGCAGGACCCGCACCATGAGGCGGCACAGGGTGTGCAGCCGGAGCTGGTTCCACGGGTGGTCCTCCATGAACCGGACCAGAGCGGCCACGCGCGGGTCCCGGGGGTCCGCCGGCTCCGGCAGCTCGTCCCAGGTGCCCACGGACGCGCCGGGGACGGTCTGCAGCAGGTCGGTCAGGGCCTGCCGGTCCGTCGCGGCCACGACTCGTCGGGCCACCAGATCGGGAGTGAAGCTCCGCCAGCTGTAGGGGTTGAGCGCCGCGTAGACGGCTGCCATGGACGCTTCTCGTGGGGTGCTCGTCGACACCTCGGGACTCCTCGCCGTGAGTGGTGACATGTCCCCCGTGCTGGCATCACTACCCCCGGCGGGCACCCCCCAAACCCCGGGTGGTCGCCCCGTCGCGCGCCGCCAGAGCGGCCGTGACCGAGAGCACGGCGAACACGTCGAGGTAGAGGCACAGCCGCCACGGGCTGCCGTCGCCGATCTGGACGAACCAGACGGCCAGCAGCGGGGGCAGGCCGACCGAGATGATGACCCGCAGGTGCTGGAGGTCATCGGCCGGGTCGCCAGCGACGCCTTCACCGCGCGCACCCTCCTCACCGCGGCCGCGCGCACGCCCTCGACGGCGTGGTCGCGACCAACGTTCCCGGACAGGGCGTGGTGCGCGACGTGCTCGACGCGGCGGAGGACACCGTCTACCAGGCCCAGGTCACGGTGCTCGACGTCACCCTGTAGGCCGCGACCCGGACGTTCGAGGTCGGCGGGGCGTCCGCGACGTACCGCGACCGCGCGCTGGACCGGCACTGGCGCAACGCGCGCGTCGTCGCGTCGCACAACCCGGCGATCTACAAGTACCGGATGGTCGGCGAGCACGCGCTGCACGGGCGCGGGCCCGTCGACTCGTGGCGGTCCTACCACCAGGTCGGGCGCACGACGTTCTAGCTCGGCGGGGAGCCCTGAGTCAGCGGGTCACCCTCACCGCGACACCTGGAAGCAGGCGACGTCGTACTGGGAGACCGACTTCGGGTTCTTGGAGTTCTGCGGCTGCGTCCCCGCGTAGACGGTGCCGGCGTGCCCGTCGGGGTTGAACGCCGAGCCGGGCGCCGACATCGCGTTGCCGGGACGGGTGGTGCTGTCCTCGCAGCTCTGGTTCGGCTGGCCGGTTGTCGGCGAGGGGTCGGTGGCGTGGGCGGCGCCGACCCCGGTGAGGACCAGGGTCGCGGTGCCGAGGGCGGTGGCGGTGGCCTGGACGAGGAGCTTCATGACGGTGCCTTCTTTCACCTCGGTTGGGGGGAGCACTTTCCCCTAACACGGAGCGGGACCCGCCAGGGTTCACCCAGGCACGACCTTCCAGCCACCCGGGTACGACGAGCCCCCGCCGCGCACTGCGCGACGGGGGCTCGCCGTGGTTCCGGAGCCGGTGGCTCAGCCGAAGAAGCTGAACGTCCGGCTCATCAGGTCCGCCTTGTCCGAGGCCGTGCCGTAGGCCTCGAACGGGAAGGCCGCGAAGACCACCTTGTACCCGCTGCCCGAGAAGGTCAGCGCGTCAGGGTTGCTCCCGTCATCGGTGAACGCAGCGGTGGCGCCACCGTTCGGCGTGATCTGGTCCTCGAAGTTCGCCTTGAGGACCGAGTGGTCGAGCGGGACCGCCCCGATGCCGTCCGTCACCGGGTTGCCGGTGACGCCGTGCACGGCCTGGGTGGCCTTGTCGTTCTGGGCCTCCGAGCCGTCCCAGGTGACGTGCAGGTAGTTCTGGACGAAGGTCGTCTTGCCCGCGGCCTGGTCCAGGATGTCCTGGCCCGACAGGAACAGGCTGCCACCGTTGTCGAGGAACGCCTTGAGCTCGCCCTCGTAGCCACCCAGCGGTGCCGGGTAGCTGTTGCCGGTGAACCAGACGACCTGGGTGTGGGCCGTCAGGTAGGACTGCGGCAGGTTCGGCTCGTCCGCGAGGTCCCACACGCTGTAGGCGATGTTGTTCGCGTCCAGCGCGTCGGTGTAGTAGGGCTGCGAGTCCACCGGGTCGTTGGTGTCCTCGTCGACCACCAGCGCGTTGCCCGGACGACCGCGATGGACGTCAGGGTCGCCGTCGCCGAGACGCTCGGGGCGCCGTTGGACGTCGCTGTCAACGTGGCGTCGTCCGTGGCGTCGTTGGCGGCACCGGCCGGCACGTCGACCTTGACGCACACGTCGGTGGAGCCGCCGCCGGTCACGGTGCCGGTGGTCGCCAGCGGCGTCGTGCAGTTGGCCGCGTAGACGGTTGCCGGCCACTGGTTGCCGGAGACCGACACGTCGTAGCTGTCGTCGGCGTACCCGTCGTTGTGGATCGTCTCGTGGAACGTCGTCTGCTCACCGACCTTGGCACCCTGGGTGTTGTGCGCCGGGGTGATCGAGGCGGCGTACTGGTCGGCGATCGGGGTGACGAACGGGCTGCCCGTCGCCCCCGGTCCCTCGTTGGAGGTGACCGTGATGCCGTCGTTGACGATCTGCTCGACCGTGGCCGGCAGGTTGTTGACCACGCGGACCGAGAAGGTCAGGGGAAGGGATCCCCCGGCCGGCACCGTCTGGTTGGTCCACTGCGCCTCACCGGCACCGAAGTGACCGCCCTGGCCGATGTTCACCGAGTGGGTGTACTGCGGCAGCGGGTCGGTGACGGTGACCCCGGTCGCGTCGGCGTTGCCGATGTTCTTGACCGTGATCGTGTAGTGGATCGTCTTGCCGGGGCCGATCTTCTCCTGGGCGTCGTGCTTCGACACCACGAGCGCCGGCAGCGGGCCGCGGTTCTGCATGGTGTAGGCGCCACGACCGTGGGTGCCGGCGGCGAGCACGCCGTGGCTCGGGTCGTAGTCCATCTGCCACACGGCCACCTTCGGCATGCCGGTGCCGAGACGGGTCCAGCTCATGCCGCCGTTGGTGGTCATGAACGGCCCGACGTCGGTGCCGACGTACACGGTCTTGTTGTTCGACGGGTCGATGACGACCGTGTCGACCGGGACGTCGGGCAGGTTCGCCGTGACGTTCTTCCAGTGCTGGCCACCGTCGGTGGTGGCGAACAGGTGGCCCGGAGTGGTCGGCGTGGCCTTGTTGAACCCGGCGAAGCCGGCGTAGGCGATGCGCCAGTTGGACCGGTCCACGGCGATCTGGTCGACGGGGCGGTTCGGCAGCACGTTGGCGCCGACCCGGGTCCACGTCGGGTTGTCGTTGATCGTCGCGTCGGGGCTGACCTGGATCCAGCCCTCGTCGGTGCCGGCGTAGACGCCGGTGCCGCTGTCGGAGACACCGATGGACGAGAGCACGCAGGCGCGCGCACCGTTCGGGGCCGAGCCCTCGCAGCCGCTGGTCAGGTCACCCGAGATGGGCTTCCAGGTCACGTCGGCCGCGTTCGTGGCCTCGGCGTTGTCGGTGCGGTAGACGCGGTAGGTGCCCAGGAACATCTGGTTGGTGTTGCCCTGGTTCAGCGTGATCGGGACGTAGAACTCCGAGCGGTCCTTGGTGTTGATGCCGCCGTCGATCGGCTCGTTGCCGAAGACCGTCGCCACCTGGTTGGGGTTGAAGCGGAACGGCGAGATGCCGTAGTACTCACCGAAGACGTACGCCGGGAAGGAGCTCGGCGCGTTGGGGTTCTTGGTGGACTGGTCGACCTGGACGTAGCCGCCGTCACCGCTCGACTGGTCGAACCAGCGGTCGTTGGCGGTGGACTTGCGCAGCGTGCCGTTGTCCTGCGTGCCGCCCCAGTACTGACCCGGCGCCTGCGGCACCGTCTGCATGGAGACGAACTGGCCGATGGTCAGGTTGGTGGAGTGGATCATGGCGCCGGTGTTGGGGTCCACGGTGCCGTTGAGGTTCTGCCAGTCGGTGTCGGCGAGGGTGTCGCCGGCGCCGGTGCGGCCACCACGGTTGAACGACTGCCAGACACCGCCGTCGTTGCCGATCGCGATGTGCGAGGTGTCGTCCGGCTCGAACGCGATCGCGTGGAAGTCGGGGTGCAGGTCGTAGCCCAGGCTCTGCCAGGTCTGGCCGCCGTCGGTCGAGCGGTAGATGCCGCCGGACTGGGGGCTGTTGTCGTAGCCGTAGGAGCCCTCGGCGTAGACGATGTCGGAGTTGTTCGGGTCGGGCTTGACCTCGTTGTCGTAGAAGCACTGCGTGCCGCAGTAGTCGACGACCGAGTCGGAACCCGTCGTGGACCCGGTTGCCAGCGCCCAGTGGGCACCGTCGTCGGTGGTCTTCCAGATCTGGGCGGGGTGGTAGGCGTCCTGGGCGTCGTAGTAGTCGAACCCGGCGTAGACCGTCGCCTTGGCGTCGTCGGCGGGGTGCGAGAGGCCCAGCGAGAAGCGGGTGCCGCCGGCGCTGAACTGGCCGTCGGGCAGGTCGCCCAGCGCGCTGGTCCAGGTCTGGCCCGAGTTGGTGGAGCGGTAGATGCCCTTGCCCCAGAACGACGCCCACAGGACCTTCGGGTTCTGGGGGTCCATGACCAGGTCGGTGGCGCCGTGGAGCTGGTTCTTCGTGCCCTTGAGCAGCGTCCAGGTCTTGCCGCCGTCGGTCGAGCCCCAGACGCCGTACTTCTCGTCGGTGGGGGCCGAGGTGCGGTGCGAGCCACCGCGGCCGCGGACCGTGGAGGCGAAGAGCGTGTTGGCCCGGGTCGGGTCCACGACGATGTCGGTGACCGACTGCCCGGTGAACTTGGTCGAGACGTGCTTCCAGCTCACGCCGCCGTCGGCGGAGCGGTAGATGCCGTCGCCGTAGTAGCTGTCGCCGGCGAGGCTGCCCTCACCGGAACCCATGTAGACGACGTTGTCGTTGCTCGGCGCCACGGCCAGCGAACCGACGGACTGGGTGTCGGTGTCCTGGGTCCGCGGGATCCACGTGCCGTCGGGGCCGTCGCTCGAGTCGTAGGTCCACACGCGCCGCCCTGGGCGCCGCCGACGAGGAGGGTGCCGTCCTTGCGGATGGCGAGCGCGCCGACGCGGCCGGCCATCGCGGCGAAGGTGTTGCTGGTGCGCACCACCTGGACGAGCGGGTCGGGGCCCTGGTTGGTCCAGGTGCCGCCGCCACCCGCACCGTTGGCCGCGGCGCGGGAGGCGCTGGCCTTGATGCCGTTGGAGGCGCGGGCGGCCTTGAGCCGCAGGCGCGCGGCCTGGCCCAGGTCGATCGGGTCGTCGCCGGACAGCAGCCGGCTCCAGTAGTAGGCGTCGCGCAGCTTGGCGGTGCCCTGCTCCCCCTCGTCACCGTGGAACTCCTCGGCGATCTCGCCCTTCGGAGTCAGCTTCGTGGGGGCATCGTCACCCGGTGCGGGTGCGGCGACGGCAGTGCCTGCCAGTCCTGCGGACAGGGTCATCACGAGGCCGGCACTGCCGGCGGTGATGGCCCCTAGTGATCTACGGAATTTGTACATGCGGACTCCACGAGATAGAGGAGATAGGGACCGAGACAACGGCTTGCACTTTTCACCTACGCGCGCCGTTTTCGCAGGCGAATCGCCGAATTGCGAAATAAATTCACCCCTCCGGGTCTCCGAACGGACACTCCGGGCCCCGGAGACGGCGATCTCGGGGCCTCCGCGCACGATTCCGTGCGGTCGGCGAGGCTCGATCCGGCGTAGCGTGGGGACAACCCCCGACCGGACCGTCGGGTCCGGGCGGGTCGGCAGGCAGGGAATGCCATGCACGGTCGTCACCAGAAGGTCAGGCCGCATCACTGGGCGGGAGCCGCCGTCGCGGTTCTCGTGGTGCTCTCGCTCGCGTTCGGCATCCGGTGGGTCGACGCGCGACCGGATGACCACCCGGCCACACGCACGAGCGGCGCCGCAGCCGCTTCCGCCTCGGCAGCCGCACAGGCGCGTCAGCTGCGCGCGTGCCGGTCTGTGTGGAGAGCCCAGTCGGCCGCCCTGGACGCAGCCGGGCGGTCCCTGGAGCAGTGGCGCATCCACGTCGACGCGATGAACAGGCTGGTGGCCGGTCAGATCACCCTGGCCCAGGCCCAGGCATTTTGGAACCGCACCCGGCTGGGCGCTGCGGCGCGGGTGGCGACGTTCGAGGACGCGGCCGGGAGGTACGCCGCCGCCGCGCCCGACTGCGCACGGAACACCAGCACACGGGGCCACCCGCTTGCCGCGTGCGTCGCCGGGGTGCAGGCACGGGCTCGGGCGATCGAGGCCGGCAGGGTCGCAATCACCACGTGGAAGCACCACATCATGGACATGAACATGCTGCGCGCCGGCCAGATCACGCCCCAGCAGGCCACCACGATGTGGCTGAGGAACTGGCATCGAGGCGTCGCCCAACTGGAAGCCTTCACCAAGGTACGCGACCGGGCTGCCCGTGCCGGGTCGTGCGCCTGAGCACGTGGCCGGCGACACGCCCCCCGCTCGGGGAGTCCTGCTGGACCTCGACGGGGTCGTCTACGTCGGCGACGAGCCGGTGCCGGGCGCCGCGGAGGCGGTGGCGTGGCTCGGCCGGGAGCGGATCCCGTTCCGCTACCTGACCAACACCACCTCCCACCCCCGGCGGGAGATCGTCGCGAAGCTCGACGGCCTGGGCATCCCCGCCACGGCCGACCAGGTGCTCACCCCCGCCGTGGCGGCGCTGGCCTGGATGCGGCGTCACCGGATCGATCGTCCGGCGCTCTTCGTCCCGCCCGCCACGGCGACGGAGCTTGCCGACCTCCACCCGCTTCCCGCCGGCGCGGAGGGCGAGGCGGGCGCCGTCGTGGTGGGCGACCTCGGCGAGGGCTGGGACTTCGCGACCCTCAACCGCGCCTTCCGGCTCCTCGTGCAGCCCACGCGGCCACCCCTGCTCGCCCTCGGGATGACCCGCTACTGGCGCGCCCCGGACGGGCTCCGGCTCGACGCGGGCGCGTTCGTGAGGGCGCTGGAGTTCGCCGCCGACCGGGAGGCGGTCGTCCTGGGCAAGCCGGACCGGGCGTTCTACGACGCCGCGGTCGCTGCGCTCGGCCTCTCCCCCGACCGGGTCGTCATGGTCGGTGACGACGTCCGGGTCGACGTCGGCGGGGCGCAGCGGGCCGGGCTGCGCGGCGTGCTCGTCCGGACCGGCAAGTTCTCGCCCTCCGACCTCGAGGGCGAGGTGTCTCCCGACGCGGTCCTCGACTCACTGGCCGACTTGCCGCAGTGGTGGCAGCGGGGGTGAGCTCAGCGACAGGCGGGCGCGTCCGGCAGCGGCGCGGGCACGCCCAGGGTCGGCATCCCGAGCACGACCCCCGAGGCGGCCGGCTGGGCCTGGCGGGCCTCCCAGGCGTCGCCGGAACGGGTGCGGCGTACGCCCAGCACCGGGCCGTCGGCGACCAGGTGGTGCGGGGCGGCGTAGGTCAGCGTGACCGTGACCATGTCACCGGGCCGGACGCCCTCGGCACCCTCCACCTGCGAGAAGTCGGCGGCGAAGTGCACGAGCCGGTTGTCGGGGGCGCGGCCGGACAGGCGGTGGGTGGCGGCGTCCTTGCGCCCCTCGCCCTCGGCGACCATCAGCTCGACGGTGCGGCCGACCAGCGCCTTGTTCTCCTCCCAGGCGATGTCGTTGACCAGTACGACCAGCCGCTCGTAGCGGTCCTTCACGACCGCCGGGGAGATCTGGTCGTCGAGCACGGCGGCCGGGGTGCCCGGGCGCTTGGAGTACTGGAACGTGAAGGCACCGGAGAACCGTGCCGCACGGGCGACGTCCAGGGTCGCCTGGAAGTCCTCCTCGGTCTCCCCCGGGAAGCCGACGATGATGTCGGTCGTGATCGCCGCGTCCGGCATCGCCGCGCGCACTCGCTCGATGATCCCCAGGTACTTGCTCTGCCGGTAGGAGCGGCGCATGTCGCGCAGCACCTTGTCCGACCCGGACTGCAGCGGCATGTGCAGCGAGGGCATCACGTTGGGCGTCTCGGCCATCGCCTCGATGACGTCGTCGGTGAACTCCGCCGGGTGCGGGGAGGTGAAGCGGACCCGCTCGAGACCCGCGATGTCGCCGCAGGCCCGCAGCAACTTGGAGAAGGCCTGGCGGTCGCCGAACTCCACGCCGTACGCGTTGACGTTCTGCCCGAGCAGGGTCACCTCGGAGACTCCCTCGGCCACCAGCGCCTCGATCTCGGCCAGGATCTCGCCGGGACGCCGGTCCTTCTCCTTGCCGCGCAGGCTCGGGACGATGCAGAACGTGCAGGTGTTGTTGCACCCGACCGAGATCGACACCCACGCGGCGTACGCCGACTCGCGCTTGGTCGGCAGCGTCGAGGGGAAGACGTCGAGGGACTCAAGGATCTCGACCTGAGCCTCCTCCTGGACCCGGGCACGCTCGAGCAGCACCGGCAGCGAGCCGATGTTGTGGGTGCCGAAGACGACGTCGACCCACGGCGCCTTCTGGGTGATCGTGGCGCGGTCCTTCTGGGCCAGGCAGCCGCCGACGGCGATCTGCATGCCGGGATGGGCGGCCTTCACCGGCGCGAGGTGGCCGAGGTTGCCGTAGAGCTTGTTGTCGGCGTTCTCGCGCACCGCGCAGGTGTTGAACACGACGACGTCGGCCTGCGCACCCTCCGGCGCGGCCGCGTAGCCCGCATCCTCCAGCAGCCCGGTCAGGCGCTCGGAGTCGTGGACGTTCATCTGGCACCCGTAGGTGCGGACCTCGTACGTGCGCGCTGCGTTGCTCATGACCGGTCAAGGGTACGGCGGGGGCTCGGGCCCGCGAAAACCGTCGACGTCGGCTAGGTGCGCGGGGTGACCCAGAGCCGGATGACGCCCTCGATGACGACGGTTCCGTCGTCGCGGACGCCGCGCACGCGGACCGGGAGGTCGCCGCCGGAGTCGGGAAGCGCCTCGGAGGTCCACTGCTCGGGGTCGGTCTCGGCCACGCAGGTGATGTCGCTGGTGGCCTTGGCGGTGTAGCTGACCTCCATCCCCTTCGGGATCCACCGCTTGTCGGCCGGGATCGTGGCCTCGGCGAGCGCACCCATCGCGGCCTCGAGACCGTTGCAGAGCGCGATCGCGTGGACGGTGCCGAGGTGGTTGTGCACCCCCGGCCGCTTGGGGATCACCAGCTCGGCGCGGTTGGGCCGGATGTCGACGAAGCGGGGACGGATGGTGGCGAAGTACGGCGCCTTCTGCGCGAACAGCACCGAGAAGATGCGCTTGCCCTGGGGCAGTGCGCTGGTCTTCTTCCACAGGGTGAGGACCTGGCTCATGCACCGATGCTACCGGCGAGTAACTGCTGGTGGGGTGTGAGCCGGCGCACCCGAACCAATCCCATGTAACGCGGTGTCCACGTCACCGGGGCGGCGTTGCAGCACCGCACCAGGTCCGTGGACACCGCGTTACAAGCGAGCGCCTCGGTCAGGCGGGGGCCAGCACCTCGACCCGGTTGCCGTGGGTGTCGAAGGTGTGGAAGCGCTGGTGGCCGGCGAAGGTGGTCCGCTGGCTCCAGTCGACCTCGTGGCCAGCGGCCACCAGTCGCTCGGCGGTGGCCTCGAGGTCGGCGACGGTGTCGAGGACGAACGCCGGGTGGGCCTTGCGGGCCGGGGCGAACGGGTCCTCGACGCCCACGTGGATCTCGGCCACGACGGCACGGTCGGCGTCGTACGAGCGGAACCACGCGCCGCCGCGGCCCCGCAGGTCGGCCGGCTTCTCGACCTCGGTCATCCCGAGGCCGTCGGCGTAGAACCTGCGGGCATCGTCCTCGCCACCGGGCGGACAGGCCACCTGGACGTGGTGCAGCCTCATGGTCACTCCTCGCTGTCGGATCGCCGGGCCACGACGAAGATGCGCCGGAACGGCAGCACCACGCCGTGGTCGTGTTGGGGGTACGCCGCGCGCAGGCGGCGCTTGAACTCTGCCTCGAAGTCGGCCCGGAGGTCGTCGGGCAGGGCCTGCTGGGTGGGGCGGGCGCCGGTGCCGGAGACCCAGGTGAAGACGGGGTCCTCGCCGGTCAGCACGTGGAGGTAGGTCGTCTCCCACGCGTCGACCGTGCAGCCGAGGGCGGTCAGCCGATCCAGGTAGGCCGCCGGGTCGTGGCTGGACGGGACGGCCACGCCGAGGGTGTGCTGGGCGTACGCCGCCTCCGCGGCCAGGTCGCGGCGGATCGTGTGGCTGGGCTCGTCGAAGTTGCCGGGGACCTGGAAGGCCAGCCACCCTCCGGGCCGGACCCGTCCGACCAGGGCCGGCAGCAGGTCCAGGTGTCCGGGCACCCACTGCAGGGTGGCGTTGGAGACCAGCACGTCGACCCCGGTGTCGTCCGTGGCGGCCGCCCAGTCCCGCAGGTCGGCGACGTCGAAGGCGATCCGGTCGTCGGCGGCCCGGGCCCGCTCGACCATCTCGGGGCTGGAGTCGAGCCCGACGACCTCGGCGGCGGGCCACCGGTCGGCCAGCAGGCTGGTCAGGTTGCCGGGACCGCAGCCGAGGTCGACCACCGACGCGGGCCGCTCCGCCCCGACCCGGGCGAGCAGCTCGACGAACGGCCGCCCGCGCTCGTCGGCGTACGTCAGGTAGCGGTCCGGGTCCCAGCGGTGCGTCATGAAGGCTCCTCGTCCACGATCTCTTGATGTCAAGATAACTGGATCTTGGAAGAACTTTGTCTCGATGTCAAGATTCTCGACCGATCCGGGTAGACTGGTGCCATGAGGGACGAGGTCGACGAGCTGGTGGACGCCTGGGCGCGCCAGCGTGCCGACCTCGACCTGGCCCCGGTCGCCGTCTTCAGCCGGATCTCCCGCCTGGCGCGACACCTCGACCTGGCCAGGCGCCAGGCGTTCACCACCCACGGCATCGAGTCCTGGGAGTTCGACGTGCTCGCCGCCCTGCGCCGCGCGGGGCGCCGTACGAGCTCTCCCCCGGCCGGCTGCTGCGCGAGACGCTGGTGACCAGCGGCACCATGACCAACCGCGTCGACCGGCTGGCGGCGCGTGGGTTCGTCGAGCGGCACCCCGATCCCGAGGACCGGCGCGGTGTCATCGTGCGGCTTACCGCCGAGGGCAAGACGGCCGTGGACGGTGCCTTCGAGGCGCTGCTGGACGCCGAGCGGTCCTTCCTCGCCGACCTCCCCCATGCCGAGCAGCAGCAGCTCGCCGCCCTGCTGCGGACCCTGCTGGCCCCCTTCTCCTGAGGTCGGCCTCCGCAGGTCGGCGCAGGTCGACGCTCACTCGAGGGTCTCTGCGGCCTCCAGCCACTCCATCTCGAGCTCGTCCTTCTCGGCCGACAGCTCGTCGAGCCGGGCGCTGAGCTCCGCGAGCTTCCCGTAGTCCTGGGCGTGCTCGAGGACCTCGGCGTTCAGGGCGGCCTCCTGCTCGGCGATCCGCTCGAGCCTCTTGTCGATCCGCGAGATGTTCTTCCGCGCGGTCCGCTCCTCGGCGCTGCCCGCCTTGGCTTTCGACGCGCTCGTCGCGACCTCGTCCCTCGGTCGCGGAGCTTGCTCAACCTCGTCTCGCGACGCCGCTCCCTCGTCCCTCGCGATCGGCTGCTCGCTCGACCGCCGCTCGAGGTACTCGTCCACGCCCCGGGGCAGCATCGAGATCTGGCCGTCGCCGAGCAGCGCCCAGACCGAGTCGGTGACGCGCTCGAGGAAGTAACGGTCGTGGGAGACCACGACGAGGGTGCCGGGCCAGCCGTCGAGGAAGTCCTCGAGGACGTTGAGGGTCTCGATGTCGAGGTCGTTGGTGGGCTCGTCGAGGAGCAGCACGTTGGGCTCGTCGAGCAGCAGCATCAGCAGCTGGAAGCGGCGCCGTTCCCCACCGGACAGGTCCCCGACGCGGGCCGTCAGCTTGTCACCGGTGAACCCGAAGCGCTCCAGCATCGAGCTCGCCGTGATCTCGCCGCCGTCGGTGGTCCTGGTGACCTGCCGGTACGACTCGACCATCGGCAGCACCCGACCGTCGGGGTCGAGGTCGTCGAGCTGCTGGGTCAGGTGGCGCAGCGCGACCGTCCGTCCCAGCTTGACCCGACCCGCCTGCGGCGCGAGCTGACCCGAGACCAGGTTGAGCACCGAGCTCTTGCCGGCGCCGTTGACGCCCACGATGCCGACCCGGTCTCCCGGGCCGAGCCGCCAGGTGGCGTGCTCGAGCAGGGTGCGCTCGCCCCGGACCAGGTCGACGTCCTCGACGTCGACCACGTCCTTGCCGAGCCGCTGGGCAGCGAAGCGCTGCAGCTCCATGCGGTCCCGCGGCGGCGGCACGTCCTCGATCAGGGCGTTGGCGGCGTCGATGCGGAACTTCGGCTTCGAGGTACGCGCGGGCGGGCCCCGCCGCAGCCACGCGAGCTCCTTGCGGGCGAGGTTCTGCCGGCGCGTCTCGGAGGCCGAGGCCTGGCGCTGGCGCTCGGCCTTGGCGAGCACGAACGCGGCGTACCCGCCCTCGTAGGCGTCGACGACGCCGTCGTGCACCTCCCACGTCCACTGGCAGACCGCGTCGAGGAACCAGCGGTCGTGGGTGACGACCACGAGCGCCGACGAACGCTGGACCAGGTGCTGCGCGAGCCAGGCGACGGCCTCGACGTCGAGGTGGTTGGTGGGCTCGTCGAGCACGATCAGGTCGTGCTCGCCGAGCAGCAGGGCGGCCAGCGAGCAGCGGCGGCGCTCGCCGCCGGAGAGGCCGACGACCGCCCGGTCCAGCGAGACGCCGGCCAGCAGCTCCTCGACGACCTCCCGGCTGCGCGGGTCGGCGGCCCACTCGTGGTCGGAGCGGCCGCCGAGCACCGCCTCGCGGACGGTGTGGGTGTCGACGAGCTCGTCGCCCTGGTGGAGGTAGCCCACCAGGAGGCCCCGCGAGCGGGACACCCGGCCGGTGTCGGGCTCCTCGAGGCCGGTCATGACCTCCAGCAGCGTGGTCTTGCCGTCGCCGTTGCGTCCGACGATGCCGATCCGCTCGCCGGCACCGATGCCGAGCGAGACGTCGGTGAGCAGCGGCCGCACGCCGTAGGACTTCGAGACCCGCTCGAGGTTGAGGAGGTTAGCCATGGGTCACCACGTGGGCGCCGGCCACCGGTCCGTTGGCGACGAGCACGACGGGCGGCTCGCTGCCGGCGAGCAGGGCACCGGCCACCTCACGGGCGTGGTCGCCGGACTCGCAGAGGAAGACGCAGGTCGGCCCGGACCCGGAGACCAGCCCGCGCAGCGCGCCCTCGGCCTCGCCGGTCGCGATCCGTCGCGCCAGGTCGGGCCGCAGGTCGAGGGCCGGGGCCTGGAGGTCGTTGTGCAGGGTCGCGGCCAGCCGGTGGGGGTCACCGGAGTCCAGGGCCGCGAGCAGCTCGCCGGCGGCCGGCGGGGTCGCCGGTGCGTCAGGGAAGAGCCGGTCGAAGTGGCGGTAGACCTCAGGGGTCGACAGACCCTCCGGGGACAGCACGACCACCCACCACCAGGTGCCGTGGTCGGCCACCGGGGTGACGATCTCGCCGCGGCCGGTGCCCACCGCCGTACCGCCGACGAGCGCGAAGGGCACGTCGCTGCCCAGCCGCGCGGCCAGCGCGAGCAGGTCCTCGTCGGAGGTCTCCAGCCGCCAGAGCCGGTCCAGGGCCACCAGCGCGGCGGCCGCGTCGGCGGAGCCGCCGGCCATCCCCCCGGCGACCGGGATGGCCTTGGTGACCTGCAGGTCACCCGACCTGGCCACGCCGTGGTGGGCGGCCAGCAGCGTCGCAGCCCGGTCGACGATGTTGTCGCCGTCCAGCGGGACCGCGGCGGGGTCGATGTAGTCCTCGACGTCGACCCCGACCCGCCAGTCGGGTGCCGGGATCGCGCTGAGGTCGTCGTACAGGCCGACCGCGTGGTAGACGGTCAGCAGCGGGTGCATGCCGTCCTCGCGGACGGCGCCGACGCCGAGGTGCAGGTTGATCTTGGCGGGCGCGCGCACGGTGAGACCGGCGACGGAGTTCCTCACGCGCGTGCCTCCAGCGCCGGGCCCTGGGCGGCCAGGCCCTCGGCGATCCGGACGAAGTCGGTGATGGTCAGCGACTCGCCTCGGGCGAGCGGGTCCACCCCGGCGTGCGCCAGCGCGGCCGTCGCGGCCTCCGCGGAGCCGGCCAGCCCGCGCAGCGCGCCGCGGAGCACCTTGCGGCGGTGGGCGAAGGCGGCATCGACCACCGCGAAGACCTCCTGGCGGGTGGCGGTGGTGGCCGGCGGTTCGCGCCGGGTCCAGGCGACCAGCCCGGAGTCGACGTTGGGGGCCGGCCAGAAGACGTTGCGCCCGATCGAGCCGGCGCGGCGCACGTCGGCGAACCAGGCGGCCTTGACCGACGGCACGCCGTAGACCTTGGAGCCGGGTGCCGCGGCGAGCCGGTCGGCCACCTCGGCCTGCACCATCACCAACCCCCGCTCGAGCGAGGGCAGCAGGGTCAGCATGTGCAGCAGCACCGGCACGGAGACGTTGTAGGGCAGGTTGGCCACCAGTGCGGTCGGGGGCGGCCCGGGGACCGCGTCGATGCGCATCGCGTCGCCGAGCACCACCTCGAAGCGCTCCTGCTGCTCCGGCGCGTACGCCGCGATGGTCTGCGGAAGGCGCGCGGCGAGGACCTCGTCGACCTCGATCGCGACGACCCGCCGCGCGACCTCGAGGAGCGCCAGGGTCAACGACCCGAGGCCCGGACCCACCTCCACGACCACGTCGTCGGCGGTGACCGCGGACTCGCGGACGATCCGGCGCACGGTGTTGGCGTCGATGACGAAGTTCTGTCCCCGCTGCTTGGTGGGGCGCAGGTCGAGCTCGGCCGCCAGCGAACGCACCTCCGCCGGCCCGAGGAGCCTCGGACCGGCGGAGGGGGAAGAAGCGCTCGTCACGGGACGAGCCTAGGTGTCGACGGGCTGCCCCGACGAACCAGCAGGTCAGGCCTGCGCACCACAGACCGGCCAGGCACCGTAGCCACCGGAGGCGGCACGGACCTTCTCGGCGATGCTGATCTGGTACTCACGGCTGGTGAGGTCCGGACGGCTCACGCCGCCGTAGGACCGCCACGTGCTCAGGTTGAACTGGAGCCCGCCGTAGTAGCCGTTGCCGGTGTTGGCCGCCCAGTTACCACCGGACTCGCACTGCGCGATCCGGTCCCAGGCGGTGCCGCCCGAGGCGTAGTTGGTGCTCGGCGCGGTGGGGGCCGGCTGCTTGGTGCCGACGCGCACGATCTCGGCCTTGGGGGCACGGGTGACCTGCGAGTCGAGGACCTTGCGGACGGCCAGCTGACCGTTGCGGTAGACCAGCCGGTAGGTCACGTCGCGCAGGCCCTCGGTGCCCGAGCGTACGACCTTCGAGTGGCCCTCGAGCATCGAGGAGTCGTCCTTGTTGACCGTGTCGTAGCCGATGCTCTCGCCCTTGACGTGCTTGGTGACGACCCGCACGTCGGTGAAGACGATCTTGTCGCCGTCGGTGATCTCGTGCTTCGGGGCCGGCGTGGTCTGGTCGGTCTTGCCGACCTTGACGTGCAGGTCCTTGAGCGCGCCCTCGACGGTGAGGGCGGTGACCGTGCGCTTGACCGGCTTCTTCGCGCCGATCTTCACGGTCAGCGTCTTCGGCGTGACCACGTCGAGCTTGAGGCCCTCGCGGTCGATGCTGCCACCACGGCTGGTGGAGAGCTGGGCGCCGGTGAAGCGGCGACCGATCTCGCCGAGGGCGTCGGCGACCTTGGTGGAGGTGACCCAGTAGGTCTGCTTGTTGCCGTCGACGTCCAGCTTCAGCGGACGGCCGAAGCGGACGGTGATCCGGCTGCCGTCGCTGACCTTCTCGTCCACGCCGGGGGCGACGATGTCGTGCGGGCCGAGGTCGATGCCCTGGGAGTCCAGGACGTCCCCGACGGTGCCGCCCATGGCGGTCACCTGCTCGGACTTGCCGTCGAGGGACAGGGTGACCGACTTGCTCAGTGCTGCGTACCCGAAGGTGGTGCCCGCCACGGCCAGGACGGCCACGGTCGCTAGCGCGATCAGCGCGGCGCGGCTCTTGGCCCAAGCAGGCATGACCCGAGAGATCAGTGGGGTGTTGTGCTCATTGCTCTCATCATGAGTGGGCACGATTCTCCGAACGTCGTTCTCCCCGGTTCTCGGGTGCCAGCGCATCGCAGCACGCAGGACCACCTGTGGGTGGAGCGTGCGACAAGGGGGTTACGCGGGGCTACCGCTACGATGCGGCTGCCACCTGCACTGGTCAGATCGATCCCGATCCCGGCCATCAGTCACAAGACCATAACGAGGTCACACGCGCACGCAAAGTCCTCGTCCCCAGATTTTCCCCAACGTGACCAGTGTCATGGTGACCAAATACCCTGGTTCGCGGCTTCTGCGTGCTACTCGACCTGCTACCAGGAGCCGCCGAAAGCGGTCTCGGTGTTGCGGTCGACGGCGGCGCACAGCTCGCCCAGATCCGCGCCGCGGACCTCCGCCATCGCACGCATCGTGACCGGGACGAGGTACGACGCGTTCGGGCGCCCACGATACGGGGTCGGGGTCAGGTACGGCGCATCGGTCTCCACCAGCACCCGTCCTGGGGCGCGAGCGCGAGCGCGTCGCGCAGCGGCTGGGCGTTCTTGAACGTCACCGTGCCGGCGAAGGACAGCCACGCGCCGCGGTCCAGGCAGCGGCGGGCGACGTCGGCGTCGCCGGAGAAGCAGTGCATCACCCAGCGGTCGGGGCGCCCTCCTCGTCGATGACGGCGAGCACCTCCTCGTGGGCGTCGCGGTCGTGGATGACCAGCGTCTTGTCGAGGCGCTTGGCGAGGTCGATGTGGCGCCGGAACGACTCCACCTGCGCGGCCCGCCCCTCCTCACCGGTCCGGAAGTGGTCGAGCCCCGTCTCCCCCACCGCGCGCACCTTGTCGTGCGCCGAGGCGAGCCGCTCGATCTCGGCGAGGGCGTCCTCCAGCGTGCCGGCCGCGGCGTGCCGGGGCGCCTCGTTGGGGTGCAGCGCGACGCCGGCGACCAGCGCGTCGTAGGACGCCGCGGCCTCGACCGCCCATCGGGCGCCGGGGAGGTCGCAGCCGATCTGCACGATCCGGGTCACGCCGACCGCCGCCGCCGCGTCGATCGCCTCGCGGGTCGAGAACCAGTCGTCGGGCCGGTCGGCGTCGGCGATGTCGAGGTGGCAGTGGTTGTCGACCACCGGGTGCGGCAGCGGCTCGGGTGCCGGCGGACGCTCGCGGTCGCGGCGGCTGCCCGTCTTCTCCTCCGTCGCCGCTCGGGTTCGGGTGGGTCGGTCGGTCATGTGTGCTCCTCCACCGAGGCGATGCGGGCCGCGATGACGGCGGCCAGCCGGTCCGGCGCCTGGGTCGGGATCCAGTGGCTGACCCCCTCCAGCACCTCCAACGAGTAGTCGGCGTCGACGTAGGCCGCGGCGAGCCCGGCGGCCCGCGGGCCGATCGCGGTGTCCCCGTCGCTCCAGACGAGGGTGGTCGGCACGCGCACCCGGTTGCTCGGACGGCCCGGGCCGGGCAGGAACATCGCGCGGTACCACCCCAGGCCGCCCCGCAGCGCGCCGTACTCCACGATCTCGCGGTGGCAGCGGGCCACCTCGCCCTCGGTCATCCCGGCGGCCCGGAGGCCCTTGTCGAAGCGGCCTCCGCTGCGCGCCGCCAGCAGCTCGGGGACGCGGGGCAGCTGGAAGAGCAGCATGTACCAGGACCGGAGGAGCTGGTCGGACGTCACCAGCGACCGGACGAAGGCCATCGCGGGCGGCACGGACACGGCGGTCAGGCTGCGGACCTGCCCGGGGCTGCGCGCGGCGACCAGCCAGGCCACGCTCGCACCCCAGTCGTGGCCGACCAGGTGCACGGGCCGGCCGACCTCCGCGGCCAGCGCCTCGACGTCGCCGGCGAGGCAGGCGAGCCGGTAGTCGCGGCGCCGCCGCGGACGCGCCCCGGGCGAGTAGCCGCGCTGGTCCGGGACGATGGTGCGGATCCCGCGCTCGTGGAGCAGCGGCGCCACGGCGTCCCACGAGCTGCCGCGCTCGGGGAAGCCGTGCAGCAGCACCGCGGGCTCGCCGTCGAGCGGCCCGGTGTCGCGGACGTCGAGGACGAGGCCGTCATGGGTGTACGACGTGATCCGGGCGGCCATGCTCAGCCTCCGTGGACGAGGTTGTAGACGTCCCGCTTGGGCAGCCCGGCCCGCTTGGCCACCTCGACGATGGCCTCCTTGCGGCTGGTGCCGTCGGCCTCGAGCGCGGCCACCGCTGCCAGCAGGCTGGCGGGGTCGGTGTCGAGGTCGGGGCCGCCGGCTGCGCCCGCCACCACGATCGTCACCTCGCCGCGCACGCCCTCGGCCGCCCACTCGACGAGGTCGGCGAGCGGGCCGCGTCGTACCTCCTCATGGGTCTTGGTCAGCTCGCGGCACACCGCCGCGGCGCGTTCGCCGCCCAGTGCCCCGGCCATGGCGGCCAGCGCGGCGTGGGTGCGGTGCGGCGCCTCGAAGAAGACCATGGTCCGCTCCTCGGCGGCCAGGCCCGCGAGGCGCCGGGACCGCTCCCCTGCCTTGCGGGGCAGGAAGCCCTCGAAGCAGAAGCGGTCCACCGGCAGGCCGGAGACGGCCAGGGCGGTGAGCACCGCCGAGGGTCCGGGGACTGCGGTCACCGGGACGTCGGCCTCGACCGCGGCGGCGACGAGCCGGTAGCCGGGGTCGGAGACGCTCGGCATGCCCGCGTCGGTCACCAGCAGCACCCGCTCGCCGGCCAGCAGCGCGTCCAGCAGGGCGGGGGTCCGGGCGCTCTCGTTGCCCTCGAAGTAGGAGACGACCCGGCCGGTCACGACGACGCCGAGGTCGGGGTGAGCCGCTTGAGACGGCGGGTGTCCTCGGCCGCGACCACGTCGGCGTTCGCCAGCTCCTCGGCCAGCCGGGGCGGCGCGTCGGCCACCCGCCCGATGGGGGTGGCGGCGAGCACGAGGGTGCCGGGAGCGGGCGTCACGTCCCCGATCATCGCAGGGTCGCAACGGTCGGACGGCACGGGCCGCACGGGCCGGAGCGCACAGGTGTGGCACGTAGAGTCTGCGACCGTGACGAGCTCCGCGCCTCCCCACACCCCGGCCCCGCCCGCGGAGCCCCGGCGTCGGGTGGGCCTCTCGCGCACCGCCAGCGGCCGCCCGGTGCCGCTGGCGCGGGTGCGGGCACGCGGCCGGATCCGGCTCGAGGACCCGGTGGTCGGCTGGGCGGCGGGCATCGGGGTCACCCTGCTCGCGCTGTTCCTGCGGCTGTGGCACCTCGGCACGCCGCACGACTTCGAGTTCGACGAGACCTACTACGCCAAGGACGCCTGGTCGCTGCTCCACTTCGGCTACGCCAGGGACTACGTCACCAACGCGAACGACAAGATCCTGAACGGCACCACCACCGGAGTGTGGAAGAGCACCCCCGAGATGATCGTCCACCCCGAGGTCGGGAAGTGGCTGATCGCGCTCGGGGAGAAGACCTTCGGGATGGACCCGTTCGGCTGGCGCGTCGCCTCCGCGGTGGTCGGGTCCCTCATGGTGCTGGTGATGTGTCGCCTGGCTCGGCGGCTCACCGGCTCGACCGCGCTCGGGTGCGTGGCCGGGCTGCTGCTGACCTTCGACGGACTCCAGCTCGTGCTCTCCGGCTGGCCCTGCTCGACATCTTCGTAGCGTTCTTCATCCTCTGCGGCGTCGCCTGCGTCGTGAACGACCGCGACTGGTTCCGCGCCCGGATGGCCCGGCTGGCGCCCGTCCCGATCACCGACTCGGGCAGCTGGGGGCCGGTGCGCCGGATGCTGTTCCGGCCGTGGCTGCTGCTCGGCGGCGTGTGCTGGGGGCTCGCGGTCGGCAGCAAGTGGGAGGCGCTCTACCCGTTGGCAGCCTTCGGCGTCCTCGCCTGGGTGTGGAGCGCCGGAGCGCGGCGCTCCTTCGGGGTGCGGTGGGCGCTGCTGAGGTCGGTGGTGGTCGACGGCATCCCCGCGTTCGTGCACCTCGTGCTGGTCGCGCTGGTGGTGTACGTCGCGACGTGGACCGGCTGGCTGATGCACGCCGAGACCTACGAGAACCACCTCTCGGCGACGCAGTACACGCACTACGACGGAGGCAAGGACTGGCCGACGGCCAGCGAGCCCGACGCCAGCGGCCTCGGCGGGGTCACCCAGTCGCTGCGCTCGCTGTGGCACTACCAGCGCGACGTCTACGTCTTCCACACCCACTTCCTCAACGACGCCACCCACACCTACGCCTCCAAGCCCTCGGGGTGGCTGTTCCTGAACCGGCCGGTCGGCGTCGAGGCCGACGTCGACATCAAGCCGGGCACGCAGGGCTGCGAGGCGCCCGCCGGCAGCGACTGCCTGCGCCAGGTGCTGCTGCTCGGCACCCCGGTGCTGTGGTGGGGCGGGGTGCTGGCCCTGGTCTACGCGGCGGTGATGTGGATCGGCGCGCGGGACTGGCGGTTCGGGCTGACGGTCATCGGCACCGCGACGACGTGGCTGCCGTGGCTGATGTACGACAGCCGGCCGATCTTCTCGTTCTACGCCGTCACCACGCTGCCGTTCATCGTCCTCGCGATCACGATGACGATGGGCAGGCTGATCGGCTCCTCGCCCGCGCCGACGGCACGGCGTACCGCCGGGGTGATCGCGTCCGGCTCGTTCTTCGTGCTGGTGCTGGTGAACTTCGCGTGGTTCTGGCCGATCTGGACCGATGCCCTGCTGACCCACGCGGAGTGGCTGGACCGGATCTGGTTCCAGCGCTGGATCTGACCCCTACGGCCCCCGGGGCAGGTCGAGCTGCTCGCGCACCCAGGCCCACAGCCGTGCGCGCTCGCCCTCGTCGGTGCGCGTGCGGCGCAGCAGGTGGAACGGGCGCGGACGCCGGTCGTGCCACAGCCGGCCACCGGTGGGCGGGGGCTCGGTCGCGGCGAGCCACACCGTGGTGTCCGCGCCGCCCTCGGCGTCGCGGAGCAAGGGGCCGGTGAGTCGGTGGAAGGTCGGCAGCGAGTCGACCACGCCCGGGGTGTCGGCCCACCCGGGATGGGTGGCGTGCACCGAGATCCCGGACCCTCCCCAGCGCTGGTCGAGCACGGGCAGCAGCTCGACCTGGGCGCGCTTGCTGCGGGCGTAGGCGGTCGTCGGCGAGTAGTCGCCGTGGAGGTACTCCGGGTCGTCGGCGCGCAGGCGCTGGCCGTACATCCCGCCCGAGGTCACCAGCACGACCCTGGCCCCGTCGAGGCGGGGTCGCAGCAGCTCGGTCATCAGGACCGGGCCCAGGACGTGCAGGGCCATGGTGAGCTCGTGCCCCTGGGGCGACTCGGTGCGCCGGGCGGGCATGGCCCCGGCGTTGTGCACCAGCACGTCGAGCCGGGCCACGTCGAGCTCGTCGACGAAGCGGCGCACGTCGTCGAGGTCGCCGACGTCGCAGTGCGCGAGGCGGAACCGGGCGCGCGGCAGCCGCCCGTCGAGCTCGCGGAGCACGCGGGCGCCCTTGTCGGTGTCGCGGACGACCATCACGACCTCGGCACCCAGCCGGGCGAGCCCCTCGGCGGTCGCGAGGCCGAGGCCGGAGGTGGCGCCGGTGACGGCCACGACCCTGCCCTCGAGGGCATCCGGCTCCGGGTCGGCCGGCCAGGTCGGGAGGTGCCGCCGGATCGCCGGACCGATCCTCGTGTAGCCGGGGGCCACGGTCCGGTCCAGCACGGTGTCGATCCCGACGGAGAGGGCGCGCGGCAGGGGCAGCATGCTGGCGACCGTAGCCGCCGGCCGGTGCCCGCCCAAGGTGCCCGTCACCCGGCACCGGGCACGATGGTGCGGTGACCTCCTGGACGCCCGACTGGGCCGCGTGGCCCCCTGCCCTGCTCGACTTCTGGACACAGCGGCACCTGTGCACGCTCACCACGCTGCGCGCCGACGGGCGCCCGCACGTCGTGCCGGTCGGGGTGGCGCTGGACCTCGAGGAGCGCTGCGCCTGGGTGATCACCTCCGGGTCGTCCCGCAAGGCGCGCAACCTCGACCACTTCCCCCACCTGGCCGCCTGCCAGGTAGACGGCCGACGCTGGTCGACGATCGAGGGTCGGGGGTCGGCGCTGTCGGACCCGGCGTCGGTGCGCCGGGCCGAGGAGAGGTACGCCGCGCGCTACCGCACGCCGCGGGAGAACCCCGCCCGGGTGGCGATCCGGATCGAGGTGGACCGGATCCTGTCCTCGAGCGACTTCTGACCCGAGCCCCCACGTGGGGCGGCCCGGTCAGGCGGCCATCGACAGCAGGAAGGCGCAGGTGAACCCGATCGCGGTCACCAGCCCCACCAGGGCCCCCGCGTGCTCGACCGCCTCGGGCACCATCGTGTCGGCCAGCATCGTGAGGATCGCGCCGGCGGCGAAGGCCTGGGTGACCGCGATGACCAGGGCCGGGGCGGAGCCGAGCAGGCCGAAGCCGAGGCCCGCGGCGATCGTCGAGGCGACGAGCACCGCGACCCACAGCCCGAGGATGTAGGTCACCGTGCGGCCGTCCTTGCGCATCCCCGCGGATGCGGAGAGCGACTCGGGGATGTTGGAGAGGAAGACCGCGGCCACGACCGCCGTGCCGACCGTGCCGCCACCCACGAGGCTGACGCCGATCGCGGCCGACTCGGGGATGCCGTCGAGTAGGGCACCGAGCACGAGCGCCATCGGCCCGGCGTCGGCCGGTGAGCCGTTCTGGCTCTTGCGGCGGGTGCCGCCGTGCCGGTCGATGAGCCAGTCACCGGCGAAGAAGACCACGGAGCCCGCCAGCAGCCCGTACACCACCGCGTCGGCCCCGGACCGGTCGTAGGCCTCGCTGGTGAGCTCGAAGGCGACGGCGCTGAAGAGCACGCCCACGCCGAAGGCCATGATCAGGCCGACGAAGCGCCTGCTCGCCGGGAGCCAGATGCCGGCGACCGCGCCGATGAGGAGCGCGAAGCCGCCGACGAAGCCCCAGAACGCCGCTTCCCACATGGCGGTGATGGTGCCACAGCCGCCACTCCGGCCCCAGCGGGCGCGCTCGGGCCCCTCGCGCATACCGAATTGAGGAGAACTTGCAGGAAATTCGACCGCCCCTTGGGCACTCCCCGGCTAATTTTCTTCTCGAACCGCCGGTGACCCGAGACGCCGGCGGTTCGCCCATTTCCGGACCGTCTCCGGGAGCCGTTCACCCAGCCGTCGCTGCCAGGCCTCTGTCGCACGCGGCCCGCGAGCCCTAGATTTCCGGCATGTCTCGGGAATCCATGAAGATCGTCCTGCTCAGCGGCGCGCTCGTCGCCGCGATGAGCCCCGCCCTCCAGAGCCCGGCCACGGCGGCGACCCCGCCGTACAAGGTGCTCTTCGACAACACCTCGGCAGAGACCGCCGGCAACGCCGACTGGATCATCTCCACCAGCCAGCCCGACCCGCTCGGCCAGAACGCCAACCCCTCCGGCGAGACCAGCTGGACCGGCGCCGTCTCGGCGTGGGGTGTCGCGCTCCAGCGCACCGGCAGCTACTCACTGGCCACGCTGCCCTCGACCGGCCGGATCACCTACGGCGACTCGACCAACGCCCAGGACCTCAGCAACTACGACGAGTTCGTGCTGCCGGAGCCCAACATCCTGTTCACCGCCGCCGAGAAGACCGCGATCATGAAGTTCGTCCAGGCCGGCGGCGGGCTGTTCATGGTCAGCGACCACGACGTGTCCGACCGCAACAACGACGGCGCCGACTCCGTCGACGTCCTCAACGACCTGATGACCAACAACAGCGTCGACTCCACCGACCCGTTCGGCTTCTCAATCGACTACCTCAACATCGGCACCGAGAACCCGAACGTCATCGGCGCCCAGGCCGCGGGCGACCCCGTGATCGCCGGCCCCTTCGGCACCGTCACCGGTGCCATCATCCGCAACGGCACGACCGCCACGCTCCACCCGGCCGACAACGGCGCGGTCCGCGGCGAGCTCTACCGCACCGGCTACTCCGCGAGCGGCACGACGGGCGCCGCCTTCGTCACCAGCACCTTCGGCAGCGGCCACGTGGCCTACTGGGGCGACAGCTCGCCCATCGACGACGGCACCGGCCAGTCCGGCAACACGCTCTACAACGGCTGGAACGACCCCGCCGGCACCGACGCCGCGCTCGCGCTCAACGCGACCCAGTGGCTGGCGAGCGGCTCGACCAGCGGTGGCGGCGGTGGCGGCACCGGTACGCCCGCCGAGCGGGTCACCAACGGCGGCTTCGAGTCGGGCAACTCCTACTGGAGCCTGGGCTCCGGCGCCGCGGTCGTGACGACCCGCGCCTACGCGGGCACCCACTCGCTGCTCGCGGGCGGGACGGTCTCCTCGACGCAGTCGGCCACCCAGCAGGTGACGATCCCGACCGGCGCGAGCTCCCAGACGCTGACGTTCCGCACCTACGTGACGACGCAGGAGTCGGGCGCGACGGCGTACGACAAGCTCAACATCCAGGCCAACGGCACGACCCTGAAGACCTACAGCAACGCCTCGACCAACGGGTCGTGGTTCGTCACCACGCTCGACCTCTCGGCGTACGCCGGGCAGACGATCACGCTGAAGTTCCAGGCCGTCAACGACTCGACGCTGCCGACCAGCTTCTACGTCGACGCGGTCAGCGTCATGGCCTGAGGCGGTTCCCGCCGCTCGGGCGGACTTCACCCTTTCGGGCGTTTCTCCGGCGACCCGGTTAACAAGCCCTGGTCACCGGGTACCCATCTGTCACAACCGAATAGCCCACTACGGGGGCACAGACAGTTCCGAGGTTCCTCGCCGAGCTCACGCAGACCGGCGAGGGACCTCGTCTGCGTCCGGGGGTGGACGGCAGCACGCAAATGGGTCGCCGCGGCGGGAGCCGCGCCCGAGACTGTCCGCCATGCCCCTCTTCGTGCACCACGTCGCCGTCGACTGCCGCAACGCCTACGAGCTCTCCGAGTGGTGGAAGCCGGTGCTCGGCTACACCGACGTGCCCGACGACCCGAACGAGCCCGGCCACACCGAGTGCGTCATCGTCGACCCCGCGGACCGCCGGGTCGGCCTGATCTTCTGCGAGGTGCCGGAGACCAAGGCGGTGAAGAACCGGCTGCACCTCGACGTGCGCCCGTCCGGCGACGAGACACGCGACCACGAGGTCGACCGCCTCCTCGGGCTCGGCGCCTCCCAGGTCGACGACCGCCGCAAGCCCGACGGACCCGGCTGGGTCGTGATGGCCGACCCGGAAGGCAACGAGTTCTGCGTGCTGCGCAGCGAGGCCGAGGTCGCGGCCTGGCAGGCGGCGCGCGTCGAGTAGGGCCCGCGGCGAGGAGCGCTCGGCGCCGGCGAAATGAGAAGGACACCGTTCCCTGGTGGGAGACGGTGCCTGGTGGTGGAGCTGAGGGGATTCGAACCCCTGACCTTCTCATTGCGAATCCAGCAGAGTGCGCTACCAACCAACCGCCGCAAGAAACCAAGCGCGGTGCGCGGGGCGTGCGCGATCCGGAGCAAGAGCAGACCGGGAAGGACGAAACCCCACGTCTCCTGTCATGAACCTGCAGGTGAGGCGGGGTTTCGGTGGTGGTGGAGCTGAGGGGATTCGAACCCCTGACCTTCTCATTGCGAATCCAGCAGAGTGCGCTACCAACCAACCGCCGCAAGAAACCAAGCGCGGTGCGCGGGGGGTGCGCGATCCGGAGCAAGAGCAGACCGGGAAGGACGAAACCCCGCCTCTCCTGTCATGAACCTGCAGGTGAGGCCGGGTTTCGGTGGTGGTGGAGCTGAGGGGATTCGAACCCCTGACCTTCTCATTGCGAACGAGACGCGCTACCAACTGCGCCACAGCCCCAGTGCGTCCGAGGGACGCGGTGGGAAACGTTAGCACCCGCTGCGGGGCGGCTCCCAATCGGTTGGCGACACACTGATGGCGACGCTCAGGCGAGCAGGATCGACTCGATCTCGTCGAAGGCGCTGCGGGCGTAGCCGTGCCAGAAGAGCTGGAACAGCGGCATCGCCAGCAGCGCCCATCGAGAGGCGGGGTGCACGTTCCAGGCCAGGCTGATCTGCACGCCGGTCCCGACGGGCTCGAACAGCCAGTGGCCTTCGACGGACCCGACCACCGCCGCCATCCGCCCCTCCAGGTCCGCCAGCGTGAACTCGACGAAGTAGGGCCGCGCGACGTGGGTGAGGGTCTCCCGCATCGTGGCACCGCTCGAGAGGACGACCGTCCGGGTCAGGCCGGCCCGGTCCCACTCCCCGTCGTGGCCGCGGACCTCGGTGATGGCCGGGAACACGCCGTACCGATGCCTGAAGACCTCGGGCAGCGGGGTCTCCAGCACGGCGTCGCAGGCGCGCTCGACCGTGGCCGGGATCGTCCGCGCCTCGGAGAGCCGGACGACCGAGGGCATGGAGCAACGTTAGTGCCGCCGACGGCGCGGCGGAGCCCCCAAGCAGGGGAAGCCCCCAAGCAGGGGAGGCCGAGCGTCAGGAGCCGACGGCGCGGTGGTCGTCGTCCTGAGCGCGGGACTTGCGAGCCCGCTCGGCCTCCTCGGCCTCGCGGGCCAGCTGGGAGTCGGCCTGGGTGTTGCCCGAGGTCCACACGCCGGTGGAGTCGAGGTCGATGGTGCGCACGGTACGACGGGCCGCCGCCGGCTTGGTGACGTACGTCGGAAGGGTGACGGGCACCGGGTCCCACAGGGTCGGGTCGATGACCGCGGCCGGCATCGAGGACGTGTCGGCGGTCCAGTCGTCGCCATCGGCGACGGCCACCGTCTCGGCGGTCTCGTGCTCGGCGTACGCGGGGGCCACCGGTGCGGCCTGGCGGGCACCGGCACGGACCCGGGGGCGAATCCGGACGGCGCGCTCGTTCTTCACCATCAGGCGGCAGGCGACCAGCCACGCCACGAGCACACCCGCCGGGAAGGCGACCCATCCCCAGGCGATGACGGAGAACGCGGCGAGGGACAGCGCCACGACGTTGGCGACGGCGAGGACGCCCAGGACGCGACGGCGCCGGCGGGCGGCGCCGTGGGCGGCGGGGCGCACGCGCACCGGCTCCGCGACCGGCGCGTCGGCCGGCACGGCGACCTCGAGGCGGGGGGCGGACGGCTTGGTGGTCACCACGGCGGTGGACGCGGCACGGCCGGGCGTCACCACGAGGCGGGCGTTGCGGCGGTCGACGGGCTCGCGGCGCGCCAGCACCCGCATCGTGTGGGAGAAGCGTTCGACCGAGCGGCTGCGGACCACGTCATCGTGGTGCTTGAGCGCCTTCGGGACGAGGTAGACAGCCCACGCCACGGCGAGGGCGACGAAGATCAACGCGCTGAGGTCCACGCTCAGAGGTTAGGAGCGGTACCTCAGCGCCGCGGATGTCCACAGGTGTGTCGCAAAAAGACTCGTGTGACTGGTGAGAAAATTGCTGTTCACCGGGCAGTCCGCCCCTTCTCGACGCCGAAGGTCCTCTCCTCGGCCGGACTCGTGGACTTCGAGGTGCCCGCGGCGCACGCTCGAAGCAGGGCGTCCGTGCCAGGCCCGGAACTGCTCAGTGTCGGGGGACACGATGACCCGGAGACACCACGGCGCACTCGCAGCGTTGACGCTCTCGCTGATCCTGCTGGCAGTCACGATGCTGTCCTGCCTTCCTGCCGAACGCCGGGCGACACCCCCGCGGCCACCCGCCGAGGCCACGACGACGAAGGCGGTGCACCACCAGCGGCCGAACATCATCCTGATCACGACCGACGACCGAACCCCGACGAGCTGCGCTGGATGCCCAGGACCAGACGTGAGCTCGCCGGGCACGGGCTGGTGTTCACCCGCGCCCTGTCGCCCGATCCCCTGTGCTGCCCCGCACGGGCAGAGATCATCACCGGCCAGCTCGGCCAGAACAACGGCGTGAGCTCCAACCTCGGCCTGCACGGCGGGTTCGCCGCGCTCCGGCAGAAGCAGAACACCCTCGCCGTGTGGCTCCGCAGGGTCGGCTACCGCACGGCGCTGGTGGGCAAGTACCTCAACGGCTACCACGGGCAGGGCGGGCGCCAGCACGGCTGGACCCGCTGGAACCCCTCCGTGGGTGACATCTACAGCTACACGCACACCGAGTTCTACCGCGACGGCAGCCCGCGCACCGTCCACCGGAACGTGACCCCCGTCGTCGCACACTTCGCGCAGCAGTACGTCCGGGATCTCTCGGCCACCGGGAAGCCGTTCTTCATCTGGGCCTCGTTCCTCCCTCCGCACCAGAGGCGCACGCACCCCGGTGGTGCCGAGCTGCCACCACTGCCGACGAGACGACACCGACACGTCCTCGAGCACGTGCGGGCGCCCTTCCTCTCGAAGCCGACGTTCGGAACGACCCAGGGCCTGCAGCCAGAACCCTGGAGGACGCAGCCGAGCGTCTCCAGCACCGCCATGCAGGCGCTGTTCACGCGGCGCATCCAGTCGTTGCAGGACGTCGACGCCGCGGTCGCCCGGCTGATCGCCACCCTCCGCCACGTGCATCAGCTCAGGCACACCTACGTCTTCTTCGCCTCGGACAACGGCGTGCTCCTCGGAGAGCACCGCCTGCGGGGCAAGGACGTGCTCTTCCAGGAGGCCCTCAGGGTCCCCCTCGTCGTACGGGTCCCCGGCGCGCATCGGGGACGCTCGTCCCGCCTCCCGGTGACCTTGGCTGACCTGGCACCCACGATCTTGGCGCTCGCCGGCGCCACGCCCGGAAGGCGCCAGGACGGTCGCTCCTTCGCCGGAGTCCTGCACGGGCGCCGGGTGCCGTGGCGCGACACCCAGCTCATCCAGACCGGCCGGCACGCGAGCCCCGGCGATCGGGCAGCCTGGGCCCTTCGGGGCGTGTGGACCACCCGCTACACCTACTTCCGCCGGGTCGCCGACGGGACGTCCTTCCTGTACGACCGGCGGGTCGACCCGTTCGAGGCCACCGACGTCGCACTCGACCCGCGCTACCACCGCACCCTGGCCGCGTTGCGGCATCGCACCGACGTGCTCGTCCACTGCGCCGGGGCCTCGTGCAACCGGAGGTTCGGGCCGGTGCCTCCGCCTCGCCCTCGATGACGACCGGGCCGCTCAGGGCAGCCGGGCCTGCATCCCCTCGGGGCACTCCTCGACGGTGACCGCGTAGATCCGGTGGTCGCGCCAGCGCCGTCGATGTGCAGGAACCTCGGGGCGTAGCCGACCTCGCGGATCCCGAGCTTCTCCACGACGCGCAGCGAGTTGGAGTTCTCCGGGCGGATCGCGATCTCGATGCGGTGCAGCCCCGCGGTGAAGAAGCAGTGGTCGATGACCATCGCCACGGCGCGCGGCATGATCCCGCGGCCGGCGTACTCGCGGTCCAGCCAGTAGCCCACCGACGCGAACTGGGCCGAGCCGCGCACCACGTTGTTGACCGTCACCTGGCCGACGAACCGTCCGTCGACGTCGATCGCGAACGGGTACGTCAGGTCGCGGCGGGCCTGGCGGTTGAGCCGCCAGACCAGCGAGCGGAACGACGCGGGCCGCGCGTCTGTGCCGGGCGGAACGGTGGCGTCCCAGGGCTTGAGCCACACGGCGTTGCGCCTCCGCGCCGAGCGCCAGGCCCGGGCGTCACGGTAGGCAAGGGGTCGCAGCGTCAGGTCGCCGGCCGTGAGCCAGACGGGCCAGCTGCTCAATGGTCGCTCCCGACGACCTGCTCGGCGGCGTGCACCAGGATCGGTCGCAGCACGGCGAGCCCGTCCTTCACGCCCCGCGCGAGCCGGGCAGGTTGACCACCAGGCAGGAGCCGACGACCCCGGCCAGGCCGCGCGAGAGCACGGCGGTGGGGACGCCGTTGGCGACGCCGTGGGCGCGGATCGCCTCGGCGACCCCGGGCACCTCGTAGTCCAGCAGCGCGCGGGTGACCTCCGGGGTGCGGTCGGTCGGCGTGAGGCCCGTGCCGCCGGTGGTCAGCACGACCCGTGCGCCCCCGTCGGCAGCCGCCGCGATGGCTGCGCCGACCGGGTCGCCGTCGGGCACGACGACGGGCGCGTCCACGGTGAAGCCCAGCTCGCTGAGGAACTCGACGATCAACGGTCCGGTCTCGTCCGCGTAGACGCCGGCCGCGGCCCGGTTGGAGGCGACGACGACCTCCGCCCGCATGCTCACGAGGGGTTCCGCTGCGCGTCGCCCGTGGGCCGGACCCAGTTGCCGGACTTGCCGCCGGTCTTCGTCTCCACCCGGACGTCGGTGATGACCGCCGCCTTGTCGACGGCCTTGACCATGTCGATGACGGTGAGCGCGGCGACCGACACAGCCGTGAGCGCCTCCATCTCCACCCCGGTGCGGTCGGTGGTGCGCACGGTGGCGGCGATGTCGACCCCCTCGTCGGTCACCGTCAGGTCGACGGTCACCCCCGAGATCGCCAGCGGGTGGCACAGCGGGATCAGCGACGGGGTCTGCTTGGCGCCCATGATCCCGGCCAGCCGGGCCACGGCGAGGGTGTCCCCTTGGGGACGCCGGCGCCACGCAGCAGCGCGACCACCTCGGCGGACACCAGCACCCGCCCGGTGGCCGTCGCGGTCCGCGCGGTCACGTCCTTGCCGGACACGTCCACCATCCGCGCCGCGCCGGCCTCGTCCACGTGGGTCAACCGGTCCACAGATCCCCCTCTAGAAGTCTTCGTCGAGCGGGAGCACCTGCACCTGCTCGCCCGCGGCCATCGAGGTGACGTCCTCGGGCACCACGATCAGGGCGTTCGACGCCGCCAGGTCACCGATGAGGTGCGAGCCGTGGCCACCGACCGGCGCGACGCTCGGCCGCCGCGGTCCACGGCGTACTCGCCCCGGACGAACTGGCGCCGGCCCGCGGGCGAGGAGAGCCCGTGGGTGAGCCGCGCCGGGTGGTGGGGCGGGTGTACGGCGCCTTGCCCATCAGCTTGCGGATGGCCGGCAGCACGAACATCTCGAAGGAGATGTACGACGACACGGGGTTGCCCGGCAGCGTGAAGATCGGCGTCTCGTCCTCGCCGACCAGCCCGAAGCCCTGCGGCTTGCCCGGCTGCATCGCCACCCCGCCGAACCACACCGTGCCGGTGGGCCTCAGCGCCTCCTTCACGACGTCGTAGTCGCCTTGGGAGACCCCGCCACTGGTGACGACGACGTCGGCGCGCACGAGCTGGTCGTGCAGCGCGTCGAGGAAGGCACGCGGCTCGTCGGGCACGATCCCGACCCGGTAGGCGATCGCCCCGAGCCGCCGCGCGGCGGCCGCGAGCAGGAACGAGTTGCCGTCGTAGATGGAGTCGTGACCCAGGGGCTGGCCGGGCTCGCGGAGCTCGGAGCCGGTCGAGATGATCACGACCCGCGGCCGGGGACGGGACCGGACGGTCGCCCGGCCCACCGCGGCCAGCAGCCCGAGGTGCCGCGGGCCGAGCACCGTGCCGTGCTCGACGAGGGGTCGCCCTTCTCGACGTCCTCGCCGGCGCGCCGCACGTGCTGGCCGAGGTCGGGCGCCCGGTCGATGCGCACCTGCGCGACGCCGCGGTCGGTCCACTCGTAGGGGACGACGGTGTCGGCGCCGGCCGGGACCGGCGCGCCCGTCATGATCTTGACCGCCGTGCCCGGACATCGCGAGCAGTGGGCGGTGCCGGCGCCGATCTCGCCGACGACGGGAAGGTGCACCGGTGAGGCCTCGGACGCGGTGACCACGTCGCGGTGGCACACGGCGTACCCGTCCATACGGAGTTGTCGAAGGACGGCAGCTGGATCGGCGCGAAGACGTCCTCGGCCGCCGAGAGACCGAGGGTCTCCATCAGCGGCTGCGGGAAGTCGGGCAGCGGCTCGACGGCCGAGAGGATGCGCTCGAGGTGGGCCTCGACGGTGGTCAGGTCCTCAGGCATGCGCCGACCCGCCCGCCGGTGTCTCCGCTTGGTCGGAGAGCACCGCGCCGGGGCCGACGCGTTGCGCCGAGGACGCCTCGAGGGACACCTCGCCGATGACCTCGACCCCCTTGCCGAAGGTCCAGTCGCCCTCCACCCGCAACGCCGTTGCCTTCCGCATCGACGGGGCTCCCTCGGGGAAGCGCTTGTCGACTCACCGACCAGCTTGTAGTGGTGGTTCGTCGAGCTCGACGTAGGGCAGCTCGACCGAGACCTGGTCCAGCACGAAGTCCTTGCCGATGTCGTAGACGTCGGAGCGCAGCACCAGCAGGTCGTTGGTGGTCTTCACCGGGACGAACCGGTCCCGGCCCACCTCGATCAGCCGCGACCCCTCGAACACCTCGATCGCCGCACCCATCGCGGTCTCCACCTGGATCACCTCGGGGGGGACCCGTCGCCGGGGTCGACGTTCTTGACGTTTGCGGATCAGCGGCAGCCCGAGGATGCCCTGGCGGACGTCGAGCGCGTGCTTCATCGCCGCCAGGTCGAACCACAGGTTGTTGGTCGAGCAGAACTTGTGCCTGTCCAGGTCCGCCAGCGCCGCGGCGTCCTCGGGCAGCGTCTGCGCGGTCTCGCGCAGCACGATCCGGCCGTCGCTCTTGCGGCGCGCGAAGTGGCCGCCCTTGCGGTCCGAGGGAGTACGCCGCACCGCCTCGATCGCGAACGGCGCGCCCGAGGTCGCGAACCAGCCCGCCACCCGGCGCGTCCGGCACGCGCCGAGGTTGTCGAGTTGGAGACGAAGACCCGCTCGTAGCCGGCCTCGATCAGCCGTCCAGCAGCCCGGTCCCGCGCAGCGCGGTGTAGAGGTCGCCGTGGCCCGGCGGACACCATCGAGGTCCGGGTCCTTGGGCCCAGCTGACCGGGGAGAGGTCCTTGGCGAGCAGCTTGGGCTCCTTGTTCTGCAGGAACTCCAGCGGCAGCCCCTCGACCGGCAGGTCGGAGTAGCGGGCCAGGGCCTCCATCGTGTCCGCGGAGGTGCGGAAGGAGTCCATGAAGATCAGCGGCAGGGTGGCGTCGTACTCCTTGCGGAGGTGCAGCACCTGCCGGGCGATGATGTCGAGGAAGGACAGGCCGCGGCGCACGCAACAGCGACTTCGCACGGTCCATCCCCATGGAGGTGCCGAGACCGCCGTTGAGCTTGATCACGGCGGTCCGCTGGATGGCCGCGGCCGCATCCTCGCCGGAGACCTCGACGTCGGCGAGGCGCTCCATCTCCACCGGCTCGATCGTCGACTCGGGGATCATCCCGGTCTCGCCGTGCTCGAGGAGCCGGTAGTAGTGCGCGAACGTCTCGATGGCGACCTCGTCGACTCCCGCGGAGGCCATCTTCTCGCGTGCCCGGTTCAGCCCAGCGCTTCCCATGAACCGATCGTAGGCTTGTCGGGTGGCCCCGTCCCAAATGCCCTCCACTCCGTCACCGGGATCGGCAGCCCGACGGCCAAGCTCGCGCTCCGCGACCAGCTCCTCCCCGCCGCAACCGGCGCTCCCTCGCCGGGAGTCGGCGCGTGTGCGCGGGACCTCGCTGCGCACCTCTCCGCCGCCCGGAGGTGCGCCGGTCAGCCACCGTCGCGGCGTACGTCTCGATCGGCAACGAGCCCGGCACCGGTCTTCTCCTCGACGGCCTGGAGGAGGCCGGGAAGCGGGTGATCCTGCCGGTGCTGCTGCCCGGCGGCGACCTCGACTGGGCGCCCTACCACGGCGAGGGCACGCTCGTCCCGGCCCGGCGGGGCCTGCTCGAGCCCGTCAGCGAGCGGCTCGGCACGGATGCGGTCGCCACCGCCGACGTGGTGCTGGTGCCCGGGCTGGCGGTCGCCCTCGACGGCCTGCGACTGGGCCGCGGCGGCGGGTCCTACGACCGCGCCCTGGCCCGGGTTCCGGTCGGCACGTTCACCTGCGTGCTGCTCTATGACGACGAGGTCGGCCTCGACGTCCCCGTCCGAGCAGCACGACCGCCGGGTCCTCGCCGCCGCCTCCCCCGCGGGCATCCGCCTGCTCGGGTGACTCAGCCGCTCGGGTGCTCGGTTTCGAGGCTCGCTGACGCTCGCACCTCAACCACCGTTGCTGTCGTCTCAACCACCGTTGCTGTCGTCCGGGGCCGGCTTCAGCGTCAGCGTGTCGGCTGCAGCGTCGTCGACGGCCGACCGGCTGAACGCCCAGGGCAGGGTCTCGCCCTTGGCCCACAGGTCGGTCTGGTCGGTGTAGTGGGAGTCGAAGGGATGCCCGGAGACACCGGTCAGGTTGATCCAGCGGGAGTCGTCGAGGTTGCCGAGCGAGACCACCATCCGCATCGACGGGACGGAGGTGGCCGAGTAGCCCTCGGAGGCGTCCCACGAGGTCGCGTCGACCGCCGCACTGCCGCCGCCGAGGTCCCCAGTCGCCGCGGTTGACCAGCCACTCGACCGGCCCGATGCCGGACTTCCCGAGGGCCTGCTGCTCCAGCTCCAGCCGGTGCAGGTGGCCCCAGCTCCACTCGCTCGGGTCTACGTCCTCCCGCGTGGTCAGCTCGTCGCGGGCCGCGATCATCGCCTCGGCCAGGATGTCGTCGCGGGTCTCGACCGTCGACGTCCGGCTGTCGTCCCACCAGGAGTCGGCCGGGTTCTCGAGCAGGTGGCTCACCACGGCGAACCACCGGTCGCCGCCGTCGGGCCACAGCTCCTCGGGCAGGTCGTCGTGGAAGGTCAGCCGGAGCAGGTTGCTCCACACCACGTTGAAGTACGCCGCGGCCGCGCTGTCGGCGGGCTCGGAGAAGTCCCAGCCCCGCAGCAGCCGCTGCCCGTCGGAGTAGTAGCCCTTCGGCAGGTTGACGTCGAGCAGGTACGGCGTCAGCACCGGGCCCATCGGGTTGCGGTCGTCGAGCTGCAGGTCGGCCATCTGGTCGACGGAGAGCCTGCCCTCCCGGCCGATCCGGTCGCGGATCCGCTGCGAGCGGTAGCCCTGGTCCCAGTCCTCGGTGAGCCGGTAGGGGTAGTCCGGGCCGATGACCGCCTGGTTGGCGGTCACGATGAAGCCCTCTCGAGGGTCGAGCTCGTTGGGCAGCCCGGCGAACGGTACGTAGTCCCCGGTCCAGTCGTTCTCCGGTCGCCAGCCCGCCACGGGCAGGTAGCCGTCGTTGCCGGACTTGCGGATCGGGATCCGGCCGGGGGCCTGGTAGCCGATGTGCCCCTGCGTGTCGGCGTACACGAGGTTCTGGGCGGGGACCGCGAAGTCGGCCGCGGCGGCCCGGAAGGAGTCCCAGTCCGTGGCGGTGTCGAGCTCGAGGATCGCGTCGGCGGTGGGTGCCGGGTGCAGCGCGGTCCACTCCAGCGCGACGGCGTACCTCTCCCCGTCCGGACGGCCGGGCACCTTCGCCTGCTCGCCCACGTCGGCGACCTGGTCGGACACGTCGGAGAGCAGCGGGCCGTGCTTGGTCGACCGGATGGTCAGCTTCACGTCGTCGCCCCCGTCGACCTTGATCGTCTCGGTGCGGGTGCGCAGCGGGAGCAGCTTGCCGTCGTAGCGCCAGCGGTCGCCCACGATCCGCTCGAGGTAGAGGTCGCTGACGTCGGGCCCGAGGTTGGTGAACCCCCAGGCGATGTCGGCGTTGTGGCCGATGACCACACCGGGCACCCCCGAGAACGAGAACCCCGCGACGTCGAGCGGGCAGCTCGCGGTGATCGTGGTGCAGTGCAGCCCCATCTGCATCCACACGCCCGGCAGGCTGGCGTCGAGGTGGGGATCGTTGGCGAGCAGCGGGGCCCCGGTCGCGGAGTGCTGGCCGTCGACGACCCAGCTGTTGCTGCCGATGCCGTCGCCGCGTCCGATCAGGGTGGGCATCCGCGCGATGCCCGCGCGCAGCCGGCCGAGGGCCTGCCGCTCGCCGGCGGTGTACGCCGGCCGCTGCGGGTTGCGGGTCGCCCCGGGGGTCGCGGCCTGGTCGAAGACCCCGTCGACCACCGCACCCTGGCCGACGATCGGTGCGTGCTCGGCGTAGGGGTAGGGCGGGTAGAGCTCCTGCACCTGGGCGGCACTGTGGTGGGCCAGCGCGAGGACCCGGTCGATCTCGTCGGTCATGTTGCCGCGCAGGTCCCAGGCCATCGCCTTGAGCCACGACAGGGAGTCCACGGCCGTCCAGTGCTCGGGGTGGTAGTCGAGGCCGCCGGCGTTGAGCACGGAGTACTCGACGGCGATCTGGCTGGGCGAGTGCGTGTCGAGGTAGGCGTTGACCCCGTCGGCGTACGCCTCGAGCGCCGCCCGGGTCTCGGGCTTGATCAGCGCGAGCTCCTGCTCGGCGACCCGGCGCCAGCCCATCGTGCGCACCATCTCGTCGCTCTCCAGCGCGGGCTTGCCGAACATCTCGGCCAGCCGGCCGGCCGTCGCGTGGCGACGCACGTCCATCTCGAAGAAGCGCTCCTGGGCGTGCACGTAGCCCTGGGCACGCATCAGGTCGTCCAGCGAGCTGCCGTAGAGCTGCGGGATCCCGTGGTCGTCGCGGACGACCCTGACGTCACTCTTCAGCCCGGGGATCTCGAGGCTGCCGGAGGTCTGGGGGAACGGGCGACGGACGAGCACGACGCCGGTGATGGTGGCGGCCACCAGGACGAGCACGATCCCGACCGCGACGTACGACGCGATCCGGGCGGCGCGGGGCCAGCCGAGGAACGTCCGCCACCAGTCCACGGGACCGGGACGACGCCCAGCGGCGGGGGCGGACTCGGGAGCCGACGACGGGGGATCGGGCTGGTCGGTCATGGTGGTCGACATTCTGCCGTGCCGTATGATTGGCAGTCGCCGGGGCCGAGTGCCAGCCCGGGCCCGTCGGGAGGTGCCGAGCAGGATCCGGGAGGCCGAGCCCCAGGTCCCGGTGCTCATGACCGGGTCCACCACCGGCGGACGCCCATGCGAGGAGAATCGTGCCGACCTATCAGTACGCCTGCACCGAGTGCGGCCACGCCTTCGAGCAGTTCCAGAGCTTCTCCGACGACGCCCTGACCGTCTGCCCCGAGTGTGACGGTCGCCTGCGCAAGGTCTTCAACGCGGTCGGGGTCGTCTTCAAGGGCTCCGGCTTCTACCGCACCGACAGCCGCGCCTCGAGCTCGTCCACCGCGCCCGCCTCGGGCTCGTCGTCGGGTTCGGCCTCGGGCACCTCCTCGGGCGACTCCGGGTCGAAGTCGTCCGACTCGTCGAAGTCCGAGAGCAAGCCGGCCGCGGCCGCCAGCACCAAGAAGGACTGACCTTCCCGACTCGGGCTCGACCCGGCTCGTCGATGGGAGCAGGGCCGCCTGTGGAGAGGCGCCGCGGGACTCGCGGAGAACTCCTACCGTCGAGGCCATGCCCTCGCCCCGCGACCGCCTCGCCCCATCGTCCGACCGGTCCGCCGCGCCGTGCTGCGCCGCCGGCGGCTGCTCGCGGCGCTCCTGACCGCGGTCGCGGTGGCCAGCGGCATCCATGCCTCGGCCACTCCCCCGCCACGACGGGTCGCCGTCACGGTCGCGACCCACGACCTCGCCGCCGGCTCCGTGCTGGCAGCGGGAGACGTGGCCGAGACCGACTTCGCGCCGGGCTCCGTGCCGGCCGGCCTCGTGGCGTCGCCGCAGGGGCGGGTGCTCGCCGCGCCGCTGCGCGCCGGGGAGCCGGTGACCGACGTGCGCCTGGTCGGCCGCGCACTGGCCGCGAGCTACCCCGGGCTGACCGCCGTCCCGGTGCGGCTGCCGGACGCCGGCATGGCCGACCTCCTGCGCGTCGGCGACCGGATCGACCTGGTGGCGGCCGACCCGCAGGGCTCCGGCGCCTCGGTCGTGGCCGCCGCCGTGCCCGTCCTGGCGCTGCCGCCGGCGGATCCCGTAGGTGGCGCGGCCTCCGCGAGCGGCGCGCTGCCGGGACGGCTGGTCGTGGTCGGCGCCCAACCCGGGGAGGTCGCCCCGATCGCCGACGCCGCCGTGCGCTACTTCCTGACCTTCGCGTACGCCCGCTAGCGCTAGCGTGCTGTCACCCCGTCAGGCCACGGGGGTGGCGTCACCTCAGAGACAAAGGGAGCACAGCATGACCGGGTTCAAGAACTTCATCCTCCGCGGCAACCTCGTCGAGCTCGCGGTCGCCTTCATCATGGGCCTTGCCTTCGCCTCGGTGGTCACCGCGACCGTTTGCGCTCATCATGGACCTGATCGGCAAGGTGGGCGGGACGCCGGACTTCTCCACCTACAGCCCCGGTGGCGTCTCGGTCGGCGCGTGGCTGACCGCGCTGATCTCGTTCCTGATCCTGGCGGCAGTCGTCTACTTCCTCATCGTGGTGCCCTACACGAAGGCCAAGGACCGCTACTTCCCCGCCGAGGAGTCGGGCACCCCCGCGGACATCGCCATCCTCGAGGAGATCCGCGACCTGCTCGCCGCGCGCCAGGTCTGAACCGGCACCCCGTCGCCCCCGCCCCGAGCCTCGGGGTGGGGCGACGGCGTCTCAGCCGTGGTGCGGCGGGACCTGCGCCTTCAGCCACGCCTCGCCCGCGTCCTCCGACGCCTCACGCGGCCGCTCGTCGGGGTCCCGCTCGTCGCGCGTCGTCTCGGGCAGGACGTCCCCGAAGACCGCCGCCAGCCGGCGGCGGCGCTCCCAGTCGCTCTCGCTCCCGGTCACGCGCACAGTCCGGCGTCCGCCAGGGTCTGGGCGTCCGGCTGCGACGGCCCGCCGCCCTTGCCGCCCTTGCCGCCTCCGTTGCCACCGCCGGAGCCGGAGGAGGAGCCTCCGGACGGGGTGTTCGAACCGGGCACGTTCCCAGCGGTGATCACGTCGGTGGCGAGGCGCTTGGTGAGCGGCTCGTCGTTGATGATCTTCTGCCACACGAGCTTGGCCTGCGGCGTCCAGACCAGGTGGTTGGGGTCCGCCGGGTCGACCTCGTTCGGGATGGTGATGAACTGGATGTTGTCCAGGCCGATGTTGCGGAACTGGTAGCCGATCTGGCCGATCTTCACCAGGTTCGGGAGGTCGGTCGTCAGCGACTTGGTGGCTGCGTTGAGGAAGCTCACCAGGTGGTCCGGCCTGGCCAGGGTGCCCGCGGAGATGACCTGGTGGGCCATCGAGGCGATGAACGCCTGCTGCCGCTTCATCCGGCCGACGTCGGAGCCGTTGCCCACGACGTACCGCTCCCGCACGTAGTTGAGCGCCTGCATCCCCTCGAGCTTGCGCGTGCCGGCAGGCAGGTTGATGCCGTGCGAGGGGTCGACGATGGGCTGGGGAATGCAGACCTCGACGCCACCGATGGCGTCGACCATGTCCTTGAAGCCCTCGAAGTTGACCACGACGAAGTGGTCGAGGCGAATGCCGGTGAGCTGCTCGAACTGGCGCATCGTGCAGGCGGGGCCGCCGACCGAGAACGCCTCGTTCCACATGACGTGGGTGCCACCCGGGATCGGGTCACCGGAGGGGCTCTTGCAGGTGGGACGGTCGACCATCGAGTCCCGCGGGATGCTGATGCCGTAGGCACGGGTGCGGTCGGCCGAGAGGTGGAAGAGGATCGTGGTGTCGGAGCGCTGACCCATGCCGGTCAGGTTGTCGATGTTGCAGCCGTTGCAGTCGCGCGCGTCGGAGCCCATCACCAGGATGTTGAGCGGCTCCTGGGGCCCGCCGACGGCCTTCTTGTCGGGCCGGTCGGTGCCGAGCTGCGGGGTGAGGTCGACGACGTTGAGGTTGCCGTTCAGGTGGCGGTAGATGAAGACGACCGAGAGTCCGGTGACGAGCCCGAGGACCACCAGGGAGGCCACGAGGACCTTCGCGACCGTGTGTCTCTTGCGGACCTTGCCCTTGCGTTTGGGCGCGACGGGCCCCGGTTGGGCGCTGCTCGGCTCAGCGTCGGACATGCGTTCACCTCGGGGACTCAGGAAATGCTCGGCGCGGGTCGAACCTACGCGCAATCTCCAAAAGTGTGGCGCTGACCAGCCCATTCCGACAAACCCCGGGCGACGGTCAGGCTGCGGGGCGGTCCTAGCCTGTGCCTCATGACCGGCCCCGTCGACGTCCTGACCGACCGTCTCCGGCGCGCCCTCGGCGCCGCCTTCGGGCCGGAGCACGCCGCCACCGACCCGGTCCTGCGCCCCTCGCAGTTCGCGGACTTCCAGGCCAATGTCGCACTCGCGCTGGCCAAGCGGCTGGGCAGCAACCCGAGGGTCGTCGCCGAGGCCATCGTCGAGCACCTCGACGTCGCCGACGTGTGCCTCGCACCCGCGGTGAGCGGGCCCGGCTTCGTCAACCTGACGCTGCGCGGCGACTGGCTCGCCGAGCAGAGCACCGCCCTGGCCGGAGATCCGCGGCTCGGCGTACCGGTCGAGGAGCCGCAGGTGGTGCCCGTCGACTACTCGGCCCCCAACGTGGCCAAGGAGATGCACGTCGGGCACCTGCGCACCACTGTCGTGGGCGACGCCCTGGCCCGGACCCTGGAGCACCTCGGGCACCACGTCGTGCGCCAGAACCACATCGGCGACTGGGGCACGCCGTTCGGCATGCTCATCGAGCACCTCCTCGACGTGGGCGAGGACTCCGAGGACGCGAAGCTGCTCGCCTCCGATCCCAACGCGTTCTACCAGGCGGCACGCGCCGAGTTCGACGCCGACGCCCCGTCGGCCTCCGGTGAGGGCTTCGCCGACCGCGCGCGCCGGCGGGTGGTGGCCCTGCAGGCGGGCGACCCGGACACGCTGCGGCTCTGGCAGGAGCTCATCGACCTGTCCACGGCCTACTTCAACTCGATCTACACCGCCCTCGGCGTCACCCTCTCCGACGCCGACCTCGCCGGCGAGTCGACGTACAACCACGAGCTGCCGGGCATCTGCGAGGAGCTCGAGGCGGCCGGCATCGCGACCATGAGCGAGGGGGCGCTGTGCGTCTTCCTCGACGGCTACACCGGGCGCGAGGGCAAGCCGGTGCCGTTGATCATCCGCAAGAGCGACGGCGGGTACGGCTACGCGACGACCGACCTCGCCACGATCCGGCACCGGGTCCGCGACCTGCACGCCGACCGGATCCTGTACGTCATCGGCGCCCCGCAGCACCTCCACCTGCAGATGGTCTTCGAGACCGCGCGCAGGGCGGGCTGGCTGCCCGACCACGTCGAGGTCGTGCACGTCCAGATCGGCAACGTCCTCGGCTCCGACGGCAAGATCCTCAAGACCCGCAGCGGTGCGCCGGTCCGGCTCCGGTCGCTGCTCGAGGAGGCCGTGGAGCGGGCCGCCGCGATGCTCGCCGAGGCGCGGCCCGAGATCCCCGAGGCCGACCGCGCGCTGATCGCCCGCCAGGTCGGCATCGGGGCCGTGAAGTACGCCGACCTCTCGGTCGCCCACGACAGCGAGTACACCTTCGACCTCGAGCGGATGGTCTCGCAGACCGGCAACACCGCGCCGTACCTGCAGTACGCCGCCGCCCGGATCCGCTCGATCCTGCGCCGCGCCGGGTCGACACCCGACGCGGCGATCGTGCAGACCGAGGAGGCCGAGCGTGACCTGATGCTGGAGCTGCTCCGCTTCGGTGACGTGGTGGCCGGCGTGGGTTCCAGCCTGGAGCCGCACCGGCTGTGCACCTACCTCTTCGACCTGGCCCAGACCTTCACCGCGTTCTACGACCGCTGCCCGGTGCTCAAGGCACCGGAGCCGGCGGTGCGCGACTCCCGGCTGCGGCTGTGCGCGGTCACCCTGGCGGTGCTCGAGCAGGGCCTGGCCCTGCTCGGCATCTCCACGCCCGAGCGGATGTGACGAGCGGGGCCCCGGGGCCTCCGACCCCAGGGCCCCGCTCGGGCCCTGCGGAGGTCAGCGCAGGACGCTGATCCCCTCGTCCTCGCCCTGGTCGTCGTCGTCCTCGCCCTGGTCGGCCGAGCTGCAGTCGTCGTCGCCCTGGTCGTCCTCGTCCTCGTACTGCGTGCCGTCGGCGTCGACCTCGTTGCCGTCGTCGACCCCGTCGCCGTCGCTGTCGGCCTCGGTGGCCGAGTCGCCGTGGTCGTTCTCGTCCTCGTCGCTGACGTGGTCACCGTCGGTGTCGTCGTCGTCCGCGACGCAGGTCTCGGCCGCGTCGTCCTCGTCCTCGTTGTCGACGCCGTCGTGGTTCGCGTCCTCGTCCCCGTCGACGGTGCCGTCGTCGTCGGTGTCGGCGTCGGTCGGGTCGGTCGTGGACGAGCCGTCGTGCACCTCGTCGCCGTCGTCGTCACCGTCGCCGTCGGAGTCCTCCGCGGCGGGGTCGGTGTGGTGGCGGTACTCCGCGAGGTTGCGCAGCCCGTCGCGGTCCTTGTCGCCCGCGGCGTTGGCCCGGTGCGGGTCGAGGTGGTGGGCGACCTCCCAGCGGTTGGGCATGCCGTCGCCGTCGGAGTCGCGACCGGCCGCCGTGGCCGACGGCGCGGAGAGGGTCAGCAGGCCGGCGACGGCCATCGCCGACGTGGCGGAGAGGATGCGGAAGGCGGTGGTGCCGAGCGGTGTCATGAAGGCCTCACGTGGGGGTCGGGCCCGGGTTCCCGGGATGTCGCGAGACCCGGCCTTCCGGGCCTCGTCGAGAACATCGGCTCCGCGCCGGGCGGGGTTGAGGCCTCGCCGCAGATTCCCGTCCGGTGTCGCGGTGCCGTGCGTGGTCACCCGTGCGCCCGTGACAAACTGTGCGCCGACGATCCCGGTCGTCCCGCCCCAGTAGCTCAGCGGATAGAGCAGCCGCCTCCTAAGCGAAAGGTCGCAGGTTCGACTCCTGCCTGGGGCACCCGAAGGCTTGTGCACCCGAAAGATATTCGGGGGCACCGCGGAGGACGCAGGCAGCAGCGCCCCTGCCGCCGTGACCCCCGGTGGACGGCAGGGGCGCTGCCCTGACGCGGCACCCGGCGGCGGTGGGCAGCCCGCTGCCCGCCCCTGTCCGGCAG
This sequence comes from Nocardioides ungokensis, assembly GCF_013466985.1. GTDB lineage: Bacteria > Actinomycetota > Actinomycetes > Propionibacteriales > Nocardioidaceae > Nocardioides > Nocardioides ungokensis. The sequence goes on along the minus strand of NZ_CP059164.1, from coordinate 751,250 downwards.
CGAGGACCCTCCTGCGGACGCATCGACGCAGCGTCGAAGCGACCAGGGTGCCGGCCGGCCCTGGTCGCTCAAGGCCAACGCCGAGGATCATGACCCATCACGCCGACGTGCGCCAGCGTTCGATCCCGGGCATCCCCCATACGGGGCAGGCAGGCGACGACTCGGGCGACGACTCGGCACAGCGGCCACACCCGACGCAGACGTTCGGCAGCCCGGTCCCCGGGTGCCCCGGCGTCGACGGGCATGGCAGGCTCGGCGCATGGCCGATCTCACCGACCTGACCGATCGTGACCGGGGGATCCTCGATTTCGAGCGCCAGTGGTGGAAGTACGCCGGCGCGAAGGACACCGCGATCCGCGAGCGCTTCGACCTGACCGTGGAGCGCTACTACCAGGTGCTCAACCACCTGATCGACCAGGCGGCCGCGATGGATCACGACCCGATGCTGGTCAAGCGTCTGCGGCGCCAGCGCGAGGTCCGGACCCGCCGGCGGTCGGCCCGTCGCGCGATCTGAGCCGACGCCGGGCAGATCAGGTCTGGTGGGCGAGCAGCTCCAGCTGCACGACCACCTCACGCAATCTGGACAGTGCCTGCTCCAACGTGTCGAGCGCATCGACGGCGTCGCCCCGCAGCGACGCCGGCGCCCACTCGATCATCCCGCTGAGGGCGAGGTGTGCACGCGAGACGTCCAAGGTGGCGCTGACGAGCTGCTCCGTCACGTCGTTCTTCCCGGAGCCCGAGCCTGAAGCCATGATCCCTCCCGTTGATCTGGGACTTCCCTCCACTGCCTTCATACCGGACAAAGCCCCGGTCGGCACCTGAATGGAGGACAGACCACCCCTTGTCGGGACGGGTCAGGCGACGACCTCGAAGCGGATCCCCCTCGCCCGCAGCCGGGCGAGCAGGTTGTCGCCCATCGCCTGGGCCGTCGTGACCTGCCCCGCGGTGACCGGGTTGTCGTCGAAGGCGAGGCACATGGCGGACTCGGCGAGCATCTTCGCGGTCTCGGTGTAGCCCGGGTCGCCGCCGGACACCCGGGTGTGGACGGTCCGGCCGTCGCCCTCGCCGATGAAGTCGACGGTGAACCACGACTTCTCGCGCTTGCGCTCGTCGGGTCCCTCCCCCTGCTTGATCCGACCGAGCAGCAGGTCGCGCAGCGGCTTGACCTGGGCCGCCACGGCCAGGGTCCCCACGCCGATCGCGCCGCCCGCGGCGTACCGCAGCGTCCTGGTCCCGGCGTAGTGCGAGTAGCGGAACTTCGGGCCGTACGACGCGAGCGCCGCGCCGCTGCGAGCCACCACGAACGGGTCGATCGTGGGCATCGGCAGCAGCCACAGGCCGAGCGTGCCGTCCCGGTGGGGCTTGCCGGCGACCGCCCTCGACGAGCGACCCGCAGGCCTCGGCTCGACCCGGCGGCGCGCCGAGGACGCTTCCTTCATCTGGCGGCCACGCGACATCGCCGTCATGGCCGAGTGGAAGGTGCCGCCCGAGAACATCCCGCTGGCCCGGACGATCCCGCGCACGGTCACCGGCCCGTCCGCGTCCAGCTCCTGCACGGTGAAGAAGGCACCCAGGTCGTGCGGGATCGAGTCGAAGCCGCAGGCGTGGACGATCCGCGCACCCGAGCGCTCGGCGGTCGCGTGGTGGGCGACGTACATCCGGTCGACGAACTCGGGCTCACCGGTCAGGTCGACGTAGTCGGTGCCCGCCTCGGCACAGGCGGCCACCAGCGGCTCGCCGTAGCTCAGGTAGGGCCCGACGGTGGTGATGACCACGCGGCCCCGGGCCGCAACGTCCGCCAGCGAGGCCGGGTCGCCGACGTCGGCGTGCAGGAGCTCGAGCTCCCCGAGGGCGGGGCTGATGGTGGCCAGGTGCGAGCGCACCTTCGCCAGCTTCTCCGGGCTGCGTCCCGCGAGCGCCCACCGCATCCCGTCCGGCGCGTGCCGGGCGAGGTACTCCGCCGTCAGCTGCCCGGTGAAGCCGGTGGCCCCGAAGAGCACCAGGTCGAAGTCACGGTCTGCGTTGCGCGCGTCAGCCATGTCCGGAGGCTAGCCAAGCCGCGGGATCGGCGGAGCGGTGGCTCAGCCACCGGTCCGCCGGCGGCGTCGCGACGTACCCTGAGACGCATGTGCCGCAACATCCGTCCGCTGAACAACTTCGAGCCGCCGGCCACCCGCGACGAGGTCACGGCGGCGGCGCTCCAGTACGTCCGCAAGGTCAGCGGGACGACCAAGCCGTCCCTGGCCAACCAGGCGGTCTTCGACCAGGCGGTCCGCGAGATCGCCCACCTCACCCAGCACCTCCTCGACGACCTGGTCACCACGGCCCCGCCGAAGAACCGCGAGGTCGAGGCCGAGAAGGCGCGGGCCCGGGCCGCCGTGCGCTACGCCCGATGAGCACACTCGCCGCGGGCAGGCCTGCCACCGGCGAGGTCGACCAGGCGCTCGCGCTGCTGCGGGACCGGCCGCTGGTCGTGCTGACCGGTGCCGGCCTCTCCACCGACTCCGGCATCCCCGACTACCGGGGGCCGGGTTCCCCGGCGCGGACGCCGATGACCTACCAGGAGTTCGTCTCCGGGCCCGACGCCCGGCAGCGCTACTGGGCGCGCAGCCACCTCGGCTGGGGCCGGATGAAGGGCGCCGACCCCAACGGGGGGCACCGTGCCCTGGCCCGGCTCGACCCCGACCTGCTGATCACCCAGAACGTCGACGGCCTCCACGAGCGGGCCGGGTCCCGCGCACTGGTCGCGCTGCACGGCCGCATCGCCGAGGTGGTCTGTCTCGGCTGCCGGGCCGTCTCCTCACGGGTCACGCTGCACGAGCGGCTCACCCGCCTCAACCCCGGCTTCGCCGATCGGCACCGGTCGGCCGAGTCCCGGCCCGACGGTGACGTCGAGCTGGAGGACACCGCCGACTTCGTGGTGCCCGGCTGCGAGACGTGCGACGGCATCCTCAAGCCGCACGTCGTCTTCTTCGGCGAGAACGTCCCCCCGCCGCGGGTCCAGCGTTGCTACGCCGCCGTGGACGCGCTGGCGGACGCCGACGGGGCACTGCTCGTCGCCGGCTCGTCGCTGACCGTGATGAGCGGGCTGCGCTTCGTGCGCCGGGCGGCCAGGAACGGCACTCCGGTGGTGATCGTCAACCGGGGGGCCACGCGCGGCGACGAGCTGGCGTCGTACAAGCTCGAGGTCGGCTGCAGCGCCTTCCTGGCCCAGCTGGCTCCTCCCGCCTGACGGGCCGGGTCCTCAGAGCCGGCGCACGAAGATGTGGTCGGCCGCCTCCGGCACGACCTCGGCGGTCTCGCCGCCGGAGCCGATCAGCACGCCCTCGTCGGTCGCCACGACGGTGATCGTCTTGCCCGGCAGGGCACCGGCCCGGCGCAGGGCGCTCATCAGCGTCTCGTCCTTCTGCATCTCCTCGGAGATGCGGCGCACGATCACGCGGCCCTCGTCGCCGGAGGCCACCTTCGACAGCGGCTCCACGCCGTCCATGAAGTCCTCGCCGGGCCCGGCCTCGCCCAGCTCGTCGAGACCCGGGATCGGGTTGCCGTACGGCGACTGCGTGGGGTGGTCGAGCAGCTCGACGAGGCGGCGCTCGACGGTCTCCGACATCACGTGCTCCCAGCGGCACGCCTCCTCGTGGACCAGCTCCCAGTCGAGGCCGATCACGTCGGTGAGCAGCCGCTCGGCCAGCCGGTGCTTGCGCATCACCCGCGTGGCCAGCCGCAGCCCCTCGTCGGTGAGCTCGAGGTGCCGGTCCCCCTGGACGATGAGCAGGCCGTCGCGCTCCATCCGGGCCACGGTCTGCGAGACCGTCGGGCCGCTCTGGTGCAGGCGCTCGGCGATCCGCGCCCGCAGCGGCACGATGCCCTCCTCGGACAGCTCGTAGACGGTCCGGAGGTACATCTCGGTGGTGTCGATCAGGTCGCTCACCGGTTCATTCTTGCGCATCCCGCACCGTCTCCCCGCACCGTCGTCGGGCCGTGGCATTGTGGGGCCCGATGGCCACCGCAACTCGCGCCGTGATGTGGTTCCGCCGCGACCTGCGCCTCGGGGACAACCCGGCGCTGCTCGAGGCCGCCGCCGACGGCGACGTCCTGCCCCTCTTCGTGCTCGACCCCGCCCTGTGGGAGCCGGCCGGCCCCAGCCGACGGGCCTACCTGGGCGCGTCGCTGCGCTCGCTCGACGCGTCCCTGCGGCAGCGCCGGGCCTCGCTGTCGGTGGTCCGCGGCGACCCGGTCCGGCGCGTGGTCCAGGCTGCGCGGGAGGTCGGGGCGAGCCGCGTGCACGTCGCCGCGGACTACGGCCCCTATGGTCACCGCCGCGACCGGGAGGTCGAGGAGGCCCTCGCTCAGCACGACATCGAGCTGGTCCGCACCGGCTCGCCGTACGCCGTCGCGCCGGGGCGGGTGACCAACGGCTCCGGCGACCCCTACAAGGTCTACACACCGTTCTCGAAGGCGTGGACCGAGCACGGCTGGCGTGGCCCCGTGGACCCCCCGACCGGGGCGACCTGGCTGGCCCTGGACGAGACCACCGACCTCCCCGACCCCGACCTGCCCAGCGGCCTGGAGCTGCCAGAGGCCGGCGAGCAGACGGCGGCGCGGCGCTGGCGCGACTTCCTCGACGAGCGGGTCGGCGACTACGACGGCGACCGGGACCTGCCCGGCATCGAGGGCACCTCGCGGATGTCGGTGCACCTGAAGTGGGGCGAGATCCACCCGCGCACGATGCTCGCCGACCTCGCCCGGCTCCGGTCGAAGGGCGCGGTGACCTACCGCAAGGAGCTCGCCTGGCGGGAGTTCTACGCCGACGTGCTCTTCCACCGCCCCGAGACCGCCCGCGAGTACCTCCGCCCCGAGTTCGCGCAGATGGCCTACGACGAGCCTGGCGACCTGCTCGAGGCGTGGCGGCACGGCCGCACCGGCTTCCCGATCGTCGACGCCGGCATGCGCCAGCTGCGGGCCACCGGCTGGATGCACAACCGGGTCCGGATGATCGTGGCCAGCTTCCTGGTCAAGGACCTGCACGTGGAGTGGCAGCACGGCGCGGCCCACTTCATGCACTGGCTCGTCGACGGCGACCTGGCCTCCAACCAGCACGGCTGGCAGTGGACGGCCGGCTGCGGCACCGACGCGGCGCCGTTCTTCCGGGTGTTCAACCCCACCAGCCAGGGTCGCAAGTTCGACCCGGAGGGCGCCTACGTCCGCCGCTGGGTCGCGGAGCTGGCCGAGGTCGACGACCCGCACGAGCCCCACGACGACGTCCGGCGACGGGTGGGCTACCCCGTTGCCGTCGTCGACCACAAGGAGGAGCGCCGCGAGGCGCTGGACCGCTGGGAGAAGATCCGCCGATGACACCCCTGTCCGCCACGGCCGGCGAGCTGCTGGTCCCCCGCCGCTTCTGCGGCCCGCCGTCGTCGGGCAACGGCGGTTGGACAGCCGGTGCGCTGGCCGCCTTGATCCCCCACGACTGCCCCGAGGACCGCTCGCGCTCGTGGCCCACGATCCGGGTCGCGCTGCGCCAGCCGCCTCCGCTGGACACGCCGATGACGGTCAGCGAGGACGACGGCTCGACCGTGGCCACCTTCGGCGGGGCCGTGGTCGCGCGCGCCACCGTCGTCGAGGACCCGCCGATGACGGTCGAGCCGGTGTCGCCGGCCGAGGCGCGTGCCGCCTCCGCGACGTACCCCGGCCACACGTTCCACCCCTTCCCGACCTGCTTCGCCTGCGGCACCGACCGTGGCGAGGGCGACGGCCTGCGGATCTTCCCGGGGCGGGTGGCCGACCAGGACGGCCCCGGCCAGCAGAGCAGGGTCCGGGTCGCGGCCACCTGGTCGCCGCACCCGAGCGTCGGCGAGGACTTCCACGCCTACGCCGACGAGCTCCCGCGAGCCTCGCTGGCCACGACCTGGGCCGCGCTCGACTGCATCGGCGGCTGGGCCGGCGACCTCACCGAGCGGCTCATGGTGCTCGCCGGGATGACCGCCCGCGTCGATGCGCTCCCGGTCATCGGCGAGCAGCACGTCGTCGTCGGCCTCACCCTCGGGCAGGAGGGCCGCAAGACCTTCACCGCCTCCACGCTGTACGACGCCGACGGCCGGGTCGTCGCGTGCGCCGAGCACGTGTGGGTGGCGGTCGACCCCGCGACGTTCGCCTGACCGTCCCGGCGCCCGCCCCACATCGACCCCGCCCCAAATTGACTAGTCCCCGGATCTCTCGGAACACTTGAGCGCATGGGTTGGAACGATCAAATCGAGTGGTGGCGCCACGCGGCCATCTACCAGGTCTACGTCCGCAGCTTCGCCGACGGCGACGGTGACGGCGTGGGCGACCTGCCGGGCATCACCGCCCGCCTGCCGTACCTGCGCGACCTCGGTGTCGACGCCCTGTGGATCACGCCGTTCTACACCTCGCCGCAGAACGACCACGGGTACGACGTCGCCGACTACTGCGACGTCGACCCGCTGTTCGGGCAGCTCTCGGACGCCGATGCGCTGCTCGACCGCGCCCACGAGCTGGGCCTGAAGGTGATCGTCGACCTCGTCCCCAACCACACCTCCGACGCCCACGACTGGTTCCAGGCGGCGCTGGCCGCCGGGCCGGGCAGCCCGGAGCGCGAGCGCTACCTCTTCCGCGAGGGCCGCGGCGCCGACGGCGCCGAGCCCCCGAACAACTGGGAGTCGGTCTTCGGCGGTCCGGCGTGGACCCGCGTCGAGGACGGTGAGTGGTACCTCCACCTCTTCGACAGCACCCAGCCGGACCTGAACTGGCGCCACCCCGAGGTGGGCGACATGTTCGAGGAGGTGCTGACCTTCTGGCTCGACCGCGGGGTCGACGGCTTCCGGGTCGACGTCGCCCACGGGCTGTTCAAGGAGGCGAACCTCCGCGACCAGGTCGTGCACAGCGGCGAGGAGCGGCCGACCAACCAGCTGCCCAGCTCCATGGTCGAGCGCCGCCTGAAGGACGAGCCGATGTGGGACCAGCCCGAGGTCCACGAGGTCTACCGCCGCTGGCGCCGGATCCTGGAGAAGTACGACGGCGAGCGGATGAACGTCGCCGAGGCCTGGACCCAGACCCCGGAGTCGATGGCCAACTTCGTGCGCCCCGACGAGATGAACCAGTCCTTCAACTTCTCCTGGCTGCTCGCCGACTGGTCGGCCACCGAGTTCGCCGACGTCATCACCGGGACCCTCGCGGCCCTCGAGCCCGTGGGCGCCACCCCGACCTGGGTGCTGAGCAACCATGACGTGACCCGCCACGTGACCCGTTACGGCGGCGGCGCGCAGGGGCTGGCCCGTGCCCGCGCGGCCACGCTCGCGATGCTGGCGCTGCCCGGCTCGTCGTACCTCTACCAGGGCGAGGAGCTCGGCCTCGAGCAGGTCGACGTGGAGCCGGAGTTCCGCCAGGACCCGTCGTGGTTCCGCACCGGCGAGCCCGGTCGTGACGGCTGCCGGGTGCCGATCCCGTGGGGCGGCCAGGAGGCGCCGTTCGAGTTCGGTCCGGGCGCCGGCCACCCGTGGATCCCGCAGCCTGCGGAGTGGGCTGCTCAGACGGTCGAGGCGCAGGCCGCCGACCCCGGTTCGACGCTGGCGTTCTACCGCGCCGCTCTCGCGGCCCGGCGCGGCTTCGCCACCACGGCGGGCGACGAGGTGGAGATGCTCGACCTCGGCGCGGACGTGCTCGCGTTCCGTCGCGGGCCGGTCACCGTGGTCCTCAACTGCGGTCAGAAGCCGGTCGTCCTGCCCGCCGGCGACGTGCTGATGGCCAGCGGCCCCGTCGACGGGGAGCTGCCGGCCGACACGGCCGTGTGGCTGGCCTGACGGGGACTCATTCGTGACGAGGCGGAGGCCCGCACCCTCGGGTGCGGGCCTCCGCCTCGTCGTGTCCGGGTCAGGCGCGCTCGTCCAGCGCGGCGTTGTAGCGCCCGAGGACCTGGGCGAAGTCGCTCAGCTCCTCGTCGGTCCAGTCGCCGAGCTGCTCGTCGAGCCAGCGACGGCGGTCCTCGACGACGGCGTTGATGCGGCTCACCGCGGCCTCGCTGGCGGAGAGCAGTGACGCGCGGCCGTCGGCGGGGTCCGGGGTCCGGTCGACCAGCCCGAGCTCGACGAGGTGGCCGAGCTGACGACTGACCGCCCCCTTGTCGATGACCAGCGCGTCGGCGAGCGTGGAGGCCCGCAGCTCGCCGTGCTCCGCGAGGTAGGCGAGCATCAGGTACGACGCCGGCTGGAGGTCGGGGTGGATCGCCCGGGCCCGCTCCCACAGCACGCGGCGGATCCGGCGGATCATCACGCCGACCTCCTGCTCGAGGTCGCGCAGGGACTCGGCGCGGCGCGACTTCGTGGTGGCGTTCATCGCGAGCTCAGCTCCACCTCGGGCTCGGGGGCGAGGGCGGGGGCGGTCTCCTCCGCCCGGTCGATGGTGGTGCGCAGCGGCACCTCCCGGATGAACAGCACGCACACGAGGGCGAGCGCCGCGAACGGCATGGCGATCATGAAGATGTGGCCGGTGGCCTCGCCGAACGCCGACTCGTACAGCGCCCGGACCGGGGCCGGCAGCTCGGCGAGCTTCGGGATCGACCCGTTGCTGTGGCCGCCCTGGATGCCCATCCTGGCGAGCCCATCGGTCACCGACTGGGTGACCTGGTGGCTCAGCACCGCACCGAGCGCCGAGACGCCGATCGAGCCGCCCATCGAGCGGAAGAACGCGACGACCGAGCTGGCGGCACCCATGTCGGCCTGCGCGGTGTTGTTCTGCACGGCGAGCACGAGGTTCTGCATCGTGGCGCCCAGGCCGAGCCCAAGGACCGCCATGAAGGCGCCGACGACGACCAGGGGCGTGGTCGCGTCGATCGTGCCGAGCAGGGCCAGGCCGACGACCACGAAGACCATGCCCCCGACCAGCCAGCGCTTCCACATCCCGGTGCGGGTGATGATGCGACCGGTCACGATGCTCGAGACGAGCAGCCCGCCGACCATGGCGATCGACATCAGGCCGGCCTCGGTCGGGCTCATGCCGCGGGCGTTCTGGAAGTACTCGCTGAGGTAGACGGTGGAGCCGAACATGGCCACGCCGACCAGCACAGAGGCGGTCGTCGCGAGGCTGGTCGTGCGGTCCTTGAACAGGCGCAGCGGGATGATCGGCTCGCTGGCGACGCGGGCCTCGACGTAGATCGCCGCGGCGATGACGAGCACGCCGCTGGTCACGAGGACGGCCGTGGTGGCGGACATCCAGTCGAACTGGTTGCCGGCCAGCGAGACCCAGACCAGCAGGATCGAGACGCCCGCGACGATGAGGCTCGCCCCGAGGTAGTCGATCTTGACGTCGCGGCGCACGACCGGCAGGTGCAGCGTCTTCTGCAGCACACCGAAGGCCAGCACGGCGACGGGGATGCCGACGAAGAAGCAGCCGCGCCAGCCGAGGGCGCTGTCCACGATGACGCCGCCGATCAGCGGGCCGCTGACCGTGGCGAGGGCGAAGACCGCGCCGATGTAGCCGGAGTAGCGGCCGCGCTCGCGCGGAGTCACCATCGAGGCGATGACGACCTGGACCAGGGCGGTCAGTCCGCCGACGCCGAGGCCCTGCACGACGCGGGCGCCGATCAGCACCTCCATGTTGGGGGCGAAGGCGGCGATCAGGGAGCCGATGGTGAAGATGACCAGCGCGCTCTGCACGAGGAGCTTCTTGCTGAACAGGTCGGCGAGCTTGCCCCACAGCGGGGTGGTCGCCGTCATCGCCAGCAGGGTGGAGACCACGACCCACGTGTAGCCGGTCTGGCTGCCGTGGAGGTCGGAGACGATGCGGGGCAGGGCGTTGGTCACGACGGTGCTGGAGAGCATCGCCACGAACATGGCCAGGAGGAGGCCGCTCAGGGCCTCGAGCACCTCGCGGTGTGACATCTGGCCGGACTGCTCGGCTGCGGGTGGGACTGCCTGGGTGGTCAAGGATGCTCGTTTCACAAGAGATAGAAGGTTGCTAACGGCAACTATATTCCCCTTTGGTTGACATCGTCAACCAACGTGGCGGCCGACACACCCGGCCCCCGGCCCACGAGTCCCATGGGGGCATCCTCGGACCACGGAAATGCAGCGACCCGCAGACGTGGACCTCGATCGAGGCCCGCTCCGGTGGACGTGATGACCGGATCGTCTGCGGGTCGGGTAGCTGCGGTGGATTCGCCAGCAGTACTTCGCTGACGGTTGCTGCTAGCGGGCAGCCACCTCACGCGTCCCATAAGAAGTCATTCTTCGGACCACCTCCTTTCCGTGTGCGACCACCGTAGGCCGGGCGCTCGGGCGCTTCAAGACATTTACGACTCGTTGAGTTGGGCCTGGATTCGATGCGAGTTGGGTCTCGTTCGGGCGAACAGACCGAACGAGGCCCGGTTCGACGCCGAACGCGGCCCAACTCAACGGGTCAGGCGACCGCCTGGGCGAACTGTGCGTTGTAGAGCCGGGCGTACGGGCCGTCGGCCCCGACCAGCTCGTCGTGCGTGCCCTGCTCCACAATGGCGCCGCCCTCCATCACCAGGATCAGGTCGGCGTCGCGGATCGTGCTGAGGCGGTGCGCGATGACGAAGCTGGTGCGGTCGGTGCGCAGCGCAGCCATGGCGTGCTGGAGCAGCAGCTCGGTGCGCGTGTCGACCGAGCTGGTGGCCTCGTCGAGGATCAGCAGCGCCGGGTCGGTGAGGAACGCCCGCGCGATCGTCACCAGCTGGCGCTCCCCCGCGCTCAGGTTGCTGCCCTCCTCGTCGATCACGGTGTCGTAGCCGTCGGGCAGGGAGTGCACGAAGCGGTCCACGAACGTCGCCCGGGCGGCCTCGACGATCTCCTCCTCGGTGGCGTCGGGGCGGCCGTAGGCGATGTTGTCGCGGATCGTGCCCTCGAAGAGCCAGGTGTCCTGGAGGACCATGCCGATCTGGCCGCGCAGGGCGGAGCGCGGCATCGCGGTGATGTCGACCCCGTCCAGGGTGATCCGGCCTGCATCGACGTCGTAGAAGCGCATCACGAGGTTGACCAACGTGGTCTTGCCGGCACCGGTGGGACCCACGATCGCCACGGTCTGGCCGGGGCTGGCCACCAGGGACAGGCCGTCGATGAGTGGCTGGTCGTCGTCGTACCGGAACGCCACGTCCTCGAAGGCGACCTCGCCGCGCCGCACGGCCGGGTTGGGCGTGGCGGGCGCGTCGGTCGGCTCCTCGTCGGCGTCGAGCAGCTCGAAGACGCGCTCGGCGGAGGCCACGCCGGACTGGAGGAGGTTCATCATCGACGCGACCGTGGTCAGCGGCTGGGTGAACTGTCGGGTGTACTGGATGAAGGCCTGCACGTCACCGAGCGACAGCGATCCGCTCGCCACGCGCAGCCCGCCGATCACGGCGATCACCACGTAGTTGAGGTTCCCGATGAACATCATCGACGGCATGATCAGCCCGGAGACGAACTGCGCCCCGAAGCTGACCCTGTAGAGCTCGTCGTTCTCCTCCGCGAAGGTCTCCTCGACCTCGTGCTGGCGGCCGAAGACCTTGACCAGGGCGTGGCCGGAGAAGGTCTCCTCGATGTGAGCGTTCAGGCGTCCGGTACGGCGCCACTGGGCGACGAACATGCCCTGCGAGCGCTTCATGATCGCCCGGGTCACCAGCAGCGAGACCGGGACGGAGACCAACGCGATCAGCGCCAGCAGCGGGGAGATCCACAGCATCATCGCCAGCACCGCGATCACGGTCATCAGCGAGGTCATCAGCTGGCTCATGGTCTGCTGCAGCGTCTGGCTGACGTTGTCGATGTCGTTGGTGACGCGGCTCAGCAGCTCGCCGCGCGGGGAGCGGTCGAAGTAGCCCAGCGGCAGCCGGTTGATCTTGGCCTCGACGTCCTCGCGCATCCGGTAGACGGTGTTCTGCACGACGGTGTTGAGCACGAAGCCCTGCAGCCAGCCGAGCAGGGCGGCCGCGGCGTAGACGGCGAGCACGAGGAGCAGCACGTTGCGCACGGCCGTGAAGTCGACGCCCTGGCCCGGGACGATGTGGTCCATCGACGCGAGCATGTCGGCGAGCTTGTCCTGACCTCGGTCGCGCAGGCCCTGCACGGCCTCGGCCTGCGTGGTGCCGGCAGGCAGCTTCGAGCTGAAGAGGCCGGAGAAGACCAGGTCCGTGGCCTTGCCGAGGATCCGGGGACCGATCGACATCAGGGTGACGCTCACGACGCCGAGCAGGACGACCGCGATCGCCTTGCCGCGGTCCGGCCGCATCTGCGAGACCAGCCGGCGCGCGGACGGCCCGAAGGTCATCGCCTTCTGGCCGACCATCCCGCCGCCCATCGGGCCGCGACCCGGGCCGGGCCCAGCCTGGATCCGCTCGGTCGCTTCCAGGGCACGACCCTTGGAGCCGCCCTTGCTCTCCGGTGCGGTGACCGGTGCCGTCTCGGTGCTCATGCGGCTTCCTCGCTGCTCAGCTGGGACGTGACGATCTCCCGGTAGGTCTCGCAGCTCTCCAGCAGCTCGTCGTGGGTGCCACGGCCCACGACCATCCCGTCCTCGAGCACGAGGATCACGTCGGCGTCGATGATCGTGGACACCCGCTGGGCGACGATCACGACGGTCGCGTCGGTCGTGACCGGCTTGAGCGCCGCTCGGAGCCGGGAGTCGGTGGCCAGGTCGAGGGCCGAGAAGGAGTCGTCGAAGAGGTAGATCCCCGGCTTGCGGACCAGGGCGCGGGCGATCGCCAGTCGCTGCCGCTGTCCGCCGGAGAAGTTGGTGCCGCCCTGGGCGACGGGCGCCTCGATGCCCTCCGGCAGGGCCGCCACGAAGTCGGCAGCCTGGGCGGTCCGCAGCGCCTCCCAGATCTCGTCGTCGGTCGCCTCCGCCTTCCCGTGGCGGAGGTTGCTCGCGATGGTCCCGCTGAAGAGGTAGGCCCGTTGGGGCACCAGTCCGATCTGCGCCCAGAGCGTGTCGGGGTCGAGACGGCGTACGTCGACCCCCGCGACCGAGACGCTGCCGGACGTGACGTCGAAGAGCCGCGGCACCAGGTTGACCAGGGTGGACTTGCCGGCCCCGGTGGAGCCGATGACGGCGATCGTCTGGCCGGGACGGGCCTCGAAGGAGACGTCGCAGAGCACCGGCGACTCGGCGCCGGGATAGGAGAAGACGACGCCGTCGAGGTCGAGCCAGCCGCGCTTGGTGGTGTCCGGTGTGACCGGCTCGGCGTGCGGGACGACCGAGGTGTCGGTGTCGAAGACCTCGATGATGCGGTCGCCGCACACCGAGGAGCGCGGCACCATCATCAGCATGAAGGTCGCCATCATCACCGACATCAGGATCTGCATCAGGTAGGACAGGAACGCGGTCAGCGCACCGACCTGCATCTGCCCGTTGTCGACGCGGTGGCCGCCGAACCAGATGACGGCGACGCTCGAGACGTTCACGACGAGCATCACGAGCGGGAACATCGTCGCCATCCAGCGACCGGCCCGCACCGCCACCGCGGTGAGGTCGCCGTTGGCGGTCGCGAAGCGCTCGGTCTCGTGGGGCTCGCGGACGAACGCGCGGACCACGCGGATGCCGGTGATCTGCTCGCGCAGCACCCGGTTGACCTCGTCGATGCGGGCCTGCATCAGGCGGAAGCTCGGCACCATCCGGCTGACCACCAGCCCGACGCTGAGGAACAGCGCCGGCACCACGACCGCCAGGATCCAGCCGAGGCCCATGTCCTCGCGCAGCGCCATGATCACGCCGCCGACCATCATGATCGGCGAGGAGATCGCGATCGTGCAGGCCATCAGGACCAGCATCTGCACCTGCTGGACGTCGTTGGTGCCGCGGGTGATGAGCGAGGGCGCACCGAAGTGCTGCATCTCCCGCTGGGAGAAGCTGCCGACGCGGTGGAAGAGCGCCGTACGGACGTCGCGGCCGAAGCCCATCGCCGTACGCGCGCCGAACCAGACCGCCGCGACCGAGCAGACGATCTGCACCAGCGACACGGCGAGCATCACCATGCCGGTGTGGACGATGTAGCCCGTGTCGCCGGTGGCGACGCCGTTGTCGATGATGTCGGCATTCAGGGTCGGCAGGTAGAGCATCGCGACCACGCCGACGAACTGGAGCACCACGACCGCGGCCAGCCAGGCGCGGTAGGGGCGGAGGTTGGTGCGAAGGAGTCGGAGCAGCATCAGGAGTCCCTCCTGCGAACGCCGTCGAGCAGCAGGTTCGCGATCTGGTCAGGTGTGAGAGCCGCGGCCATCCCGAGCTCCGGGCGGCTGGCCCCGAAGATCAGGGAGCGCAGCGCGATGGCGGCGACGGACGGCTCGACGGCGAGCTCGTCGCGGTGGGGCTCGAAGAGGCCGGTGAGCCGGCGGTGCAGGTCCTCCTGCGCCTTGATGACGAACGGCGGCGGGCCGAACGCCGGCTTGCCGCCGTGCCCGGGTCGCTCCCCCTCGCCGTGGGGACCCTGCCGTTCCTTCTCGTTCTCGTGCTCGTCGTGGTCGTGGTCGTCGTGGAGGCCCATCAGGTGCTGACGGACGGCCATCATCACCGACATCGTCATCCGCATCCGGTCCAGCACCCGCTCGGTGGCGACCACGACCTGCGCCCGCAGCCCGACGACCCCGGCCAGCGCCTCGTCGAAGGCGGCCTGGCCGTCCGCGGGGTTGATGGCCTCCTCGGCCGCCGCCAGCATCAGGCTCTTCTTGTCCGGGAAGACCCGGAAGATCGTGCCCTCGGCGATGCCGGCGGCGCGGGCGATCTCGCGGGTGCTGACGTCCCCGCCCTTCTCGACGATGAGGGGCACGAGCACGTCGAGGATCGCCTTGCGGCGGTCGTCGGGAGCCATGGCGGAGGCGCGAGGTGTCACCCGGCAAGCGTAAGTGAGTGAGCGCTCACTCACAAGCGGTTTTCGAGAAGTCGGTGGCCCTACGGCGCGAGACGTTCGGTCGACCAGCCGGCGCCGGTGCGCCTGTAGACCAGCCGGTCGTGCATCCGGCCCGGCCGGCCCTGCCAGAACTCGATCGCCTCGGCGTGGACCCGGTAGCCGCCCCACTCCTCGGGGACCGGGACCTCGTCGGTGAAGCGCGCCTCGACCTCGGCGTACGCCAGGCTCAGCTCGTCGCGACCACTCACGACGCGGGACTGGTGCGAGGCCCAGGCCCCGAGCCGGGAGGCGCGTGGGCGCCGGGCGAAGTAGTCGGCCACGGCGGCCTGGTCGAGGGGTGCGGCCACGCCGTCCACGCGCACCTGACGCTCCAACGGGTGCCAGGGGAAGAGCAGCGCACAGCGGGGGTTGCCTGCCAACTCCTGGCCCTTGCGGGAGCCGGTGTTGGTGAAGAAGACGAACCCCCGCTCGTCGACGCCCTTGAGCAGCACCATCCGCGAGGAGGGCTGGAAGTCGGGGCCGACGGTCGCCACCACCATCGCGTTGGGCTCGTAGAGCTCCGCGTCGACCGCCTCCTGCATCCACCGGTCGAACATCGCGAAGGGATCCGGGGCGAGGTCGTCCTCGGTGAGCCCCGCGCGGGTGTACTCCGCGCGCAGCGAGGTCAGGTCCATCCGTCCGGTTCCGTCCACAGTGGCCATGGCCCCGACCCTAGGCGCTGCTCCCCCGGGCCGCTTCCCCGCTGCTCCCCCGTGCTGCTCCCCCATTCGTGGGACCGCGCAGGTGCGCCGAGTCCGGCACGGGTGCACAATGCCTGCGGCACGCCCGGCAATTTGGGCGCACATCGAGCACCACACATCCAGGACAGGGAGTCGCGAGCGCATGACAGAGGTACACCACGGACTCGAAGGTGTCGTTGCGTTCGAGACCGAGATCGCCGAACCCGACAAGGAGGGGTCGGCCCTCCGCTACCGCGGCGTCGACATCGAGGAGATCGTCGGGCGGGTGCCCTTCGAGAACATCTGGGGCCTGCTCATCGACGGCAGCTACGACCCCGGGCTGGCGCCCGCCGAGCCGTACAACCTGCCCGTGCACACCGGCGACGTGCGCGTCGACGTGCAGGCGGCCGTCGCGATGCTCGCCCCGGCGTTCGGCTTCGGCCAGACCTACGACATCTCCGACGAGCAGGCCCGCACGGACCTGGGCCGGGTCGCCGTCATGGTGCTGTCCTACGCCGCCCAGTCCGCACGCGGGTTGAACATGCCCGTGGTCCCGCAGACCGAGGTCGACAAGGGCCGCACCCTGGCCGAGCGGTTCATGATCCGCTGGAAGGGCGAGGCCGACCCCAAGCACGTCAAGGCCATCGACGCCTACTGGTCCTCGGCCGCCGAGCACGGCATGAACGCCTCGACGTTCACCGCGCGCGTCATCACCAGCACCGGCGCCGACGTCGCCGCCGCCTTCTCCGGAGCGATCGGGGCGATGAGCGGCCCGCTGCACGGCGGGGCGCCCTCCCGCGTGCTCGGCATGATCGAGGAGGTCGAGAAGTCCGGCGACGCCGCCGGCTACGTCAAGGGCCTGCTCGACTCCGGCGAGCGGCTGATGGGCTTCGGCCACCGCGTCTACCGCGCCGAGGACCCGCGGGCGCGGGTGCTGCGGCGTACCGCCCGCGAGCTCGACGCACCGCGCTACGAGGTCGCCGAGGCGCTCGAGAAGGCCGCGCTCAAGGAGCTGCGCGAACGCCGGCCCGACCGCGTGCTCGAGACCAATGTGGAGTTCTGGGCCGCCATCGTGCTCGACTTCGCCGAGGTGCCGGCCAACATGTTCACGTCGATGTTCACCTGTGCGCGCACCGGTGGCTGGTCGGCGCACATCCTGGAGCAGAAGCGCACCGGGCGCCTGATCCGCCCGTCCGCCGTCTACACGGGACCGTCGTCCCGCAAGGCCGACGAGGTCGACGGCTGGAAGGCCGAGTGGGCCCAGGGCTGACCCTCCCCTCGCTGCACGGCGACCGGCTGAGGCTCGAGCCGGTCGCCGACGAGCACCTCGACCTGCTCGTCGAGCTCAACGCCGACCCCGAGGTGATGAGCTTCATCCTCGGCCGTGCCGCCACGCCCGACGAGACGCGCGAGGAGTGGGCGGAGCGGCGCGGGCTTCGCACCGACGTGGAGCGCGGGCTCGGCTTCTGGGTGGGCTTCGCCGACGGCGAGTTCGTCGGCTGGTGGTCGGCCAGTGCGTTCGCTCCCGACCCGGCCCGGTCGGGGATCGGCTACCGCTTGCGTCGCTCCGCGTGGGGTGCCGGCTACGCGACCGAGGGGGCGCGGGTGATGCTCGACCACGCGTTCGCGATGCCGGGGGTGGAGGGTGTCTTCGCCTCCACGATGGCCGTCAACGTGGGCTCGCGCACGGTGCTGACCAAGCTCGGCCTGCGACATACCGACACCTGGGTGCAGGACTGGACCCGGTCCGTCGGGGGGCCGATCGCCGGGTGGGAGCAGGGCGAGGTGCTCTACGAGATGACGCGCGAGGAGTGGGCCGCTCAGCCCTGAGGCATGCGGCCGTCGTACCAGCTGGTCCGACCCTTGCCCCCCGCGCGTGTCAGCGAGATGTGCAGGTGGTCGCGGTGCCGCAGCGTCGTGCTGCACTTCTTGCGGCTCTTGCAGCTCGAGCTGAGGTAGGGCTCGGGGTCGAACTGGTTCCACGCCGAGTACATGTGGTCGTTCCAGATCACGTACATGATCCCCATCCGGCGGGCCCGTGCGTCGGTGTTGCCCTGCTTGTCGGTGGCGAACACCCAGTCCATGAACGCGTGCGCCTTCTTGCGGTCCCGCTTCCTGGTGGCGTCGAGCATCCAGTCGAACGCGCGTCCCTCCTTGTGCTCCGACGTACCCCCGCTGCTGCACGGACGCGAGATCGGCCCGAACCCGCCACCGAAGCGCTTCACCACCGTCTCGCCGAGGTACGTCGTGCCGGGCTTGGCGCGCGGCGAGCACTTGCTCTGCGGCTGGTAGTCGGCGTAGTCCTCGATCGTCGACGCCGACGCCGGTGGGGCGCTCAGCGCGATGAGGACGAGCAGGGCAAGAGCAGGGGCGATCCGGATCCGAGACACCGAACGAGGGTAGGTCGGGGACTCGTGTGTGTCAGCGGTTCTGGTGTGACTCGTGGGATCTTCGAGACACGCCGGTGGTTGATGCGGTGCTCGCCGGTGGTTGAGGTGCGAGCGTCAGCGAGCCTCGAAACCCCCGCACCCGAGGCAGGGCGTTGCTCCCTCCGGCCTGCGGGTTGGTGGGTGGTTGCGGTGCTAGGCAGCTACGCCGGGGGACGCCCGCCGGGGTTGCGGTTCCTTCCCGGCTTGCCGGCCGCGACCCGGCTTTGGTCATGTCATGTCGCAGGACATCGGTGACGGTTCTGTGTCAGGACATCGGTGACACAACGGGTGTGCTTGGTGGTGACACTTCTGGCTGTGTTGGGCGGTGCCGACCGCTAATGAGCCCGTTGATCCTCGTGTCCGTCTCGCGATCGTCCAGTGGCCCGATGACGCGCCACGCGGCGCGGTGACCACCTTCTGTGCTGGGCACGAGATCTCCCGCAAGACCTTCTACGCGATCCGCGCCAGGACCCGCACCGACGGTGCTGCGGCGGCCCTTGAGCCCCGCAGCCGACGTCCGCGGAGCAGCCCGACCAAGATCACCGATGAGGTCAAGGAACAAGCCCTCACCGTTCGTGCCGCCCTGGAGTCCTCCGGGCTGGACCACGGGCCGATCAGCGTGCACGACAAGATGCGGGCGATGGGGCTGGACCCGGTGCCGTCGGTCGCGTCGTTGGCCCGGATCTTCCGGGAGGCAGGCGTCGCCCGGCTTGAGCCGAAGAAGAGGCCCCGCTCGGCATGGCGACGGTTCGTCTATCCGGCGCCGAACGCATGCTGGCAGCTGGACGCCACCGAGTACGTGCTGACCGGCGGACGTAAGTGCGTGATCCTCCAGCTCATCGACGACCACTCCCGCTACGCGGTCGCCTCTCACGTCGCGTGGGGCGAGACATCCGAAGCGGCGATCGCGGTCTTCGACAAGGCCGTGGCCGCCCATGGCGTACCGCAACGGCTGTTGTCCGACAACGGGATCGCGCTCAACCCCTCACGACGCGGGCTCCTGGGCCAGCTCGTCGTGCACGTGATGGGACTGGGCGTGGAACCGATCACCGGCAAGCCCTACAAGCCGACCACCCAGGGCAAGAACGAACGCTTCCACCAAACGCTCTTCCGCTACCTCGACAAGCAGCCACTCGCCGACAGCCTGGCCGAACTGCAGGCCCAGGTCGACGCGTTCGACCACATCTACAACACCGAACGCCCCCACCAGGGGCTGCCCGGCCGGATCACACCCCGCATGGCCTGGGAGGCCACCGCGGTGGCCGAGGCTCCTCGCCCCACCCGTGAGCTCTTCATCCGGCCCGCCGTCGTCCGACCGGCGCCCCCACCAGTGCCCACCGACCTGCCCGACGACACCATCGTGAAGAGACTGACCAGCGCCGGCATGTTCCTGCTGGACAAGGTCCAGTACAAGGTCGACGGCCACCGCGGCTTCGAGCAGGTCCTCATCATCACCGACGGCGAGAAGATCACCGTCGCCGACCTACACGGCGAGATCCTCATCGAGCACACCCGGCCCGCACCCGGAGTGACCTACGTCGGCAACAACAAACCCCGCGGCCGACGCCCCACCACCGCCGAAGCGTCACCGAAGTCCTGACACATCAACTGTCACCGATGTCCTGATGCAGAACTGTCACCGATGTCCTGAGACATCACAACCCGGCTTTGGTCACCAGGCCACGATGCTCGAACATGTGATCGATTCGTTATCTATCTCGGTGGATACCCGCAGGTCAGCGGCCCCTGACTGTCGGTGGCCTCTGGTTGAGTGGGTCATGGAGCAGCCCACCGGTACGCCGACCACCCCCGCCGGGTCGTGCCTGTGCGGACCGGGTCTGGCCGAGCTCGACGAGACGATGTGGGTCGGCCAAGTCCTCGGAGGAGCTGGTCGAGGCGGTGGTGGTCGCCGAGAAGCTCCGCGCCCACCTCGCCGCCCTGGAAGCCGCGGTGGTGGCCGAGGTGCACGCCCGCGGGGTCGCCAAGCAGGAGTTGGCGTGGGGGTCGACCGCGGAGTGGTTCACCCACCTGGCCGGCACCCACCGCGGCACCGGCCACCAGACCATCCGGCACGCCGAGGTGCTCGTGCACGAGCGTGCGCGACCCACGCCGCGATGGTCGCGGGCCGGGTCTCGC
Source organism: Nocardioides ungokensis (assembly GCF_013466985.1). GTDB lineage: Bacteria > Actinomycetota > Actinomycetes > Propionibacteriales > Nocardioidaceae > Nocardioides > Nocardioides ungokensis. The sequence continues at coordinate 731,112 of NZ_CP059164.1, read as the reverse complement.
CCGAGCAGGCGGCGGTGATCGTGGACGCGGTCGACAGGCTCCCCACCGACCCCGGGGTGCGGGCGGATGGGGAGGAGTTCCTCCTCGATGCCGCGACCCGCCTGAACGCGACCGACCTGGCCAAGGCCGCGAGCACCTGGTCGAGGTCGCCGACCCCGACGCCGCCGAACGCAAGACCGAGAAGGAGCTGGACCGGCAGGACCGGGCCGCCCACCACCACCGGTTCCTGGCGATCGTCGAGGACGGCCGCCGGCGGCGGCATCCGGCTCCGCGGCCGCGGCACCGTCGAGGACGCGCCGCGATCAAGGCCGCCCTCCTCCCGCTCACCAAGCCGCAGCCCGCGTCGACCCGGACCCGGACGGCGACCAGCGACCGACCCCGGGACCACGGCGCCCGGCTGTGGGACGCGCTGGTCGAGACCTGCCGGCACGCCCTGACCACCGACCTGCCACCCGACTGCCACGGCGCCAGGCCCCGGATCGCGGTCACCACCAGCCTCGAGGCCCTCCAGCAGAAGATCGACTGGGCCACCCTCGGCACCACCGGGCAGCGGTCACCGACGACGGGTTGGAGCTGACCCCCGCCGTCGTCCGGCGGATGGCCTGCGACGCCGACCTCATCCCCGTCGCCTCGGCACCCAGGGCGAGGTTCGACGTCGGCCGCACCAGCCGACTGGTCACCGGCGATCTGGCGGGCCCTGGTCTGCCGCGACCGCACTGCGCCTTCCCCGGCTGCACCCGACCCCCGGTGATGGGCCACGCCCACCACATCGTCCACTGGGCCGACCACGGAGAAACCAGCCTGGACAACCTGGTGCTGCTCTGCGGCCACCACCACCGCACCATCCACCACACCCCCTGGCAGGTCCGGCTCAACCCGACCGACGGCAAACCCGAGTTCCTCCCACCCCAGCGGCCCGGAGCACCACCCCACCTGGATCCGCACCAGACTGCGCGAGTGACCCGGCAACAACCGGCACCAACCGGACGGACCTAACCTGACGCCATGCCTCACGACGACCTCCGGCACGTGCGCGACCTCTGGGACGCCGAGGCGGCGACCTTTGACGAGGCGGCCGACCACGGACTGCGCGACGCCACCGTGCGCGCCGCCTGGCGCGACCTCCTGCTCGACGCCCTCCCCGCCGCGCCGGCGCGCGTGGCCGACCTCGGCTCCGGCACCGGCACCCTGTCGCTGCTGCTTGCAGAGCACGACTACACCGTCGACGGCGTCGACGTCTCGCCCGAGATGGTCCGGCTGGCGCGGAAGAAGGCAGCGGACGTCGGGGGCGTGCGGTTCGTCGAGGCGGACGCGTCCGCGCCTCCCCTGGAGCCGGGCACCTACGACGCCGTCCTGTGCCGCCACGTGCTGTGGGCGATGCCCGACCCGGCCGCAGCCCTCGGGCTCTGGGTGGACCTGCTGGCACCGGGCGGGCGACTGCTGCTGGTCGAGGGCCGGTGGTTCAACGGGGCCGGACTCTCCGCGGACCAGACCGTCGCCCTCGTCGAGCAGTTGGGGCGCCACGCCGCGCTCACGCGCCTCACGGAGGCGGTGTACTGGGGGCGGGAGATCGAGGACGAGCGCTACCTCGTGGTGAGCTGAACGACACCCTCAGCCGCGGCCGCGACGGATCCGGCGGAGCAGCGTGGAAATAGTCATCGGATCCCCCAGATGGGTGATGCGTTCTGCGCGCCCAGGGGTCCGTTGACTAGACTCCCGGGGGTCCCGGGGGCCAGCGAGACGTGAGGAGATCCGTGCACCACGACGCACCCGAGACCCCTGCCGCACCTCTCACCGGGACCCAGCGTTTCGTCCGCGTCGTCGGTCACACGCTCGTTCCGCGTCTGGTCATGCTCGGCGCGCTGCTGTGCGTGACAGGAGGCTTCACGCCGGGACACCTGGCGCGCGCCCTGGGGATCAGCGACACCGCGGCGCCGGCCCGGTCGGGCTGTGCGGCCCGCTCCGACGCCAGGTCGCACTCCTCCGGGTGTGACCGGCCCGCCGTCGCCACGGGCGTGAGCACCGGCACCGGATGGTGCCACACGGGCGCCGTTGCGGCCGGGGCCGACGTGCTTCAGTCGATCACCCACATGCCCCTGCGGGTGTGCTGGAGGTGAGCCGCTTGCCGAAGCACCGGGACAGCGGCGAGTCCCGGTAGTAGCCGAAGCCGGGCACGGGCGTGTAGCCGGACGACTCGTAGAGATCGATCGCCTCGGGCTGTCGCAGCCCGGTCTCGAGGACGAGGGCCTCGGCACCGGCCTCGGCCGCGGTGGCCTCGAGGTGGGCCAGCACCTGGCGGGCGATCCCCCTCCCCCGCGCGCCCGGCACGACGTACATCCGCTTGATCTCGGCGGTCCGATCGGTGCCGAAGACCACCACGCTGCAGCGACGCCACGCACCGGTCGCAACGGCCGTGCCCTCGGCGTACGCGACGTAGAAGCTTCCCAGCGGAGGCTCGAACATCGCGTGGTCGAGCGGGGTGTCGTCGGGGCCGCCGTAGCGTTGGACGTACTCCGCCTGGACCTCGGCGATGAGGCGCATGGCGTCGGGCTGGCCGTAGGGCACGCGACGGATCTCCAGGCGAGCGGATGCCTCAGCCAAGTGCGGACCCGCAGGCGTCGCAGAACTTCGCGGAGTCGTCGTTGCGGACGCCGCACCTGCTGCAGAACGGGCCAGTGGCGGTCGAGGCCGCCGACCCTTCGTCGGCGGTGCGCCCGACGCCGAGGATGCCCCGCCCATCGCTGAGGTACGACGCGCTGTCCTTCACCACCGGCATGGTCTCGCCCGCGCCGTAGCGCGCCGCGGCGCCGATGAACCCGGCGTTGAGACAGCCGCCGCCCACGGCGAAGAACGGCAGGGCCACGAAGAAGTACCAGAACTTCGTCGGCTGGGTGTCGAAGTCGTCGGCGTTGAAGGCGTGCACGAAGTCGGCGATCGCGAGGCCCATGAGGAGCAGCGCGGTGCCCATGAAGACGACCCCGAGCACCCGGAAGAGGGTCCGCTTGCGGGCCTGGTCGGCGTAGCCGGGGGTGGTGCTCATCTGGACTCCTCGAGAACGTGGCGCGTGGCGGGTGACACAATAAACGCCTGACAGCGTCGTCAGGAGTCACTTCCTCACCACCCCGGAAGGTTGCACATGACCGACGCCCCCGTGCTCCAGATCCCCGCCGACCTCCTGCCTGCCGACGGCCGCTTCGGGGCGGGACCCTCGAAGATCCAGACGAGCCACCTCGACGCGCTCGCCGCGACCGGCGCGTCGCTGATGGGGACGTCGCACCGTCAGGCGCCGGTGCGCAACCTGGTGGGGCGGGTGCGCGAGGGCCTGGCCGAGCTCTTCGACCTGCCGCAGGGTCACGAGGTCGTGCTCGGCAACGGTGGCGCGACGGCGTTCTGGGACGTCGCGACCTTCGGCCTGATCCGGGAGAAGAGCCAGCACCTGACCTTCGGGGAGTTCTCCTCGAAGTTCGCCAAGGCGGCGAAGGACGCCCCCTGGCTGGCCGACCCGTCGGTGATCGCCTCGGACCCGGGCTCGCGCCCGGAGGCGGCCCTCGAGGAGGGCGTCGACGCCTACGCCTGGGCGCACAACGAGACCTCCACCGCCGTGATGGCGCCCGTCCAGCGACCGGCCGGCACCACCGCGGCGGAGTCGCTGGTCCTCATCGACGCCACGTCGGGCGCCGGCGGTCTGCCCGTGGACCTCACCCAGGTCGACACCTACTACTTCGCGCCCCAGAAGTGCTTCGCGTCCGACGGCGGCCTGTGGATCGCGATCATGTCGCCGGCCGCGCTGGACCGGGCCGCCGAGATCGCCGCGAGCGACCGGCACATCCCCGCCTTCTTCGACCTGCCCACCGCGATCGACAACTCCCGCAAGAACCAGACCTACAACACCCCCGCGGTGGCCACGCTCTTCCTGATGGCCGAGCAGCTGGACTGGATGAACGCCCAGGGCGGCCTGGCCGGCATGGTCGAGCGCACCACCGCCTCGTCGGACGCGCTCTACGGCTGGGCGGAGAAGACGGCCTACACCACGCCGTACGTCGCGAACCCCGACCACCGCTCGCTGGTGATCGGCACCATCGACTTCGACGACGCGATCGACGCCGCGCAGATCGCGGCGACGCTGCGCGCCAACGGGGTCGTCGACACCGAGCCCTACCGCAAGCTGGGCCGCAACCAGCTGCGCATCGCCATGTACCCCGCGATCGACCCCGCCGACGTGGAGGCGCTCACCGCCTGCATCGACCACGTGGTCGCCAACCTCTGACGCTCAGCGCGCGATCGTGGCCGCGATCGCGTCGTACGTCGTCTGGTCCAACGCCATCATCCGGGCCTCGACCACGCGCGTCTGCGCGGCCGCCAACGTCTCCACGGCGGCCGCGATGGCGTCGTCCTTCGGCCAGCCGTAGACCCCGGCACTGACCAGCGGGAACGCGATGGTCCGTGCACCGAGCTCGTCGGCCACCTCGAGCGCCCGGGCGTAGCACGAGGTGAGCAGCGCCCTGTCGGTCTCGCCGGCGCGGTGGTTGGGGCCGACGACGTGGATCACCCATCGCGCGGGCATCTCGCCTGCGGTGGTCCATCCCGCGTCACCCGTCGCGAGCCCGTGCGGGAACCGTGCGACGCAGTCCTCCAGGATCGCCGGGCCGCCGGCCCGGTGGATCGCGCCGTCGACGCCGCCTCCCCCGCGCATCGCCCGGTTGGCGGCGTTGACGACCGCGTCGACCTGCTGGCGGGTGATGTCCCCCTGGACCACGGTGATCTCCATGCCCCCGATTGTGCCCGGGGGTGCCGACAGCCGGATCCCACGGTCGGGGGCGGGTCCCACGCTGCGGCATGGCGCGGAGGCACCCGCGCGAGCATGCTTGGTCGCATGCCCACGACCTTCGACCCCGCGTGGGGGGTGCTCGCCGAGCAGGCGGAGGCGGAGTTCATGTACCGCTTCAACCACGACGCCTCCGCGGAGGCGAGGACCGCGCTCGGGATGGACGCCGTGCGGATCGGTGGCGGGATCCTGACGATGATGAGCCGGGACCCGACCGGCGGCTACTGGAACAAGGCCGTCGGCCTCGGCCTCGGCGAGACGCTGAGGGCCGCCACCGTGGACGAGATCCTGCGGCTCGCCACCGACCGCGGCGTCCCGTCGTTGACCTTCCAGGTCGCGCCCCACGCCCACCCGGAGGGCTGGGAACGGCTCCTCGACGAGCGGGGACTGACGCCGGGTGCACCCTTCGTGAAGTACTTCGGCGCGATCCCCGACCCGGGCCCCGACCGCACCGACCTGCGGATCGCCCGCCTGGGGCCCGACGACGCGACGGAGTACGCGCGGGTGATCCGCACCGGCTTCGGCATGCCCGCCGACCCGGCCATGGAGTCGTGGTTCGCCGAGGTCCCCACGTACGACGACGACTGGGTCACCTACGGCGCCTGGTCCGGCGACGACCTGGCCGGGGTCGCCAACCTGTTCGTGTACGGCGACGTCGCCACGCTGAGCGGCGCCGCCACGCTGCCGGAGTTCCGGCGTCGCGGCGCCCAGACCGCGCTCATGACCGCCCGGATCCGTGAGGGTGCCGCCCGCGGCTGCATCTGGGTCTCGACCGAGACCTGGCCGGAGTCCCCCGGCAACCCCAATCCGTCACAGCACAACATGCAGCAGCTCGGGCTCAGCGAGCTCTACGTCCGGCAGAGCTGGGTGTTCACCCCCACCGGCCGAGGGCCGGTCACGAGTTCTTGAGCAGACGCAGGGTCGCCCGCTCCAGCGCCGCCTGGCGAGCGTCGGGGGTGTCGTAGGAGCGCCGCGTCGTCCCGACGATGGTCCGCCCCTGCTCGTAGGCCTCGACCACGCGGGGGTCGACGTACGACGAGCGGGCCAGGGCCGGCGTGTTGCCGAGGAACGTGGAGACCTCCTTCATCGCCCCCGACACCGCACGCTTGCGCGAGGCCTTGGTCTCCCCGGGCTCGTCGGTCTCGGCCAGCGCGGCGGCCGCCAGCACCGTGGCGTGCCAGGTCCGGAAGTCCTTGGCCGTGGCCTCGAGGCCGGTGCTGTCGCGGACGTACTCGTTGACCAGGGCCGGGAGCATCGACCGCCAGGACCGACCCTCCTTGTAGGAGAGCAGCCGCAGGTCCTGGCCGCGACGGCGCCGCATGATGTCGATCGCCTCGATCACCACCGCGTCGTCGATCTCGATGCGGTGGTCGACGCCGGACTTCCCGGTGAACGTGAACACCAGCCGGTCCTGGCGCCGGCGCACGTGGCGCCGCTCGAGGGTGGTGAGGCCGAAGCTGCCGTTGCTGTCGGCGTAGACGTCGTTGCCGATGCGGAAGTAGCCCAGGTCGAGCAGGCGTACGGCGGCCGCGCAGGCCCGCTCCAGCGGCATCCCCTCACGCCCGAGGTCGGCCAGCACCAGCTCGCGGGCCCTCGTCAGCGCCCTGCCGAACTCGAGCATCCGGTCGAACTTCTCCGCGTCCCGCCGGGCCCGCCAGTCGGGGTGGTAGAGGTACTGCCGTCGGCCGGCGTCGTCGGTGCCGACCGCCTGCAGGTGGCCGTTCGGCCAGGGGCAGACCCAGACCTCGTCCCAGGCAGGCGGGATCACCAGGTCGCGGACCCGCTGCGCGGCGTCCTCCGGCAGCCGGTCGCCGTCCTCGTCGAGGTAGACGAAACCACACGCCCGGCCCGGCGTCGGGTCCAGCCCGGCTGGTCGGGCGAGGTGCGGCGCAGGCGTGGCATGGCGAGTAGGTAGCCCGCGCCGGGGTCGGGCAAACCTGGGCGGGCAGACCTCAGCGCCCGGGGCGTCGTCCGCCGATCAGCCTGGCGACCACGACCAGCCCGCCCAGCGCCAGCCAGGCGGTGAGGAACCAGGGCCAGACCGGGCGTCCGGCCGGCTCCGAGGTGGTCCGGGAGTCGGCGGGCGAGGGCTGGTCGGACGGTGAAGACGAGACGGACTGCGAGGGCCGGGAGGACGGCGAGTGACCCGCGGGCGCGACGGCCCGGCGTACCGACGAAGGCAGGGACACCCGCAGCACCGGCTCGTCCTGGCCCTCGGAGCTCACCAGCAGGTCGCCGTCGTCGGTGGTCGCGAGGCCCTCGCCCTGGTCCTGGTCGGGCAGCCGGAAGTCGCCGACCGGCTCGAGGGCGGGGAAGGTGTAGACGACCGCGCGGGAGTAGTCGCGCAGGACCACGTGCTTCCCGTCGGCGAGGAAGGCGCCGTCGGTCGCGATCGGCAGCACCGGTCCGAGCGGCCGCAGCCGGTTGGTCCCGTCGGGGTCGAGGTGGGCGGGGGCGGCGTAGAGGACCCCGCCGAAGACGTTCTTGCTCGCGACGTAGAGGCGGCCGGTCGTGGGGTCCGACAGGAGCGTCTCGGCGTTGACCGGCCCCGTCGGGTAGGTGAGGTCGTACGTCGCGGCGTCGACGGTCCGCTCGCCGCGACCCACGGGGACCCGGGTGACCTCGATGCTGTCGCGGGAGGCGGTGTTGTCCCCGATGTCGCCCACCCACACCGCGCCCGGCCCGGCGGGGGCGAGCGCCTCGACGTCGGTGGGGTCGTCGGACCAGTGGGTGACGCCGACGGTCTCGCCGCTCGCCGGGTCGACGGCGAACACCCGGCCGGTGTCACCGGAGTCGTTGGTGGTGACGACGAGGTCGCCCCCGCCGGCGTGCACGACGACGAGGCCGCTGGACTCGACGATCTCGGGGTCGCGGAAGGTGAGCTCGGTGTGGCCCGGGCGGGAGGGCGCTGCAACGGTGCCCAGCACGAACGGCACCACCAGGGCGCCGGCGAACACCCGGTCACGCACCGGTGCCGGCCTCCCGGGCGTCGAGCAGCTGGGCGAGCCGGGGCCGGATCGACCAGGCCGCGACCAGCTCGTCGTACTCCTTGCGCACCCCGCCGCCCTTGACCGGGCTGCCGGTGCGGACCGCGCGCAGCAGCGTGTTGCGCGGCGTGTGCTGGCTCTCGACGAACTGCACGACGTCGACCCGGTAGCCCGCGATCCGCATCAGCGAGGCGCGCAGCGCGTCGGTGAGGGTGTCGGCGAACCGCTCACGGAGGATGCCGTGCCGGGTGAGCATGGCGTACGGCGCCGGGGTGGGCGCCTTGCGCAGCTGGGCGGCGATGTCGTGGTGGCAGCAGGGCGCCGCCAGCACGAGCTGGGCCTCCCACTCGACGGCGCGGGCGAGCGCCTCGTCGGTCGCGGTGTCGCAGGCGTGCAGGGCCAGCACCACCTCGGGGGCGCGGTCGAGCCGGGCGCCGGAGATGGAGCCGACCACGAACTCCGCGTCGACGCCGAGGTCGGCCGCCACGGCGCTGTTGTGCTCGCGGGACTGCTCCTTGACGTCCACGCCGGTCACCACGACCGGCAGCTCGCGCACCGACGTCAGGAAGCGCTGCGCGGCGAAGGTCAGGTAGGCGTTGCCACAGCCGAGGTCCACGATCCGCAGCGGCTCCTGGGCGGTGGGCCGGCGCAGGTGGCCCTTGTCGAGCGCGTCGGTGATCGAGGCGTCCAGCAGGCGCAGGAACTCCTCGACCTGGCGGTACTTCGCCTGCCGGCTGGGCTTCATCCGGCCCTGGGCGTCAGTCAGCCCGAGCGCCCGGAAGACCGGGTCGTCCTCGGCGAGCAGCCGGACCTTGTCGCGGTCGTGGCCGCGGTCGACCTCGATCTCGGCCGCGCGGTCGGTGGTGTGCGCGACGGCCTCGAGCTTCTTGGTGACCCGCACCTGGTGGCTCTGGGTGGTGGTGTCGACGTGCCAGTTGCCGAAGGGCTGGTCGAGCAGGTCGTCGACGGCGTCCCGGGCCGGGCTCGGCTGGCCGGCGGGGGCAGTGGCGTAGTTGGACGTGTGCGCCTGGGTGTCGTCGTACGCCGTGACCTGGAGGTGGCGCCCGGCCTTGAGGTCGACGTACCGCAGCTCGACGCGCTTCCAGCGGGGCTGCTGGCCCTTCTGCCGCCCGGACGCCACGGCCTTCACGAGGACGTCGGGGTCGAGCAGGTGACCGCGCATCCGGGACAGCACCCGCAGCAACGGCTCGCTCATGCCGGGCCCCCGGACCTCACCGGTTGACCACCGAGGCGACCACGACGAGCAGGAGGAGAGCCACCAGGGCCACCGGGATGACGAGGCGGCGGTGGCGGGGATTCACCCCTCGAGTTTACGGGCCAGCAGCTCGGCCAGATGAATCGCGGGGACGTCCGCGAGGTCGTCGAGCTGGACGCGGCACGACATGCCGTCGGCGAGCACCACGGCGCCCTCGTGGGCGCGCACCGCGGGCAGCAGGTGGGTCTCGGCGATGGCCACCGACACGTCGTAGTGGCCCTGCTCCATGCCGAAGTTGCCGGCCAGCCCGCAGCAGCCGGCCACCTTGGTGACGGTGGCACCGGCGGACTCCAGCAGCCGCTGGTCGGCCTCCCAGCCGAGCACCGCGGAGTGGTGGCAGTGCGGCTGGGCGACGACCGTGACCCCACTGAGGTCCGGAGGGGTCCAGTCGACCCCCGCCAGCAGCTCGGCGAGGGTCAGCACGCCCGCGGCCACGTCGGCCGCCCGCGGGTCGTCGGTCAGCTCGACCGCGTCGCTGCGCAACGTGGCGAGGCACGAGGGCTCAAGGCCGAGCACCGGCACGCCGGAGAAGACGTACGGCGCGAGCGTGGCCACCGTCCTGGCCATGATCGAGCGGGCCTTGTCGAGCTGGCCGGTGGTGATCCAGGTGAGGCCGCAGCAGGCGTCGTCGCCGATCACCCGCACGGTCAGGCCCGCAGCCTCCAGCACCCGGATCGCCGCGTGCGCGGTCTGCGGCAGGAAGTGGTCGGTGAAGGAGTCGGCCCAGATCCACACGTCGGGCTGGACACCGTGCCGGTCCACCGTCGCCACCCTCCGGTCGGGACCCGCCTCGCTCCGGTCCTGCTTGCCCAGTCCCCGGCGGAGCGTGGTCGGCGCGAACGACGGGATCGAGCGGCGCTGGTCGATGCCGGCGGCGGCCTTGGCGAGTCGCGCCACCGGTCCGAGCCGGGTCATCCGGTTCGCGACGGGGGCCATCGGGGCAGCCAGCGCCGCCCACTTCGGCAGCCGTCCGAGCAGGTAGTGGCTGCGCGGGCGCCGTGCGGTCGCGCCCGGCCCGTCGTACTTCTGGTGGAGCGCCTCGGCCTTGTAGGTCGCCATGTCGACACCGGTCGGGCAGTCCGACGCACAGCCCTTGCAGGCCAGGCAGAGGTCGAGCGCCGCGTCGACGGCGGGATCGGCCAGGCCCTGCACGAGGGTGCCGTCGAGGGCCTCCTGGAGCACGCGGGAGCGGCCGCGCGTGGAGTCCTTCTCGTCGCGGGTCGCAAGGTAGGACGGGCACATCACGCCGTTGGTCCTCGGCGCGACGCACTTGCCCACGCCGGTGCACCGGTGCACCGCGTTGCCGAGCGAGCCCCGGTCGTGGGTGAGGCGCAGCGCCGGCGTGATCGGCAGCCGCGGCCGGAGCGGCCGCAGGTCGGCGTCGAGCGGGGCCGGGTCGACCAGGTTGCCGGGGTTGAGCAGGTTGTCGGGGTCGCAGATCGCCTTGACCGCGCCGAAGAGCCGCAGCGACTCCACGTCGTACATCAGCGGCAGCAGCTCCGAGCGGGCCCGGCCGTCGCCGTGCTCGCCGGACAGCGAGCCGCCGTGGTCGCGCAGCTTCAGGGCGCACGCTGTCAGGAAGCCCCGGAAGAGCTTGCGCCCGCGGTCGTCGCCGGGCTCGAAGGGGAAGTCGATGCGCACGTGCACGCAGCCGTCGCCGAAGTGGCCGTAGGGCACCCCGTCGAGGTCGTGCTCGCGCAGCAGCTCGTCGAAGTCGCGCAGCCAGGCGCCGAGGTGCTGCGGCGGCACCGCGGCGTCCTCCCAGCCGGAGTAGGCCGGGCGGCCCAGGCTGCGGGCCGCGAGGCCGGCGCCGTCCTCACGGATCCGCCAGAGTGCGGCCGACTCGGCCGGGTCGGAGACCAGCCGGCTGTCGAGGGCTGCCGACTCGGCAACCAGGCGGGTCGCCAGGACCGGGGCGTCGTCGCCGGCCACCTCGACGAAGAGCCAGCCCGCGCCGCGCGGGAGCTCGGGCACCCCGCCACCGCGGGCCCGGACCAGGTCCACGATGCGCGCGTCGAGGCCCTCGCAGGCGATCAGCCGGCCACCGCCGGCCGCCAGCAGCGCGGGTACGGCGTCGGCGGCCTCCACCATCGACGGGTAGCCGAGCAACACCAGGAGCCGGTCCGACTCCTCGGGCACCAGCCGGACCGTCGCCTCGGTCACCAGCCCGAGGGTGCCCTCGGAGCCCACCAGGAAGCGGTCGACGCGGCGGCCGTTCTCGGGCAGCAGGTGCTCCAGCGAGTAGCCGCTGACCTGCCGGGTGAACCGGCCGAACTCGGTGCGGACGTGGCCGAGGTGCTGGTCCACGAGCCCGGCGAGCCCCTGGGCCACGCCGTTCTCCCGGTCCGAGAACCATCCGGCGGACCCCTCGGCAGCTCCCCCGATCGACAGCTCCTCGCCGGTCCCGAAGAGGACCCGCATCCCGGTCACGTTGTCGGCCGTGCGGCCGTAGCCGAGGGCCCGGGAGCCGCAGGCGTTGTTGCCGATCATCCCGCCGATCGTGCAGCGGGTGTGGGTCGACGGGTCGGGGCCGAAGCGCAGGCCGTGCGGGGCCGCGGCCCGCTGCAGGTCGGCGTGCACGACGCCGGGCTGCACGACCGCGGTGCCGCGCTCGGGGTCGATGGAGAGCACCTGGTTCAGGTGCTTGAGGGTGTCGACGACGATGCCGGGTCCGACCGCGTTGCCGGCGATCGAGGTGCCGGCGCCGCGCATCGTCAGCGGCACCCCGAGCTCTCGGGACGCGGCGAGCAGCGCGTGGATCTCCTCGTCGTGGCGGGGACGCGCCACCGCCTGGGGCACGACGCGGTAGAGCGAGGCGTCGGAGGAGTAGAGGGCCCGGGTGAGGCCGGAGCCGTCGACGTCGGGGATCCCCCGGGAGCGAAGCTCGGCAACGAGGTCGGGCGCGTCCACCGCCCCACGATAACGGGGCACCACACCCGTGGCTGACCGGCCGCCGAGGGGTGGGCAGTCCCGTGCCTAGACCGCGTGGGTCCGCTCGCGGGCGGCCCGCGCCTCGAGGGCGTGCGTGACCACCTCGAGCACCGGCCGCCGCTCGTCGCCGACCTCGGCCAGCGGCACCCAGGCGACCGCGTCGGTGGTGCCGTCGACCTCCACCACCCGCGGCTCCGCTCCGGCGGGCACCTCAGCCTCGAAGACGAGGTGGACCGCGTGGAAGTCCTCGTGCCGGCCCGAAGGTGCTGTCCCGCTGAAGTGCAGGTCGTGGACGTCGAGCAGCGCCCCGACCGTGCAGGTGACCCCGCACTCCTCGACCATCTCCCGCTCCAGCGCCTGCCGCGGCGACTCGCCGTGGTCGACCCCGCCTCCGGGCAGCGTCCACGACCCGCTGTGGTGGCCGCGCTCCGAGATCCGGGTCAGCAGGACATGGTCGTCCCGCACGACCAGGGCGTACGCCGCGACCCGCTGCTTGCGGAACGGCCGGTGGTCGCGCAGGGCCTCGACCACCAGCGGCGCCACCGGGAGCGTGCCGTCGAGCACGTCGCGCACCGGGTGCCAGGCCGCCTCGGCGGTGGAGCCGTCCACCTCGACCACGTGCGGCTCGGGCGCGTCGACCGGCACCCACCCGTCGTACACGATCCGCAGCGCGTGGGCGTCGATGCGCCGGCCGTCGCGCCAGGCGCTCGGCAGGTGCGCGGAGTACACCCGCGCGGTCTCCCCCACCTCGGCGGTGAGGCCCGTCTCCTCGTGGATCTCGCGGATCACCGCGTCCCGGGGGTCCTCGCCGTGGTCGAGCCCGCCACCGGGCAGCGTCCACAGCTCCTCGCTGGTCACCACGGACGAGAGCCGGCTGAGGAGGATCCGGTCGTCGCGCAGGATCACGGCATAGGCCCCCACGCGCTGGCGCTTCGGAACGGTCCCCATGCCCTCACGGTAGTGGGTCGAACGACGTGCCTCAGGCGGGTGGGGCCGACCCGGTCGCGAGCCGTCGCCCGGCCTTCCTCACGCGAACGGCGGCCGGGCGTCGCGGGCGAGCGAACGCCGCCCCGCCCATCGCCACACGCGGGCGGACCGGTCCCGGTCCTCCTCGGTGACCAGGTTGCCCATCCACCGCAGCGCAAGCGTCATCATCCAGTCCGAGCGCATTCCGGCGGGGCCCAGCGTCGGCAGCAACCGCGGCAGGGTCACCAGCCCGGCCAGCCGCCGCGCGATCGAGAAGGACTCGCCGTAGTGGTCGCGCAGCAGTGCGGGCCACACCTGCGACAGGTCGTCGTGCTCCTCGAGGGTCTCGGCGACCAGGCGGCCGGTCTCGAGCCCGTAGTCGATGCCCTCGCCGTTGAGCGGGTTCACGCAGGCGGCGGCGTCGCCGATCAGCGCCCAGTTGGGGCCGGCGACGTTCGACACCGCCCCGCCCATCGGGAGCAGCGCCGAGGTGGGGGCGCGCAGGTCGCCGGAGAGCGCGAACTCCTCGCGCCGCTCCTCGGCGTAGAACCGCATCAGGGGCTTGATCGCCACGTTGGCCGGGCGCTTGGCGGTGGCGAGCGTGCCGACGCCGAGGTTCACCTCGCCGGTGCCGAGCGGGAAGATCCAGCCGTAGCCGGACAGGATCTCGCCCTGCTCACCCCGCAGCTCGAGGTGCGAGCTGATCCAGGGGTCGTCGGACATCTCGGAGGACACGTAGGAGCGGCCGGCCACGCCGTACACCGTCTCCCGGTGCCACTCGCGCCCGAGCAGCTTGCCCAGCGGCGAGCGCACCCCGTCGGCCACGACCAGGCGTCGGCAGCCGACCTCGAAGCGCGAGGTGCCCCCGGAGCCGGTGCGCTCGAAGGTCACGCTCGTGACCCGGCCGCCCTCGAGGTGCACGTCGATGGCCTTGACGCCGTCCACGGCAGTCGCACCGGCCTTGATGGCGGTGGTGCGCAGGTGGTCGTCGAGCTCGGTCCGCGCCACCGCCGATCCCCAGTCGGGCAACGTGCCACCGGGCCACGGGAGCAGCAGCGTCTGGCCGAACCCGTGGGCGCGCAGGCCCCGGTTGACGGTGTGGGCGCGCAGCCAGTCCTCGAGGCCGAGCCGCTGGAGCTCACCGATCGCCCGGGGCGTCAGCCCGTCACCACAGGTCTTGTCTCGCGGGAACACCGCCGCATCGGCGAGGACCACGTCGAGCCCCGCCCGGGCGGCCCACGCCGCTGCCGCCGATCCCGCGGGGCCGGCTCCGACGACCAGGACGTCGGTGGAGGCGGGCGGTACGGCGGTCACGGGCAGATTCTCGCAGGTGGCCGGCTCCGAGCGTGCACGGACTCCTCACGGGCGCGTGCCCGCGTGCGTCACGACCTCCCGAGGCAGCCGGAGGCACAGGCTGTTCGCGAACCCCTGGGCGATGCACTCGCCGTCGTACACCTTGCGCGACCCGACGGCGTCGGCCAGCTCGACCCGGCTGGCGGTGGGCACGGCGAGGTCGGTGCACCGCTCCCCGCTCTGGACGTGGAGAGTCACCTCGACGTGGGTGCTGGACTCCGCGACCTCGATGTCGCTGACGTTGTCGCACGGCCGGAGCAGCTTGAAGACCTCCAGCCCGTTCGAGGTGGTGCGGTAGGAGTCCCAGGGGGCTGCCGGCGGCGTCTCGTCGTTCGCGCGCAGGAGCCCCACACCCACGGCGGAGACACCGATGAGGACCACCGCGGCAACGAGCAGCGCGAGCCGGGGTCGCACCATTCCAGAGTGCGACTGGTCGGCTGGATCGGCAAGCAGTCCAGACCACCTCCCGCCCGCCACGGGCTGACGAAGGCTCCTCGATGTTCTGGGTCCCGAACTGGATCTCGACGCACCAACGCCCGCCCACGCAAGCGTGGGCGGGCGTTGGCTTGCTCGATCTGGCTCCCGGAATCAGAGCTGATCGCTGACGCGATCAGTTCTGATAAGAGCCGAAGTCGAAGTCGTCCAGGGCGACGGCCTGACCCGAGCCGGTGTTGCCGAACTCGTAGTCGTAGGAGTCGTAGCCGGTGACCGAGTACGCCGCGGCGCGGGCCTCCTCGGTCGGCTCCACCCGGATGTTGCGGTACCGCTCGAGGCCGGTACCAGCCGGGATCAGCTTTCCGATGATCACGTTCTCCTTCAGACCGCGCAGCGAGTCCGAGCGACCGTGGATCGCCGCGTCGGTCAGGACGCGGGTGGTCTCCTGGAAGGAGGCCGCCGAGAGCCACGACTCGGTCGCGAGCGACGCCTTGGTGATGCCCATGAGGACCGGGCGACCCGAGGCCGGCTTGCCGCCCTCGGAGACGACGCGACGGTTCTCCTCCTCGAACAGCACCCGGTCGACCAGGTCGGACGGCAGCAGGTTGGTGTCGCCGGACTCGATGACCGTGACCCGGCGCAGCATCTGCCGCACGATGATCTCGATGTGCTTGTCGTGGATCGACACGCCCTGGCTGCGGTACACGTGCTGGACCTCGTCCACCAGGTGCTCCTGCGCCTTGCGCACACCCAGGATCCGCAGGACGTCCTGCGGGTCCGGGGTGCCGGCGGTGAGGTGGTGACCCACCTCGATGTGCTCACCGTCGGCGACGTTGAGGCGCGAGCGCTTCGAGACCGGGTACTCCTGGACCTCGGAGCCGTCGTCGGGGGTGACGACGACCGTGCGGGCCTTGTCGGTCTCCTCGATGGCGACCCGACCGGCCGCCTCGGAGATCGGCGTACGACCCTTGGGCGAGCGGGCCTCGAAGAGCTCGACCACGCGGGGCAGACCCTGCGTGATGTCGTCCGCGGAGGCCACACCACCGGTGTGGAAGGTACGCATGGTCAGCTGCGTGCCGGGCTCACCGATCGACTGGGCGGCGATGATGCCGACCGCCTCGCCGATGTCGACGAGCTTGCCGGTCGCCAGCGAGCGGCCGTAGCACTTCGCGCAGGTACCGGTCTTGGCGTCGCAGGTCAGCACGGAGCGGACCTTGACCTCCTCGATGCCGGCCGCCACGAGCTCGCCGATCTTCACGTCGCCGAGGTCCTCGCCGGCACCGGCGAGCACCTCGCCGGTCTCCGGGTGGGTGACCTCGGTCGCCGCGGACCGGGCGTACGCCGCGGTCTCGGCGTTCTCGTGCTTGACGACCGAGCCGTCCTCGCGACGCTCACCGATCCGCTTCGGCAGACCGCGCTCGGTGCCGCAGTCGTCCTCACGGATGATGACGTCCTGCGAGACGTCCACCAGACGACGGGTCAGGTAGCCCGAGTCGGCGGTACGCAGCGCGGTGTCGGCGAGACCCTTGCGGGCACCGTGCGTGGAGATGAAGTACTCCAGGACGGTGAGGCCCTCACGGAAGTTCGCCTTGATCGGCCGCGGGATGATGTCGCCCTTCGGGTTGGCCACCAGACCACGCATGGCCGCCACCTGACGGATCTGCATCATGTTTCCGGAGGCACCGGAGTCGACCATCATGAAGATCGGGTTCGACCGGTCGAAGGTCGCCTCCATGGCCTTGGCCACGTCGTTGGAGGCCTGGGTCCAGATCTCGATGAGCTCCTGACGGCGCTCCTCGTCGGTGACCAGACCACGCTCGAACTGCTTCTGCACCTTGGCGGCCTGTGCCTCGTAGCCCTCGAGGATCGCGGCCTTCTCCGGCGGGGTGGTCACGTCGTCGATGGAGACGGTGACACCCGAACGGGTCGCCCAGTGGAAGCCGGCGTCCTTGAGGGCGTCCAGCGACGCGGCGACCTCGACCTTGGTGTAGCGCTCGGCCAGGTCGTTGACGATCGCGCCGAGTGCCTTCTTGCCCACCTCGTAGTTCACGAAGGGGTAGTTGGCGGGCAGGGTGTCGTTGAACAGCGAGCGGCCCAGGGTGGTGTCGAGGGTCAGCGACTGGCCCTCCTCCCAGTCCGCGCCCAGCTCGAGCTCCAGCGGCGGGACGATGTCGTCGAGGCGCAGCTTGATCTTGCTCTGCAGCGAGATCTCGCCACGGTCGAACGCCATGATCGCCTCGGCCGGCGAGGAGAACGCACGCCCCTCGCCCGGCTCGCCCTCACGGTCGGTGGTGAGGAAGAACAGGCCGATGATCATGTCCTGCGTCGGCATGGTCACGGGGCGACCGTCCGACGGCTTCAGGATGTTGTTCGTCGACAGCATCAGGATGCGGGCCTCGGCCTGCGCCTCCGCGGACAGCGGCAGGTGCACGGCCATCTGGTCACCGTCGAAGTCGGCGTTGAACGCCGAGCAGACGAGCGGGTGGATCTGGATGGCCTTGCCCTCGATCAGCTGCGGCTCGAAGGCCTGGATGCCGAGGCGGTGCAGGGTGGGCGCACGGTTCAGCAGCACCGGGTGCTCGGTGATGACCTCTTCGAGGACGTCCCACACCACGGCGTAGCGAGCACCCGAGGTGGCGCGCTCGACCATGCGCTTGGCCGACTTGATGTTCTGCGCGTGCGACAGGTCGACGAGGCGCTTCATCACGAAAGGCTTGAACAGCTCCAGCGCCATCTGCTTGGGCAGACCGCACTGGTGCAGCTTCAGCTGCGGACCCGACACGATGACCGAACGGCCCGAGTAGTCCACGCGCTTGCCCAGCAGGTTCTGACGGAAGCGACCCTGCTTGCCCTTGAGCATGTCGGACAGCGACTTCAGCGGCCGGTTGCCCGGGCCGGTGACGGGACGACCACGACGGCCGTTGTCGAACAGCGAGTCGACGGCCTCCTGGAGCATCCGCTTCTCGTTGTTGACGATGATCTCGGGCGCGCCGAGGTCGAGCAGCCGCTTGAGGCGGTTGTTCCGGTTGATCACGCGGCGGTACAGGTCGTTGAGGTCGGAGGTCGCGAAGCGGCCACCGTCGAGCTGCACCATCGGACGCAGGTCCGGCGGGATGACCGGGACGGCGTCGAGCACCATGCCCTGCGGCTTGTTGCCGGTCTTGCGGAAGGCGTCGACGACCTTGAGGCGCTTGAGGGCGCGGACCTTGCGCTGGCCCTTGCCGTTGGCGATCGTGTCGCGCAGCGACTCGACCTCGGCCTCGATGTCGAAGCTCTCGAGGCGCTTCTGGATCGCCGTGGCGCCCATGTGGCCCTCGAAGTACTTGCCGAACCAGTTCTTCATCTCGCGGTAGAGCATCTCGTCGCCCATCAGGTCCTGGACCTTGAGGGACTTGAAGGTGTTCCACACCTCGTCGAGGCGGTCGATCTCGCGCTGGGCGCGGTCACGCAGCTGCTTCATCTCGCGCTCGGCGCCGTCCTTGACCTTGCGGCGCGCGTCGGCCTTGGCACCCTCGGCCTCCAGGGCCGCGAGGTCCTCCTCGAGCTTGCGCGCACGGTCCTCGATGGAGCCGTCGCGACGCTTCTCGAGGCGCTCCCGCTCCAGGCCGACCTTGCCCTCGAGCGAGGACAGGTCGCGGTGGCGGGCGTCCTCGTCGACGGCGGTGATCATGTACGCCGCGAAGTAGATGACCTTCTCGAGGTCCTTCGGCGCCAGGTCGAGCAGGTAGCCCAGCCGGCTCGGCACACCCTTGAAGTACCAGATGTGCGTGACGGGGGCGGCCAGCTCGATGTGGCCCATGCGCTCACGGCGCACCTTGGAGCGGGTCACCTCGACGCCGCAGCGCTCGCAGATGATGCCCTTGAAGCGCACGCGCTTGTACTTGCCGCAGTAGCACTCCCAGTCCCGGGTGGGACCGAAGATCTTCTCGCAGAAGAGGCCGTCACGCTCCGGCTTGAGCGTGCGGTAGTTGATGGTCTCCGGCTTCTTGACCTCGCCGTGGCTCCACGTCCGGATGTCGTCCGCGGTGGCCAGGCCGATCTGAAGCTGGTCGAAGAAGTTCACATCGAGCACGGTGGCTGTTGTCCTTCGTTAGAACTGTTGAATCAAGACTGTGGACCGAGGGCCGGCAGTACGCCGCGGGGCGGCGTACTGCCGATCGCCTCAGACTTCTTCGACGCTGCTGGGCTCGCGACGGGACAGGTCGATGCCGAGCTCCTCGGCGGCGCGGAAGACGTCTTCCTCCGCGTCGCGCATCTCGATGGCCGTGCCGTCCTGCGACAGCACCTCCACGTTGAGGCAGAGCGACTGCATCTCCTTGATGAGCACCTTGAACGACTCCGGGATGCCGGAGTCGGGGATGTTCTCACCCTTGACGATGGCCTCGTAGACCTTGACGCGACCGGGCACGTCGTCGGACTTGATCGTGAGCAGCTCCTGCAGGGCGTAGGCGGCGCCGTACGCCTCCATCGCCCAGACCTCCATCTCGCCGAACCGCTGGCCGCCGAACTGGGCCTTACCGCCCAGGGGCTGCTGCGTGATCATCGAGTAGGGGCCGGTGCTGCGCGCGTGGATCTTGTCGTCCACGAGGTGGTGCAGCTTGAGGATGTACATGTAGCCGACCGAGACGGGCGCCGGGAACGGCTCGCCGGAGCGGCCGTCGAACAGGCTCGCCTTGCCGGTCTCGTCGATCATCCGGACACCGTCGCGGTTGGGGATGGTCGCACCGAGCAGGCCGGTGATCTCGTCCTCGCGCGCACCGTCGAACACCGGGGTCGCAACCTTGGTGTTGGGCTCGGCCTTGTCGGCGTGGATCTTGATCAGGCGCTGCTTCCAGTCGGTGTCGCTCTTGTCGTCCGACAGGTCGAGGTCCCAACCCTGCTTGGCCAGCCAGCCGAGGTGGAGCTCCAGGATCTGGCCGATGTTCATCCGTCGCGGCACACCCAGGGGGTTCAGCACCACGTCGACCGGGGTGCCGTCCTCCATGAACGGCATGTCCTCGATCGGCAGGATCTTCGCGATGACGCCCTTGTTGCCGTGACGGCCGGCGAGCTTGTCACCCACGGAGATCTTGCGCTTCTGCGCGACGTAGACGCGGACCAGCTGGTTGACGCCCGGAGGAAGCTCGTCGCCCTCCTCGCGGTCGAACACCCGCACGCCGATGACCGTGCCGGACTCACCGTGCGGCACCTTCATGGAGGTGTCGCGAACCTCGCGCGCCTTCTCACCGAAGATCGCGCGGAGCAGGCGCTCCTCGGGGGTCAGCTCGGTCTCACCCTTCGGGGTGACCTTGCCGACCAGGATGTCACCGGTGGTGACCTCGGCGCCGATGCGGATGATGCCGCGCTCGTCGAGGTCGGCCAGCATCTCCTCGGAGACGTTCGGGATGTCCCGGGTGATCTCCTCGGGGCCCAGCTTGGTGTCGCGGGCGTCGACCTCGTGCTCCTCGATGTGGATCGAGGTGAGGATGTCCTCCTGCACCAGGCGCTGGCTGAGGATGATCGCGTCCTCGTAGTTGTGGCCCTGCCACGGCATGAACGCCACGAGCAGGTTGGTGCCCAGCGCCATCTCCGCGTCGTCGGTGCACGGACCGTCGGCGATCGGCGAGCCGACCTCGAGGCGGTCGCCCTCGCTGACCAGCGGACGCTGGTTGATGCAGGTGCCCTGGTTGGAGCGGCGGAACTTCGCCAGCTTGTACGTCGAGTAGGTGCCGTCGTCGTTCATCGTCTCGATGACGTCGGCAGCCACCTCCTTGACCACACCGGCCTTCGTCGCGGTGACGACGTCACCGGCGTCGACCGCGGCGCGGTACTCCATGCCGGTGCCGACCAGCGGCGAGTCGCTCGTGATCAGCGGCACGGCCTGGCGCTGCATGTTGGCACCCATGAGCGCGCGGTTGGCGTCGTCGTGCTCGAGGAACGGGATCAGGGCGGTCGCGACCGACACCATCTGGCGCGGCGAGACGTCCATGTAGTCGACCTCGTCGGCCAGGATCTCGGAGACCTCGCCGTCGCGCTGGCGGACCAGCACCCGCTCCTCGGCGAAGCGGCCCTTGTCGTCGAGCACCGCGTTGGCCTGCGCGATGACGTGGCGGTCCTCGTCGTCGGCGGTCAGGTAGTCGATCTTGTCGGTGACGACACCCTTCTCGACCTTGCGGTAGGGGGTCTCCACGAAGCCGAACGGGTTGATCCGGCCGTAGGAGGCCAGCGAGCCGATCAGACCGATGTTCGGGCCTTCCGGCGTCTCGATCGGGCACATGCGGCCGTAGTGCGACGGGTGGACGTCGCGGACCTCCATGCCGGCGCGGTCACGGGACAGACCACCGGGGCCGAGCGCCGAGAGGCGACGCTTGTGCGTCAGTCCGGCGATCGGGTTGGTCTGGTCCATGAACTGCGAGAGCTGCGAGGTGCCGAAGAACTCCTTCAGCGCCGCGACCACGGGCCGGATGTTGATCAGGGACTGCGGCGTGATCGCCTCGACGTCCTGGGTCGTCATCCGCTCGCGGACCACGCGCTCCATGCGGGCCAGGCCGGTGCGGAGCTGGTTCTGGATCAGCTCACCGACGGTGCGCATGCGGCGGTTGCCGAAGTGGTCGATGTCGTCCGCAGCGATGTCGAGGGTGCCCTGCGGCATCTCGAGCTGCTCGCGACCGTCGTGCAGCGCGACGATGTACTTGATCGCGGCGACGACGTCGTCGATGGTCAGCGTCTGCTGGTCGAACGCCTCGGTCAGCCCCAGCTTCTTGTTGATCTTGTAGCGACCGACCTTGGCCAGGTCGTAGCGCTTGGGGTTGAAGTAGTAGTTGTTCAGCAGCGTCTGCGCGGCCTCGCGCGTCGGCGGCTCGCCCGGGCGGAGCTTGCGGTAGATGTCGAGCAGCGCGTCGTCCTGGCCCTGGGTGTGGTCCTTCTCCAGGGTCAGCATCATCGACTCGTACTCGCCGAACTCCTCGCGGATCTGCTCGTTGGTCCAGCCGAGGGCCTTGAGCAGCACCGTGACGTTCTGCTTGCGCTTGCGGTCGAGACGGACGCCGACCATGTCGCGCTTGTCGATCTCGAACTCGAGCCACGCGCCGCGCGAGGGGATGAGCTTCGCGGTGTAGATGTCCTTGTCGGAGGTCTTGTCCGCGGAGCGCTCGAAGTAGACACCGGGCGAGCGCACGAGCTGGGAGACCACGACACGCTCGGTGCCGTTGATGATGAAGGTGCCCTTGTCGGTCATGAGCGGGAAGTCGCCCATGAAGACCGTCTGGCCCTTGATCTCACCGGTGTCGTTGTTGGTGAACTCCGCCGACACGTAGAGCGGTGCGGAGTAGGTGAAGTCCTTCTCCTTGCACTCGTCCGTGGTGTACTTCGGGTCGTAGAAGACCGGGTTCTCGAACGAGAGGGACATGGTCTCGGAGAAGTCCTCGATCGGGGAGATCTCCTCGAAGATCTCCTGGAGACCGGACTTGCGGGAGACGTCCTCACCCTCGGCGATCCGACGCTCGACGGCGGCGTTCCACGCGTCGTTGCCGACGAGCCAGTCGAAGCTGTTGGTCTGCAGCGAGAGGAGCTGGGGAACCTCGAGGGGTTCAGTGATCTTTGCGAAAGAGATGCGGCGGTGGCCAAGAGAATTTGCAGGGGCTGGGGTCGTGCGCGCGGCCAAGAGGTGTCCTTCGACGAGTTCGCTCTCATGGATGGCGCCGGCCCACCACTAAATCAGCCACCGGGCAGGCGATTCGCATTTGAGGGCAGGCGCAAAGCGCAACGTTACCTCAACACAGGGCGCGACACAATACCGGCGGCACCTTCACGGGCGAGACGTTGCCGATGATGATGAACCGCGACGGCGCCCCGGTCAAGTGTCCGCGCCGACGGCGCCGTCCGGGGCGCCGAGGCGGCCCCCTAGTCGCAGGACCCGTTGGGGGTGGTGATCAGGCAGTCGACCAGCCAGTCGCCGCCGACCTTCTCCATCTGCGCGCGGACCTGGTTCTTGTAGACGACCGGGCCCTTGTTCTGCTTGTTGGTGGTCGACTGGTCGACGAAGAGCAGCACCTCGACCCGGTCGGTGCCCGACCTCACGATGCCCGAGCTGATCACCTTGCCGGTCACCACGGTCTTGGTCGAGGGGGCGTTCTGCTTCACGACCGCGAACAGCTTGTCGTAGTTCTGCCGGTAGCCCGACGTCATGTACGACTCCGCCGCCGCCTGGTCCTCGTCGAGGTGCCGGTAGTCGTAGGACAGGATCGGCCCCACGGCCCGCTCGGCCGCGCTCTGCGCGGCCCGCGTGGACTCCTCGACCGAGGCGTCGGAGGGCAGCGCGAAGTAGACCCACGCCGCGGCGCCCACCGCCACAGCGGTCAGGACGGCCACTCCGGCGAGCAGCCACGCCGGGACGACGCGGCGCGGGGCGCCGATCGCCGTCCCCGTCGCGGGGGCCCCGGGCTCCTCGTCCCGGTCCTCCCCCGTCTGCTCGGCCGTCTCCTGCTGCTCCGACTTCCGCTGCGCCGCCAGCTCGGCGTCGTACGCCGCGCGGCGCTTCTTGTCCAGGAGCACCTCCGCGGCCTGGTTGCGCACCCGGAACCTGCGGTCGGTCGGGTCGAGGTCGGCGATCGCGACCTTCCAGGCAGCCCGGATCTCGGCCTCAGAGGCGTCAGGGGCGACGTCGAGCAGGTCGTACCAGCTGGGGGTCGTCGGCTCGGTCACTGGGACCCTCCCGTCACGGGCGTGAAGTCGTCGATGAGCCACTTGCCGTCGGTCTTCACCAGCGACACCTCGATCCGGAACGGCACCGGTTGCTGCTGGCCGCCCTTCTTGTAGGTGTCGGTGAAGGTGCCCGCGACCAGGGCGGTGGCCGAGTCGCTGTCGATCGCCGAGACCCCGGTGGCGAAGATCTGCGCCTGGCGCGAGACCCCGGCCTGGGCCACCAGCTGCTCGGCGGTGCCGGCCTGCTGGTCGAACGACGTCGCGAACTTCGGGGTGATGACGGCCTTGACCCGGCTCCGGTACTCGGGCATCTGGCCCTTGTCGTCGAGCAGGTCGGGCCCGTAGGTGCCCATGCGCAGCATGAACTGGTCGGTCTGGGCCATCACGGCCTCACGCGAGCTCTGGAGGTCATCGGCCTCCCCACGACGGCCGGCGAGCAGCCAGATGAGGGTGCCGCAGGCAGCGAGCAGGACAACGACAAGCACGCCCAGCACGACGACCCGGAAGGTCGCGGAGCCGGAATGCTCCCCCGTGGACGACTCCACCGTTGCCGGCGAGTCGATGTCGCTGCTGCTCGTCACTCCTGCGTCTTGACCAGGGGCTGGAGGAACAGCCACTTCCACGACTCCTCTCCAAGGGTTGCGGGGGCCGGGGTGCCAGGTGAACCCAGGGCCGGGTCCACCTTGCCACCCCAGGACAGCTTGCCCGTCGCCGGGTCGTAGGAAGCCACGACCGGAGAGCGGTAGTGCGGCCCGGCCGGCGGGCGGTACGCCGCGCCGGCGCGGGGGGCGTTCTGCGCGCCGCGCGCGTTGCTGACCGAGGCCGGCTCGCCACAGTGCGCCTGGACGTTCATCGGCGCGTTGCTGCCGTCCTGCGGGGGCCGCGTGTTGGTGCTCTCGTAGCCCCTCTCGCAGACCTTCGGGTCCTGGGTGAGCACCATCCCGAAGTGCGCGTCGTAGAGCCCGGTGTCGGGGGACTTCGAGACGACCGTGAAGCCGCCCTCGACCACGTAGGGGTAGATCACCAGGATCTGCTCGATCCCGGGGATGTGCTTGACCACGACGTCACCCGTGGTCACGAGGTTGTTGATCAGCTCGGCCAGGTCGACGCGGTTGTCCTCGAGGAAGGTGCGCAGCTGGGTCGCGGTGGCCGACCCGTTGTCGATGACCGCCCGGAGCGACTGGTCGTTGCCGGCGAGGGTCCCGCTGAACAGCGAGAGGTCGCGGGCGAAGGTCCGGATCGCGCTGGCGGAGGCGACCTGGCCCTTCAGGACGGTGTTGCTGTCCTTGATCAGCGCCGTGGTCACGTCGAAGTTCTGGTTGGCCGACTGGATGAACGAGTTGCCGGTGTCGATGATCCGCTGGAGGTCCTTGCCGGTGCCCCCGAAGGCCTTGCCCAGCTCGAGGACGCTGGTGCGCAGCGCCTTCTTGTTCACCGACTCCACGGTCGTGGAGATGTCCCCCAGCAGCTTCTGGGTGGGGATGGGGGTCCGGGTGTCGGCGACCGCGATCTCGGAGTCGTTGTGGAGGTAGGGCCCGCTGTCGACCTGCGGCTGGATCTCGACGTACTGCTCACCGACCGCCGAACGGTTCCCGACCACCGCGAGGGCGTCGGCCGGGATCGTGTCGTAGGACTTGTCGATGTCCATGTAGACGTCCACGCCCTGGTCGGTCAGCTGCAGCTTCTGCACCTGACCGGCCCGCACCCCGCGGTAGGACACCTCGGCACCCGCGAAGATGCCACCGGAGTCCGCGAAGTGGGCGACGACCGTGTAGGAGTCGTCGAACACGAGCCGGTCCAGCCGGGCGTAGCGCGCGCCGACGTAGCTCACGCCGAGCAGGGTGATCAGGACGAACACCATCAGCTGGATCCGGGTGCGACGCGTGATCATCGGATCACCATCCCGGGGACGAGCAGGCTCACCAGGGCGGGGTCGTAGACGTCCATCAGCTGCCTCATCGTCGGCCCTCGGGGATCAGTCTGCGCAGCCGAGGTGGTCGGTCCGAAGCCGGCCCGGCCCACGCCGGGCAGCGACGGGAGCGACGTGGGCAGACCCCCACCCCCACCACCACCGGTCGGGAGCGCGTTGAGCTGCTTGCAGACGTCCTTCTTGCGGTTCTTCTTCTTCTTGCACTCCTTGACCAGGCTCGCGAGCTCCGACGGGGTCGCCAGCACCTTCTTGCAGGCCTTGCTCGTCGGGTCCCCGCTCTTGAGGCACTTGGTGACGTTGTCGAGGATCACCGTCGGGTCGATCTGGCTCGGCAGGTTCGTCGGCGGCGTCACCGTCGGGCCGTTGTTGTCCCCGGTCACCGACAGGTCGAGCTGGATCGAGAGGTTGGTGTAGTCGCCCATGTGGAGGTTGCGGGCGACCTGCGGGTCCCGGCCGACGACCTCGTCGACGAACGGGTAGGTGAGGAAGACGTTGAAGGACTTCACGAAGTCGTCGCCGGAGGCGGCGAGCTCGGTCAGCACCGGATCGAGCTGACGGACCGACTCGATGGTGGCGTCCTTGGACGCCTTGATCACGCGGACACCGACGTCGCCGAGCCGGTTGAGCGCCTGGAGCATCTTGACCAGGTCGCCGCGCTGCTTGTCCAGCGAGGTCAGGGCGCCCGGCAGCTCGCCGAGGGCCGCGTCGATGCTGCCCTCCTGCTTGTGCACCGAGACCGCCAGGGCGTTGAGGGAGTCGATCGCGTGGACGATCTCGGCCTTGTGGTCGTCGAGCTGCGTCATCAGCGTCTTGATCTGGGTCAGCACCGACCTCGCGGAGCCCTCACGCCCCTCGAGGGCCGTGTTGAGCTCGTGCGCGATCGTCTTCAGCTGCGCGACACCGCCGCCGTTCAGCAGCAGGCTCAGCGCACCGAGGACCTCCTCGACCTCCGGGTTGCGACCGGAGTGGTCGAGGTCGATGACGTCGCCGGTGCTCAGGGTGCCGGTGGCGCCCTGGGCCGGAGGCTCGAGGGAGACGAACTTCTCGCCGAGCAGGCTGGTCTGCCGGATCGTGGCGATGGTGTTGTCGGGGAGCTTGGTGTCGCCCCGCAGCTGCAGCGTCACGTCGGCGGTGTAGCCGTCGAGCGACACGTCGGTGACCTGGCCGACGCTGACGTCGTTCACCTTGACCGTCGACTTGGGCACCAGGTCCAGCACGTCGCGGAACATCACGTGCACGGTGATCGGGTTGTCGCCCACGTCGGTGCCGCCGGGCAGCGGCAGCTTGTAGACGTCGAAGCCGCAGCCGCTGAACGCCAGCGAGCCGGCGACCAGCAGGAGCAGCAGCTTGAGCCGCCTCATCGCTGTGCCTCCACGAGTCCACCCAGGGTCGGGTCGTAGACGTCTCCCCCGGTCGCGCCCGGCCCTTGGCCGAACGTGCCGGTCCGGGGCAGCGCCTGCTTGATCAGGTCGCACGACTTCCCGCTGGTGTCGGCCTGGTCCACGATCGAGCACAGGAACGCCGACGGGTCGGAGGCGATCTGGTTGCCCACCTCGCCCTGGTTCGCGCGGGTGTCGAGGGTGCCGGCCTGCGGGTTGTAGGTCAGCGCCAGGTTGTTCAGGGCCACCGGCGCGTCCTTGAGCACCTCGTCCAGCGCGGCGCGCTGGTGGACCAGGACCTTGGAGACCCGGTCGAGCCCGGAGATGTTGCGGCCGAGGATCTCGCGGTTGTCCCGCACGAAGCTCGACACCTGGCCCATCGCCTCGGCGAGGTTCTTCAGGGAGGCGGCCAGCTCCTGGCGCTCCCCGGAGAGCATCGAGGAGACGTTGGCCAGCGACTGGTTGAACTGGCGGACCGTCTTGTCGTTCTTGGCCAGGGTGCCGATGAAGCCCTCGAGCTTGGCGGCGGAGCCGAAGAGCTCGTCCTTGTTGTCGTCGAGGGTGGCGCTCAGCTTGCTGAAGTCCTGGATGGTCTGGTGGAACTGCGCACCCTCGCCGCCGAAGTTCTTCGCGGTCGACTCCAGCAGGTCCGACAACGCGCCGTCCTTGTTGGCACCGGTGGGGCCGAGGGCGACCGTCAGGTCGTCCATCGACGAGTAGATCTGGTCGAGCTCGAGAGGTACGGCGGTCCGGTCCTGGCCGATCGTGGTCCCGTCGGCCATCACCTGGTCGCCCTGCTCGTAGGTCGGGGTGAGCTGGATGTAGCGGTCCCCGACGATGGACGGCGCGATGATGACGGCCTTCGCGTCGGCCGGGATCTTCACCGACGGGTCGTAGGACATGGTCACCACGACGTCGGTGCCCGACGGGGTCACCGAGTCGACCTTGCCGATCGGGACACCGAGCACCCGCACGTCACTGCCCTCGTAGATCGAGATGGTGCGCGGGAACTTCGCGGTCAGCGTCTTCTGGTCGTCACCGTGGAACATCACCAGCGCGGCGGCGATGACGAGGGCCAGGATGACGGCGGGGGCGATGATCTTCCTCGTCATGTCAGCCACCCGCCTGCGGGACCGGGGGGAGGTTCTGGATGTAGGTGTCGAACCACGGACCGTTGCCGAGGGTGTTGGCGAACACCCGGTAGAACGGCGCCATCAGTCGCAGGCTGTTGTCGAGGTTGTCCTCGTTCTTGTTCAGCACTGCCACGACGGAGTCGAGGTGGGTCAGGGCGGGCTTGAGGTCAGCTCGGCTCTGCTTCACCAGCGCGGTCAGCTCCTTGGACAGGGTGGACGTCGAGACCAGCAGGTTGTGGACCGCCTCCCGCCGCTGCACCAGCGCCCGGAAGAGGACGTCGGAGTCCTTCATCAGCCCGACGATGTCCTGGTCGCGGGCATCGAGGACCGTGGAGACGCGGGAGAGGTTCTTCAGCAGGGTGTTGATCTGGTCGTCGCGGGACGCGATGTTGGACGAGAGCCTGGAGACCCCGTCGAGGGCGCTGCGGAACTCCTCGGGGGTGTTCCTGGTCAGGTCGGCCAGCGTGGTCAGCGACTTCGCGAGCTGGTCGGTGTTGATCTGCTCGGAGGTCTTGGCGAGGCCCGAGAAGGCGTCGACGACGTCGAACGGCGAGCTCGTGCGCTCCACCGGGATCTCGCTGCCCGCGCTCAGCTGACCCGAGCCGGCCGGCTCGAGGGAGAGGTACATCGCGCCGAGCAGGGTCTTGACCTTGATCGCGGCCTGGGTCTGGTCGCCGAACTGCGAGCTCGTGTCAACCCGGAAGGCGACCTTCACGTGGTCGCCGTCGAGCTCGACGCTCTCGACCTTGCCGACGCGGACGCCGGCGATGCGGACCTCGTCGTTGGCCTTCAGGCCACCGGCCTCGGAGAACGCGGCGTAGTAGGTGTCGCCGCCGCCGATCAGGGGCAGGTCCTGGGCCTTGAAGGCGGCCAGGATCATCATCGCGATGACGGCGAGGCTGACGGCCCCGACGATGACGGGGTTCCGCTCGCGGAACGGGACGCTCATTACTGGTTCCCTCCCAGGTCGCAGCGGTCGGATCCGGTGTTGTAGTCGACCGGGAGGGACTTCCCGCCCGGTAGCCGGACCCGGCCCTGGAAGTGGCAGAGGTAGAAGTTGAACCACGAGCCGTAGATCGCGGTGCGGCCCACCTTGTTCAGCTTGATCGGGAGGACCTGCAGCGCGCGGTCGAGCTCGCTCTTGTTGCGGTCGAGGGTGCCGGCCACGCTGCGCAGCTGCTTGATGTCGTCGACGAACGGCGTCCGGATCCCGGAGACCAGGCCGGCCGTCTGCACCGAGAGCTGCGAGATCTGGTCGAGCGAGCCCAGGATGGCCTGGCGGTCGTTCTTCAGGCCGCCGACGAAGGTGCGGAAGGTCTTGATCAGCGAGCTGAGCTGGTCGTCCCGGTCGCCGATGTGGTCGAGCACCTGGTTGAGGTTGTCGATCAGGCTGCCGATCACCTTGTCGCGGTCCGCCAGCGTCGACGTCACCGAGGCGGTGTGGGAGAGCAGCCCCTCGAGGGTGCCGCCCTCGCCCTGGAAGACCTGGATGATCTCGTAGGACAGCTTGTTGATGTCGGAGGGCGAGAGCGCCTGGAAGAGCGGCTTGAACCCGTTGAACAGCACGGTCAGGTCCAGCGCGGGCGAGGTCTGCGACACCGGGATGGTGGCTCCCTCGGCGAGCCGCGCCGAGTTGCCGATCTCCTGGCTCAGCGAGAGGTAGCGCTGGCCGACCAGGTTGCGGTAGCGGATCGCGACGTGCGTCGCCTTGCTCAGCGAGGTCTCGTCCTGCACCGAGAAGGTCACCATCGCGCGGTCGCGGTCGACGATCTGGATGTCCTTGACCGTGCCGACCTTCACGCCGGCGATCCGGACGTCGTCGCCCTTCACGACGCCGGTCGCGTCGACGAACTCGGCCTTGTACTCCTTGCTGCCGCCGAAGGTGATGTTGCCGATCGTGATCACCAGCACGCTCGTCGCCAGCGTGGTGACCACGATGAAGATGAGCAGCTTGGTGAGGTCGGAGGCAGTCCGCTTGTCGAGGATCTTCATCGCAGCGACACCTCCGCTCCGCGGGCCATGGGTCCCACGAGCAGGACCCCCAGGTCGGGTACGTCGGCCGCGCTCTCACCGAGCGCGGGACCGAG
Organism: Nocardioides ungokensis; assembly: GCF_013466985.1. Taxonomy (GTDB): domain Bacteria; phylum Actinomycetota; class Actinomycetes; order Propionibacteriales; family Nocardioidaceae; genus Nocardioides; species Nocardioides ungokensis. The sequence continues at coordinate 701,128 of NZ_CP059164.1, read as the reverse complement.
AAGGGACTTCAGCAAGGCCGACTCCTGGCGGCTGCCGGCGAGGTCGGCGCGGTAGTAGTTCGGGGCCACCCGGTCGGTGCCCTTGCCCGTGGGCTCGTCCACGCCGTCGTTGAAGTTGGGCTGGTGGCGCACGGGGTTGGACTGGGACCAGGGCGGGTTCGGGAGGTGCAGGCAGTTCGGCCCACGGTTGTCGGCCAGGCGGGGCACGTCCTGCGCGCCGTAGCCGCGCGGCTGGTTGGGCAGCGTCTCGAGCACGATGTGCAGGGTGAAGCCGCGGAACGCCTCGGCCTGCAGCTTGCCGGCGTTCACGATGCCCTTGGTCAGGCAGGGGAACTCCGGGGAGTACCTCGCGAACACCCGCAGCTGCTCGGCACCGACCTTGCTCAGCCGGATCAGGTTGTCGCCGTTCTGCTGGAGGAAGTCGTGGGCGGTGTTCGAGAACGCCGTGACGTTGGTGAACAGCGCGTTGAGCTTCGCCGACCGGTCCTTGAGCGTGCCCGCGGTCTTCACGGTGTTGCGCAGGATCTGCGCGATCTGCGGCATCACCTGGGAGTACGTGTCCGAGACGTTGGCCGTCAGCCGCAGGTCGTCGACGATCTGCGGGATCTGCGGGTTGATCCGCTTGAGGTAGCTGTCGACGGTCTCGAGGTTCTTGCCGAGCTCCTCACCGCGCCCCTCGAGGGCGGTGGAGAGCGCGTTGAGCGTCTGGTTGATCGCCGCCGGCTGCACCGTGCGCAGCAGCGGGTAGAGGTCGTTGAGGACCTTCTCGACCTCGATCGCGACCTGGGTCCGCTTGATCGTGGCGCCCGGCTCGATGTGCTGGGACGACGGGGAGTCGGGGACCACGAGGGAGACGTACTTCTCGCCGAACAGCGTCTTGGGCACGATCGAGCCGGTGACGTTCGCCGGGATCGTGTCGATCTGGTCGGGGTAGAGGCCCAGCTTCAGCTGGGCGCCGTCCGCCGTGGTGTCGAAGCCGAGCACCTCCCCGACGATGACGCCGCGGATCTTGACGTCGGCGCGGGAGGGCAGCTGGAGACCGATGGTCGAGGTGTCCAGCGTGACCGTGTCGTAGTCGACGAACTTCTTGCTGAAGATGCCGTAGGTCAGGTAGACGCCCGCCAGTAGGAGGCAGAGGAAGACCAGACCGAGGATCTTGAAGCTGTGCAGGATCTTCACGCCCACCTCACCCCGCCAGCCGCACGGTCGTGGTGGTGCCCCAGATGGCCATCGAGAGGAACAGGTCCATCACGTTGATGGCGACGATGCTCGTCCGCACGGCGCGGCCGACGGCCACGCCCACGCCCGCGGGACCGCCCGAGGCGGTGTAGCCGTGGTAGCAGTGGATGAGGATCACCGTCACCGCGAAGACCAGCACCTTGCCGAAGGACCACAGCACGTCACCCGGGGGCAGGAACTGGTTGAAGTAGTGGTCGTAGGTGCCGGTGCTCTGGCCGAAGAACTTGGTCACGGTCAGCCGGGTCGCGAAGTACGACGAGAGCAGTCCCACGACGTAGAGCGGGATGATCGCGATCAGCCCGCCGATGATCCGGGTCGTCACGAGGAAGGGCAGCGACGGGATCGCCATCACCTCGAGCGCGTCCACCTCCTCGGAGATCCGCATCGCGCCGAGCTGGGCGGTGAAGCCGCAGCCGACGGTGGCGGCCAGGGCGATCGCGGCGACCAGCGGAGCGATCTCGCGGGTGTTGAAGTAGGCGGAGACGAAGCCGGAGAAGGCCGCGGTGCCGATCTGGTTGAGCGCGGCGTACCCCTGCAGGCCGACCTCCGTGCCGGTGAAGAAGCACATGGCGGTGATGACGCCGACCGTGCCGCCGATGACCGCGAGCGCGCCCGAGCCGAGGGTGACCTCGGCCAGGATGCGCAGGATCTCCTTCTTGTAGCGGCGGATCGTGCGGGGGGTCCACAGGAGCGCCCGGATGTAGAACGCAAGTTCTTCACCGAGGCTGTCGAGGGTCCTGAGCGGCTTGGTGTAGACCGCCTTGATGCTGGCCATGCGACTAACCCGTCTTCGGGGGGACGAGCTGGAAGTAGATCGCGCTCATCACGAAGTTGACGACGAACAACAACATGAAGGTGATGACGACGGACTCGTTGACCGCGTCGCCCACACCCTTCGGTCCCCCGTTGGCGTTCATGCCCTTGTACGACGCCACGATCGCGGCGATCAGGCCGAACACCAGTGCCTTGGCCATGCCCTGCCAGAGGTCTGGGAGCTGGGCCAGGGCCGTGAAGCTGGCGAGGTAGGCACCTGGCGTGCCGTCCTGCAGCACCACGTTGAAGACGTAGCCGCCGGCCACGCCGACGACGCTCACCAGTCCGTTGAGGAAGACGGCGACGAGCATGCAGGCCAGCACCCGGGGCACCACGAGGCGCTGGATGGGGTCGATGCCCAGCACCATCATCGCGTCGAGCTCCTCGCGGATCTTGCGGGCGCCGAGGTCGGCGGCGATCGCGGAGCCGCCGGCGCCGGCGATCAGCAGCGAGGTCGCGATCGGCCCCGCCTCGCGGACCACGGCGAGCACGGCCGCGGATCCGGTGAAGGACTGGGCGCCGAACTGCTTGATCAGGCCGCCGACCTGCAGCGCGATCACCGCGCCGAACGGGATGGCGACCAGCGCGGTGGGGATGATCGTCACCGACGCGATGAACCAGGCCTGCTGGATGAACTCGCGCATCTGGAAGGGCCGGCGGAAGAGCCCGCGCCCGACGTCGAGACCGAAGGCGAACAGCTTGCCTGCGGTCCCGATCGGGGCGAGTGCCCGGCTGGAGGTCAGAGTGGCCACGGTTGTCCTAGGCCCCCGTCGTCATCGTCATGTTCTGGTCGAAAGATCCCGGCGGCGGCGTGATGCCGTTCTCGCGGCACCACTCCCCCGGCTCCCGCTGGCTGCGGCGGGGGATGCCGTTGGAGGGCTCGAGCTGCATCGGGATCGGCGGCAGCGGCGGCAGCTCCTGGTCCGCCTCGGCCGCGAGCTCGTCGGCGTCCTTCTCCTCGGACATCCCGATCGGGCCGACGCGCTGGGCGTTGAGGAACTGGCGCACGACCGGCTCCTCGGAGCTGAGCAGCATCTCGCGGGGGCCGAACATCGCGAGGTGCCGGTGGTAGAGCAGTCCGATGTTGTCCGGCACGGTGCGGGCGGTGTTGATGTCGTGGGTGACGATCAGGAACGTCGCGTCGATCTGCGCGTTCAGGTCGACGATGAGCTGGTTGAGGAACGACGTGCGCACCGGGTCGAGGCCGGAGTCGGGCTCGTCGAAGAGCACGATCTCGGGGTCGAGCACCAGGGCGCGCGCCAGGCCGGCGCGCTTGCGCATGCCGCCGGAGATCTCGCCCGGCAGCTTGTCCTCGGCGCCGATCAGGCCGACGAGGTCCATCTTCTCCATGACGATGTCGCGGACCTCGGACTCGGACTTCTTGGTGTGCTCCCGCAGCGGGAACGCGACGTTGTCGTAGAGGTTCATCGAGCCGAACATGGCGCCGTCCTGGAAGAGGACCCCGAACAGCTTGCGGATCTCGTAGAGATCCCGCTCGCTGCAGCTGGCGATGTCGGTGCCCTCGATGACGATGGAGCCCTTGTCGGGCTTGAGCAGGCCGATCAGCGTCTTGAGGAAGACCGACTTGCCGGTGCCGGAGGGACCGAGCATGACGCAGATCTCGCCCGCGGGGACGGTGAGGGTCACGTCACCCCAGATGAGCTGCTTGCCGAAGGACTTGCTCAGGTCCTCGACCTTGATCTCCACACCCATGGCCGCGCTCTCTCCCTCTCGTCAGCACCCTGTCGCCGGCCCCCCGGTGGGCACGCGGGAGGTCGCCCGCGTGGGCCCACTGGTCAGTAACAACGGCGATCAGGCGGGGAGGTTACGCAGTTCTTGCCGCTTCGTCTCCGCGTGACCACGCGCTGGAACCTCCCCGGCACCTAGTGCCCTGCGTCACTTCGGCGCAAACCCGAGGTCTAGGCCTTTTGCAGAAAATGCAGAGCGGAAAATGCAGAACAGGGGCGACCACCGTGCAGTGGTCGCCCCTGTCCGGGGATGCGTTACGCAGTCACTTGACGCTGACGGTGGCGCCGGCGCCCTCGAGCGCCTCCTTGGCCTTGTCGGCAGCAGCCTTGTCGACCTTCTCGAGGATCGCCTTGGGGGCGGACTCCACCAGGTCCTTGGCCTCCTTGAGACCGAGGGAGGTGAGAGCGCGCACCTCCTTGATGACGTTGATCTTCTTGTCGCCGGCCGACTCGAGGACGACGTCGAACTCGTCCTGCTCAGCGGCCTCCTCGGCGCCACCAGCGGCACCGCCGGCGGCGGGAGCAGCGGCAACGGCAACGGGGGCAGCAGCGGTGACGCCGAAGGTGTCCTCGAACTGCTTCACGAACTCGCTCAGCTCAATGAGGGTCATCTCCTTGAACGCGTCGAGCAGCTCGTCGGTGGTGAGCTTCGCCATGATGGCGTTTCCTTCCGTTCGGTGGCCGTGCTCCGCCTCAGCGGGCCCGGCCGGGTTTCAGGTGGTGGGTACGTCGGTCCGAGCGGGTGCTCAGGCCTCGGTTGCTTCGCCCTCGTCGGAGGCCGCCGTGGCGGTCTCGTCAGCGGGGACCTCGGCCTCAGCGTCAGCTGCGGCCGGAGCCTCCTCGGCGGCGGCCGGAGCACCGGCACCACCTGCGAGGATCGAGGGGTCCTGCTCGGCCTTCGCCTGCAGCGCGCCGGCGAGCCGGGCAGCCTGGGCGAGGGGGGCGTTGAGCAGGTAGACGGCCTGGCTGAGCGACGCGAGCATCGCGCCGGCCAGCTTGCCCATCAGCACCTCGCGCGACTCGAGGTCGGCCAGCTTGGCCACCTCGCTCGCGTCGAGGGGCTTGCCGTCCAGGACGCCGCCCTTGATGACAAGGGTGGGGTTGGCCTTGGCAAAGTCACGCAGACCCTTCGCCGCCTCGACGACGTCGCCCTGGATGAAGGCGATCGCGGTCGGGCCGGTGAGGAGGTCGTCGAAGCCTTCGATGCCCACCTCGGTGGCGGCGATCTTGGCCAGCGTGTTCTTGACCACGGCGTAGTTGGCGTTCGCACCGAGAGAGCGCCGCAAGTCCTGCAGCTGCTTCACGGTGAGACCGCGGTACTCGGTCAGCACAGCACCGGCGGCACCGTTGAACGAGTCAACGATCTCCGCAACGGCCGCTTGCCTATCTGCCCGCGCCATGGGTCTCCTTCCGGACTGGGAGACCACCGCGTCGAACACCCGGGAAACACGAACGCCCCGAGCGCGGGTGCTCAGGGCGTTGGTCGGACGGAAGTCCTTGCTCTGTCACCTGCGCGGGCCGTCCGCATCACGCGGAGCCTTCGGTCGCGCTGCTGATGCGGCACGACAACCGGCGGTCTCTGGTTTCGAGTAGGAAGACTACGGGTCAGGAGGCGGGGCACCAAATCGGAGCGGCCCTGGCCGGGCTCGTACCCAACTCTGGGGATGGGAGCCACCGCGTTGGGGACTTCCGGGAACGCCGTGGAGCCGCTGCTGCTCCACTGTGAGCATGGACGACAAGCTCAACACCGTCTCGACCGTGCTGGACCGGACCGCGGAACGGCTGCGGCACCGGCCGCCATGCCGCCGAGCGCGTGTGGCGCACCGGCTTCGGTGGTCTCGACCCCGTGATCGGCGGCGGCCTCCGCTCCGGCGGGCTGTGCCTGCTGGCCGGCCCGCAGGGCCTCGGCAAGACCACCTTCGCCCTCCAGCTGGCTCGCAACGTGGTCCGCGAGGGGCGACCCGTCATCTACTTCTCCTACGAGCACGAGCCCGAGGACCTCATCGAGAAGCTCGTCGCCCTCGAGGCCGGCGAGCTCGACGACACCGACCGGGCGCGGCTCACCACGATCCGCGAGTCCTTCGACGCCGCTGGGTCCGGAACCATCGAGGAACGGCTCGAGGCGGTGAGCGCCGGCAACGAGGCGCTCGCCCGGGTCCGCAAGTACGCCGACCTGCTCTACGTGCACCGCTCCACCGGCACCGCGACCGACCTCGCCGAGATCCGCAACGTCGTGGACACCACGCACCGCCTCACCGGCCTCTCCCCGATGGTGATCGTCGACTACCTGCAGAAGGTGCTCGTGCCCGGCGGCCCGGGCGAGGAGGCAGAACGCACCACGACCGTGGTCGAGGGGCTCAAGGACCTCGCCATCGACACCTCCGTCCCGGTGCTGGCGATCGTCGCCGCGGACAAGCTCGCCACCCGGGGCGGCACGCGCATGCGGATCAACCACCTGCGTGGCTCCTCCGCGCTCGCCTACGAGGCGGACCTGGTCCTGATCCTCAACGACAAGTACGACATCGTGGCCCGCCACCACCTGACCTACAACCTCGGCAACGCCGAGCGGTTCCGCAACTGGGTCGTGCTCTCGGTCGAGAAGAACCGCTTCGGTCGCGACGGGGTGGAGCTGGAGTTCCAGAAGCGCTTCGACCAGGGCCGGTTCGTGGCGGAGGGGCGCCGCGTCGACGAGCAGCTCGTCGACGAGCGGGTCTTCACCGAGTGACCGAATCCCCTCGCAAGCCGAAGGGCCGGCCACCCCTGTGGGGTGACCGGCCCTGCAGCAGCGGTCGCGAGTGCGACCGGAGCTTCGTCAGGCAGACGCCTCGTCCTCGGACGCGACGTTCTTGATGCGGTTGGGGTCGACCTGGACGCCGGGGCCCATGGTCGTGGAGACGGTGACCTTACGCAGGTAGCGGCCCTTGGAGCTGGCCGGCTTGAGCCGCAGCACCTCCTCGAGCGCCGCGGCGTAGTTCTCCGCGAGCTGGGCCTCGGAGAAGGAGGCCTTGCCGATGATGAAGTGCAGGTTGGCGTGGCGGTCGACGCGGAACTCGATCTTGCCGCCCTTGATGTCGGTCACGGCCTTGGCCACGTCCGGCGTCACGGTGCCGGTCTTCGGGTTCGGCATGAGGCCGCGGGGGCCGAGCACGCGGCCGAGGCGGCCGACCTTGCCCATCATGTCGGGGGTCGCCACGACGGCGTCGAAGTCCAGCCAGCCACCGCTGACCTTCTCGATGAGCTCGTCACCGCCGACGACGTCGGCGCCGGCCTCACGAGCGGCCTCGGCCTTCTCGGCGTTCGCGAAGACCAGGACGCGGGCGGTCTTGCCGGTGCCGTGCGGGAGGTTGACGGTGCCGCGCACCATCTGGTCGGCCTTGCGGGGGTCGACGCCGAGACGCATCACGACGTCCACGGTCTCGTCGAACTTCTTCTTGCTCGCGGTCTTCGCGATCTTGATCGCGGTCAGCGGGGTAGAGCTCGTCCTTGTCGAACTGCTCGGCCGCCGCGCGGTAGGTCTTGCTGCGCTGCATGGTGTTCTCGTTTCTACGAAGTGTGGTCTTCGGTGGGCCAGCGCGGCCCTGCCACGGGGTGTTGGCTAGGCGCCGGAGGTCAGTCGGTGGTGACGCCCATGGAGCGGGCGGTGCCCTCGACGATCTTCATCGCGGCGTCGATGTCGTTCGCGTTGAGGTCGGGGAGCTTCGTCGTGGCGATCTCGCGGATCTGGTCCTTGGTCAGCTTGCCGACCTTCTCCTTGTGCGGGACGCCCGAACCCTTCTTGAGGCCAGCAGCCTTCTTGATCAGCTCCGCGGCCGGCGGGGTCTTGGTGACGAACGTGAACGACCGGTCCTCGTAGATGGTGATCTCGACCGGGATCACGTTGCCGCGCATGGACTCCGTCTGGGCGTTGTACGCCTTGCAGAACTCCATGATGTTCACGCCGTGCGGACCGAGAGCGGTACCGACCGGCGGGGCCGGCGTCGCGGCACCGGCCTGGAGCTGCACCTTGACCAGCGCGGCGATCTTCTTCTTGGGAGGCATTGTTGTTCAGGATCCTTTGTGTTGTACGTCGTGGTCTTGTCGAGCTCGAGGCCGGTACTCCGACCCTCGCTCTGCCACCTGGGTGTTGCTTCGCTGAGCGGTCAGACCTTCTGGATCTGGCTGAAGCTCAGCTCGACCGGAGTCTCCCGGCCGAAGATCTCGACGAGGGCCTTGACCCTCTGGGACTCGGCGTTGATCTCGGTGATCGTCGCGTGGAGTGTGGCGAACGGACCGTCGACGACCATGACCGAGTCGGAGACGTCGAAGTCGGCGACCTCGATCGGCTTCTTGGCCTGGGTGCCGGACGCGGCGGCCGGGGTGCCGGCGGCGACCGCCTCGGCCTCGGCGCGGGCCACGACGGCGGGCGCCAGCATGTTCTCGACCTCGGTCATGCTCAGCGGCACCGGCTGGTGGCTGTGGCCGACGAAGCCGGTGACCGACGGGGTGTGCCGGACCGCGGCCCAGGACTCGTCGGTCAGGTCCATGCGGACCAGCACGTAACCGGGGAGAACGGTGCGCTTGACCATCTTGCGCTGGCCGTTCTTGATCTCCGCGACCTCCTCGGTGGGGACCACGATCTCGTGGATGTAGTCCTCCATGTTCAGGGAGATGATGCGGTTCTCCAGGTTCGACTTCACCCGGTTCTCCATGCCGGAGTAGGTGTGCACGACGAACCAGTCGCCGGGCTTGGCCCACAGCTCGCGGCGGAAGGCCTCGAGCGGGTCGTCATCCTGGGGGGTCTCGTCCGACGCGACGTCGACGTCCGACGACTCGCTGTCCTCGTCGGCGACGTCCTCGGTGTCAGCGGTGGCCTCGACCTCTGCGGCGGCGTCGAGGGTCTCCTCGGCCGACGCGTCGGCCTCGGGGGCGCCCGTGGCCTCGGTCTCCTCGGTCTCGACCGAGTCGTACTGCTCCGACACGTGATGCTCCGTCACTTCGATGTCTGTTTCGATCTACGTCATTGCGGCGCCCGGCCGGGGGCCGGACGTGGGCGGGCGGACGGGCCGCCCGCGTGGGTCACTGCTGGAGTTCCCGCCGAAGACCGTGAAGATGAGCTTGCCGAAGGCCAGGTCCTCGACCGCGACGAGCGCCATCATGAAGATGACGAACACCATGACCACCAGGAAGTAGGTGACCAGCTGCTCCTGGGTCGGGTAGACCACCTTGCGCAGCTCGGCGACGACCTGCCGGTAGAACGTGGGGATGCTCGTGCGCTGCTCGGACTTGCGCTCTCGAGAACCGCGGACGGCCTTGCTGTCCGACACGCGTGTCACCTCTCCTAGTTCGACCACCTGGTCATCGACCAGCTGTCCCAGCTGTTGCTCTGCATCTGTGTTGCTGTCCTGCTGATCAACGATCTGCAGGGCACGAGGGACTTGAACCCCCAACCTTCGGTTTTGGAGACCGATGCTCTGCCAGTTGAGCTAGTGCCCTCCGATGGCACCCTGTTCCGGGCAGGCCGGAGCATGTGGGAAACCACCAAACGGGGAGTCTACGGGCAACACCGAGGTCGAGTCCAAACCGACCCCCACCACGGTGCGTCGCCGCCGTCGTCGGGCCGTGAAACCCGCCCCGCCGTCGCGGAACCCCGCCTCTACGATGGTGCCATGACCGCCACCTCGCCTCCCCAGCCCGGTACTCCTCGCGACCGCCGCGTCTCGCAGCGGATCGGCTCCATCGCCGAGTCCGCGACGCTCAAGGTGGACGCCAAGGCCAAGGCGCTCAAGGCCGAGGGCCGCCCGGTCATCGGGTTCGGCGCCGGCGAACCGGACTTCCCGACCCCGTCGTACGTCGTCGAGGCCGCTGTCGAAGCGTGCCGCGACCCGAAGAACCACCGCTACACCCCCGCGGGCGGGCTGCCGGAGCTGAAGAAGGCGATCGCCGAGAAGACCCGGCGCGACAGCGGCCTCGAGATCGAGCCCGCCCAGGTCCTGGTCACCAACGGCGGCAAGCAGGCCATCTACTCGGCCTTCGCCGCGATGCTGGACCCGGGCGACGAGGTGATCGTGCCGGCGCCGTACTGGACGACCTACCCGGAGTCGATCCAGCTCGCCGGCGGCGTCGCGGTGGAGGTGCTCGCCGACGAGACCCAGGACTACAAGGTCACCGTCGAGCAGCTCGAGGCCGCCCGGACCGAGCGCACCAAGGTGCTGCTCTTCGTCTCGCCGTCCAACCCGACCGGCGCCGTCTACACCTCCCAGGAGATCCGGGCCATCGGCCAGTGGGTCGAGGACCACGACCTGTGGGTGCTGACCGACGAGATCTACGAGCACCTCGTCTACGACGGCGTCGACACCGGCTCGATGCCGGTCCTGTGCCCCTTCCTCGCCGACAACTGCGTCGTGGTCAACGGCGTCGCCAAGACCTACGCCATGACCGGGTGGCGGGTCGGCTGGATGATCGGGCCGGTGGACCTGGTCAAGGCCGCCACCAACCTGCAGTCGCACGCGACGTCCAACGTCTCCAACGTCGCCCAGCGCGCCGCGATCGCCGCCGTGAGCGGCGACCTGACCGCGGTGGAGGAGATGAAGGTGGCCTTCGACCGCCGCCGCAAGACCATCGTGCAGATGCTCAACGAGATCGACGGCGTCGTCTGCCCGACCCCGCACGGCGCGTTCTACGCCTACCCCTCCGTCAAGGGGCTGCTCGGCAAGGAGTACGACGGGAAGGTCATCGACACCTCGACCGCGCTCGCCGAGTACATCCTGGACCGGGCCGAGGTCGCGGTGGTGCCCGGCGAGGCCTTCGGGTCGCCCGGCTACCTGCGGCTCTCCTACGCGCTCGGGGACGACGACCTGGTCGAGGGAGTCACGCGGCTCCAGAAGCTCTTCGCCTGAGTGGCCGCGACCGGGGGGACCACCGAGCGAGGCGTGCGCCCGGCCGGCCGGAGCTCGACCACGGGGAGCTCGACCAGGGGGAGCTCGGCGGCAGGTGACGGGCGGCGTGACCTCCTGACGCTGCCCAAGGCGCACCTGCACCTGCACTTCACCGGCTCCATGCGGCACGAGACGCTGCTCGAGCTCGCCGAGCGGGACGGCATCGTGCTGCCCGACTCGCTGGTGTCCGAGTGGCCGCCCGAGCTGTCGGCGGCCGACGAGAAGGGCTGGTTCCGCTTCCAGCGGCTCTACGACGTCGCGCGCTCGGTGCTGCGCACCCCGGACGACGTGCGTCGCCTGGTCCGGGAGGCCGCCGAGGACGACGTGCGCGACGGGGGCCGGTGGCTGGAGATCCAGGTCGACCCGAGCGGCTACGGCGCCAGGTTCGGCGGGATCACGGCCTTCACCGACCTGGTCCTCGACGCGGTCCGTGAGGCCTCGCGCGACACCGGTCTCGGGATGGCCGTGGTGATCGCGGCCAACCGCACCCGGCACCCCCTGGACGCCCGGACCCTGGCCCGGCTCGCGGGGCAGTACGCCGGCCGGGGCGTGGTCGGGTTCGGCCTGTCCAACGACGAGCGGCGCGGCAGCACCGCCGACTTCGCCGCCGCCTTCGCGATCGCCGAGCGGGCCGGCCTGGCGCTGGTGCCGCACGGCGGCGAGCTGGTCGGGCCGCAGAACATCCGGCTGTGCCTGGACTCGCTGCACGCCGACCGCCTGGGACACGGGGTGCGCTCGGTGGAGGACCCGGCCCTGCTGGACCGGATCGTCGAGGCCGGGGTGGTGCTGGAGGTGTGCCCGGTGTCCAACGTGGCGCTGGGCGTCTACTCCGACCTCACCTCCGTGCCGCTGCCCTCGCTGATGGCCGCCGGGGCGACGGTCGCGCTGGGGGCCGACGACCCGCTGCTGTTCGGGTCGCGACTGGCCGGCCAGTACGCCACGATGCGTGCCGCCCACGGCCTCGACGACGCCGAGCTCGCCGAGCTCGGGCGGATGTCGGTCCGCGGCTCCCGCGCCCCCGACGACGTCAAGCGCGCACTGATCGCCGACATCGACCGGTGGCTGGCCGCCGAGCCTGACAGGATGGCCCCATGAGCAGCTCCGACGACTCCGGCCAGCAGCCCGCCCCCGGCGAGTACCCGGGCAACGAGCCCACCGGGCAGGGCGACTCCTCGCTCCCGCCGACCCACCAGCCCTACGGCCAGCAGCAGCAGAACCCGTACGGCGCTCCCGGGCAGCAGCCGCCGTCGTACGGCCAGAACCCCTACGGCCAGGAGCCGCCCTCCCAGGGTCAGCCGCCCTACGGCCAGCAGCCGCCCACCTACGGCCAGCAGCCCTACGGCCAGGCGCCGTACGGCCAACAGCCCTACGGCCAGGCGCCGTACGGGCAGCCGCCCTACGGCTACGGGGCGCCGGCCGCGGCCAACCACCCGTCGGCGACGACGTCGCTGGTGCTGAGCCTGATCGGCCTGGCCGGCATCATGTTCTGCGGCGGCATCACGCTGGTGCTCTCGCCGTTCGCCTGGCGGATCGGCGCCAAGGCGGTGCGCGAGATCGACGCCAACCCCGGCATGTACGGCGGTCGCGACCAGGCCAACGCCGGGCGGATCATGGGCATCATCGGCACCGTGCTGCTGGTGCTCGGCCTGCTCGGCCTGCTCGTGCTCATCCTGGGGCTCGCCGTCAGCTCCTCGAGCACGACCAGTGGCGTCAGCCCGGTCCGCTAGGGAGCGACGCCCTAGAGCTCGCAGCCGACCAGCACCGGCTCGTTGACGAGCCGGATGCCGAAGCGACCCTCCACGCCGTCGCGCACCTCGCGGGCCAGCGCCAGCAGGTCGCCGGCGCTCGCGTCGCCCCGGTTGGTCAGGGCGAGCGTGTGCTTGGTCGACAGGCTCGCCAGGGCGTTCCCGTGGCCCTTGCCGAAGCCGGCGTGCTCGATCAGCCAGGCGGCGCTGGTCTTGACGCGGCCGTCCGGTTGCGGCCACGCGGGGGCACCCTCCGGCACGGCTTCGGGCGCCACGACCGGGTTCGTGAAGAACGACCCGGCGCTCCAGGTGTCGTGGTCGGCGGCGTCGAGCACCATGCCCTTGCCCCGGCGCAGCCCCAGGACGGCCTCGCGGACCTCGCCCAGCGGGGCCCGTCCCCCGGGCTCGACCCCCAGCGTGCGGGCCAGCTCGGCGTAGGCGACCGGGGCGCCCAGGCTGCCCTGGCGGAACTGGAAGGTCACCTCGAGCACCACGTGCCGGCCTCCCCACGGATCCAGCCGGTCTGCCTTGAAGCGGCTGTGCCGGTAGCCGAAGCCGCAGTCGGCGTTGGCGAAGGTGCGCACGCCCTTGAGGACGCGGTCCCAGACGCGCACGGAGGCGATCGTCTGGGAGACCTCCTGGCCGTAGGCCCCCACGTTCTGGATGGGGGTGGCGCCGACGGAGCCCGGGATGCCGGAGAGCGCCTCGACCCCGACCCACTGGGAGGCGACGGCGCGCGCCACGAGGTCGTCCCACGTCTCGCCGGCCTCCACGGTGGCCAGGACCCCGCCGCAGGTGCCCTGCCCGTCGGCGTCCTCGACGTCGGGGCGGATGCCGCGGGTGGCCACCCTCACCACCGTGCCGTCGAAGCCCTCGTCGGAGACCACGAGGTTGCTCCCGCCGCCCAGGACCAGGACCGGGACGCCGGCCTCGTCGGCCCGGCGTACGGCGTCGACGAGCTGGTCGGTGGTCGTGGCGGTGACGAGCTCGCGCGCGGGACCGCCGAGGCGGAGGGTGGTGTGGTCGCGGAGCAGCTCAGGCACGCACGACTGCCTTGGGCATGCCGAGCACCTTCTGGCCGCCACAGGTGACGGTCAGCGCCACGGTGGTCAGCCCGTCGTCGCCGGGCTTGGCCTCGCCGGCCACCTCGATGTCGACGCCGCCCTCGGCGGGCACGACGACCGGGTTGGTGAACTTGCAGCCGAAGCTGACCACCTCGGCGCCGGGGAACCACGTCGAGACCGCGCGGGCGGCCAGCGCCATCGTGTACATGCCGTGGGCGATCACGCCCGGCAGGCCGACGCTGCGGGCGACCGTCTCGTCCTGGTGGATGGGGTTGTGGTCGCCGCTGGCCTCGGCATAGGCGACGAGGTCGGCCCGGGTGATGGTGAAGACCTGGGTGCCAAGACTCGTGGGTTCGGCGCTCATGCGCCCTCCTCCCCCGCGCGGTGGACCAGGGTCGCGGTGGTGGTGCACACCAGCGCGCCGCCGGCGTCGGTGATCTGGCTGGCGGTGCCGATGATGTCGTTGCCGCCGATCTGGCGCAGGCTCGCCACCGTCAGCGTCGCGGTGAGCTCGTCGCCGGGGACGACGGGGCGCTCGTAGTGGAACTTCTGCTCGCCGTGGACGATCCGGAAGAGGTCGATCGACTCGGCCTCGAGGAAGGCGTTCATCGCGTCGAAGGCCAGCACGATCGGGAACGTCGCGGGCACCGGGCCGCCGGCGTACTCACCGCCCGTGGCGGCGACGAAGGCGCGGACCTTGTCCTCGGAGACGGTGTACGGGCTGGTCGGCGGGAACTCCCGACCGACGAGCGACTGGTCGACTGGCATGGGCCCCAAAATAGACGTTGACCCGCCCGATGACTTCGGGCGGGTCGACGTGAGGACTGGTGCGTGCGCGCTCAGCGGGTCTCGCGGTGCGCGGTGTGCTTGCGGCAACGCGGGCAGAACTTGGCCAGCTCGAGCCGGTCGGGGTCGTTGCGGCGGTTCTTCTTGGTGATGTAGTTGCGCTCCTTGCAGTCCACGCACGCGAGCGTGATCTTGGGGCGAACATCGGAGCTCTTGCTGGCCACGGGAAGTCCTTTTGTTGCTGGTCTTTGGGTCGAACTGAGTAGCGGGGGCGGGACTCGAACCCGCGACACCACGATTATGAGCCGTGTGCTCTAACCACCTGAGCTACCCCGCCACCGGGACAGGGCACTCGGGCCAGAATACTGGCCCTCGCAACCCACACCCAGAGCCCCTTTACGGAATCGAACCGTAGACCTTCTCCTTACCATGGAGACGCTCTGCCGACTGAGCTAAAGGGGCAACGAGCGAGAACAATACACAGGGAGACACGTGATCGAAAAATCGGCTCAGCACCCCTGTTTCTACCGCCTGATCGACACCTCCCGGGACGGTCGGGAGACCTTCGAGTCGATGCCCTCGACGGCCGGTCCGTGGACCCCGGACGCCCAGCACGGCGGTCCCCCCGGCCCTGCTCGCCCGCGCGCTGGAGCGGCTCTCCGACGCCACGATCGCCCGGTTCACGATGGAGCTGCACGGCCCGGTGCCGGTCGGTCCACTGACGACCTCCGCCACCGTGCTGCGGCCCGGTCGCTCGGTGCAGCTGGTCGGGTCCGAGCTGTACGACGTCGCCCGGGGCAGGGTCGTCGCCACGGCGACCGCGTGGCTGTTCCCGGCGTCCGACGAGGGACCCGAGCAGCCCAAGCCGCCACAGCACGGGCCTGCCGACGGGGTGCCCCACGAGCGGCCCACCGCCTGGCACGGCGGCTACCTCGACGCGGTCGAGTGGCGCTGGATCTCCGGCTCGGTCGAGACGCCCGGTCCCGGCGTCGTGTGGATGCGTCCACCAGCGCTGGTCGAGGGCGAGGACGTCTCGCCGGTCCAGCGGCTGCTCGCCTGCGCGGACTCGGCCTCGGGTGTGAGCGCCGCGCTCGACGTGCGCCGGTGGGCGTTCCTCAACACCGAGCTCACCGTGCACGTGCTGAGGCCACCGGTCGGCGAGTGGGTCTGCCTCGACGCCGAGACGACCCTGGGCCCGGGAGCCGTCGGTCTCGCCACCTCCGCGGTGTCGGACCAGGCCGGGCTGGTGGCGCGCACCTCCCAGGCGCTGCTGGTGGCGCCTCGGTAGGTCGCCCACTCGGGCCCACCTGCGCCGACCCTAGTCCTGGATCCGCGCCCAGGGCCGGGCCTCCTCGAGCTCGTAGGCCAGCTCGAGCAGCGTGGCCTCCCGGCCCGCGGCGGCGCCGAACATCATGCCCTGGGGCAGTCCGGCCGCCGTGGTCGCCAGCGGCAGGGAGACGGCGGGCTCGCCGGTGGCGTTCTGCAGCGGCGTGAAGGCCACCCACTCGAGCATCCGCTCCATGATCGTGTCGTGGTCCTGGGTCGGGTCGAGGTGGCCCACCCGCGGGGTCTGGGTCGCCAGCGTGGGCGTGAGCACGACGTCGTAGGAGCCGTAGAACGCCCCGGTGAGGTGGCGCGAGCGCTTCAGCCGGGCGATGGCGAGCGGCATCCGGTGCAGGTGGCGCCGGGCGTGCCGGGCCAGGCCGAGGGTCAGGTTGTCCAGCTTGTCGGGGTCCCAGTCGCGGCCGTGGCGGCGCCGGCCGGTGCGCACGATCGCCCACGCGAGCAACGACCAGTAGAGGAGGAAGTCGTCGGGGAAGGACTCCGGGACCGGCGCGGTCGTCGGCGTGACGCGGTGGCCGAGCTCCTCGAGCAGCCGGGCCGTCTTCAGGGTGAGGTCCGCGACCTCCGGGGAGGCCTCGGCCCCCACCCCCTCGGTCACGACGGCGACCCGCAGCCGGGCCCGCCCCGGGCGGGTGATGTCGCCGACGGGCGGGAGGTGGAGTGCCCGGTAGACCTTCTCGGCCTCGCGGTAGAACGCCGCGGTGTCGCGCACCGACCGGGTGACGACCCCGTCGGAGACGATCCGGACCGGCATGTCGCGCAGCAGCTTGTCCTGCGCCAGCCGGTCCCGGGTCGGCTTGAGCCCGACCAGGCCGTTGACCGACGCGGGGATGCGGATCGAGCCGCCGCCGTCGTTCGCGTGTGCGAGGGGTACGGCGCCGGCCGCGACGAGGGCGGCCGACCCCGCGGACGAGGCGCCGGCGGAGTGGTCCGGGTCCCACGGGGAGCGCACCGGGCCGAGGCGGGGATGCTCCGCGGCCGGGCTGAAGCCGAACTCCGAGAGCTGGGTCTTGCCCAGCGGCACCAGGCCGGTGGCCAGGAACATCCGGGCGAAGTCGCCGTCGGGGCCGCGGGGCGGAGGTGTAGGCGTCGGTGCCCTGCTGGGTCGGCATGCCCGCGACGTCGACGTTGTCCTTGACGAAGGTCGGCACGCCCGCGAAGAAGCCACCGCGGGGGCTGCGGGCCTCCGCGCGGGCCCGGTCGAAGGCCGGGTAGGCGATCGCGTTGAGCACCGGGTCCACCCGCTCCGCGCGGGCGATCGCCGCCTCCACGACCTCGGGCACGGACACCGCACCCGACTGGATCCGGGCCACCAGCCCCACCGTGTCGAGGTCACCGAGGGCGTCGTCACCGAATGCATGCACGCGGGTCATGCGACTCAACCTATGACAGCGCGCGGCACCTCAGGGCAGCACCTCGACCGCGCAGCACCTCACCGCAGGGAGTCGGCGGGCACCGGAGGGGCGTGCGTCATCAGCCGGGCGTCGACGGCTGCGGGTGACAGGACGTGGTCGAGGGCCAGGGCCGCGCAGCCCACCAGCCCGGCCCGGTCGCCGTGGGTCGCGGGCACGATCTGCAGGTCACGAGTCGCGAGCGCCCCCGCCCGGGTGTAGACGCTCTCGCGGATCCCGCCGGCGTACACGTCGAACGCCGCGGCCATGTCGCCGCCGACCACGACCGTCGCCGGGTTGAGCAGGTTGATCGCCACCGCCAGCAGCTCACCGAGCCGGCGCCCGCTCTCGCGCAGCAGCCCTCGCGCCTCGGCGTCGCCGCGGAGGGCGAGCGCGACCAGGTCGCGCACGTGCCCGACCCGGTGCCCCCCGGACTCCTCGAGCCGGCCCACCAGGGCCCAGCCGCCGGCCACCGCCTCCAGGCAGCCGGTCCGGCCGCAACGGCAGGGGAGGCCGTCGGCCGCCTCGATCCAGGTGTGCCCGATCTCGCCGGCCGCGCCGCGGTGGCCGGAGAGCACCCGACCCTCGGCGACGATGCCCAGGCCCAGGCCGGTCGAGGCCTTCACCACCAGGGCGTCGCGGAGCGCGCCAGGTCGCCCGAGCAGCTCCGAGCGCGCCAGCACGTCGCAGTCGTTGCCCACGAACAGCGGGGCGTCGGCCAGCCCGGAGAGGTACGGCGCGAGCTCCACGCCGTTCCACCCCGCCATCACCGGGGAGTCGATGCTCAGCCCGCGCAGGGCGTCGACGGTGCCGGGCAGGCTCAGCCCGAACCCCGCCACCGGGGCCTCCACGTCCTCGAGCAGCCCGGCCAGCCGCTCGGCGACCCGCGGCATGAGCTCGTCGGGCCCGACGCCGACCCGGTGGTCGGCGGAGTCGGCCGCCAGCTCGGTGCCCTCGAGGTCGAAGACCCCCAGCTGGCTGCGGGAGCGTCCGATGGCGACGGCGGCCACGACCCCGGCGTCCTTGTTGAAGACCAGGGCACCGGGGGGCCGGCCCCCGGTGGAGGCGAGCTCCTCCCCCAGCAGCACCAGGCCGGCGGAGGTGAGGGTGGAGACCCGGCTGACGACCGCAGTCCGGGACAGGCCGGTGAGCCGCCGGAGGTCCGAGCGGGTGCTGGCCCGGCCGGTGCGGACCAGCTCCAGCAGCTGTCCGGCGGTGGCCGGAGCGGCCGACTCGCGCAGCGTCTCGTTCATGACCCTCCTCACCGACACCGTACGTTCATCACTTTGATCTCGAAAATACCTTAGTCATGCTTGTATCGATCCAAACTTCTCCCTACGGTTGTCCGCATGGACCAGAACGCCACCTCCCACACGGTCCCGGCCTCGTGTGACTTCACCGTCTTCGGCGGGACGGGAGACCTGGCGCTGCGCAAGCTCCTGCCGGCGCTCTACCACCGCGACCTCGAGGGCCAGCTGCCCGACGACACCCGGATCCTGGGCATCTCGCGCTCCGACCTCGACGACGACGGCTGGCGGGCCGAGGTCCGCAACGCCCTGACCGCGTTCGTCGCGGCCGACGACCTCGACGCCGTCACGGTGGACCGCTTCCTCGGCCGGCTGCGCCACCTCATGCTCGACGCCCAGCGGCCCGACGACTGGCACCGCTTCCACGCCCTCCTCAAGGAGCGGCCCCGCGCGGAGGAGACCGTGCGCGTCTTCTACCTCGCCGTCGCGCCGTCGCTCTTCGGCGACATCAGCCGACGCCTCGACGAGATCGGCGTCGTCGACGAGCGCGCCCGGGTCGTGCTGGAGAAGCCGATCGGGCACGACCTCGCCTCCGCCCAGGCGGTCAACGACGCGGTCGGCCGCGTCTTCGCGGAGTCGCAGATCTTCCGCATCGACCACTACCTCGGCAAGGAGAGCGTGCAGAACCTGCTGGTCACGCGCTTCGCCAACGCCTTCCTCGAGCCGCTGTGGAACTCCCGGTGGGTCGACCACGTGCAGATCACCGTCGCCGAGTCCCTCGGCGTCGGCGAGCGCGGCGGCTACTACGACCAGGCCGGCGCGATGCGCGACATGGTCCAGAACCACCTGCTCCAGCTGCTGTGCCTGGTGGCCATGGAGCCGCCCTCGCACGTGGGACGCGAGACCGTCCGCGACGAGAAGCTCAAGGTGCTGCAGGCCCTCAAGCCGATGACACCCGTCGACGTCGACCGCGACACCGTCCGGGGCCGCTACACGGCCGGACTGGTCGACGGCGAGGCCGTGTCGTCGTACGTCGACGACCTGGCCGCGACCGACCTCCAGGGCTCGGGCAGCCGGACCGAGACGTTCGTCGCGATGCGCACCGAGGTGCAGAACTGGCGCTGGGCGGGCGTGCCGTTCTACCTGCGCACCGGCAAGCGGATGGACCGCCGGGCCTCCGAGATCGTCGTGGTCTTCAAGGCACCGCCCCACCACATGTTCCCCCACAGCGAGGGCACCACCGAGCCCAACCGGCTGCACATCCAGGTGCAGCCCGACGAGGGGATGCGCCTGCACCTGACCGCCAAGGAGCCGGGCCCCGGCGGGATCCGGCTGCGGCCGGTGTCGCTGGACCTCAGCTACGCCACGGCGTTCGAGCAGCGCCTCCCCGATGCCTACGAGCGTCTGCTGATGGACGTCATCAAGGGCAACCCCACCCTGTTCATGCGCCGCGACGAGGTCGAGGCGGCATGGACGTGGGTGGAGCCGATCCTCACCCGCTGGGCAACGTCGCCCGACCACCGCTGCGCTACCCGGCCGGCACGAGCGGGCCCATCGCCGCCACCACGCTCCTCGAGCGTGAGGGCCGTTCCTGGCAGGAGTCCGACCAGTGACCACCTCGTCCCACAGTCCCCTCCACCCCGTCGTCGTCGACGTGACCGCGCGCATCGTCGAGCGCAGCGCGGCCGGTCGTTCGGCGTACCTCGAGCGCATCCGGGCCGTCGGCGACCGCGGTCCCGCCCGGGGCCGGCTCGCCTGCGCCAACCTCGCCCACGGCTTCGCGGCCGCGGACGAGCTGGGCAAGCAGGCGCTGCGCGGCCGCACCAAGCCGAACGTCGCGATCGTCTCGGCCTACAACGACATGCTGTCGGCACACCAGCCGTTCGAGACCTACCCGGCCGCGCTGAAGAAGGCCGTGATCCGGGCCGGCGGCATCGCCCAGTTCGCCGGCGGCGTCCCCGCGATGTGCGACGGCATCACCCAGGGCCGCGACGGCATGCAGCTCTCGCTCTACAGCCGCGACGTGATCGCGATGTCGACCGCGATCGCCCTCTCCCACGACATGTTCGACGGCGCGCTGATGCTGGGCGTCTGCGACAAGATCGTGCCCGGCCTGCTGATCGGGGCGCTGTCCTTCGGCCACCTGCCGACCGTCTTCGTGCCCGCGGGGCCGATGGAGTCGGGGCTGCCGAACGGCGAGAAGGCGAAGGTCCGCCAGCTGTACGCCGAGGGCAAGGTCGGCCGCGAGGAGCTGCTCGAGGCCGAGGCCGCGTCGTACCACTCGGCGGGCACGTGCACGTTCTACGGCACCGCCAACTCCAACCAGCTGATCATGGAGGTGCTCGGGCTGCACCTGCCCGGGTCGTCCTTCGTGAACCCGGGGACGCCGCTGCGCGAGGCGCTGACCCGCGCCGCCGGCACCCGGGTCACCGAGCTGACCCGCCAGGGCGGCGAGAACACCCCGATCGGGGAGATCGTCGACGAGAAGGCCATCGTCAACGCGTGCGTCGCGCTGCTGGCCAGCGGCGGGTCGACCAACCACACGCTGCACCTGGTCGCGATCGCCCGCGCGGCCGGCATCACCCTCACCTGGGACGACCTCTCCGACCTCTCGGCCGTGGTGCCGAGCCTGGCGAAGATCTACCCCAACGGCGAGGCGGACGTGAACCACTTCCAGGCCGCCGGCGGGATCGGCTTCCTGGTGCACACGCTGCTGCGCGCCGGGCTGCTGCACGACGACGTCCGCACCGTCGCCGGGCACGGCCTGTGGCGCTACACCACCGAGCCGCGCCTGCGCGGGGACGAGATCAGCTGGGAGGAGGGGCCCAAGGCCTCCCTCGACCTCGACGTCCTGCGTCCGGCCGAGGACCCGTTCGCCCCCGACGGGGGTCTCAAGCTGCTGACCGGCCCGCTGGGCCGTGCCGTCATCAAGACCTCGGCGGTCAAGGCCGAGCACCGGGTCGTCAGCGCGCCGGCCATCGTCTTCGACGACCAGCACGACTTCCTCGCCGCCTTCGGCGAGGGTGCGCTCGACGGCCGCGACTTCGTCGCGGTGATCCGCTACCAGGGCCCGGCCGCCAACGGGATGCCCGAGCTGCACAAGCTCACCCCCGCGCTGGGCGTGCTGCAGGACCGGGGCCAGAAGGTCGCGATCGTCACCGACGGCCGGATGTCCGGGGCGTCGGGCAAGGTCCCGGCCGCCATCCACGTCACCCCCGAGGCCGCCCTGGGTGGCCCGCTCTCGCGGGTGCAGGACGGCGACGGGATCACCGTCGACGCCGTCGGCGGCACCCTCGACCTGCACGTCGACCGGGCCGAGCTGGCCGCCCGCCCCGACACCGGACGCGCCCCGCAGGGGCCGGAGTGGACCGGCACCGGCCGCGAGCTGTTCGCCGCCTTCCGGGCCACCGTGGGCTCCGCCGACACCGGCGCCAGCGTCTTCCCGGGCGTCCCCGTCCCGCCGCAGGAGGTCTCCGTTGTCACCGTCTGACGCCACCCCCGGTCTCCTCGACCGGGTCCCGGTCGTGCCCGTCGTCGTCGTCGACGACCTGGCCCAGGCCGTCCCGGTCGCCCGCGCGCTGGTCGCCGGCGGCCTGCCGGTCATCGAGCTGACGCTGCGCACGCCGGTCGCGCTCGACGCGATCCGGGCGATCGCCGACGAGGTGCCCGAGATCCTGGTGGGCGCCGGCACCGTGCTCACCCCGGGCCAGGCCAAGGAGGCCCGCGACGCGGGGGCACAGTTCCTGGTCTCCCCCGGCGCCACCCCCGCGCTGCTCGCCGGGATGGCCGAGACCGGGCTGCCCTTCCTGCCCGGCACGGCCACCGTGTCGGAGGTGCTGGCCGTCCTCGAGGCCGGCTGGACCGAGATGAAGTTCTTCCCGGCCGAGGCCTCCGGCGGGGCGGCGTTCCTCGCCTCGGTGGCCTCGCCGGTCCCGGCCGCTCGGTTCTGCCCGACCGGCGGGATCACCGCGACCAGCGCCGCGGCGTACCTCGCCCTGCCGAACGTCGGCTGCGTGGGCGGCTCGTGGCTCACCCCCAAGGACGCCCTCGTCGCCGGCGACTGGGCCCGGGTCGAGCAGCTCGCAGCGGCAGCCGCCGCACTCGGCTGAGCCCGGCGCGATCGACCCCCGGGGCGTCGAACGTCCCGGGGGTCTCGCGTCAGAGGATGAAGTAGAGCCCGACCGCGGCGGGGAGCAGGCCCAGCACCAGCCAGGGCGTGAGCGGGCTCTTCTGGTGGATGAGGAAGCCCGCGGCCACGCCGAGCACGCCCACCACCCCGGCGATCACGACCAGCCCGATCTGTGCGCCGGGCTGGGCGTTGTCACCCAGGAAGAGCGCGGCGAGCACCAGGCCCGCGGAGAAGTGCCCGATCGTGGTGACCGCCAGCACCGACATCACCCAGCGCTGCACCGAGCTCATGCTCATCGACTGCCGCGACGCCTGCGGCCGCGGGTTGGCCGGGTCCATCAGGTGCTTGCGCCGCTTGGCGGGCGGGGAGTCGGGCTGCGTCACGTCCCGATTGTCCCCGACCCGCGACGGTGGCAC
Organism: Nocardioides ungokensis; assembly: GCF_013466985.1. Taxonomy (GTDB): domain Bacteria; phylum Actinomycetota; class Actinomycetes; order Propionibacteriales; family Nocardioidaceae; genus Nocardioides; species Nocardioides ungokensis. The sequence continues at coordinate 678,292 of NZ_CP059164.1, read as the reverse complement.
CCCAGCAGGTGCGGGTCGAACACGCCGATCGCCTCCATCAGGGCGAACATCGTGGTCGGGCCGACGAAGGCGAACCCGCGCTTCTTGAGCTCCTTCGACAGCGCCTTCGACTCCGGCGACGTCGTCGCCATCTCCTCCGTGGTGGCCGGCGCCGGCGGCGGGTCGGGGCGGAACGACAGCACCAGCGCCTCGAGGCCCTCACGCTCGCGCAGCGCCACCGTGGCCCGCGCGTTGGTGATCGCGGCGGCGATCTTGAGCCGGTTGCGCACGATCCGGGCGTCCGCCATCAGCCGCGCCGCGTCGGTGTCGTCGTACGCCGCGACAGTGTCGGCGTCGAAGCCGGCGAAGACCTCGCGGAACGCGTCGCGCTTGTTGAGGATCGTGGACCACGACAGCCCCGACTGGAAAGCCTCGAGGGTGAGCCGCTCGAGGTAGGCCGCCTCGCCGCGGACGCGGTTGCCCCACTCGCGGTCGTGGTAGTCGCGCATCACTCCGGGGCCACCCGCCCACGGGCAGCGGTCGATGCCGTCCTCACCGGTCACGGGTCCCATGCGCCGCATCCTGTCACCCGGCGCCGACGGCCCGCGGACCCGCGGGACGCGGTCAGCTCCGGTACTCCGGGTTCTCCCAGTCGAAGCGGGTGCCGGCGTTCCACTCCGAGCGCTGGTTGCCGTAGCCGGGGACCCCGCCGGCGTCGTGCAGCATCCGGGCGAGGTGCATCAGGTTCCAGGTCATGAAGGTGGTGTTGCGGTTGGTGAAGTCGTTCTCCGGACCGCCGCTGCCCGGGTCGAGGTACGACGGCCCGGGGCCGGCCTCGCCGATCCAGCCGGCGTCGGCGTTGGGTGGGATCGTGTACCCGACGTGCTGCAGCGAGTAGAGGACGTTCTGGGCGCAGTGCTTGATCCCGTCCTCGTTGCCGGTGATCAGGCAACCGGCCACCCGGCCGTAGAAGAGGTACTGCCCCTTGTCGTTCAGCATGCTGCTGAGCGAGTAGATCCGCTCGATGAGCTTCTTGGTGATGCTGGAGTTGTCGCCCAGCCAGATCGGGCCTGCCACGACGAGGATCTGGCTCTCCAGGATCCCCGGGTAGATCTCGGGCCAGGCGTCGGTCTCCCAGCCGTGCTCGCGCATGTCGGGGTAGACCCCGGTCGCCACGTCGTGGTCGACGAAGCGCAGCTCGTCGACCTCCACGCCGTGCTTGCGCATGATCGCGGCGCTGGCGTCGACGAGCCCCTGGGTGTGGCTGGGCTCCGGGCTGCGCTTGAGGGTGCAGTTGACGAAGGTGGCCTTCAGGCCGGTGAAGTCGAGGGACAGCTCTGGGGGCTGGGTCATGGAGACACTGTGGCCTCCCGCGCACCACCCGCACATCCCCGAAACATGGTCATCCGCAGCGACCCAAGGGGGTGGTTGGATCGACGCATGCAGATGCCGAAGCACAGCGACGAGGACAAGGCCAGGTTCCGCTCCCTGGTGCCCGAGGGCCCCGGCGTCGAGGTGAAGCCGATGTTCGGCAGCGTCGGTGCGTTCGTGAACGGCAACATGTTCGCGGGCCTCTTCGGCACGGACATCGGCGTCAAGCTCGACCCGGCCGGGCTCGAGGAGCTGGCGGCCCTCGAGGGCTCGGGACCGTTCGGCCCCGAGGAGCGTCCGATGAACGGCTGGCTCTCGGTCCCGTCGTCGCTGACCGGCGAGCAGGTCACCTCCTGGATGGAGCGGGCCCGCGAGCACATCGCCACGCTGCCACCGAAGGCCAGGAAGCAGAAGTCGTAGGCCCCGGGGCGTCGCCCCTGACCCTCAGCGCCGCTCCTTGAGCCTCGCATTCGGAAGTGCGGGCGCAGGGATCGGCGGCAGGTGGTCGCCGACGACCACGCCGAAGCGGCCGGCCCCCACGTCCTGGGAGTCGGCCAGGACGGCACCGTCACGGGTGATCTGGGCCTGCCACTCCTCGCGGAAGGCGACGATCTCCTCGTGGCCCCGGCCCACGAAGTTCCACCACATCACGATGGACTCACCGAACGGCGGACCGCCGAGGAGCAGCAGGCGCACGGGCGCGTCGTACGCCGTGAGCGTGAGGCGGGCGGAGCCGGGCGGGACATAGGCGAGCTCGTGCTGCTTGTCTCCTGACCCGCGACGCCGAGCACGCCGGTGTCGACGAGGACGCCGTGCTCGAAGGTCTCGTCCACGTCCAGCTCGAGCGACGTGCCCGGCTCGAGCAGGAGCTCGGCGCCGAGGAGCGGCGTGAAGGTGGGGACCGGCGACCTGTCACCGAGGAGCGAGCCCAGGAACACCCGCGCCGCCCAGCCGGCACCGGTCACCGCCTCCGGGGCGTGGTGGGCGAAACCCGGCTCGACGTCCCGGTCGGCGTCGGGCAGGGCGACCCACAGCTGGGCGCCGTGCAGCGACCTCGTGTCCGGCGTCGACACCTCCGAGTGGCTGATCCCGCGACCGGCGGTCATCAGGTTGACCTCCCCGGGTCGCACCATCGCGTGGTTGCCGGCGCTGTCGCGGTGCTCGACCTCGCCGGTGAAGAGCCAGCTCACCGTCTGCAGTCCGGTGTGCGGGTGCGGCGCGACGCTCATCCCGCCGGTGTCGAGGACGTCGTCGGGCCCGTAGTGGTCGACGAAGCACCACGCCCCGATCAGGGAGCGGTGCCGCTGCGGAGGGTGCGCCGCACCTGCATCGCCCGCGGGCCGCCGAGCGGCACGTCGCGCGGTGACAACACCTCGACACTCGCCGCCGTCGCCGGCGTGCAGGTCATCTCGTCCGGGTGCCGCTCGGGATTGCTCACGCCCCCAGTGTGGCGCGGACGGCCGCGCGGCACATCCCCGTGCGCGATCCTGCGGAGGCCGTCACCGACGGCTGACTCATCCCTCGACGACGCGCAGGGACACCTCCACGTCGTCGCCGACGTCGAGCCCCTCGGCCCGGCGTACGGCGGTCTTCACGGGCAGCACGTAGCCGCGCGCCTTGTCAGGGAACACCGACGTCCGCCAGGTCGTGCCCCCCACGGTCGCCTCGACCCGCACCGACCCGAACGCCGTGGGCGGCCCCGCCGCGAGGCGCACCTCCTCGTCGGCCTCGGACGACAGCATCACGAACGCCCACGAGCCGACCGACTCGGACGCCCAGATCTCGGCGGTGAAGGTGTGCCGCTCCATGCGCCGATCCTGCCCCGGACGACCGACAGCCGTCGCCTCAGGAGTTGGAGAACACCGCCGGTTGTCGCCGCCCTCTGCGGGTCCCTGGGGCCCGCGGCCCGCCCACGTCCAGGCGTACGCCGGGTCCTCGGCCGCCAGCCCGGCCTCGCCGAGGTCGAGGGGCGCGAAGGTGTCGACCATGACCGCGGACTCGTCGAAGTACTCCGCACCCAGGGAAGCCTCGATCGCGGCGGGCTGCGGCCCGTGCGCGTGGCCGCCCGGGTGCAGCGAGATCGAGCCGATGTTGATGCCCGAGCCCTTGCGCGCCTCGTAGTCGCCGCCGACGTAGAACATGACCTCGTCGCTGTCGACGTTGGAGTGGTAGTAGGGCACCGGCACGGCCAGCGGGTGGTAGTCCACCTTGCGCGGCAGGAAGTTGCAGATCACGAAGTTCCAGCCGTCGAAGACCTGGTGCACCGGCGGCGGCTGGTGGATCTTGCCGGTGATCGGCATGTAGTCGTCGATGTTGAACGTGTAGGGGTAGAGACACCCGTCCCAGCCGACCACGTCGAAGGGGTGGGTCGCGTAGGTCATCCGGGTGCCGACGATGCCGGCGCTGGTGCGGTGCTTGACCAGCACCTCGACGTCCTCGCCCTCGACGAGGAGCGTCTCGGTCGGGCCGTGCAGGTCGCGCTCGCAGTACGGCGCGTGCTCGAGCAGCTGGCCGTAGCGGGAGAGGTAGCGCTTCGGCGGGGCGATGTGGCTGTTGGCCTCGATCGGGTAGAGCCGCGACGGCTCCCCGGGGACCCACCGGTGCGTCGTCGAGCGAGGGATCACCACGTAGTCGCCCTGCCGGTAGGACAGCACCCCGAAGACCGTCTCGACGCGGCCGCTGCCGGCCTCGACGTACACGCACTCGTCGCCGATCGCGTTGCGGTAGTACGGCGAGGGCTCGGTGCCGGTGACGACGTAGCCGATCCGGACGTCGTTGTTGCCGAGCACGAGGCGGCGCTCGGTGACCGCGTCGGCGCCCGCGTGCGGGAACAGCGTGTGCAGCTTGAGGTGCCGTGGCTTGAGCGGGTGGTTGGGGGTGCGCGTCTGGTCGGGAAGGTCCCACACCTCCGAGCCGACGATCGCCGACGGCACGCCCCGGTGATAGAGCAGCGAGGAGTCGGAGGAGAAGCCCTCCTCGCCCATCAGCTCTTCGTAGTAGAGCTGCCCCTCGGCGTTGCGGAACTGCGTGTGCCGCTTCGGGGGGACCTCGCCGACCTGCCGGTAGTGCGCCATGGGTGAACCTCCGCTGACTCCGTTTATCGGACACCTATCTCCGATATTCGCGCACAGCCTACGCCTCGTCGCCAGCAACCGGATAGTCCCCGCCGTCTGGCACGCCTGTCCAGGCTCAGGGCTGTGCCGATCGGCGGGGACTGTCCGTGGCGGTGGCTGTCAGACGGCCCGCTCCCCCTCGCGCCCCAGGTAGGCCTCGGCGACGAACCGGACGAAGTGGTGCACGCCGTCCTCGCTCGGCGCCATCGGCCCGGGCCGGTAGCCGGGGGCGCGCATGCCGCGCTGCACCGACTCGCAGGCCGCCCAGTCCTGGCGGTTGGTGAGGTCCCAGAAGTCGACGGCGTACGCCGGGTCGAAGCCGGCCCCCTCCGCGACCTCCCGCGGGAAGGCCCAGGAGCAGCGCACCCGGGTCCGGTCCGGGGCCAGCGGGTCAGCACGTGGGTCATCACGTAGTCGGGGTGCAGGCTGAGCAGCAGGTTGGGCAGCACCGCGACGTACATGACAGTCCGCCGCTCGTGGTCGTCGAGGCGCGCGATGGCCGTGCCGCCGCTGCGCCCGTCCAGCGACATCGTCTCCGCGCCCGCCCGCAGGTCCATCCAGCCGCCGACCCAGTCGCCGTCCTGCTCGAGGTTCTCACCGCTCTCCGGCGGGCTCACCCGACACAGCTCGGGGTGGATCATCGGGCAGTGGTAGCACTCCTGGAAGTTCTCGATCAGCACCTTCCAGTTGGCCGCGACGTCGTACTCGTGCACGGCCGGCGTCACCAGCGCCTCGCCGTCGTACGGCGCCACGATCGTCTCGAGGGCCCCGATGTGCTCCTCGAACGACCCGCCACCGCCGGCGCGGTCGACGAAGACCCAGCCGTGCCACTCGCGCACGTCCAGCGACCGCAGGCTGAAGTCGGCCGGGTCGAAGCCGGGAACCCTCCTGAAGCCGGGGGCGCCCCGCAGCGTCCCGTCGAACCGGTAGCTCCACGCGTGGTAGGGGCAGACGATCGCCTTCGCCGTCGCCGAGCCGCCGCACGGCAGCAGCTCGTGGCCGCGGTGCCGGCACGCGTTCTCGAAGGCGCGCAGCTCGCCGTCACGGTCCCGCGTCAGCAGGACGCCGTAGCCGCCCAGCGACTCCGCCGCCAAACCGCCGACCGGGACGTCCTCGGCACGCCCGACGCACAACCAGCCGTCGAACAGGTGGTCCCGCTCCCATGCGAGCACCACGTCCTCCAGGTAGGCGGCCCGGGGCAGCATCCGCGCCTCCCCGAACGGCCGCAGCGCCAGGGCGACCTCGGTCGGATCGAGCGGCGCGGGCGGGACCTTCGCAGCGGTGACCGTCACGGCGACCACCCCTTCCTTGAACGACCGTTCAATGCTAGGCCTCACCCGTGAACACGTCGAGGCCACCGGCGGACTTCTCCCCCGCGTGAACCGCCGGTGCGCGAGGTAGCCGAGGACGACAACGAGCAGTGACGTGACCAGGAGCAGCGTCGTCAGCGCGTTGAGCGCCGGGGTCGGCGCGGCCCGGGCGGTGTTGTAGACCTTGACCGACACCGGCTCGGTCGAGGAGTCGCCCGAGAGGTAGCGCACGATCACGAAGCGTCGATGACGTCGGCGAACACCAGGACCGCGCTCGCAAAGATCGCCGGGACCAGCATCCGCAGGAGCACCCGCCCCACGGCCCTCGACGGCGAGGCACCCAGGTCGACGGCGGCCTCCTCGTAGTCGCGTCCGATGGTCAGCAGCCGGGCCCGGACGATGACCACGGGATAGGACAGCTGGTAGGTCACCAGCCCGATCACCTGGCCGCTGGTCCCCAGCCGCAGCGGGGTGGTCAGCACCGTCGCCACGAACAGCAGCGACACCGCGATCAGGATCTCGGGCAGCACGAAGGAGACCAGCACCGCCAGGTTGGCCCCGGCCGGCAGCGGGCCCCGCCAGCGGTCCAGGCCGAGCGCCATCGCCACGCCGAGCGGGATCGTCAAGGCCGTCACCAGGACGCCGAGCCACAGCGTGTGCGTCAGGGCGGTGTGGAGGCTCGCGTCGTGCCAGACCGAGCGCAGCGGGTCCCCGTAGTACCAGCGCATCGAGAAGCCCTGCCAGGTGGTGCGCGAGCGACCCGCGTTGAAGGAGAACAGCGCCGCCACGAGCACGGGCAGCAGCGACCACACCAGGTAGAGCACGGTCACGACGAGCAGCCCCCACGGTCGGCGCCACGGGTCGCGCCACCACCCGGCCACGCCCCTCACGACTGCACGTCCGTCCCGGTCCGGGTCGACCTGACGTAGACCAGCATCGGCACGATCGACACCAGCAGGATCAGCAGCACGAAGGCCCCGGCCTGGCCGGTCTGGCCCGGGGTGAGGACCGAGTTGTTGATCAGGTTCCCGATCATCGAGGTGTCCGGGGACCCGGACAGCAGGTCGTTGGTGAAGTAGTCGCCCAGCATCGGCAGCGACGTCACCAGCAGGCTGACCACGACGGCCGGCCGACTGAGCCGCCAGGTGATGCGGCGGAAGGTCTCCCACCGGCTGGCGCCGAGGTCGCGTGCGGCCTCGAGCGTGGCCACGGGGATCCGGTCCAGGCCCGCGAACAGCGGCAGGATCATGTAGGGCACGTAGCCGTAGACCAGGCCGAGCACCACGGTGGACGGGCGACCGCCCAGCCAGTTCTCGTGCACGTCGAAGACCCGCCGGCGCTCAGCGTCCGGTTCACCAGTCCGTCGGTCTGCAGCAGGTTGACCCAGGCCAGCATCCGCATCATGTAGCTGATCCAGAACGGCGCGATCAGTGCGAACAGCAACGGTCCCTTCCACCGACCGGCGAACCGGGCGGTGAAGTAGGCCACCGGGTAGGCGATCAGCAGGCACATCGCGCTCGCCAGGCCGACGTACACGACCGTGCGCACCAGCGCCGGCCGGAAGAACGGCTGCGCCCCGACGACGTGGTCCCACACGTAGCGGAACTGGGCGACGTCCCAGTCCACCGGGTTCCAGACCGGGACCGGCTGTCGCAGGATGGGGTCGACCCCGCCGAACAGGATCGCCAGCACGACGTACATCGGCGCGATGAAGAGCAGCCCGAGCCAGACCATCCCCGGGACCGCCAGCAGCGGCCAGAGCCACCGGGCGCCTCGGGGACCGGCAGCCTCAGCCACCGGCCTTGAACTCCTGCCAGACCTGGTGGTACGCCGCGTCGGCCGCCGCGGGCAGCTGCAGCAGGGGGATCCCGGTGTCGAAGTCCTTCTCCCGCACCACCGCGGTGGCGAGGTTCTGCGGCACCAGCCCGTCGGCCACCAGCGAGTCCGGCGTGAACTTGAGCAGGGGCGGCTGGTAGCCGGTGAAGGCGAAGTTGGTCCCGGCCACCTTGTCGTCGAGCAGCTCGTTGAGGAACACGTGCGCGGCCACGGGGTTCTTCCCCTGGGCGAGGACCACGGCCAGGTCGTTGTCGACCTCGCCCCTGCCGTCCTCGGGGAACCAGAAGCGCAGCACGTCGGCGGAGACCTTGTTCGGCAGGTAGTAGGGCAGGTTGATCGCGTCGCCCGACCACATCTGGCACAGGCCGTACTGACCGGCAGGCATCTCGGTGTACATCGAGATCGTGACCCGCGGCTTCATGGTGCGCCGCATCTGGAGCAGCTGGTCGCGGACCAGGGCGATGTCCTTCGGGTCCGTGGTGTTGATGTCGAGGATGCCGTTGCGCAGCAGGACCATCGCCATCGCGGTGTGCCAGTCGTCGAGGATCGCCATGTTGCCGGCGTAGTGGGTGTCCCACAGCACGTCGTACGGGTTGGACATCGCCGCCACGTCGGTCGGCACCATGTCCGTGCGCCAGCCGATGCCGGTGCTGTAGATCGTGTACGGGATCGTGTAGCGCGAGCCGCGGTCGTACCACGGGTCGCGCAACCGGGGCCACAGGTTGCCGGAGTTGGTGAGGTAGTCGTGGTTGAGCGGCCGGAGCAGGTCGGCCGCGACCAGCCGCCCCAGGGAGTCGTAGCTCGGGAAGTAGACGTCGAAGGCGAGGTCCTTCGAGGCGATCTTGGTCAGCGCCTCGTCCGCGTCGTTGAACGTGGAGAGCCGGATGTCGAGGCCGTACTTGTCCTCGAAGTCCCTCAGGAAGCGCGGCGAGAGGTAGTCGGCGTAGTTGTAGACCCGCAGCGTGCTGCCCCGCTCGGGGGTGAGCCCGGACTTGATCATCGGGTTGGCCTGGCTCGTCGGCCAGCGCACGGGGTTGTCGGGGGCCGGGATCGTCTCGCGGGCGCTCGGGCTGCCCGTGCTGCCGCCGCCGCACGACTCGAGCAGCGTGGCGAGTCCGGGTGCCGCGAGCCCGGCCACAGCGGCACGCAACAGCGACCGGCGGGCGACCGCGCTGCGGCCGGTGAACGGCGCACGACGCGCCGGCTCTCCTGACATGCATCGCCTCCCGTCGGAGCCGATCGTTGTTCCTCGCCGCCACCGTCGCATAGACTGAACCGTCAGTCAATGACGCCCGAAGCCGCGGTGAACGCCGCGCGAGGAGCTCCCATGACCGCGACGAGCGTGCTGTCGGACCGGCTCGACAGCGTCATCGAGCAGGAGACCGAGGCCTTCGTGGCCCGCCAGCCGCAGAGCCGGGCGCACGCGTCGCGGGCCCAGCACCTGGCCGGCCGCGTCACCTCCAGCTGGCAGATCACCGAGCCGCAGGCGGTCTGGATCGACCACGGCGCCGGTTCGAAGATCTACGACGTCGACGGCTTCGAGTACTCCGACTTCCACGGCGGCTACGGCGTGGCGCTGGCCGGGCACGCCCACCCGGCCGTCGTCGCCGCGGTGCGGGACCGGGTCGGGCGCGGCACCCACTTCGCCCAGCCGACCGAGGACGCCATCGTGGTGGCCGACGACCTCGCCGACCGCTTCGACCAGCCGCTGTGGCGGTTCGCGAACTCGGGGACCGAGGCCACCATGGACGCGGTCCACCTCATCCGCGCGGCGACCGGGCGCGACCGGATCCTCAAGGTCGAGGGCTGCTACCACGGCCACCACGACTCGGTGGAGGTCTCGGTCCTGCCCGAGGCCGACGACCCCATCGGCCCACCCGACCGACCCCGGGGCGTGCCGGACAACACCGGGATCCCGGCCGCGATCATGGACCTGGTGACCGTGGTGCCGTTCAACGACCTCGAGGCGGTCGAGCGGGCGCTGCTGCGACACCGGGACGAGGTCGCCGGGATGATCCTCGAGCCGATCATGATGAACGCCGGGATCATCCACCCCGTCGACGGCTACCTCGCGGGCCTGCGGGACCTGTTGCACCGTCACGGCGCCCTCCTGGTCTTCGACGAGGTGAAGACCGGGCTGACCGTCGGGCCCGGCGGCGTGAGCAGGCTGCACGGCGTCAACCCGGACGTCATCTGCCTGGCCAAGGCCATGGGCGGCGGGATCTCCACCGCAGCCGTCGGGGGCAGCGAGGCGGTCATGTCGCTCATCGCCGACGGCCGCTACGAGCAGGTCGGCACCTTCAACGGCAACCCGCTCGCGATGGCCGCGGCACGGGCGATGCTGACCGAGGTCCTCACCCCCGAGGCGTACCAGCGGCTGGACCGGTTGACGGCTCGCATGAGCGACGGCCTGCAGGACGTCTTCGACCGGTACGCCGTGGGGTGGCGGGTGGTCACTGCCGGCGCCAAGGGCTGCGTGTCGTTCCTGCCCGACCCGATCCGCGACTTCCGCGACTTCCTGACGCTCGACGGCCGCTACGGCCACGCGCACTGGCTGGTCCAGCACAACCGCAGCGCCTTCCTGCCCCCGTGGGGCAAGGTGGAGCAGTGGCTGCTGTCCGTGCAGCACACCGACGAGGACATCGACCGGTTCGTCGACAACTGCGAGCACCTGGCCTCGCAGCTCACCGCCGGGGAGGCGTGAATGGCGGGTGCCCTCTCCCTCTCGGGTCTGGTCAAGCACTTCGGCGACGAGGTCGCCGTCGACGGGATCGACCTCGACGTGCGGGAGGGCGAGTTCTTCTCCCTGCTCGGCGCCTCGGGCTGCGGAAAGACCACGACCCTGCGGATGATCGCCGGCTTCGAGCGTCCCGATGCGGGGACCATCCACCTCGACGGTCGCTCGCTGGTGGAGGTGCCGCCCCACCGGCGGCCCGTCAACACGGTCTTCCAGTCCTACGCGCTCTTCCCCTTCCTCGACGTCTTCGAGAACGTCGCCTTCGGGCTGCGCTACCAGAAGGCCGGCCGTGACGAGGTACGTCGTCGCGTAGGGCAGGCGCTCGAGCTCGTGCAGCTGGGGTCGATGACCAAGCGCAAGCCGCACCAGCTGTCGGGCGGACAGCAGCAGCGGGTGGCGCTGGCCCGGGCCCTCGTCCTCGAGCCGACCGTGCTGCTCCTCGACGAGCCGATGGGCGCCCTCGACGCCAAGCTCCGCAAGCAGCTGCAGGTGGAGCTGAGGTCCCTGCAGCGCCTGGTCGGCACCACGTTCGTCTACGTCACGCACGACCAGGAGGAGGCCCTGACCATGTCGGACCGGGTCGCGGTGCTCCGCGACGGCAAGGTCCTCCAGGTGGGCACCCCCGGCGAGGTCTACTCCCAGCCGTCCGGCGTGCACGTGGCGACGTTCCTGGGCACCGCGAACCTCTGGGAGGCCACGGTGCGGGCGATCGGGCCGGAGGGCCTTACCTGCACGATCGGCGAGCACCGGCTCACCGTCGCCAAGACCGAGTGGGACCCTGCCGTCGGCGAGGTCGTGCAGGTGATGGCGCGGCCCGAGCGGGTCGAGGTGAGCCCGCTGGCTCCGGGGGAGGATGTCGGGCCGGCACCCCGGACGGGTCCAACCGGCTGCGGGCGCGGGTGAGGGCCGTGACGTTCCGGGGCGCGCACACGACGGTGACGCTCGACTGTGCGGGCCTGTCCCTCCAGGCCGACGTGCCGAACGTCCTCGGCGAGCCTCCGCTCTGGTTGACCACCGGGTCGGAGCTGGTCGCGACCCTCGCACCGTCGGCGTTGCGACTGCTCCCCGGGTGACGTCGGCCTGCCTCAGCCCAGACCCAGCTCGCGGCGCGCCACCTCGTGCGCCACGCGACGGGCCAGGGCCCGGTCGACCCGCGGGTCCTCCAGCGCGATCTGGACGACCAGCCCGTCGAGCAGCGCGGCCCACGTGATCGTGAAGAGGTCGACGTCCACGGCCTCGATCTCGCCCGCCTCGATGCCCTCGCGCACGACCCGGCCGATGAGGTCGCGCCACTGCTGGTCCAGCGCGGCCCGGTCCTTCTTCACCTCGGGGTGCCGGAACGCCTGCGCCCACAGGTCGAACCACAGGCCCCAGTCCGCGGGCAGCTCGTCGCTGTCGGGCAGGCACCACGCCACCAGCGTGTCGAGGCGCTCCTCCAGGGCCGCGGTCTGCCCGAGCATCTCCTCGACGGCCGCGTAGAAGGACCGCTCCGACCAGCGCAGCGCCTCGGTGAGGAGACTGTCCTTGGTGCCGAAGTAGTAGATGACCAGCGCCGGACTGGACCCGATCCGCTCGGCGACGTCGGCGATCCGGGTGTCGGAGAACCCTCGCTCGGCGATCAGCCGCGCCGCGGCGGCGAGCATCTGGTCACGGCGGGCGTCCGCCACGCCGGGGCCCTGTCCTTCGCCCGGCGCCTCGGCCCGGTCCCCGGCCTGCCTCCCGGCGGCCTGGGTACTGGCGGCCTGGGCGCTGGCGGGCTGCTTGTCTGCCACGGAGCTCCTGGAGGTCAACCAACTGCTTGCCGCGGCACCGTACCACCTCATAGACTGAACAGTCAGTCAACGTCCATGGGCCAACGCCACGACAGGCGATGAGCGGGGTGATCAGCATGGCCGACGAGCACGACGCCGTCATCGTGGGAGGCGGGCGCCATCGACTGTCGGCGTACCTCGCCCCGGCACTGAAGGACGCGCGGGCAGCCAGGCGCGCGCCCCGGCGGCTGCTGACCACGCTGGGTCGCTGAGGCCCGATGGTGCTGCCGCCGGTCCGTCCACGACTGGCCCGGATGCTCGAGGGCCGCACCGTCGCGGCCGTCGGCGCCAGCGACCGCCCGGACTCACTGGGCTGGCGGATGGCCACCGAGGTGCTCCGCAGCCCCGGCATCGCCCGCTCCTGGTTCGTCAACCCGCGACACCGGACGGTCCTGGGCCGCCCGTGCCTGCCCTCCCTCACGGACGTGCCGGACCCGGTCGACCTGGTGCTGCTGGGCGCCCCCGACCGGGCCCTGGTCGAACAGGTGCGGCTGGCGTCGGCCCGGGGCGACGCGGGCGCGGTGGTGTTCGGCAGCGCACACGGGCTCCGCGACGAGCTGGTCGCTGCCGCGGACGGGCTGGAGCTGTGCGGCCCCAGCTGCATGGGGTTCGTCAACGTCACGCGCGGCGTGCGCGCGCTCGGCTACCTCGAGCCCGAGCACCTGCCCCCCGGGCCGATCGCCCTGGTCACGCACTCGGGGTCGGTCTTCTCCGCCCTGCTGCGCAGCCACCGCCGACTGGAGTACTCCCTCGTCGTGTCGTCGGGACAGGAGCTCGTCACCACCACCGCGGACTACCTCACGCACGCGCTGGAGCAGGAGGAGACCCGCGTCGTCGCACTGGTGCAGGAGACCCTGCGGGACGTGCCGCGCCTGCGTGCTGCGCTCGCCGAGGCAGCCGACCGCGACATCCCCGTCGTGGCGCTCACGGTGGGCAGCTCGCGTCGCGGACAGGCACTGGTCGGCGCCCACTCCGGCGCGCTCGCCGGGTCGGACGCCGCGTGGGAGGCGCTGGCCGCGGCGTACGACGTCCACCGCTGTGACGACCTCGGTGAGCTCGCTGACAGCCTCGAGACCTTCGCGATCGGACGACGGGTGCGGCCTCGCGCCCGCCCGCACGGGATCGCCACGGTTCACGACTCCGGCGCCGAGCGGGTGCTGGTGGCAGACGTGGCCGAGCGGCTCGGTGTTCCGTTCGCAGACCTGTCGGAAGCCACGACCGCCAAGCTCGCGACCGTGCTCGACCCCGGGCTCGAACCGGACAACCCACTCGACGTCTGGGGCGGCGGGTCCCGCACGGAGGACCTGTTCACCGACTGCCTGACCACGCTCGCCGACGACGACGCCGTCGACGTGGTCGCCCTGGCTGTCGACCTGGTGCCCGAGTACGACGGCGACTTCGCGTTCCCCCGGGCGCTGGCGCGACTCTCGGCGCACACCGACAAGCCAGTGGTGGTGCTGTCGAACCTGTCCTCCGCGATCGACCGGCCGGTCGCCGCCGACCTGCGCCAGCAGGGCATCCCCGTCCTCGAGGGCACCCGGTCGGGGCTGCGCGCGCTGGGCCACCTGCTGGCCGATGCCGAGCCGGCACGACGGCCGGTGGCCGCACCGGTCCAGCACGATCGCCGGGACCGCTGGCGCGCGCGTTTGATGGCCGGCGACGCGGACCCGTTGACCCTCGTCGCCGACTACGGAATCCCGGTGGCGCCGTGGGTCACCGTCCGCGACGCCGCCGCGGCGGTGCGGGCGGCCGCCGAGCTGGGCCACCCGGTGGTGCTCAAGACCGCCGATCCGTCCGTCACGCACAAGGTCGACGTCGACGGCGTCCGCCTGGCCCTGGCCGACGCGTCGGCGGTCGCGGAGGCGTACGCCGACCTGGCCGCCCACCTGGGTCCCTGCGTGACCGTCCAGCGCCAGCTGCCGCCGGGCGTCGAGATCGCCCTCGGCGTGCACCGGGACCCGTTGGTCGGCCCGCTGGTCGTCGTCGGCGCCGGGGGCACGCTGGTGGAGCTGCTCGCCCAGCGGGCCGTGGCCCTGCCGCCGGTCGACGAGGCGGTGGCCCGACGGCTCCTCGACTCGCTGAAGGTGACCCGGCTGCTCACGGGGCACCGAGGTCGGCCGCCGGTCGGGGTACAGGGCGTCGTCGACGCGGTGGTGGCGATGTCCCGGCTCGCCGAGGAGCTCGGCGACGTGCTCGAGGCCGTCGACGTCAACCCCCTCGTCGTACACCCGGGCGGGGCGGTGGCGGTCGACGCGCTGGTGCTGACCCGGACGGCGGCTCGCGGCTAGCCGGCCGTCTCGGGGCTGGCGGTCTGGGCGGTGGCCGTCCCGGGGCCGGCCGGCTCGAGGCCGGCTGTCTCGGGGCCGACTGTCTCGGGGAAGGGCAGCGCGATGGGATCGGGCGCCAGCCGGCTGCGGCCGTGCTCGTCGAAGCGGTCCAGCCCCAGGTCGCTGACGTCGACGACGTCGGTGGCGTCAGCCACGGCCAGGTCCGCGGCGACACGGGCGACGCCGGGCCCCCACATCATCCCGTGGCCTCCCGCGGCCGCCACGGTGACGCCCGTGACCGGGCCGTCCGCGGTGATGAGCGGCCCCAGGATCGGCAGGTGGTCGGGAGTGAAGTCGATGGTCGCAGCCCAGGCCTTGCGCAGCCCCAGCCCCGCGGTCGAGGGCACGAGCATCGCCATCCGCCGGCGCATGCTGGCGTAGTACGCCCAGTCGAACTCGGTCGCCTCGCCCGGACGCTCGTCGGGGTTGCTCATGCCCCAGAGGACCCCGCCCTCCTCGGGTCGCCAGTAGATCCCGGAGGCCACGTCGAAGACCATCGGCAGCCGGTCGGGCGCGAGGTCGGGATGCGGACCGGTGACCACCACCTGGTGCCGGGCGCCGCCGGCCGGGATCCGTGCTCCCGCAGCCCGACCCACCGCGGCGAGCGTCGGACCACCGGTCAGCACCACCCGGTCCGTGGCGATCTCGCCCGCCGAGGTGAGCACGCCGGTCACCCGGTCACCCGAGCGCAGCAACCCCTCGAACGACGTCCGTTCCCGCAGCCGGACGCCGGACGTCACCAGGGCCGCGGTGTAGGCGAGGACGTTGCGCGGCGGGTCGACGTACCCGTCGCCCGGCGCGTAGGAGCCACCCAGCGTCAGGCCGCGGCCCATCGCCGGGTTTAGGTCGTCGAGCTCGTCGGAGCCGACCCACCGCACATCGAGGCCGAGTGCCTGCTGCATGGCGATCCGGTCCCGGGCCTCGGTGACCTCGCGCTCGGAGAAGCAAGGCATGAAGTAGCCCTGCGCCACGAACCCCGAGTCGAGGCCGAGGCGCTCCGGCTGCGAGGCGTAGAAGTCCCGGCTGAACAGGCCGAGCCGGACGGCCACCTCGGTGCCCCCCTGGGCGCGGACCATGCCGGCGGCCCGGGAGCT
The DNA here is from genome assembly GCF_013466985.1 of Nocardioides ungokensis. GTDB lineage: Bacteria > Actinomycetota > Actinomycetes > Propionibacteriales > Nocardioidaceae > Nocardioides > Nocardioides ungokensis. The sequence goes on along the minus strand of NZ_CP059164.1, from coordinate 662,714 downwards.
GGCGCCGCTGCCGAGGGTGCCGCGCTCCAGCAGCACGACATCGGCGAGACCCGCCTCGCGCAGGAACCAGGCACACCACGCACCCACGGTGCCGCCGCCCACGACGACGGCGTCGGCGGTGCGCGGGAGGGCGCTGGTCACCCTCTCGAGGCTGGCATAGACTGAACAGTCAGTCAATGCCGTCACCCGGACGCGGGAGCCGCCATGTACGGACTCAGCCCCGAGGACCTCGAGCTGCAGCGCCGCGCCCGCGGCTTCACCGACGAGCTGATGGCCTGGGAGCTCACCGCGGAGGAGCACGACGGCCGGATCCCGGAGGACGTCGAGGCCAAGCACCACCGCCGGGCACGCGAGCTCGGCCTGTACGCCACGAACATGCCGGCCTCGGTCGGCGGGCCGGGCTGCTCGACCCTCCAGCAGGTCCTGGTCCAGGAACAGGGCGGCCGGGTGACCAACGGCCTCGCCTGGTGCCTGCACACGCCCCCGTCCTGGTGGCCCGAGGTCGCCAACGACCACCAGCGGGAGCGCTGGCTGCTGCCGACGGTGCGCGGCGAGCTGCAGGAGTGCTACGCCATCACCGAGGAGGACGCCGGCTCCGACCTCACCGACCTGTCGGCGACCGCCCGCCGGGACGGCGACGGCTACGTGCTCGACGGCGTGAAGTGGCACGTGACGTCCTTCCACGAGGCCGACTACGCCTTCTTCCAGGCCGTGCTCACGACCGGACCGCACGCCGGGGACCAGGCCCTGTTCGTGGTCGACGTGGACGCGCCCGGGGTGCGGGTGGTCCGCACACCGGCGTACACGCACACTCTCGGGCACCGGCACCCGGTCGTCGCGTTCGAGCAGGTGCGGGTGCCGGCGAGCCACCTCGTGGGGACCGAGGAGGACGGCATGTCCTTCGTCTTCGAGTGGTTCCGCTTCGAGCGGCTGATGGTGGCCGCGCGCTGCCTGGGAGCCGCCGAGCGCCTGGTCGACGAGGCCACGGCGTTCGCGCAGCAGCGTCGCGTCGGCGGTGAGCCGCTGGCGCGCAAGCAGCTGGTGCAGGCGATGCTCGCCGACAGCCTCACCGAGCTCTTCGCAGCGCGGGCGATGACCTACGAGACGGCCAGGTCAGTCGACGAGGGACTCGACCGCAAGGTCCTGCACGCGCGGTGCTCGATGGCCAAGCTCTACGCCTCCGAGATGGCCGGCCGGGTGGCGGACCGGGCGGTCCAGGTGTTCGGCGGTCGCGGCTATCTGCGGGAGAACGTGGCCGAGCGCTTCTTCCGCGAGCTGCGGGTCGAGCGGATCTGGGAGGGCGCCAGCGAGGTGCAGCGGCTCATCATCGCCGACCAGCTGGCGAAACGGGGCCGCCCCACCTTGGTCTGAGGAGTCCCGATATCCGGACGGTCTCGTCCGTTATGTGCGGCCCCGTTACAGTGGCGGCGTGAAGTCTCCACTGGGACCGGCCTGGGTCGGGCTGGTCGACGACGCGGCCATCTTCCCGCCCGGCAACGCCGACCTCGTCGACGCGGCGACGGCCTACGTCGATCGTGCGGGGACGCCGCACGCCGACCTCGTCGGCACGTTCGTGCTGCGTGACACCGACGTGCCCAAGGTGGCCGTGCCGCCCGGCGTCGAGCTCCCGGTCTCGGTCGTCATCACGGGCGGCGCCGGCCAGGTCGCCGGTCCGGCGAAGGCCTGTGCCCGGTCCAGCCTGACCCTCGCAGGACTCGAGATCGCGCTGCGCGACCTCGACGACCTGGCCGGCAACGCCCGGCGGGTCGTCACGGCGGTCGACGCCGCGCGCGCCGAGGGCCACCTCGCCGACGAGGTCCCGGTCTTCGTGGAGCTCCCGGCCGGGGACCCGACGTACCAGTGGCTGGCGGCGGCCGACGAGGTGGCGGCGGCCGAGCTGCGCCTGAAGTTCCGCACCGGCGGCCTGGAGGCGCATCTCTTCCCCTCGGCGACCCAGCTGGCCGCCTGGGTCGACGCCGCGCTGGACCGGGAGACGCCGTTCAAGTGCACCGCCGGCCTCCACAACGCCGTGCGGCATCTCGACCGGGACGGCTTCGAGCACCACGGCTTCGTCAACGTCCTGCTCGCCACCCGTCGCGCCTTCGACGGGGCCTCGCCCGCCGAGCTGGTCGAGACGCTCGAGCAGCGCGACGGCGCAACCCTGGCCGCCGAGGCCGCTGAGGCCGACCTCGCCGGGGCCAGGCGCTGGTTCACCTCCTTCGGCTCCTGCTCGATCAGCGAACCGCTCGACGACCTGACCGCCCTCGGACTGCTGGAGAAGCCGTGACCACCACCTGGGTCGAGGGAGCCGCCGGCTCCCTCTTCGACATCGACAACCTGCCGTACGGCGTCTTCTCGAGCTCCGGCGAGCAGCCGCGCGTGGGTGTGCGCATCGGCGACCACGTGCTCGACCTCGCGCCGGTCGCGGAGATCGGCGACCCCGCGTCCGAGCTGGCCGCCGCGTGGCGGACGCCCAGCCTGAATGCGTTCATGGCGATGGGAGCCGAGTCGTGGCGGATCGCCCGCCGGTGGATCATCGAGGTGCTCGGCGACGAGGTCCACCGCGAGCGCACGCAGCCCCACCTGCTGCCGCTCGCGGACCTGACGCTGCACCTGCCGGTCGAGGTCGCCGACTACGTCGACTTCTACGCGTCCGAGCACCACGCCTCCAACGTGGGACGCATCTTCCGGCCCGACCAGGAGCCGCTGCTGCCGAACTGGCGGCACCTCCCGGTCGGCTACCACGGTCGCGCCGGCACGGTGGTCGCATCGACCACGCCCGTGGTCCGGCCGCAGGGGCAGCGGAAGGCGCCGACCGAGGACTCCCCCACCTTCGGGCCCAGCCGCCGACTCGACATCGAGGCCGAGCTCGGCTTCGTCGTCGGCACCGGCTCCGCGCTGGGCCAGCCGGTCCCCCACGACGCGTTCGCAGACCACGTCTTCGGCGTCGTCGGTGTCAACGACTGGTCGGCGCGCGACATCCAGGCCTGGGAGTACGTCCCCCTCGGCCCGTTCCTCGGCAAGTCCTTCGCCACCTCTGTCTCCCACTGGGTGACCCCGCTCGAGGCGTTCGACGCCGCGTGGACGGACCTGCCCGGCCAGGACCCGACGCCGCTGCCCTACCTCGGGCCGGACCGGGCCCGGGGGCTGGACGTGGACGTCGAGGTGGTGCTCAACGGCGAGGTCGTCAGCCGGCCGCCGTACCGCACGATGTACTGGTCCCCCGCCCAGATGCTCGCCCACACGACGGTCAACGGGGCCTCGCTGCGCACCGGCGACCTCTACGCCTCCGGCACCATCAGCGGCCCGGAGCCCGGCCAGCGCGGCTCCTTCCTCGAGCTCAGCTGGGGTGGCAAGGAACCCTTCGGCACCGAGGTCTGGGAGGGCGGCCGCACGTTCCTGGAGGACGGGGACGAGGTGAGGCTCCGCTACACCGCGCCCGGCACCGGCGGCGGTCGGATCGCGCTCGGCGAGGTCGTCGGCCGGGTCGAGCCCGCCCGCGGCTGACCGCGGGCCGGAGTGCGTCCTTCCGGGTAGTCCGTGACGTTTCTGTTGTGGAAACGGCGTTCTCCACAGCAGAAACGTCACGGACTACCCACCGTAGGCCTCAGTCAGCCGTCGGCGAAGGCCCGCGCGACCCGCTGCATCTCCTCGACCAGCCCCGCGGTGCGCCCACCGGCGAACCGGTCGGCGGGACCGGACAGGGAGAGGGCCGCGAGGGCGGCGCCGGGCTCGCCCACGGGGACCGCCACGCAGCGCACCCCCGTCTCCTGCTCCTCCTCGTCGGCCGCCCACCCCTGGAAGGCCACGAGGTCGAGCTCGATGGCGAAGGCGTCGAGGTCGGTGATCGTGGCCGGGGTCCGCGCTGTCAGGCCGGTACGACGCACCACGCCGAGCGCTCGCTCCCGCGGCATCGACGCCAGCAGCACCTTGCCGACCGCCGTGGAGTGCGGCGGCACGTGGCGACCGACCTCGGCGAACATCCGCAGCGTGTGGGGCGAGGGGACCTGGGCGACGTAGACCACGTCGTCGCCCTCGAGGACAGCGAGGTTGGCGGTCTCCCCCGACAGGGCGACCAGCTCGGCGAGGTGCGGCCGGGCGCTGCGGACCATCGCCCGCTGGGCCGCGTCGGCGAGCCGCACGGCGGAGGTGCCGAGGGAGTACTTCCGGGAGGGGTCGCGGCGCACGTAGCCGCGCAGCTGGAGGCTCTGCAGCAACCGGTGCACGGTCCCCTGGGGCAGCCCGGTGAGGTCGACGAGCTCGGCGACCCCGACGGGCTTGCCCTCCCGGGCGAGCGCCTCGAGCAGGTCGAGGGAGCGGTCGACCGACTGCACCGACGCGGTGCGAGCCTCCTCCACCATGACTCCCTCTCCCGGCTGTCGGCCCCCCCAGATGTCGGATGCCGAGCCTAGGGCACCATCCAGTCCAGCACCGGCGTCGCCTGCAGGGCGACGATCACGCACATCAGCGCCAGCATGAGCAGGCTCCAGCCGATCACCTTGCGGAAGATCTCCCCCTCCCGGCCCGACATGCCCACGGCGGCCGCGGCGATGGCGAGGTTCTGCGGGCTCACCATCTTGCCGAGCACGCCGCCCGACGAGTTCGCGGCCGCCATCAGCACCGGGTCGAGGCCCGCCTTCGTCGCCGCCTGCACCTGGAGGGCGCCGAAGAGCGAGTTCGAGGAGGTGTCGGAGCCCGTGACGGCGACGCCGATCCACCCGAGGATCGGCGAGAGGATCGTGAAGAGACCGCCCGCGCCGGCGAGCCAGAGGCCCAGGGCAGCGGTCTGGCCGGACAGGTTCATGACGTAGGCCAGCGCGAGCACGGCCATCACCGTGATGATCGCCGACCGCAGCTCGACGTAGGTCGCGAGGTAGATCTTGAACGCCCGCCCCGGCTTGATCCGCAGGATCGCCATGCTGATCAGGCCGGCGATCACCAGCAGGGTGCCGGCCGCGGGCAGCCAGTTGAGCTTGAACTGCGTCAGCACCGGGTCGCCGGCACTGTTGACGATGTCGAGCCCGGGCCAGTCGACGAGGTAGGTGAAGGGTTCCTTGGCCAGGAAGTCGACCACCGCCGGGATGTTGGTGACCGAGAAGATCGCGATGATCACGAGGTACGGCGCGTACGCACGCAGCACCTCGCCCCGGTCGTCGGGCGAGGGGCGGGACTCCGCTGCGGCGTGCCCACCGGTCATCGTGGCCGCGCCGCCACCCGCGGAGCCGGACCCGACCGCGGAGCCGGACCTGCCCGCGGCCGCGCTGGTGCGCGCTCCCACCTCGTCGTCCGCGCGGTCGGCGGTCAGCACCTCGGCCGGCTGCCAGACCCGGACCAGCAGCACCAGGGAGCCCGCGGCCAGTAGCGAGGCGACGATGTCGGTGAGCTGCACGGAGACGTAGTTGGACGTCACGAACTGGGCGACCGCGAAGACGCCACCGGCGAGCAGGGCCGGCAGCCAGGTCTGGCGTACGCCGCGCCGGCCGTCGACGATCATCACCAGGATGAGCGGCACCACCAGGGCCAGGATCGGCGTCTGGCGGCCGACCATCGACCCGAGCGTGCCCAGCGCGTTGGCGTCCGAGAGCCGCGGGTCGGTGCTGACACCGGCCGCGATCGGGGCCAGCGTGACGATCGGGATCGCCAGCGCGCCGAAGGCCACGGGCGCGGTGTTGGCCACCAGCGCGACGGTGGCGGCCTTGACTGGCTTGAAGCCCAGCGACATCAGCATCACGACCGAGATGGCCACGGGGGTGCCGAAGCCGGCGAGGGCCTCGAGCAGGGCGCCGAAGCAGAAGGCGATGATGATCGCCTGGATCCGCTGGTCCGGACTCACCTTCTCGAAGGACTGCCGCAGCACGTCGAAGTGCCCCGACGCCACCGTCAGGTTGTAGATCCAGACCGCATTGATGACGATCCACAGGATCGGGAAGAAGCCGAACAGGCCGCCGTTCACCGCGGCACTGACCGCCTGGCCGACCGGCATGCCGAACAACACGACGGCGACCACCAGCGCCACCAGCAACGACACCAGGCCCGAGACCCAGGCCCGCACCTTGAGCCCCCCGAGCAGCAGGAAGAGCACGGCGAGCGGGATCAGGGCGCACAGGGCGCTCAGCGCGAGCGAGTCGGCGACGGCTCGCGGATCTTGTTGGAACATGACGGGACTCCCGAGGGTGTGGTGGGCGGATCAGGCGGAGGGGCGGGTCCCCTCACGGAGGCTGTCGGCGGGTACGCCGCGGATGGAGGCGTCGAGCACCTCGACGGTGTGCGCCATCCCCATGGGGCGCCCCGACCTTGCGATCGCGCTGGCGACCTGCATCAGGCAGCCGGGGTTGGCGGTGACCAGCAGCTCGGCGCCGGTGGCGACGATGTTGGCGGCCTTGCGGTCGCCGAGCTCGCGGGCCGGCTCGGGGTTGAGGATGTTGTAGATGCCGGCAGAGCCGCAGCACAGCTCCGGCTCGGCGATCTCGCGGAGCTCGAGACCCGGGATGCCGGCGAGCAGTCGCCGGGGCTGGGCGCGCACTCCCTGGGCATGGGCGAGGTGGCAGGCGTCGTGGTAGGCCACCGACACCTCGAGCGGGTGCCGCACGGCGACCGGCCCGAGCTCGTCGAGCACCTCGGCGACGTCGCGCACCTTCTCGGCCAGCGTCCGCGCACGGTCGGCGTACGCCGGGTCGTCGGCGAGGAGCCGGGCGTAGTCCTTCATCGTCGAGCCGCACCCGGCGGCGTTCACGACCAGCCGCTCCACGCCGGCTGCTTCGAAGGTGTCGACGATCCGGCGGGCGTAGCGCTGCGCCTCGGCCTCGCGGCCGTTGTGGACCGAGAGCGCGCCGCAGCAGCCCTGTCCCGGCGGGACGAAGACGTCGCAGCCCTCCGCCTGCAGCACGCGGGCGGTGGCTGCGTTCACCCCGGGGAAGAACGCCCCCTGCACGCAGCCGGTGAGCATCCCGACGACGGCCCGCCGCTCCCCCGAGGCCCGGATGTGCTCCGGCAGCGGCATCGGCCGGCCGAGCCTCGGTGCGAGGCTCTCCATCGCCGCGAGCTGGGGCGAGAGGCGCTCCAGCAGGCCGGTCCGGCGCAGGGCCCGGTCCAGGCCGGTGCGCTGGAGCCCGCGCAGCGGGCCACGGAGCAGCCGCAGCCGCCGCGGGTGCGGGAAGATCGAGAAGATCAGGCCCCGCAGCGCCCGGTCGGCGGCCGACCGGTGGTGGCGCCGCTCGACCTGCGCCCGGGTCTGCTCGATGAGGGTGTCGTACTGCACCCCCGAAGGGCAGGCGGTCACGCACGACATGCAGCCCAGGCAGGCGTCCCAGTGCGACACCATCGCGTCGCTCAGGGGCTCGCCCTCCAGGCCCTCCTTCATCAGGTAGATCCGGCCCCGCGGGGAGTCCATCTCCTCGCCCCAGAGCACGTACGTCGGGCAGGTCGGCAGGCAGAAGCCGCAGTGCACGCAGTCGCCGATCAGCGCGGCGTCCGGGGGGTGGTGCTCGTCGAAGGCCCCGCCGGGGGCCGGCAGGCCGAGGTCGACGATGCTCCCGGTCTCGCCCAGGTGCCCGTCGTACGCCGGGGTGTCGGTGTGCCCGTCCATCTCAGATGCCTCCCACGAATCGGCCCGGCGAGAGCCGGTGGTCGGGGTCGAACTGGTCCTTCACCCGGCGCATCAGGTCCAGCGCCGGCAGCGGACCCCAAAGGTCGACGGCCTGCTTCACCGCCGCCGAGCCGTCGAGGACCACGGCGCTGCCCCCGTGCCGGGAGCACGTCTCGCGCAGCCGGGCGACCGCCGAGGCCACGGCCTCGACCGGGGTCCCGGCCGGGATCGCCGCCTGCACGACCCCGGCTCCCACGGAGCCGCTCAGCGTGATCGGCACGTCCCCGACGAGCTCACGCGCGGCGGTCAGCACGGCTGCGAGGCCGGACAGCACGAAGGTGAGCTTCAGCGCGGTGGGCCGCTCGGCCGGGTCGCCCGAGCTCCCCCACGGGTAGCCGGACCAGCCGGCCGGCGGCTCGTCGCTCTCGGTCGCGAAGTCACCCAGCAGGCCACGGACGGTCGCGGCACGCGCCTCCACGCCGGCGGCCCTGCCCTCGAGCAGCACCGTCAGCACGCCGCCGGCCGCGGGGGGCCAGTCGATCTCGACCGCCGCCGGGACGGACTGCGAGTGGATGACCTCCTGGGCGAGCCGCTGCGCGTGCCGGGCGTCTTCCACCGGAGCCGTCACCCAGCGGCGCGCGGCAGGCACCGGGTGCAGGCGGAACGTCGCCTCGGTGACCACGGCGAGGGTGCCGAACGAGCCGACCATGAGCTTGCCGAGGTCGTAGCCGGCGACGTTCTTCACGACCCTGCCGCCCGCCTTGGCGACCACGCCGTCGGCGCGCACCACGGTGATCCCGATGAGCAGGTCGCGCACCGTGCCGGCCACGAGGCGCCGGGGACCGCTGGTGTTGGCGGCGAGCGTGCCGCCGACACTGGCGCCGGGCACGGTCTCGTCGACGCACAGGCGCTGGCCCGCGTCGGCGACCTGCTGCTGCAGGTCGGCCAGCGACATCCCGGCCTCGACGGCGACGATGAGGTCGCCCGCGGCGTGGTCGAGGAGCCGGTCGAGCCCGCCCAGGTCGAGGAGCACGTCGGCCGAGGTCGGCGGTCGTCCCCACGAGAGCTTGGTTCCCCGTCCGCGCGGCACCACCGTGAGCCGGTGGGCCGCCGCCGCGCGCAGCACCGCGGCCACGCCCTGGGTCGAGGTGGGCCGCGCGACGAGGCCGGGGACGACCCCGTCGACACCGTCGAGGGGCTCCGGGTCGCGGACCTCGCAGGTCTCGGCCACCGCGCGGCGGGCGGCGTCGGCGACGTCGGTCGACGTCATCAGAACACCTCCGCCAGCCCGGCCTCCTGCAGCGGGTGCGGGCCCTTGTGCCGCCCGGGCACCTCGCCGCACAGGCGAGGCGTCGGGAAGACCTTGCCGGGGTTGGAGATGCCGTGCGGGTCGAACGCGCACCGGACCAGCTGCATGGTGTCGAGGTCCTCCTCGGAGTACATCCGCGGCATGTACGCCGACTTGTCGACGCCCACGCCGTGCTCGCCGGTGATCGAGCCGCCGTGCTGGATGCACAGGTCGAGGATCGCGCCGCTGACCTCCTCGGCCGCCGCGCCGGCGCCCTCGACCGCGTCGTCGAAGAGCACCAGCGGGTGCAGGTTGCCGTCGCCGGCGTGGAAGACGTTGGCGACCCGGACGCCGGACGACGAGGACAGCTCGGCGATCGCGTGGAGCACCTCGGGGAGCGCGGTGCGCGGGATGACGCCGTCCTGGACGATGTAGTCGGGACTGATCCGACCCACGGCGGCGAAGGCAGACTTGCGGCCCTTCCAGATCAGGGCCCGGTCAGCGGGGTCGGTGGCGAGCCGCTGCTCGAAGGCACCGTGGTCGCGGCACAGCCGCTCGACCTCGTCGTACTCCTGAGCGACCTCGTCGGCCGCACCGTCGAGCTCGATGACCAGGACCGCACCGGCACCCGCCGGGTAGTTGCACTGCACGGCCGCCTCGGCCGCCTCGATCGCCAGCGCGTCCATCATCTCGATCGCGGCGGGCAGGACCCCGGCGGCGATGATGGCCGAGGTCGCGGCGCCGGCCTGGTCGGTCGACTCGAAGCCGACCAGCACGGTGCGCACCTCCTCCGGCAGCCGGGTCAGCCGCAGCGTCACGGAGGTGGCGATGCCCAGGGTGCCCTCGGAGCCGATCACCGCGCCGAGCAGGTCGTAGCCGGGGCTGTCCGGGGCGGCGCCACCCAGGGTCACCAGGTCGCCGTCCGGCGTCACGAGGTCGGCCGCGAGCACGTGGTTGGCGGTGAAGCCGTACTTCAGGCAGTGCGCGCCGCCGGAGTTCTCCGCGAGGTTGCCGCCGATCGAGCAGACCTGCTGGCTCGACGGGTCGGGGGCGTAGTAGTAGCCGAGCGGGGTCGCGGCGCGGGTGACGTCGAGGTTGATGACACCGGGCTCGACGACCGCGCGCTGGTCCTCGCGGCGCACCTCCCGGATGGCCCGCATCCGCGAGGTCACCACCAGCACTCCGTCGGCGTGCGGCAGGGCACCCCCGGACAGGCCGGTCCCGGAGCCACGGGCCACGAAGGGCACGCCGTGCTCGGCGCAGGCCGCCACGATGGCGGCGAGCTGGGTCGCGGTCTCCGGGACGACGACCAGCGCCGGGGTGACCCGGTAGTGGGTCAGCCCGTCGCACTCGTAGGTCCGCAGCCGGGCGCGGTCGGTGATGACGTCGGCGTCCGGGAGCAGCTCCGCGGCCCGGCGGGCGACCGCGGCGATGCCTGCCCTGTCCGTGCTGGTCATCCCCCGGCTCCCCTCAGTCGACCTGCGCGGTCAACCCGGCGCCCTCGATGCCGGCGACCGCTGCGGCCTCGTCGTTGTCGGAGGTGTCACCGGTGACGCCGACCGCCCCCAGCAGGGCCCCGTCGGCGTCGCGGACCAGCACCCCGCCCGGCACCGGCACCAGCGCACCGCCGACGGCCGAGGTGACGGCCGCGATGAAGTAGGGCTGCTGCTCGGCCCGGCCCATGATCGAGCGGGAGCCCATGCCAAGCGAGAGGGCGCCGTGGGCCTTGCCGAAGCCGATCTCGAAGCGCTTCATCGACGAGCCGTCCTCGCGCTCGACGACCACCACGTGGCCGCCGTCGTCGAGGACGACCACGGTCAGCGGCTTGAACCCCGCCTGGGCGGCGTGGGCGCGGGCTCCGGCGACGATCCGGCGGGCGGTCTCCAGGTCCAGGCTGCTCACGAGGCGCTCCCCTCCTGCTTCTTCAGGGCTCGGTGGCGGTGCAGGATCGGTTCGGTGTAGCCGCTCGGCTGGGTGAGCCCCTCCAGGACGAGCTCGCGGGCGGCGGCGAACGCCTGGCCGTCGAAGCTTGGCGCCATCGGGGCGTAGGAGGAGTCGCCGGCGTTCTGCTCGTCGACGACCGCGGCCATCCGGCGCAGCGTCTCCTCGACCTGCTCGATGCTGACCACGCCGTGATGGAGCCAGTTGGTGACGTGCTGCGCGGAGATCCGGCAGGTCGCCCGGTCCTCCATCAGCGGCTCGCCGGTGATGTCGGGGACCTTGGAGCAGCCCACCCCGGCGTCGACCCAGCGGACGACGTACCCGAGCAGGCTCTGGAGGTTGTTGTCGATCTCGGCCTGGCGGTCCTCCTCCGACCACGACGCCGGGTCGCCCAGGGGCACCTCGAGCAGCTGCTCGCGGTCGCGGCGGCGGCCGCCCCGCCGGAGCTCCTCCTGGCGGGCCCGCACGTCGACCCGGTGGTAGTGCAGCGCGTGCACGGTGGCCGCGGTCGGCGAGGGCACCCAGGCACACGAGGCGCCCGCCTGCGGGTGGCCGACCTTGGCGTCGTACATCGCGGCCAGGCTGTCGGGCGCGGCCCACATCCCCTTGCCTATCTGGGCGTGGTCGAGGAGGCCGCACTCGAGGCCGATGTCGACGTTGAGGTCCTCGTAGGCCTGGATCCAGGTCTCGCCCTTCATGTCGTTCTTGCGGACCATCGGGCCCGCCTGCATGGAGGTGTGGATCTCGTCGCCGGTGCGGTCGAGGAAGCCGGTGTTGATGAAGGCCAGCCGCTCCCGGGCCTCGTTGATGCAGGCCTTGAGGTTGAGCGACGTACGCCGCTCCTCGTCCATGATGCCGACCTTGATCGTCAGCCGCGGCAGGCCGAGGAGCTCCTCGACCCGGCCGAAGAGCTCGACGGCGAGGGCGACCTCGTCCGGGCCGTGCATCTTCGGCTTCACGACGTACATCGAGCCGGTCCGTGAGTTGGCGAGCTCCGACTCGCCGCGCAGGTCCTTCAAGCTGCCGAGCGCGGTCATGATCGCGTCGAGGATGCCCTCGGGGACCTCGTTGCCGTCCCGGTCGAGGACCGCGTCGGTGGTCATCAGGTGGCCGACCTGGCGGATGAACAGCAGCGAGCGGCCACGCAGGGTGACGTCCTCACCGGAGGCGGTGGCGTAGGTGCGGTCGGGGTTCATCGACCGGGTGAACGTCTTGCCGCCCTTGGTGACCTCCTCGGCGAGGGTGCCCTCCATGAGGCGCTTCCAGTTGCGGTAGCCGAGCACCTTGTCGTCGGCGTCCACGGCCGCCACCGAGTCCTCGAGGTCCATGATCGTGGAGACGGCGGACTCGAGGAGCAGGTCCTTCACGCCGGCGGCGTCGGTGGCACCGATCGGGTCGTCGGGGTCGACCTGGAGCTCCACGTGCAGGCCGTGGTGGACGAGCAGCACCGCCTCCGGCGCCGCGGGGTCTCCACGGTGGCCGACCAGCTGTGCCGGGTCGGCGAGCCGGACGACGTCGTCCTTGACCGTCACGGCCAGACCGTCGCCGTCCACGGCGTACGACGTGGCGTCGGCGTGCGAGCCGGAGGCCAGCGGGAAGTGCTCGTCGAGGAAGGCCCGGCCGCGGGCGATGACCTCGTCGCCGCGGACCTTGTTGTAGTCGTCACCGGGGGCGAGGTCGCCCTCCCGGGGGACGACGTCGGTGCCGTAGAGCGCGTCGTACAGCGAGCCCCACCGGGCGTTGACGGCGTTCGTCGCGAACCGCGCGTTGAGTAGCGGCACCACGAGCTGGGGGCCGGCGATGCGCGCCACCTCGTCGTCGACGTCGGCGGTGGTCACGGTGACCTCCCCGGGCTCGTCGAGCAGGTAGCCGATCTCCCGCAGGAACGCCGTGTAGGCCTGCGGGTCGGGGGTGCCCGGGTGCTGGCGGTGCCACTCGTCGAGCCGCGCCTGCAGCTCCTCGCGGCGAGCGAGCAGCTCGCGGTTGCGCGGCGCCAGGTCGTGGATGATCGAGGCCGCCCCCGCCCAGAACGCCTCGGGCTCCACGCCGGAGCCCGGCAGCGCCTCCTCGGTGACGAAGCGGTGCAGCACCTCCGCCACGTCGAGCCCAGCGACCTGCACTCGTCCTGCCATCTCCGAGCCTCCCGGCAGTAATTCCACATCGTGGAATGAACGTTCTGTCTCTTGGAACCCTAGGACGGACCCGACGCCCCTGACAACGGGTGGAGGTGATCGGGGTCACGGCCTCCAGAGTCCGTCAGTCGCGATCGCGGAGGGCACACCCGCACGGGTGAGCACCCCCGAGTCGGCGCTGGTTGACCCGACATCCACCCCGAGTCGGCGCTGGTTGACAGCCCGACCGGTACACCAGCGCCGACTCGGCGAGGTGCGTGCGTCGAGCAACGCCGACTCGGCGGTTCAGCCGACGTACGGGCGCTCGCGGCCCAGCTCCTCGCGGGCGATCGAGCGGCGGTGGACGGCGTCGGGGCCGTCGACGATGCGCAGCACCCGCGCCCAGGCGTAGAAGTAGGCCAGCGGGGTGTCGTCGCTGACGCCGGCGGCACCGAAGACCTCGATCGCCCGGTCGATCACGGCGGTGGCCATCGCCGGGGCGGCCACCTTGATCGCCGCGATCTCGGTCCGCGCTCCCCGGGCGCCGACGGTGTCGATCAGCCACGCGGTCTTGTAGACGAGCAGCCGGGCCTGGTCGATCTCGATGCGGGACCGGGCGATGAGCTCCTGCACGACGCCCTGCTCCGAGAGGTGGCGCCCGAAGGCCACGCGGGACTTCGCACGGTCCACCATCAGCCCCAGTGCCCGCTCGGCCATCCCGATCGCCCGCATCGCGTGATGGATGCGGCCGGGACCCAGCCGCGCCTGGGCGATCATGAAGCCGTCACCCTCGCCGGCGAGCAGGTTCTCGGCCGGCACCCGCACGTCGCGGAACACCAGCTCGGAGTGCCCGTGCTGGTCCTGGTAGCCGAAGATCGGCAGGTGCCGCTCGATCGAGAGGCCGGGGGTGTCGCGCGGGACCAGGATCATCGACTGCTGCCGGTGGGTGGCCGCGTCGGGTTCGGTCTTGCCCATCACGATGAAGATCTCGCAGCGCTCGTCGGCCACGCCGCTGATCCACCACTTGCGGCCGTTGATCACGTAGTCGTCGCCGTCGCGGGTGATCAGGGTGGTGATGTTGGTGGCGTCCGAGGACGCGACGTCCGGCTCGGTCATCGCGAACGCCGACCGGATCTCCCCGGCCAGCAGGGGCTCGAGCCACCGCTTCTTCTGCTCGTCGGTGCCGAAGAGGTCCAGCGTCTCCATGTTCCCGCTGTCGGGGGCCTGGCAGTTGATCACCTCGGGCGCGATCACCGGCGACCAGCCGGAGACCTCGGCCACGGAGGCGTACTCCAGGTTGCTCAGGCCGGAGACGTGCGGCAGGAAGAGGTTCCACAGTCCGCGCTCGCGGGCCGACTCCTTGAGCCGCTCCATCACCGGCGGGTAGGCGTGGTCGCCGTGCTCGCGCAGGTACGCCGCGTAGTCGGCCTCGGCCGGGAAGACCTCCTGACGCATGAAGTCCCACATCCGGGCACACGTCTCCTCGGCGCGGGGCGAGAGTGCGAAGTCCATCGGTCAGCCTTCCTGTGCGAGGCGGGCCAGGCCGTCCTCGGCAATCCGGGCGACCTCGCTGTCGAGGTCACCGAAGTCCTGGCCGGCCATCACGCCGGCCGCCACCCGGGCGGCGATGCCCTGGGCGATGACCGCGAACTTGAAGTGGGCGAACGCCTCGTAGAACGCGAGGTCCTCGAGGTGGGCGCCGGTCGCGGCGACGTAGCGCTCCGCGAGGTGAGCGCGCCCCGGGAAGCCCGGGGTCGCGGTCACGGCCGGGGTGAGCGAGGGCTCGGACTCCCCCGGCTCGCGCCAGTAGAAGAGCAGCAGTCCCAGGTCGGTCATCGGGTCGCCCAGCGTGGACAGCTCCCAGTCCAGGACCGCGGCCACACGACCGGGGTCGGCCAGGTCCATCAGGCAGTTGTCCAGCCGATAGTCGCCGTGCACGATCGCGGAGCGCTGGGTGGGCGGCAGGGCCGCCGCCAGCCGGCGCCCGAGCTCGTCGACCGCGGGCACCTCGTGGGTCCGGGACTTCTCCCACTGCCCACTCCAGCGCCTGATCTGTCGCTCGAGGAAGCCGTCCGGGCGGCCGTAGTCCGCCAGCCCGATCGCGACCGGGTCGACAGCGTGCAGCGTGACGAGGACGTCGACCAGGGCGTCGGCCATGGCCACCTTCTCGGCGTCCGACTCGGCGTACCCCGTGGGCAAGGTCGAGCGGATCACGTGCCCGTCCACCTTCTCCATCACGTAGAACGGCGCACCGACCAGGGCGTCCGTCCGGTCCTCGAGCAGCACCCTTGCCACCGGCACGTCCGTCCCGCGCAGCGCCCGCTGCACCCGCGCCTCGCGGCCCATGTCGTGGGCGCTGGGCAGCAGGGATCCCGACGGCGGCCTGCGCAGGATCACCACGCCGGCCCGGCTGGCCACCTCGAAGGTCAGGTTGGACTTGCCGCCACTGACCAGCTCGGCGGTGCACTCACGCCAGGCGTCATCGCCCAGCTCGACGGCGAGGGCCGGCCCGAGCCGGTCCAGCCGGACCAGGTGCGCCCA
Organism: Nocardioides ungokensis; assembly: GCF_013466985.1. Lineage (GTDB taxonomy): Bacteria > Actinomycetota > Actinomycetes > Propionibacteriales > Nocardioidaceae > Nocardioides > Nocardioides ungokensis. The sequence goes on along the minus strand of NZ_CP059164.1, from coordinate 647,248 downwards.
CTCACCAGGCCCGGCGTCGTCCGCGCTCACGCAGTCGGCGCGCGCAGCTCGCGCCGGAGGATCTTGCCGGTCGTGGTCTTGGGCAGCTCGTCGAGGAACTCGATGGAACGGGGGTACTTGTACGCCGCCATCTGGTCGCGGGCGTAGTCGATCAGCTCCTGCTCGGTCGCGCTCACCCCGGGCTTGAGCGAGACGTAGGCCTTGACGCTCTCGCCGCGGTACTCGTCGGGCACCCCGACCACCGCCACTTCACGCACGGCCGGGTGCCCGTAGAGGACGTCCTCGACCTCGCGCGGCCACACCTTGTAGCCGGCGGCGTTGATCATGTCCTTCTTGCGGTCGACGAGGAAGAACCAGCCCCGCTCGTCCATGAAGCCGACGTCGCCGGTCCGCAGCTCGCCGCCCGGTAGCGACTGCTCGGTGGCCTCGGGCTTCTGCCAGTAGCCGGGCACCACTTGGGGGCCGGCCGTGACGATCTCGCCGATCTCGCCGACCGGCGCCTCCTTGCCGTCCTCGTCGAGGATCCGCACCACCGTGTCGAAGACCGGGACGCCCACCGACAGCGCGCCCGACGTCGGGTCGACGGGCGCCTTCACCCCGAGAGGTACGGCGTGGGAGGGACTGTTGGTCTCCGTCAGCCCGTAGATGTTGTGGATGTAGAGACCGGTCTTCTCCTGGAACTGGTCGGTGACCGCGGGGGCGATCGGCGCCCCGCCGGAGTAGAGCATCCGGAAGGACGACCAGTCCTCCCGCGTCGATCCCTCGAGGCCGGACAGGCTGATGAAGACCGTGATCGACCCGACGGTGAACGTCGGACGGTGCTCGCGGATCGCGTCCATCACCACGTGGGGCTCGAAGCGATGGGCCAGCACCAGCGGGCATCCGGCCAGCAGGGCGATGCCGACGTGCCCGATCAGCCCGGTGATGTGGAAGAGCGGCGCCACGCCCAGAACGGCGTCGTCCGGCCCCAGGCCCATCCAGTCCCGGTAGGTCTGGGAGTTGAACGCCATGTTGGCGTGGGTGTTCATCGCACCCTTGGGCACGCCGGTGGTCCCGGAGGTGTAGGTGAGCACGGCGACGTCCTCGCCCCGCGGGGAGACCGGCTCGGGCGAGCGGCCGGCGTACTCGGTGAACACCCGCGCGAGGTCGAGCGTCCCCTCGACGGCGCCGGTGCGGGCGGCGCCCGCGAAGAGGCGCTGGTCGTCGCGGTCCTGCTCGTCGAGCGGGGAGCAGGTGAACACGGTCTGCACTCGCACCTCTCCGCCGGCGATCACGTCCCTGGCCACCGCGGCGTACAGCTCCTTGAGGCACAGCAGCGCCGTCGCCCCCGAGTCGGCGAGCAGGTAGGTCAGCTCGCGTGCCTTGTTCATCGGGTTGATGGCGACCGCCGCGCCGCCGGCCTTCCACGCCGCGAGCAGCCCGACCACGAACGCCGGGTTGTTCTGGGTGTAGATCGCGAGCCGGTCGCCGGCAGCGAAGCCGTGCTCGGCGAGCGCGACCGCGAGCGCGTCGGACCTCGCGTCGAGGTCGGCGAACGTCAGCGTGCCGTCGAAGTAGCGGAGGGCGACCGCGTCGGGAGACCGCGAGACGGTGGCGCGGAAGAGGTCCAGCATCGTCTCGTGCTCGGGCGTGATGTGCGCGGTCGTCCCGTCCCGGTAGAGCGCCAGCCAGGGCCGTTCGGTGTACGTCGTCACGGGGCGCGCCGTCACTTGATCGCGAGCGGGTTGACCGGCGAGCCGCTGGCCAGGTTCACCTTCAGCGGCGCGGCGGCGTAGAGGAAGGTGTACTGGCCGTCCTCGGCGCACGACGCCGCCAGCTTCTCCAGGTCGCAGATCTCGGTCAGGGTGACTCCCAAGTTGCGCATCAGCGCGCAGTGCAGCGGGAGCGCGGTGCCGTTCTCGGGGTCCGTGGTGACCTCGTTGGCGATGGTGTCGGTGACGAGGTTGGGGATCTCCATGTCCTGGAACCACGACACCAGCTCGGGGCTGTAGGTCAGGCCCGGCTCGCAGAAGCCCTCGTAGAACGCCTCGCCCTGCTCGAAGAACAGCTTGAGGAAGTTCGTCCGGATGATCAGGATGTCGTGCTTCTCGATCTCCGTGCCCTGGGCCTTGGCGCAGGCCATCAGGTCCTCATGGGTGAAGGTCTCGGCCTTGTCGAGGTTGTCCTTGCCCCGGTAGCGGGCCATGTCGAGCAGGATCCCCCGGCCCGCGACACCGCGCTCGGCGATCGGGGCCACGCTGGCCTTGTCGAGGCCGCCGACGGTGGTGCGGGCGTCGTACCCGTTCCAGATCTGGCCGCCGTACCAGACGTGGCCGAGCGCGTCGTACTGCGTGGAGCCCTGGAGGAAGGCGTCGATCTTGTCGTCGGCGTAGTGCAGGCCACCCGGGAATTGCGGAGCGTCCGCGCCGTCCCAGGAGGACTCGTCGAGGATCTGGGTGCGCTCGGCGGGTGCCCGGCCGGGCCACACGGGGTCACCCAACGGGTCGCCGATCAGGCGCTGGAGGGTGAAGACCTGGCCCGACTTGATGTGCTGCACCCCGCGCAGGACCTCCCCGGCCGTGAGGTAGTTCAGCGCACCGACCTCGTCGTCGGGGCCCCACTTCCCCCAGTTGGTCGGGGCGTCCTTGAGGAGCTCATCCATGGTGGGCACTTCGGTCATCTGAACCTCCGGCAGACAGAGCGATCGCTCGGCGAACTGAACAGGATGAGAGCAGCGTCACACGGCCTTCGCGCGGAAGTCAACGGAAAGGAGCCTGAGAATTGCCGGCAGCGACACGGCGGGCCGCACGACCGCGATAGATCCTTGTTCAGGTAATCTGAACTCGTGACCGACACCGAGGCTCCCACCGCGGGCGCCGCCGTACGCCGCCAGCGCCTCCTGCACGGCATGACCCTGCGCGAGCTGGCCTCGAGGCTCGACGTCAGCCCGGCGACCGTGAGCGCGATCGAGAACGACCGCACCGGCATCTCGGTCGACCGCCTGCGCCGCGTCGCCGCGGTCCTCGACGTCCCGGTCTCGGCGCTGGTCGCCGGGGCCGCACCGCAGGCCGCGCACCCCGCCCCCGCGATCCCGGCCGAGCCGACCGTCACCGAGCCGACCGGGCACTGGCGCGACTTCGCCCCGCTGCCGATCGACGGGGTGCTGGCCGGGGCGATCCGCGCCTTCGTGGCGATCGGCTACCACGGCGCCAGCATGCGCTCGATCGCGGAGCTGGCGAACATGAGCGTGCCCGGCGTCTACCACCACTACGCCAGCAAGCAGGACCTGCTGGTCCGGGTCTTCGACCTCACCATGACCGACCTGATCTGGCGGGTGGAGCAGGCCCGGGACGAGGGCACCGAGCCGGTGGCCCGGGTGGCGCTCTTCGTCGAGGCCCTCGCGCTCTACCACGCCCGGCGCAACGACCTGGCCTTCATCGGGGCCAGCGAGATGCGCAGCCTGGAGCCGGAGAGCTACCGGCGCATCGCCCGGCTGCGCACCCACGTGCAGGAGCTGCTCGACCACCTCATCGCCGACGCGATCGCGCAGCAGCGCCTCGGCGTCAGCCACCCCGCCGACGCCGGCAAGGCGATCGCCACGATGTGCACCTCGCTCGCCCAGTGGTTCCACCCCGACGGCCCGACCACCCCGGAGCAGATCGCGAAGGAGTACTCACGCTTCGCGCTCGGCCTGCTGGGCCACCACCCCGCCTGAGCACGCCGAGTCGGCGCAGGTGTACGACGTTCGGCGGACAACAGCGCCGACTCGGCGCTCTCTGGGCGTCAAGCAACGCCGACTCGACGCTCTCTGGGCGTCAAGCAACGCCGACTCGGCGGTTACCAGAGCTCGAGCGAGGCCCGGAAGATCCCGGCGAGGTCCTCGGCGGTCACGTCCTTGGGGCAGGTCGTCAGCAGGCGCTGCTGCTTGAGGGTGCCCTCGACGAGGTCGTCGACGTCGTCCTCGCCGTAGCCGACCGCCCCGATGCCGTTGGGGATGTCGATGTCGCGCATCAGGTCGATGATCACGCCCGGCAGCGTGTCGGCGGAGCCGCCGTCGACCGACACGCTCGGGTCGAGCAGGGCGGCCGCCCGCAGGTGCCGCTCGGGAGCCGCGTCGAAGGTGAACCGGAACGCCTCCGGCGCCGTCAGCGAGACCGACATCCCGTGCGGGACCATCGCGTGCTCGGCCGGGTAGTCCTTGGGGTGGAAGTCGCGCACCCGACCGGCGATCGGGTAGCCGTTGGCGTGCGGGATGTGCACACCCGCGTTGCCGAAGCCCATCCCCGCGAACGTCGCCGCGAGGGCCATGTCGTGGCGGGCGTCGTGGTCGTCGCCGTGGTGGACGGCGCGACGGAACGACGCTCCCAGGAGCGACATCGCCTTCTCCGACCACATGTCGGCGATCGGGTTGGAGCCGCAGTAGGGCACCCGCTGCTCCGGCTGCTTGCGGTCGTACGTCGTGTACCACCGCGCCGTGTAGCTCTCGAGCGCGTGGCACAGGATGTCCATGCCGGAGGACGCGGTCACCCCGGGCGGCTGGGTGACGGTGAGGTCGGGGTCGATCACGGCCAGCGTCGGCCGCAGCCGCGGGTGGCTGATGCCCGTCTTCACCTTGAGGCTCAGCACGTCGAGCACGCAGACGGTCGTGCTCTCGCTGCCGGTGCCGGCGGTGGTCGGCACCGCGACCAGCGGCTTGAGCGGCCGCTCGGGGTTCGCGCCCTTGCCGACCGGCACGTTGATGTAGTCCATCAGCTCGCCGTCGTTGGTCATCAGCAGGTTGATGGCCTTGGCGGTGTCGATGCTCGACCCGCCGCCGACCGCGACGTAGGCGTCGAAGGGCCCGGCGTCGCGGGCGAAGTCGATGGCCTGCTGCATGCTCTCGTCGGTCGGCTCGACGTGGGAACCGTCGAAGACGAGCGCCTCGATCCCGAACCGGCCCATCTGGTCGGCCACCCGCTGCGGCAGCCCGGTCGCGGCGACACCCGGGTCGGTCACCACCAGCGCCCGCGAGACGCCGTACTGGGAGAGGTCGTAGCCGACCTCGTTGGACGCACCGGACCCGAACTTCAGCTGCGGGGCGCCATAGGTGAAGACCGTCTCGGACTGCTGCGACATCGTGTCCTCCTCGAGAGCGTGACCGTCCGGCCACCCTAGGCCGGGGTGACTAACCTGACGAGGTGCAGTTCGGCCAGTACCCCGCCCCGCGCCACGTCATCGCCCACGTCAGCGACCCGCACCTGCTCGCCGACCGCCTGCAGTACGGCGTCGTCGACACCGAGGCCGGGCTCGCCCGGTCCCTCGAGCGGCTGGCACGGCTCGACCCGCGACCCGACGCCCTCGTCTTCACCGGCGACCTCGCGGACCGCGCCGAGCCCGCGGCGTACGCGCGGCTCCGCGCGATCGTCGAGCCGGCCGCGGCACGGATGGGCGCGGAGGTCGTGTGGGTGATGGGCAACCACGACGAGCGGGCGCCGTACGCCGCCGCGCTGTTCGGGGCGGAGGCCGACGACGACACCCCGCAGGACCGGGTCCACGAGGTCGACGGCCTGCGGATCGTCGCCCTGGACACCAGCGTGCCCGGCTACCACCACGGCGACCTGACCGACGACCAGCTGGCGTGGCTGCGCGACGTGCTGGCCACCCCCGCGCCGCACGGCACGCTGCTCGCCCTGCACCATCCGCCGATCCCGGTGCCGACGGTGCCCGCGGCGCAGATCATCGAGCTGCTCGACCAGCCCCGGCTCGCCGACGTGCTGGCCGGCACCGACGTGCGCGGCATCCTCGGCGGGCACTTCCACTTCACGTCCTGGTCGACCTTCGCGGGCATCCCGGTATCGGTGGCGGCCGCGACCTGCTACACGATGGACCCGGCGCCGCTGGCGCGGTTCGTGTCCGGCGTCGACGGCCACCAGGCGGTCACGCTGATGCACCTGTACGACGACCGCGTGGTGCACACCGTCGTGCCGCTGGCCGAGGCGCCCGAGGTGACGGGGTTCCCCGCCGACGTGGCCGCTGCGGTGGAGGCGATGAGCCCCGAGGAGCGGCGCGAGCTGGTCTCCCGCAAGGACTCCCCGCTCAACACCGGCGAGCTCCGGATCGACACCACCCCGTAGGCGTCGCTCAGCCTCCGGCCTCGATCAGCCCGTAGTGCCCGTCGTACCTCCGGTAGAGCACGCGGCCGCCACCGCCGGCGGCGTCGACGTAGAAGACGAACGGCTCCCCGTCGGCGTCCATCCGGGTCCGTGCCTCCCCGTCGGTGAGGGTGGGCGGGGCCGGCTCGCGGGTCACCTCGGCGACGGCGTCCTGTTCGGCGCCGCCGCGGACGGCGTACCCACCCTCCGGCAGCCGACGGACCAGCGCGGGCTCTCCGGACGCCAGGTCGGTGTAGAGGTAGAAGTCGTGGTCCAGGAGGTCCATCTCCCAGGCCGCCTCGTCCACCGTCATCGGCTCCGCGGCGAAGGTCTTGCGCCGGAGCACCTCCCGGGACTCCGCGGGGCGGGGGAACCAGGGCTCCGCCTCGCGGGGCAGGTCCCCGTGCCGCCACTCGTGCTCACCGGCGATCCCGGTCCAGCGGTGGCGGGTCCGGGTGCGGTCACGCAGCTGCACCAGCTGACGTCGCAGCCGGGACTCCATCTCGTCGACCGCCTCGCCCATCGAGGCCGCGACCGCGTGGGCACGCAGCACGGCGCCCCCGACGTCGGCCGTCACCTCCGCGCGGTTCGACCGCGTCACGGCCGGGTCGGCCCGGCGCTCCAGGACGACGTGGGCGTGCAGGCGGCTGGGCCGCTCGCCGACCAGTGCCGCGGCCACCTTGTCCCGGGCGTAGTCCCGGGCGTGGCTCCCCACGTGGCCACGCAACGTCACCTCGACCGGCACCGACTCTGCCGAGACGGACATCGTCACCCTCCTCACGACCGGACCAGCCGGACCGGAGGTCCTGCGGAGCTGCCCTGCATCGATGCAAACCCGACGGGTCGGGCCACGGCGAGTGGCCAAGGTCCCGGCCTGGCGCGTCGGTCGACCCGCCACGCCGGTCGCCGGCCCGGCGGATGCTGGGCAGATGACCCCGGGCGACGGGACCCTCACGCTCCTGCTCTGCGGCGACGTGATGCTGGGCCGCGGCATCGACCAGGTCCTCGCCCACCCCGGCGACCCGACGCTGAGGGAGGCGTACGTGCGCGACGCGCGCGACTACGTCGACCTCGCCGAGGCCGCCAGCGGCCCGGTCCCGTGGCCGGTGGACGACGACTGGCCCTGGGGCGACGCCCTGGCCGAGCTCGGGTCGTCGGAGGCCGTGCGGATCCTCAACCTCGAGACCAGCATCACCCGGTGCGGCGACTTCGCCTCCGGCAAGGCCGTGAACTATCGGATGAACCCGGACAACCTCGGCTGCCTCGTCACCGCTCGGCCCGACGTGTGCGTCCTCGCGAACAACCACGTCCTCGACTTCGGCCGCCGGGGCCTGGCGGAGACGCTCGACGTGCTGGCCTCGGCCGGGCTCGCGTCCGCTGGTGCGGGCCGCGACCTCCTGCAGGCGCAGGCGCCGGCGGTGGTGGAGCGCGACGGCACCCGGGTGGCCGTGATCGCGCTTGCACACGCCAGCAGCGGGGTCCCGCGCTCGTGGGCGGCGGGAACCGACCGGTCCGGCGTGGACCTGCTCCCGGACCTGACCGACGCGACGGCCGCGAGGGTCGGCAGACGCGTCGAGGCGCAGAAGCGGCTGGGGTCGGTCGTGGTCGTCTCGGTGCACTGGGGCCCGAACTGGGGGTACGACGTCCCTCGCGACCAGGTCTCCTTCGCCCACCGGCTCGTCGACGCGGGTGCCGACGTCGTGCACGGCCACTCCTCGCACCACCCGCGCCCGCTCGAGGTGCACGACGGCCGCCTGGTGATCCACGGCTGCGGCGACTTCGTCAACGACTACGAGGGCATCGCGGGCCACGAGGAGTTCCACGGCGACCTGCACCTGCTCCACCGGGTCTCGCTCGCCCCCGACGGGGCCCTGCGCTCCGCCGAGCTGCTGCCGTACCGGTCGCGCCGGCTCCGGCTCGAGCGCGCCGGCCCCGACGACGTGAGGTGGCTGGAGGGCGTGCTGGACCGGACGAGCCGGGCGTACGGCGTCCGCGTGCGTCGTACTCCCGAGGGCCGGCTGGCGCTGGCCTGGGACGCCGAACCTCGGAAATGACCAACGCCCCGGTCCGGGGACCAGGGCGTCAGTGGCAGGTGAAGGATTCGAACCTTCGAAGGCAAAGCCGACGGATTTACAGTCCGCTCCCATTGGCCGCTCGGGCAACCTGCCTTGGGTGTCGACGGGACCGGCGTTTGGCCGTCCGACGACGAAGCGAAAGAATAGCGCAGCCCCGATCTCGGGAGAAAACCACGGGGCCCGTTGACCCCAGCAAGTGGAGGAGCACCATGGCCGACTCGTCGTTCGACATCGTGAGCAAGATCGATCGCCAGGAGGTCGACAACGCCCTCGGGCAGACCGCCCGGGAGATCTCCACCCGGTTCGACTTCAAGGGCACCGGGGCCACCATCGAGTGGCAGGGAGAGCAGGCCATCGAGATCTCGGCGTCCGCCGACGACCGCGCGACCGCCGTGCTCGACGTCTTCAAGGGCAAGCTGGTCAAGCGCGACGTGAGCCTGAAGGTCCTCGACGCCTCCGAGCCCCGGCAGTCCGGGCAGCAGAGCAAGATCTCGATCACGCTCAAGGAGGGCATCACCTCCGAGGACGCCAAGAAGATCTCCAAGCTGATCCGCGACGAGGGCCCCAAGGGCGTCAAGGCGCAGATCCAGGGTGACGAGCTGCGCGTCTCGTCCAAGAAGCGCGACGACCTCCAGGCCGTCCAGGCCCTCGTCCGCGGCCAGGACTACGACTTCGCGGTGCAGTTCACCAACTACCGGTGAGGCAGCGCGCAGCGCTGACGAACCGGTAGTCGGTGAACTGCCCAAGGAAGCCGAACCGAGCCGAGTCGGCGCTGTTTGACCGAGGAGCCCCAGGGCGACGAGGTCAAGCAGCGCCGACTCGGCGATCGGACGCCGACCCGTGCGTACGACGGGGTCAGCCGACCGAGGCGACGGACCGCATCGCGGGCACCGTGGTGGCGCCACTGGCCGGCGTCAGCCAGACCTTCGCGCCCTGGTCGAGCCCGAGCGAGCGCGAGCTGGTGCGGGTCATCACGACCGTGACCTCCTCGCCGGCGTCGGTGGTGACCGTGGCCCGGACCTCGAAGCCGACCCGCAGCAGCCGGGTGATGGTGCCGGGCGTGGCCCCCGCGAGCAGCGGAGTGGTCGACACGTCGATGTCGTGCGGGCGCAGGGTGAGACCGCCGAGCTGGGTGACCTCGCCGAGGAAGCCCATGACGAAGTCGTTGGCCGGCTCGTCGTAGAGCGTGTCGGGGGTGCCGACCTGCTCGACGCGGCCCTCGTTGATCACCACGATCTCGTCGGCGACCTCGAGGGCCTCCTCCTGGTCGTGGGTCACGAAGACCGTGGTCACGTGGACCTCGTCGTGCAGCCGGCGCAGCCAGTCACGCAGCTCCTTGCGGACCTTGGCGTCGAGCGCGCCGAACGGCTCGTCGAGGAGCAGCACCTTGGGCTCGACCGCCAGGGCCCGCGCCAGCGCCATCCGCTGCCGCTGTCCACCCGAGAGCTGGGAGGGCAGCCGGTGCGCGAACTGCTGCAGGTGCACCAGCCGGAGCAGCTCGTCGACCCGGTGGGCGATCTCGTCCTTCGGCCGCTTGCGGATCTCCAGGCCGAACGCGACGTTCTTGGCCACGGTCATGTGCTTGAAGACGGCGTAGTGCTGGAACACGAAGCCCACGTTGCGCTTGCGCGCCGGCAGCTTCGTGGCCTCCACGCCCTCGATGCTGATGGACCCCTCGTCGGCCGAGTCGAGGCCGGCGATGATCCGCAGCAGCGTGGACTTGCCACCACCCGACGGGCCGAGGAGGGCCGTCAGCTGGCCGGTGGGCAGGGACACCGAGACGTCGTCCAGCGCGACGAAGTCACCGAAGCGCTTGGAGACCTGGGAGACGTCGATACTCATTTCTTGCCTTCCTTCGGGCGGAGCAGGGCGACGACCACGAGGCACAGCACGGCCGCGAGGACGAGCATGAACGACACGGAGTACGCCGTGTCCTGCTCGAAGCCCTGGTACTTCTGCTGGACGAGGACGGTGGCGACCTGGGTCTCCCCGCCGACATTGCCGGCGACGACCTTGACCGCGCCGAACTCGCCGAGGGCTCGCGCGAGGCTGAGCACGACTCCGTAGACCACCGCCCAGCGGATGCCGGGCAGGGTGATTCGCCAGAACGTCTGCCAGGCGTTGGCCCCCAGGCTGCGGGCCGCCTGCTCCTGGTCCTCGCCGAGCTCCTCGAGCACCGGCACGACCTCGCGGACGACGAGCGGCAGGATCACGAAGCAGGTCGCCAGGATCATGCCGGGCATGGCGAAGACGACCTGCAGGCCGTGCGCCTCCAGCCACGGGCCGAACCACCCGAACTGACCGTTGTAGACCAGTACGAGCGCGAGGCCGACCACGACCGGGGAGACCGACAGGGGCAGGTCGATGAGGACCGAGAGCACCCGCCGGCCGATGAAGCGCTGGCGGACCAGCAGCAGGGAGATGCCGACGCCGAAGACGGTGTTGATGGCCACCGAGGCCACCGCGATCTGCGCGGTGAGCTGGAGGGCGTGCACGACGTCGGGGTCGGCGAGCGCCTCCTGGATGCCGGTCATCCCGTTGGCGAAGGTGTTCTTCACGAGGAACCAGGTCGGCCAGACCAGCAGCAGGAAGAGGTAGGCCACGACGACCAGCCGCAGGACCCACTTCACGACCGGCGAGCTGGTGGAGACGGTGGTGCTGGGGCTAGACACGACGCGCCACCCGCCTCTGCACGATGTCGAGCGTGACGATGGCCAGCAGCGCCACGACCAGCATCACGGTGGCCACGGCCGCGGCTGCCGCCAGGTTCCCGCCCTCGAGGAACGAGAACAGCCGCACCGAGACGACCTCGGTGCGCCCCGGCAGGTTGCCGGAGATCAGCAGCAGTGAGCCGTACTCGCTGATGCCACGCGCGAACGACAGCGCCGCGCCCGCGAAGATCGCCGGCACCAGCGCGGGCAGGATCACGCGCCGGAACGTCGTGAACCGGCCAGCCCCCAGGGAGGCCGCCGCGTCCTCGGCATCGGTGTCGAGCTCCTCGAGCACCGGCTGCACCGTGCGCACGATGAACGGCAGCGTCACGAAGGCCATGGCGAGCAGGACCGCCCACCGGGTGTTCTGGATCTCGACCCCGATCGGGCTGTCCGGGCCGTAGAGCGAGAGCAGCACCAGCCCGACGACGATCGTCGGCATGGCGAACGGGATGTCGATCAGGAGGTCGAGCAGGCCCATGCCCCGGAACCGGTCGCGGACCAGCATCCAGGCGATCATCGTGCCCATCACCATGTTGACCGCGGTGACGGCCAGCGAGGAGAGCACGGTCAGCTGCAGGGCGGACCGGGTCTGCTCGCTGGCGAGGACGTGCTCGAACGTCGACCAGCCGCCCCCGGCGGCCTTGACGACGATCGCGGAGAGCGGGATCAGGACCAGCAGGCTGAACCAGATCATGGCCACGCCGAGCCCGAGGCTCGACCCGGCAGTCAGGGAACCGGACGAAGCCGACCGGCGCCAGCGCGCCGGTCGGCCGTCCGCCACAGCGGAAGCGGTGGCCATGACTACTGGCCCGCCTCCGACTGGATCTTGGTCAGGATCCCGGTCGGGGCTCCGTCGGTGCCGTCGCCGAAGAACTTGTCGTTCGCGACGCCCCAGCCACCGAAGTCCTTGTCGATGGTGAGCAGCTTCTTCGGCTCGGGGAAGGGGTTGCTCGGGTCGTTGGCGCCCTCGACGGTGACGTCGCCGACGTCCTCGAGCGGGCGGTAGCCGGTCTCGGCGTAGAGCTTCTGCCCCTCCTTGCTCTTCTGGAAGTCCATCCACGACTGGGCGGACTTCGAGGCGTCCGTGGTGAGCGCGCAGGGGTTCTGGATCAGGATCGAGGAGTCGGGAACGACGTAGTCGAAGTCGGTGCCGTTCTGGCGGGCCAGGATGGCCTCGTTCTCGTAGGACAGCAGCACGTCACCGGTGCCACCGGTGAACGCCGTGGTGGCGTCACGCCCGCTGTCGGGCAGGGCGGCCACGTTGTGGAAGAACGCCTTCATGTACTTGTCGGCGTCGGCCGCGCTGCCGCCGTCGGCGAGGACGGAGCCGTACGCCGCGAGCAGGTTCCACTTCGCCGAGCCGGACGAGGCCGGGTTCGGCGTCACGATGCCGACACCGGGCTTGGTCAGGTCCGACCAGCTGGTGATGTGCTTCGGGTTGCCCGACTTCACCACCATGACGACGATCGACTGCGAGCACATGCCGTCGGTCGCGTTGTCCTTCCAGTTCTTGTCCACCATCCCGGCGTCGACGAGCCGGGTGACGTCGGGCTCGAGGGACAGGTGCACCTCGTCGGCGTCCTGCCCGGCCGCGACGGCACGGCTCTGGTCGCCGGACGCGCCGTACGACTCCTTGAAGTCGACACCCTTGCCGGCGTCGGTCTGCTGGAAGGCCTTGATCAGCTCGGCATTGGCCTGCTCGAGCACGGAGTACCCCACCAGGTTGACCGTGTGGGCGGTGTCCGCGCTCGAGGAGCCCGAGCAGCCGGTCAAGGCCAGCACCCCGGCGGCCGCAACCGCCGCAACCTTGATCGTTGTCTTCATCGCATCTCTTTCCCGCCCCGTGGAACCGGGGCCTTTCTCGGCAATGTCGGCAAGACTACTCGACTTACCTTTTTCAATGCGAATTGATGCGGCGTGTCGCGCATCACGGGTCCAGACAGGGAGACGGGTTCGGCTCGCTCGGGGGCGCGACTATCGTGGTAAGTCGTGTCGCCGAACGCTCGTGGTGACAGTCCGGAACAGCAAGGGAAGTGGCGCGTGGTGTCCAAGCAGGTCAAGCAGCTGGATCGGGTGATCATCCGGTTCGCCGGTGACTCCGGTGACGGCATGCAGCTCACGGGCGACCGGTTCACCCAGGAGTCGGCCGCGTTCGGCAACGACCTCTCGACGCTGCCCAACTTCCCGGCCGAGATCCGCGCCCCTCAGGGCACGCTGCCGGGCGTCTCGTCGTTCCAGGTCCACTTCGCCGACCACGACATCCTCACGCCCGGCGACGCGCCCGACGTGCTCGTCGCGATGAACCCTGCGGCGTTGCGGGCGAACCTGGCCGACCTGCCCAAGGGCGCCACGATCATCGTCGACACCCACGACTTCACCACGCGCAACCTGACCAAGGCCGGCTACACCGCCAACCCGCTCGAGGACGACTCCCTCGCGGAGTTCGCCCTGCACCCGGTGGACCTGACCGGGCTCACGGTCGCCGCGGTGAAGGAGTTCGGGCTGTCCCGCAAGGACGCCGCCCGGGCGAAGAACATGTTCGCCCTCGGCCTGCTGTCGTGGATGTACGGCCGCCCGGTCGACTCGACGATCACGTTCCTCGAGCGCCGCTTCGCCAAGGTCGCCGACATCCGCGACGCCAACATCACGGCGTTCAAGTCGGGCTGGAACTTCGGCGAGACCACCGAGGCCTTCGCGGTCTCCTACGAGATCAAGCCCGCTCCGATGCCGGCGGGCACCTACCGCAACATCACGGGCAACCTGGCGCTCGCCTACGGCCTGGTGGCCAGCGGGGTCCGCTCCGGGCTGCCGGTCTTCCTCGGCTCCTACCCGATCACCCCGGCCTCCGACATCCTCCACGAGCTGTCGAAGCACAAGGCGTTCGGCGTCACCACGTTCCAGGCCGAGGACGAGATCGCCGGCATCGGTGCCGCGATCGGCGCCGCCTTCGCCGGCAGCCTCGGCGTCACCACCACCTCCGGGCCGGGCATCGCCCTGAAGTCGGAGTCCATCGGACTCGCGGTGATGACCGAGCTCCCGCTGCTCGTCATCGACGTCCAGCGGGGTGGCCCCTCGACCGGCCTGCCGACCAAGACCGAGCAGGCCGACCTGCTGCAGGCGATGTTCGGCCGCAACGGCGAGGCCCCGGTGCCGATCGTCGCGCCCCAGTCGCCGGGCGACTGCTTCGACGCGGCGCTCGAGGCGGCTCGGATCGCGGTCACCTACCGCACCCCGGTGATGCTGCTCTCCGACGGCTACCTCGCCAACGGCTCCGAGCCGTGGCGGATCCCCGAGATCGACGACCTGCCCACGATCGACCCCGACTTCGCCACCGCGGCCAACCACCCGCTCGAGGACGGCGAGTCCGACTTCTGGCCCTACCTGCGCGACGAGGAGACGCTGGCCCGGCCGTGGGCCATCCCCGGCACCCCCGGGCTCGAGCACCGGATCGGCGGCCTGGAGAAGGGCGACGGGCACGGCAACATCTCCTACGACCCGGCCAACCACGACTTCATGGTCCGCACCCGCCAGGCCAAGGTGGACCGGATCGCCGACTCGCTGCCGCCGCTCGAGGTCGACGACCCGAGCGGCGAGGCGCGGGTGCTCGTGCTCGGCTGGGGCTCGACGTACGGCCCGATCGGCGCGGGCGTGCGCCGCGTGCGCAAGGCCGGCTACCACGTGGCGCAGGCGCACCTGCGCCACCTCAACCCGTTCCCGAAGGACCTCGGCGAGATCCTGGAGCGCTACGACAAGGTGCTGGTCCCCGAGATGAACCTCGGTCAGCTCTCGATGCTGCTGCGCGCGAAGTACCTCGTCGACGCCGTCGGCTACAACCACGTCCGGGGGCTGCCCCTGAAGGCTGCCGAGCTCGCCGAGGCGATCGGCGAGCTGGTCGCCCAGGCCGAGGGCGTCGACGTGGACCTGACCGCACCCGCCGAGGAGGCGATCTCATGAGCACGACCGAGCTGCCCTTCCCCGGCCTGCGCTCGGGCGTCGAGCTGGTCCCGACCACCGACACCCCGCAGACCGGCAAGGACTTCACCAGCGACCAGGAGGTCCGCTGGTGCCCCGGGTGTGGCGACTACGCCGTGCTCAAGGCCGTCCAGGGCTTCCTGCCGGACCTCGGGCTGCGCCGGGAGAACATCGTGTTCGTCTCCGGCATCGGCTGCTCCAGCCGGTTCCCCTACTACCTCGACACCTACGGCATGCACTCGATCCACGGCCGCGCGCCGTCGATCGCGACCGGCATCGCCACCGCCCGTGAGGACCTGTCGGTCTGGGTGGTCACCGGGGACGGCGACGCGCTGTCCATCGGCGGCAACCACCTGATCCACGCGCTGCGCCGCAACGTCAACATGACGATCCTGCTGTTCAACAACCGGATCTACGGCCTGACCAAGGGTCAATACTCCCCCACCTCCGAGGCCGGCAAGATCACCAAGTCGACCCCGATGGGCTCGCTGGACCACCGTTCAACCCGGTCTCGCTGGCGCTCGGGGCCGAGGGCTCGTTCGTGGCGCGCACCATCGACTCCGACCGCAAGCACCTCACCTCGGTGCTCTCGGCGGCCGCGGCACACCGGGGCACGTCATTCGTGGAGATCTACCAGAACTGCCCGATCTTCAACGACGGCGCCTTCGACGCGATCAAGTCGCCCGACACCAAGGCCGACGCCATCATCCCGCTGGTCCACGGCGAGCCGATCCGGTTCGGCACCCCGGACGGCTCGGGCCAGGCCGGCAAGGGCCTGATCCGCGACTCCCGCACCGGCGGCGTGAAGATCGTCGAGGTGGCCGACGTCGGCGAGCAGGCGCTGCTGGTCCACGACGCACACAACCCGGACCCGTCCACGGCGTTCGCGATCTCGCGGCTGACCGACTCCGGCTACCTCAACCAGTCGCCCATCGGCATCTTCCGCCAGGTCGAGCGCCCGGCGTACGACGACCAGGCGCGGGCGCAGGTCGACAGCGCGCGCAAGGCGGCCCCCGGTGGGGCCGAGGAGCGGCTGGCCGGGCTGATCGGCGGCGGCGACACCTGGACCGTCGTCTGAGCCTCGCTTCATGCGACAGGCCCCCACGGTCCGGTCGGACCGTGGGGGCCTGTGCTGCGAGGCGCGAGGCGCCCGGGCGTCAGATGCTGTAGGTGTACCAGACGCTGCTGTAGGACTTGCGGTAGTTGTTGGTCTGCGGCGTCACCGCGCGGAAGTACCACTTGCCCTGCCGCGGGGCGCCCACCTGGCTCTTCCAGTTGCCGAGGTCGGTCGTGCGGACCTGGTTGTAGACCTTCCAGGCGCCCTTCTTGCCGATCCGGCGCTCGATCTTCACCTTCTTGTTCGCGTACCGCGGCGAGCCCTTGACCTTGCCCTTGAAGACGATCTTGTGGGCGCCCACCTTGACCATCTTCGAGGTGATCTCGCGGGCGGGCAGTGTCTCACGGGCGGCCGACGCGGGCGTCGCGCTCGCGTGGGCTGCTGCGACGCCGTGATCGGCGGCGGTCGCGGACGAGGTGATGGCGAGCGGCGTGACGCCGCCGAGTGCGAGGCCGATGAGGCCGGTCAGAATGCGGTTCATCCGCATGGTTCCCCCTTGTGCTTCATGACGTGCTGATGAGTGGTGCACCCGTACCTTCCCACACGCGTCACACCCGGAACGCGAGTTGCGCGGGGTCCCGCCGGCGGGCACCGGGGGGCTGCCTATGCTGAGCCGGTGCCGGACTCCCGACGTGGCCTGCTGCTCGGGATCGCGGCGTACTCGCTGTGGGGCGCGTTCCCGCTCTACTGGCCGCTGCTGGAGCCGGCAGGGGCCGTCGAGATCCTGGCCCACCGGATCCTGTGGTCCCTCGTCACGATGACCGTGCTGGCGATCGTGCTGCGTCGCACCGGCCAGATCCGGGCCCTGCTGGCGGACCGGCGGCGCCGGCTGCTGCTGACGGTGGCCGCCGTGGTGGTCACGGTGAACTGGGCGACCTACATCTGGGGGGTCAACAACGGACGCGTGGTGGAGACGTCCCTCGGCTACTTCATCAACCCGCTGGTCACGGTGCTGATGGGGGTCTTCATCCTGCGTGAGCGGCTGCGCCCGCTCCAGTGGGTGGCGATGGCCGTCGCCGCCGGTGCCGTCGGGGTGCTGACGCTGGACTACGGGCGCCTGCCCTGGGTCGCGCTGATCCTCGCCTTCTCCTTCGGCAGCTACGGCCTGGCCAAGAAGACCGCCAACGTCGAGGCAGTCGAGTCGCTCACCTTCGAGACCAGCGTCATCGCTCCGGTGGCGGCCGTCTACATCGTCTGGCTGATGGCCACCGGCCACTCCGACTTCGGCACGCACGGCACGGGTCACGCGCTCCTCTTCGCGACCACGGGCATCGTCACTGCCGTCCCGCTGCTCTGCTTCGGCGCCGCCGCGATCCGGGTCCCGATGGTGACCCTGGGGCTGCTCCAGTACCTTGCGCCGATCTTCCAGTTCGCCCTCGGCGTGCTGTGGTTCCACGAGGCGATGCCGCCGGGCCGTTGGGTCGGCTTCGGCCTGGTCTGGGTGGCCCTGGTGATGTTCACCGTCGAGGCCGTGAACCACCGGCGCCGCCAGCTCCGCCTCACGGTCGAGGCCAGCGCGGTCTGAGGACGCCGAGTCGGCGCAGATGTACCCTTCCAGCCCCCCGAGTCGGCGCAGATTGACGCTCGCGGTGTCAAGGAGCGCCGACTCGGCGTGTTCAGGGGTGTCAAGGAACGCCGACTCGGCGGGCCACGCGGGTCAGGTGGAGCGGATCGCCACGATGTCGGCGAAGGCCTCGAGGGCATCGCGGACCGGACCCCGCGGCAGCACGCCGAGCAGTGCCTTGGCCTCCTGCGCGCGGGCCACGACGTAGGCGCGGGCCTCGTCCATGGCGGGGTGCTTGCGCAGCAGGTCCAGGGTCTCGGCGTGCAGGTCGTCGTCGGTGAGGTCGGCGTCGAGCAGCTGCAGGAGGCGGCCGTCGGCGGGGTCCTGCGACGCGCGCGCCATCAGGACGGGCAGCGTCGGCACGCCCTCGCGCAGGTCGGTGCCCGGCGTCTTGCCGGACTCCCCCGACTCCGAGGCGATGTCGAGGATGTCGTCGGACAGCTGGAACGCGCAGCCCACGATCTCGCCGTACGACGTGAGCGCCTCCTCGACGGCGCGGCTCGCGCCACCGAACCGGGCGCCGTAGCGGGCAGAGGTCGCGATCAGCGAGCCCGTCTTCCCGGCCACGACCTCGAGGTAGTGCGCGAGCGGGTCCTCGTCCGGACCAGGCTTCACGGTCTCGAGGATCTGGCCCTCGACGAGCTTGGTGAAGGTCTCGGCCTGGATCCGCACGGCGTCGGCACCCAGCTGCGCGGTCAGCTCCGAGGACTTGGAGAAGAGGAAGTCGCCGGTGAGGATCGCGACGTGGTTGCCCCACCGCGAGTGGGCGGTGACCGCACCGCGGCGCAGGTCGGCCTCGTCCATGACGTCGTCGTGGTAGAGCGAGGCGAGGTGGGTCAGCTCGACCACGCACGCCGCCGTCACGACCTCGTCGGCGTCGGCGCGGTCACCCGCCTCCGCGGCGAGCAGCACCAGCAGGGGGCGGAAGCGCTTGCCGCCCGCCTCCATCAGGTGGCTCGCGGCCTCGGTCACGAAGCCCGCACGGCTGCGTACGTGCGCCTGGAGGGCGCTCTCGACCACCGTCATGCGGTCGCGCAGCCGCGCCGCGAGCGTCTCGTCCGTCACCGGCAGTGCCAGTCCGCCCGAGGCAGATCCTGTCGTCACCTGACGAATTGTCCCGCATGCGCGGCCAAGGTGAGAACCGGGCCGGGCACGACACCGAGAACGAGGGTCGCCAGGACCCCCACGCCGATGGTCCCCGCGGTCAGCAGCGACGGCTTCGTCACCGAGGCCAGCTCGCCGGCTGCCCCTGCCGTCGCGGAGCTCTCACCGTCCACGAAGAACATCAGCACGATGACGCGGACGTAGAAGAACACGGCCACGATGCTGCACAGGATGGCCGCGATCACGACCGGCCAGGCACCGGCTGCGAGCGCGACGGTGAACACCGCCCACTTGCCGACGAAGCCGGCCGTCAGCGGGATCCCGGCCATCGAGAGGAGGAAGAAGGCGAAGAGCCCGCCCAGCAGCGGCGCCCGACGACCGAGGCCGGCCCAACGGGAGAACTGGGTGGCCTCTCCCCGGAGTCGCGCACCAGCGTCACGACGGCGAAGGCGCCGATCATCGCGAAGCCGTACGTCGTCAGGTAGAAGAGCACCGCCTGCAGCGAGGTCACCTGCCCGGAGGTCATGTCCGAGGCGCTCTGCACGCCGAGGACACCCACGAGCAGGAAGCCGGTGTGGGCCACCGAGGAGTAGGCCAGCATCCGCTTCACGTCGGTCTGCACCACGGCGAGCACGGCACCGACGACCATCGTCAGCACGGCGACCACCCACAGCATCGGCTGCCAGGTCCAGCGGTCGGAGCCGAAGGCGACGTACAGCAGGCGCAGCATCGCGCCGAAGGCCGCGACCTTGGTGCACGCCGCCATGAACGCCGTGACCGCGGTCGGGGCGCCCTGGTAGACGTCGGGGGTCCAGGCCTGGAACGGCGCCGCACCGACCTTGAAGAGCAGGCCGACGGAGAGCATGCCCAGCCCGATGAGCAGCAGGGTCTGGTTCTGGGTGTCGTTGCGCACGGCCTCGTTGATGGCGGAGAGCTGCATCGAGCCCGCGAAGCCGTAGACGAGGGCGACCCCGTACAGGAAGAAGCCCGAGGAGAAGGCGCCGAGCAGGAAGTACTTCATCGCGGCTTCCTGGCTGAGCAGGCGACGGCGACGCGCCAGGCCGCACAGCAGGTAGAGCGGGAGCGAGAGCACCTCGAGTGCCACGAACATCGTGAGCAGGTCGTTGGCGGCCGGGAAGAGCATCATCCCGCCCACGGCGAAGAGCAGCAGCGGGTAGACCTCGGTGTGGTCCAGGCCCTGCGAGGACGCCTGCCGCTCGGCCTCGGAGCCCGGCAGCGCGGCCGCCTGGCCGGCGAAGGCGGACAGGCCGCCCTCGAGCCGGCGCTCGGCGAAGAGCAGCACCCCGCCGATCGCGAAGACCAGGATCAGGCCCCAGAAGAACACCGTGGGTCCGTCGACCACGATCGTGCCCTCGGCCGCGATGAGCCCGCGGGCCACGCCGCCCAGGGAGGTCAGGTCGCGGGCGATCAGGCAGGTCCCGACCAGGGCCGCCACCAGGCCGACGAGGGTCAGCACGGTCTGGGCCAGGTAGCGCCGCTCGCGGGGCAGGAAGGCCTCCACGAGCACGCCGAGGCACGCAACGCCGAAGACGACGAGCATCGGCCACAGCTGGGCGTACTCGATGTGCGGCTTCTGGAAGGTCGGAGGGGTGCTCGCGGCCTGGACGAGCACGCCCGTCAGGGAGAGGTTCACTGCTGGCCTTCCTGTGCCGAGTCGCCACCCGCGGCGGGTACGACGGGGGCCTGGTCACTGACCCCGACGTGCTGCAGCAGGGCGTCGACGGTGGGGTTGCTTACGTCGAGCAGCGGCATCGGGTAGAAGCCGAAGAGCACGAGCGCGAGCACGAGCGGGGCGACCGAGCCGATCTCCCGACGGTTGAGGTCGGGGGTGTCCTCGATCCCGGGGACACCGGGCCCGGTCATGGTCCGCTGGTACATCCACAGGACGTAGATAGCCGCCAGCACGATCCCGGTGACCGCGACGGCGCCCGCCCACCAGTGGTAGTCGAAGGCGGAGATCAGCACCAGGATCTCGGAGACGAACTGGCTCAGGCCGGGCAGCCCGAGGGTCGCCAGGCCCGCGATGAGGAACAGACCGGCGAGCACGGGCGCGGACTTCTCCACGCCCGTCATCTGGCTGATGAGGCTGGTGCCGCGGCGGCGGATCAGGTATCCGGCGAGCAGGAACAAGGCCGCGGTGGCGACGCCGTGGTTGACCATGTAGAGGATCGAGCCGGAAGCGCCCTGCGAGCTGAAGGCGAAGATGCCGAGCGTGATGAACCCGAAGTGGCTCAGCGACGTGAGACCGATCAGCCGCAGGATGTCGTCCTGGCCGATGGCGATCAGCGCGCCGTAGACGATCGAGATCAGCGCCAGCGCCACCACGACCGGCGTCGCCCACTGCGAGGCGTCCGGGAAGAGCCCGAGGCAGAACCTCAGCATCCCGAAGGTGCCGATCTTGTCGAGCACGCAGACCAGCAGCACGCTGGTGCCGGGCGTGGCCCGCTCGGTGGTGTCGGCGAGCCACGTGTGCAGCGGGAAGAGCGGTGCCTTCACCGCGAACGCGATGAAGAAGCCGACGAAGAGCCAGCGCTCGGCGGTGGTGCTCATGTCGACCTGCGAGAGGTCGGACAGCAGGTACGACGGGTGGCCGGCGTCGGCGGACACGACGTACAGCCCGATCACGGAGGCGAGCAGGATCAGCCCGCCACCGAGCTGGTACATCAGGAACTTCAGCGCCGCGACCGCACGCCCCGCCCGACCGAAGCCGCCGATCAGGAAGTACGCCGGGATCAGCGTGGCCTCGAAGACCACGTAGAAGAGGAAGACGTCGGTGGCGGAGAACACCGCCAGCGAGAACGACTCCAGCGCGAGCGCCCAGCCGAAGAACGCCGCGGGGTTGCGGTCGTCGGCCTCGTGCCACGCGCCGACGACGACCACTGGGACGAGTGCGACGGTGAGCAGGATCAGCAGCAGCCCGAGCCCGTCGACCCCGAGGGCGTAGTGGACGCCGAAGGCGCTGATCCAGTTGTGCGTCTCGGTCAGCTGCATGCCGCCGCCGGTGTCGTACTGCGCGGCGATCGCCACGCCCACGGCCAGGGTGAGCAGCGAGACGGCCAGGGCCAGCTGCTTGGGCAGCGCCGCCCCTCGCGTCTTCGGCACGAAGGCCACGGCCACCGCGCCGACGAGCGGCACCGCCCACAGGACGGTCAACCAGGGAAAGGAGCTCATGCGAGGTTCACCGCCAGGAGGGCCAGGACGACGAGCAGGACGCCGCCGAGCAGGGAGAGGGCGTAGGAGCGGACGAAGCCGTTCTGCACCCGCCGGAGCTGGCCGGCGACCGCTCCGATCGCGACCGGGCCACCGGTCAGGGTGCCGTCGACGCCGTACCGGTCGAAGGTGAGGAGGCCGCCGACCACCCTCCGGCCCGGGTTGACCACGAGGGTGTCGTTGATGGCGTCGCCGTAGAGGTCGTTGCGCGCGGCCAGGACCACCGGGGACACCTGCTGCGGCGCGGTGCGCGGCACGTCCCGCTTGCCGACGAGGAACCACGCCAGGGTCACTCCGGCCGCCACCACGAGCACCGCGATGAGGGTGACGACGATGGCCGGCAGCGGCGCGTTCTCGTGCGGCGGGGTGCCGACGACCGGGGCGAGGTAGTCCACGATCCAGTTGCCGATCAGCATCACGCCGCCGAGGGCGGACAGCGCCGCCAGCACGATCAGGGGGATCGTCATGATCTTGGGCGACTCGTGCGGGTGCACGCCCTTCTCCCAGCGCTTGTCGGTGAAGAAGGTGAGCAGCATCAGCCGGGTCATGTAGAAGCCGGTGACCCCGGCGCCGACGATCGCGCACAGGCCGACCAGCCAGTTGTCGGCCAGCGCGGTCTCGATGATCTTGTCCTTGGACCAGAAGCCCGAGAAGCCGGGGAAGCCGATGATGGCGAGGTAGCCCATCGAGAAGGTCAGGAAGGTGACCGGCATGGCCTTGCGCAGCGCCCCGTAGTGGCGCATGTCGACGTCGTCGTCCATGCCGTGCATCACCGAGCCGGCCCCGAGGAACATGTTGGCCTTGAAGAAGCCGTGCACCAGCAGGTGGAAGATCGCGAAGGCATAGCCGGCGGGGCCGAGGCCGGCGCCGAGCATCATGTAGCCGATCTGGCTCATGGTGGAGCCGGCCAGCACCTTCTTGATGTCGTCCTTCGCGCAACCGATGATCGCGCCCCACAGGAGCGTGACCACGGCGACGACCACAACCGCGGTCTGGGCGTTCGGCGCGAGGTCGAAGACGAAGCTGGAGCGCACGACGAGGTAGACGCCCGCGGTCACCATGGTCGCGGCGTGGATCAGGGCCGAGACCGGGGTCGGGCCCTCCATCGCGTCGAGCAGCCAGGCCTGCAGCGGCACCTGGGCCGACTTGCCGCAGGCGCCGAGGAGGAGCAGCAGGCCCAGCGCGGTCAGCGTGCCCGTCGAGGCCCGGTCGGCCGAGGCGCTGATCACCGTGAAGCTGGTCGAGCCGAAGGTGACGAAGAACAGCATGATCGCCAGCGACATGCCGATGTCACCGACGCGGTTGATGACGAAGGCCTTCTTCGCGGCGGCGGCGGCCGACGGCTTGTACTGCCAGAAGCCGATGAGCAGGTACGACGCCAGACCGACGCCCTCCCAGCCGAGGAAGAGACCGAGGTAGTTCTCCGACAGAACCAGCAGCAGCATCGCGGCGACGAAGAGGTTGAGGTAGCCGAAGAAGCGGCGCCGGCGCGGGTCGTGCTCCATGTAGCCGATCGAGTAGACGTGGATCAGGGACCCGACGCCCGTGATCAGCAGCAGGAACAGCGACGACAGCGGGTCGTAGAGCAGGTCCATGCCCACGTCGAGGTGGCCGACCTGGATCCAGGTGTAGAGGTGCTGGGAGACCTGGCGGTCGGCGGAGTCGCGTCCGAGGACGTCGATGAACATCCACAGGCTCAGGACGAACGACCCGATCGGCAGGGCCGTGCCGAGCAGGTGTCCCCAGCGGTCGGTGAATCGCCCGCCGAGCAGGAGCACCGCGGCGCCGGCGAGCGGCAGCGCGATCACCAGCCACAGCAGGGTGAAGACCCCGCTCGCGGACGAGGGGTCGACCACGGGTGCGTGGACGACCTCGTGGAGGGCATGCATCAGCCGTCGCTCCTCAGTACTTCAGCAGGCTGGCGTCGTCGACCGAGGCCGAGCGACGGGTCCGGAAGATGGTCATGATGATGGCGAGCCCGACCACGACCTCGGCGGCCGCGACGACCATCACGAAGAAGGCCGCGATCTGCCCGTCGAGGTTTCCGTGCTGGCGGGCGAAGGCGACCAGCGCGAGGTTGGACGCGTTCAGCATCAGCTCGACGCACATGAACACCACGATGGCGTTGCGACGGGTCAGGACCCCGACGCAGCCGATGGTGAACAGGATCGACGAGAGCACGATGTAGGGCGTGACACTCACAGGTTCTCCTCCTCGGCCGAGGCGGAACCGGTGCGGCCCGCGTGCGGCGCGTCGCCGATCTGGCGCTGCAGCTCCTCGATGTCGTCGGCCAAGGCCGGCGCCGAACGGACCGTGCCGCGCGCGGCGAGGACCCGGGAGACCGAGGCCTCCGACGCCGTGCCGTCGGGCAGCAGGGCCGGGGTGTCCACCGCGTTGTGGCGGGCGAAGACGCCCGGAGGCGGCAGCGGGCCCGGGTGGGTGCCCTTGTCCTGGTAGTCCCGCAGGCGCTGGGCGGCCAGGGAGGCCTGGGTCGGCTTCGGCACCAGGCGCTCGCGGTGCGCGAGCACCATGGCGCCCACCGCGGCGGTGATCAGCAGGGCGCTGGTGGTCTCGAACGCGAAGACGTAGCGGGAGAACAGGATGGTGGCGAGGGCCTGGATGTTGCCCCCGGAGTTGGCGTCGGCGAGCCCGACGCCCGCGCCCAGCGAGATCTGGCCGACCCCGGTGACGAGGACCAGGCCGAGCAGCAGGCCGGCCACGACGGCCATGACCCGCTGGCCCCGGATGGTCTCCACCACCGAGTCCGACGCGTCCACGCCGACGAGCATCAGCACGAAGAGGAAGAGCATCAGGATCGCGCCGGTGTAGACGATGATCTGCACCGCGAAGAGGAACGGCGCGTCGAGCGCGGCGTACAGCACCGCCAGGCTGATCATCACGACCGCCAGCAGCAGCGCCGCGTGCACGGCCTTGCGGACGAACAGGATGCCCAGCGCGGCGATCACCATGATCGGCGCGAGGACCCAGAAGGCAGTCACTGCGAGGCCGTCCTCTCCGTCGGCGCGGGCGCCGACCAGGTGCCCCGGTAGTAGTCGCCCTCGTCGTCGCCGAGGCGCATCGGGTGCGGCGGCTGCTCCATGCCGGGCAGCAGCGGCGCCAGCAGGTCGGACTTCTCGTAGATCAGGTCGGCACGGTTGTCGTCGGCCAGCTCGTACTCGTTGGTCATCGTGAGCGCCCGCGTCGGGCAGGCCTCGATGCACAGGCCGCACAGGATGCAGCGCAGGTAGTTGATCTGGTAGACGCGGCCGTACCGCTCGCCGGGGCTGAAGCGCTCGTCCTCGGTGTTGGACGCACCCTCGACGTAGATCGCGTCGGCCGGGCAGGCCCAGGCGCACAGCTCGCAGCCGATGCACTTCTCCAGGCCGTCCGGCCAGCGGTTGAGCTGGTGCCGGCCGTGGAACCTCGGCGCCGTGGGCAGCTTCTCGAAGGGGTACTGCTCGGTGACGACCTTCTTGAACATCGTCCGGAAGGTCACCCCGAACCCGGCGATCGGGTCCCAGAGCTGCTCCCTCATGCCACGTGGCTCCTGCTGGGCCATCAGATCTCCTCACCGGATACGCCGACGGTGGAGGTCGTCGGAAGGACAACGATCGGGCGGCTCCGCGCACCGGTCCGCCGGCCGGCATCGGCGGCACGGGGAACCCGCCCGCGTGGGCGTCGACAGCCTCGGGCTGGGCCTGCTCCTCCTCCTGCTCCTCGCCGCCGATGAAGAACAGCGCGAGGAACAGCACCGCGAGGACGCCGATCCCGATCAGGAGGTAGTTCCGGTCGATGCCGCCGTCGAGGGAGATCGACCGGATCGTCGCGACGGCGACGATCCAGACCAGCGAGATCGGGATCAGCCGCTTCCAGCCGAACGCCATGAACTGGTCGTAGCGCAGCCGCGGCAGCGAGCCGCGCAGCCAGATGAAGATGAAGATGAAGAACAGGACCTTGCCGAAGAACCACAGCAGCGGCCAGTAGCCCTCGTTGAACATCCCGTCGTTGATAGCCGCGATGCCCCACGGCGCGTGCCAGCCGCCGAGGAACAGCGTCGTCGCCAGCGCGGAGACGGTCGCCATGTTGATGTACTCGGCGAGGAAGAACAGCGCGAACTTCAGCGAGGAGTACTCGGTGTGGAAACCACCGACCAGCTCGCCCTCGGCCTCGGGGAGGTCGAACGGCGCGCGGTTCGTCTCGCCCACCATCGAGATCGTGTAGATCACGAAGGACGGCACCAGGATCAGGCCGTACCAGAACTTGTCCTGCGCGGCGACGATCTCCGAGGTCGACATCGAGCCGGCGTAGAGGAACACCGCGACCAGCGCCGGCCCATCGCGACCTCGTAGGGGAGATCATCTGCGCGCTCGAAGCGCAGGCCGCCGAGCAGGGAGTACGTCGAGCCGCTGGACCAGCCGCCGAGCACGATGCGTAGATCCCGATCGAGGCGATCGCCATCACGAACAGCACCGCGACGGCATGTCGGTGAGCTGCAGCGGGGTCGTGACACCGAACATGTCCACTTGCGGGCCGAACGGGATGACGCTGAACGTCACGAACGCCGGATCACGGCCAGGACGGGGGCGAGCAGGAAGACCACCTTGTCGGCCGCCTTCGGATGATGTCCTCCTTCAGCGCCAGCTTCACGCCGTCGGCGAGCGACTGGAGGAGTCCGAAGGGTCCGTTCACGTTGGGACCGATCCGGTGCTGCATGCGGGCCACGACCCGGCGCTCCCACCAGATGTTGAACAGGGTCAGCAGGACGAGGACCAGGAAGATCGCCACGACCTTGATCCCGGTGATCCACCACGGTCGTCACCGAAGTCGCCGACGGAGACATTGGGAATGTCGCTCGTCGACATCACCGTGCCGCTCCCCGCGATCGAGGCCAGTGCATCACTGCGCCGCTCCCTTCAACGTGACCGTGCTCCCGGGCGAGGCCAGGTCGGCCAGGACTCCCGCGCCCACGGAGTTGGCAGGCACCCACACGACCCCGTCGACCATGCCTTCGGTGGCGACGACCGGCACGGACATCTCGCCGCGGTCACCGACCAGGACGCCGCCGTCCGCGGACCGACTCGTGCAGGGTGGCGTACGTGCGGGGGCTGACGCGGGCGACCGGCCGACGGGCGGTGGCCCGCATCGCCGGGTCGCCGTCCTGCATCGAGCCGTGGTCGATCATCTGCTTCCACGTCGCGAGGCGCAGGCCGCCGTCGGAGTCGGCGTGGGTGGTGGCGGACGCCTCGACCGTCGGGGCACGCTCACCGTCCCAGGGACCGAGGTCCTCCATCTCCGCCCGTGCCTGGGCGACGGTGCGGAACCCGAGCGGGCTCCCCTGGCCCAGCAGCGCCAGCTCCTCGGCGATGCCGGAGAGGACGCGCAGGTCGGGCAGCGAGCGCGGGTCGTCGAAGACCGCGGGGAACGGGCGGGGCCGCCCCTCCCAGGTCACGAACA
This sequence comes from Nocardioides ungokensis, assembly GCF_013466985.1. Classification (GTDB taxonomy): domain Bacteria; phylum Actinomycetota; class Actinomycetes; order Propionibacteriales; family Nocardioidaceae; genus Nocardioides; species Nocardioides ungokensis. The sequence continues at coordinate 619,907 of NZ_CP059164.1, read as the reverse complement.
TCCCGGACTTGTCGGTCACCGGTGCCACCGGGAAGACGACATCCGCGGCTCGGGTCACGTCGGTCTCGCGCAGCTCGAGCGCCACCACGAACGAGGCAGCCGCGATCGCGGCGCGGGTGGCGGCCGGGTCGGCGGTGTCATCGGGGTCGACGCCCCGATGACCAGGCCACCGAGCTCGCCGGCGAGCAGCGCCGCGACGATCCCGTCGGCGTCACGCCCGGCGGTCTCGGGAAGTCCCGCCACGCCCCAGTCGGTCGCGACGTCCACGCGGGCGGCCGCGTCTGCGACGGGGCGGCCACCGGGCAGCAGGTTGGGCAGGCAGCCGACCTCGACCGCGCCGCGGTCGCCGGCGCGACGCGGGACCCAGGCGAGCCGGGCACCGGTGGTGCGGGCCAGCCGCGCCGCCGCCGTGAGGGCTCCAGGTGAGGTGGCCAGGCGCTCGCCCACCAGGATCACCCCGGTCGCGTCGAGGCCGAAGTCGGCGTGCGAGACGAGCTGCTCGAGCGCCGCCGCCTCGTCGCCGGGGGCGGTGGCCACGAGCTGGCCGTTCATCTTGCGCAGGCCGCGCGAGGCGTACGGCGCGATCGAGACGACCCTGGTCCGGTGGTGCTGGGCCGCCTTGCGCAGCCGCAGGAAGATCGCGCCGGCCTCGTCCTCGGGGTCGAGCCCGGCCAGCACGACGGTCGTCGCGGACTCGAGGTCGGCGTAGGTCACCGTGGCGTCGAGGACGACCTCTGAGGCGAGGAAGTCCGCCTCCTCCGCCGACAGCGGCCGGGCACGGAAGTCGATGTCGTTGGTGCCGAGCGCCACCCGGGCGAACTTGCTGTAGGCGTAGGCGTCCTCCGCCGTGACGCGGCCACCCGTCAGCACGGCGGAGGCACCTGCGGCGTGCAGGCCACGGGCGGCGACGGCGAAGGCCTCCGGCCACGACGCTGGGCGCAGCGAGCCGTCCTCGTCACGGACCTGGGGGTAGGTCAACCGGTCGGGCATGGTCGCGTAGGTGAACGCGAACCGGTCCTTGTCGGTGATCCACTCCTCGTTGACCTCGGGGTCGTTGCCGGAGAGGCGGCGCATCACCTTGCCGCGCCGGTGGTCGACCCGGATCGCCGAGCCGCAGGAGTCGTGCTCGGCCACCGAGGGCGTGGAGACGAGGTCGAAGGGGCGCGACCGGAAGCGGTACTCGGCGCTGGTGAGCGCGCCGACCGGGCAGATCTGGATGGTGTTGCCCGAGAAGTAGGACTCGAAGGGCTCCTTCTCGTAGATGCCCACCTGCTGCAGGGCACCGCGCTCGATCAGGGCGATGAAGGGGTCGCCGGCGATCTGCTCGGAGAAGCGGGTGCATCGGGCGCACAGCACGCAGCGCTCCCGGTCGAGCAGCACCTGGGCGGAGATGTTGATCGGCTTGGGGTAGGTCCGCTTGACGCCGCCCCCGGCGGGGAGAAGCGCGACTCGGCGCGGCCGTTGGACATGGCCTGGTTCTGCAGGGGGCACTCGCCGCCCTTGTCGCAGACGGGGCAGTCGAGCGGGTGGTTGATCAGCAGGAACTCCATGATCCCCTGCTGCGCCTTGTCGGCGACCGGGCTGGTGGCCTGCGTGTTGACGACCATGCCCTCGGCGACCGTGATCGTGCACGAGGCCTGCGGCTTGGGGAAGCCGCGGCCGTTGCCGGCGTCGGGCACGTCGACCAGGCACTGCCGGCAGGCCCCCACCGGGGCGAGCAGCGGGTGGTCGCAGAACCGCGGGATCTGGACGCCGACCTGCTCGGCGGCACGGATCACCAGAGTGTCCTTGGGGACGCTGACCTGGACCCCGTCGATGGTGAGGGTGACGAGGTCCTCGGCGACCGGGGTGCTCGCCCCGGTCTTCTCCGGCGTGGTCGTCATGCAGTCGCTCCCGCGGTCGCGAAGACGGTCGAGGCGGCGGGGTCGAAGGGGCACCCGCCGTGGGTGAGGTGGGCGATGTACTCGTCCCGGAAGAACTTGATCGAGCTGGTGATCGGGCTGACCGCACCGTCGGCGAGCGCGCAGAACGAGCGGCCGAGGATGTTGTCGCACTGGTCGAGCAGGAGCTCGAGGTCGGACTCGGAGCCCTGCCCCTTCTCCAGCGCCGCCAGCGTCTGCACCAGCCACCAGGTGCCCTCGCGGCAGGGCGTGCACTTGCCGCAGGACTCGTGCTTGTAGAACTCCGTCCAGCGCAGCACCGCCCGCACCACGCAGGTGGTGTCGTCGAAGAGCTGCAGGGCACGTGTGCCGAGCATCGACCCGGCCGCGCCGACACCCTCGAAGTCGAGCGGCACGTCGAGGTGCTCGGCGGTCAGCATCGGCGTGCTGGAGCCGCCGGGCGTCCAGAACTTCAGCTCGTGGCCCTCGCGCATGCCGCCGGCGAGGTCGATGAGCTGACGCAGGGTGATGCCGAGCGGGGCTTCGTACTGGCCGGGCCGGGTGACGTGGCCGGACAGCGAGAAGATGCCGAACCCCTTGGACTTCTCCGTGCCCATCGAGGCGAACCAGCCGTGCCCGTTGGCGATGATGCTGGGCACCGACGCGATGGACTCGACGTTGTTGATGACCGTCGGGCTGGCGTAGAGCCCCGCGACGGCCGGGAACGGCGGACGCAGGCGTGGTTGGCCGCGGCGGCCCTCGAGCGAGTCGAGGAGCGCGGTCTCCTCGCCGCAGATGTAGGCGCCGGCTCCGGCGTGGACGACCACCTCGAGGTCGAAGCCCGAGCCGTGGATGTCCTTGCCGAGGTGTCCGGCGAGGTAGGCCTCCTGCACGGCGCGCTGAAGGCGGCGTACGACGTGGAGCACCTCGCCGCGGACGTAGATGAACGCCCGGTTGGCGCGGATCGCGTAGGAGCTGATGATGACGCCCTCGAGCAGCGTGTGGGGACTGGCCATCATGAGCGGGACGTCCTTGCAGGTGCCCGGCTCGGACTCGTCGGCGTTGACCACGAGGTACTTCGGGCGGGGGTTGTCCTGCGGGATGAAGCCCCACTTCATGCCGGTGGGGAAGCCGGCGCCGCCGCGACCGCGCAGGCCCGACTCCTTGACCTCCTCGATCACGGCTGCGGGGTCCATGCCCAGCGCCTTGTCGAGGGCCCGGTAGCCGCCGCGCGCCTCGTAGGCCTCCAGCGTCCAGCTGCGGTCCTCGCCCCAGTTGTCGGTGAGGACCGGGGTCAGTGTGTCGGTCACTGGGCGTCTCCCTTGGCACCGCGTTGTTCGGAAGGAGCGTCGACGTGCTTGGTGCCGGCGGGCGACTCGTCGACCTTCGTCTCGGTCTCGGCGCGCGCGGTGTCGGCCGACTCCGCGGCTCCGGTCCGCGAGCCGCCGTGCCCGGCCGTGACGGCGGGCCGACCCTCGACCTCGGGGGCGGTCCAGCCCCGCTCCCGGGCGATGCCGAGCCCGACCAGCGAGGCGGCACCGGCCGACGGGCCCTCGTCCGCGCGGTCGTCGGGGAAGCCGGCGAGCACGCGCTCGGCCTCGCGCCAGGTGCACAGGCGTGCGCCGCGGGTCGAGGTGACCTCGGCGCCCGATCGCAGGTCGTCCACCAGGTCCGTGGCCGACTGGGGCGTCATGTTGTCCATGAACTCCCAGTTGACGGTCATCACGGGCGCGTAGTCGCAGGCGGCGTTGCACTCGATGTGCTCGAGGGTGACCTTGCCGTCGGGCGTGGTCTCGTCGTTGCCGACCTCGAGGTGGTCCTTGAGCCGCTCGAAGATCGCGTCGCCGCCCATCACCGCGCACAGCGTGTTGGTGCAGACCCCGACGTGGTAGTCGCCGACCGGCTTGCGCTTGTACATCGTGTAGAACGTCGCCACGCCGCTGACCTCGGCCGCGGAGATCTGCAGGATCTCGGCGCAGGCCTCGATGCCCTCGGGCGTGATCCGGCCCTCGGCGGACTGCACCAGGTGCAGCATCGGCAGCAGGCCGGAGCGGGCCTCGGGGTAGCGCGCCGCGATCTGCCGCAGCTCGTCGTACGTCGTCTCGGTGAGCCCCTGGGTCTGGGTCATCGGTCGACTCCTCCCATCACGGGGTCGATGGAGGCGATCGCGACGATGACGTCGGCGACCATGCCGCCCTCGCTCATCACGCTCGTGGCCTGCAGGTTGGTGAACGACGGGTCGCGGAAGTGCGCCCGGAAGGGTCGGGTGCCGCCGTCGGAGACCACGTGCGCGCCCAGCTCGCCACGCGGCGACTCGATCGGCACGTAGGCCTGGCCGGGCGGGACGCGGAAGCCCTCGGTGACCAGCTTGAAGTGGTGGATCAGCCCCTCCATCGACTCGCCCATGATGTGGCGGATGTGGTCGAGGCTGTTGCCCATGCCGTCGCTGCCGATCGCGAGCTGGCTGGGCCAGGCGATCTTCTTGTCGGCGACCATGACCGGCGCGCCCTCGAGCTTGGCGAGCCGGTCCGCGGCCTGCTCCACGATCTTCAGCGACTCCCACATCTCGCCGAGCCGGATCCGGAAGCGGCCGTAGGAGTCGCAGGTGTCCCAGGTCTGGACCTCGAAGTCGTAGTCCTCGTAGCCCGAGTAGGGCTGCGTCTTGCGCAGGTCCCACGGGTAGCCGGTGCTGCGCAGGACCGGACCGGTCATGCCGAGGGCCAGGCAGCCCGAGAGGTCGAGGTGGCCGACGTTCTCGAGACGTGCCTTGAAGATGGGGTTGGCGTTGCAGAGCGCGGCGTACTCGGGGAGGCGCTTCTTCATCAGGGCGATGAAGTCGCGGATCTCGTCGAGGGCGCCCGGGGGCAGGTCCTGGGCGACGCCGCCGGGGCGGATGAACGCGTGGTTCATGCGCAGACCGGTGATCAGCTCGAAGAGGTCGAGCACCAGCTCGCGCTCGCGGAAGCCGATCGTCATCACGGTCAGGGCGCCGATCTCCATGCCGCCGGTGGCGATGCAGACCAGGTGGGAGGAGATGCGGTTGAGCTCCATCAGGAGCACCCGCATGACCTCGGCCTTCTCCGGGATCTGGTCCTCGATGTCGAGCAGCCGCTCGACCCCGAGCACGTAGGTCATCTCGTTGTAGAAGGGGCTGAGGTAGTCCATCCGGGTGCAGAACGTGACGCCCTGCGTCCAGGAGCGGAACTCCATGTTCTTCTCGATGCCGGTGTGGAGGTAGCCGATGCCGCAGCGGGCCTCGGTCACCGTCTCGCCCTCGAGCTCGAGGATCAGGCGGAGCACGCCGTGGGTCGACGGGTGCTGCGGACCCATGTTGACGACGACGCGCTCGTCGGCGTCACCGGCGTCGGCCAGGCCCTCGGTGATCGAGCTCCAGTCCTGGCCGGTGACCGTGAAGACCCGGCCCTCGGTGGTCTCGCTGCTGCCTGCGTAGAGATCTTCGGTGGTGCTCATCAGTTGTACGACCTCCGCTGGTCGGGCGGCGGGATCGTGCCGCCCTTGTACTCGACGGGGATGCCCCCGAGCGGGTAGTCCTTGCGCTGTGGGTGGCCCGGCCAGTCGTCGGGCATCAGGATCCGGGTCAGGGCCGGGTGGCCGTCGAAGACGATCCCGAACATGTCGAACGTCTCGCGCTCGTGCCAGTCGTTGGTGGGGTAGACGCCCACGATCGAGGGGATGTGCGGGTCGGCGTCGGGCGCGGAGACCTCGAGCCGGATCCGGCGGTTGTGGGTCATCGAGAGCAGGTGGTAGACCGCGTGCAGCTCGCGCCCGGTGTCGTCGGGGTAGTTCACCCCGCTCACACCCGAGCAGAGCTCGAAGCGCAGGCGCGGGTCGTCCCGCAGCATCTGCGCGACCACGACCAGGTCCTCGCGGCGGACGTGGAAGGTGATCTCGCCGCGGTGGATCACGACCGTCTCGACGGCGTGGTCGAGCCCGTCGGTGCGCAGCCGGTCCTCGAGGGCGTCGGCCACCTCGTCGTACCACCCGCCGAAGGGCCGCTGCGCGGCCGCGGGGTAGACGATCGGGCTGACCAGGCCGCCGTAGCCGCTGGTGTCGCCACTCCCCCGCACCCCGAACATGCCCTGGCGGCTGCCGACGGGGTGGACCTCGCCCGCAGGTGCCGGGACGTTGTCCGGCGACTGCTCGGGCGCGGGCTGCTCGACCTTCTTCTCGTCGCTCACCTCAGCAGGCCCTTCATGTCGGAGGTCGGGAGCGCCTGGAGCGCGGCGGTCTCCTGCTGCTCGATCTCGGCCCTGCGGTTGCTGCCGAGCTTGGCGTGCTGGACCTGGTCGTGGAGCTTGAGGATCGCGTCGATCAGCATCTCCGGCCGCGGCGGGCAGCCGGGGAGGTACATGTCGACGGGTACGACGTGGTCGACGCCCTGGACGATCGCGTAGTTGTTGAACATGCCGCCGCTGCTGGCACACACACCCATCGCGAGCACCCACTTGGGGTCGGGCATCTGGTCGTAGATCTGGCGCAGCACCGGCGCCATCTTCTGGCTGACCCGGCCGGCGACGATCATCAGGTCGGCCTGGCGCGGGCTGGCGCGGAAGACCTCCATCCCGAAGCGAGCGAGGTCGTACTTCGGGCCGCCGCTGGTCATCATCTCGATGGCGCAGCAGGCCAGGCCGAACGTCGCCGGCCAGAACGACGCCTTGCGCATGTAGCCGGCGACGCCCTCGACGGTCGTCAGCAGGACGCCGGAGGGAAGCTTCTCTTCAAGACCCATGTCTCAGTTACCTCTCTGAGGGTCGCGAGGCGCGTGCGATGCCAAGGCGGAGGAGGGAAGGCGACCTTCAGCGGAGCGCAGCGGAGCGGTCGTCGACCGACGAAAACGCAGGCAGCGTGCGTGCATCGCGAGCCTCAGTCCCATTCCAGGCCGCCGCGTCGCCAGACGTAGGCGTAGGCGACGAAGACGGTGGCGATGAAGAGGACCATCTCGACGAGGCCGAAGAACTTCATGGAGTCGAAGTAGACGGCCCAGGGGTAGAGAAAGATGATCTCGATGTCGAAGACGATGAAGAGCATCGCGGTGATGTAGTACTTCACCGGGAAGCGCCCGCCGCCCACGGGCTGCGGGGTGGGCTCGATGCCGCACTCGTACGAGTCGAGCTTGGCCCGGTTGTAGCGCTTGGGTCCCACGACGGCGCTCATGATCACGGAACCGACCGCGAACAACGCCGCGAGGAGAGCCAGCGCCAGCACCGGCGTGTACAGCTCCATGCCTCGCGTTCCTTCCTGTCCCGCGCCCGACCGGCCGGCCCGCGCCGCCGGTTTGTGACTTTGTGAACTGAATCACTAAGTGGCGCGGGACACAGTCTGCCACTAGGGCAACACGGCTGCACCCCGGGGTGGGGTCGTGTCGGAACCCTGCCCCGCGTGGGGATTTAGTGCACGGAGGCCTTACCTAATTGGCGGGTCCGAGGACCGCGCCGAGTCGGCGCTCGTTGACCTTCAAGCAGCGCCGAGTCGGCGTTCGTTGACCGTCAAGCAGCGCCGAGTCGGCGCTCGTTGACCGTCAAGCAGCGCCGACTCGGCGGAAGGGGTTGGCGGGTCAGCGGGTGGCGCGGTGCAGGGCGACGATGCCGCCGGAGAGGTTGCGCCAGGCGGGCGCCTGCCACCCGGCGCGGCCGATCAGGTCGGCCAGGCCTCGCTGGTCCGGCCAGGCGCGGATCGACTCGGCGAGGTAGACGTAGGCGTCCGGGGCGGAGGAGACCGCGCGGGCGATGGGCGGCAGCGCCTTCATGAGGTACTCGATGTAGACGGTCCGGAGCGGCGCCCAGGTCGGGTGGCTGAACTCGCAGACGACCAGACGGCCGCCCGGCTTCGTCACGCGCCGGAGCTCCTCGAGACCCGCCAGCGGGTCCACGATGTTGCGCAGCCCGAAGGAGATCGTCACCGCGTCGAAGGTCGCGTCCGCGAACGGCAGCCGGGTCCCGTCCCCGGCGGTGAAGGGCAGGTGGGGCTTGGCCTGCTTGCCCACCTGGAGCATCCCGAGCGAGAAGTCGCACGGCACGACGGTGGCGCCGCGGTCGGCGAACGGCTGGCTCGACGTACCGGTGCCGGCGGCGAGGTCGAGGACCAGCTCGCCGGGTCGCGGGTCGACCGCCTCGATGACGTCGTGCCGCCAGCGTCGGTCCTGGCCCAGGGAGAGCACGTCGTTGGTGACGTCGTAGCGCCGGGCGACCGCGTCGAACATGCGACGGACGTCGGAGGGCTGCTTGTCGAGTTCTGCACGGGCCACGCGCAGAGACTACGGCCCGGCCCCCGACCACCACGCAGCACCCGAACTACAACGAACTGGTCACGACGACGCTCCCACGCAACCAAATCCCCGGATCGGGCGTCCCTTTGTCGACACTGGAACTTCATCATTCGGCCGAGGGGCCCGGAGGAACCGATGAGAGCACTGCGCGTACTCACCACGACCGTGGCCACGATCGGCCTGCTCGCGGCGGCGTCGTACGGCGTGGGGTACGCCGTACGGCACGGCGACGGACCGGGGACGGGACGGACCGAGGCGGCCGCGAGCTCCCCGCAGCCGACAGGTGCGCCCGGCACCACGGCCCCGGCGACGCCGGCACCCACGAGCACGGCACCCACGAGCCCGGCCACGACGCCGACCGAGCCGCCCACCCCGGCGAACGTGCTCGAGCCCGGCGCCACCGGGGTCAAGGTGCGCGAGCTCCAGGCGCGGCTGTTCCAGCTGGCCTGGCTCCCGGAGACCACGACCGGTCGCTACGACCCCGCGACCCGGGCGGCCGTGAGCGGCTTCCAGGCCAAGCGCGGGATCAAGGCCACGGGCGTGGTCGACCAGCGCACCTGGAAGCGGCTGCTCGCGATGACGAAGCAGCCGACCCACGACCAGCTCTTCAACGTGCTCCACCCGGGGCCGGCGATCCTGGCGGCGGGCGACGACGGGGTCGCGGTCCGCGACCTGCAGGCGCGCCTGGTGTCGATCCAGTGGCTGTTCGGCAACGTGTCAGGCAGCTACGACGACACGACCACCGAGGCGGTCCGCGGCTTCCAGGCCAAGCGCGGCATCCCGGTCACCGGCGAGGTCGACCAGCGCACGCTCGACCGGCTGCAGGCGATGACCACGGCCCCGACTCACGCCGCCATGTACAACGAGAGCCCCTCGACCGGCAGCAACGTGCCGGGCGCGCTCGACGCCCGGTGCAAGGTCGGCCGGGTGCTGTGCATCGACAAGACCAGCCAGACCCTGCGCTGGGTCGTGGACGGCAAGGTCCTCAAGACCATGGACGTGCGGTTCGGAGCGTCGTACAGCCCGACCCGCGAGGGCCTCTTCCACGTCTACACGATGGACGCCGACCACGTGTCGCACCTCTACGGCTCGGAGATGCCCTTCTCGATGTTCTTCTCCGGCGGCCAGGCGGTGCACTACTCCTCGGACTTCGCCGCCCGCGGGTACGCCGGCGCGTCGCACGGCTGCGTGAACGTCCGCGACTACTCCGGGCTCCAGTGGCTGTTCGGCCAGGTACGGGTGGGCGACGCGGTGGTCGTGTACTGGTCCTGACCCGCGCGGGGGCAGGCTCCGGAGTGACGTGGGTCTCGGGCGTAGGCTGCCCCCCGTGACGAGCAGCGCGACCCCCGACGAGCAGTCGGCGACCGCCGGCACCCTCGTCGCCCGCACCGTCCGCCTCGACCTCGACGAGGTCTCCGCGCTGGTCGAGCTGCTGCCCGGCGACCGGCCCGTCACCTGGCTGCGCCGGGGTGAGGGGCTGATCGGCTGGGGCGTCGCGGCGGAGCTGCGCACCCGCGGCGCGACCCGCTTCTCCGACGCGGTGAAGTGGTGGGCCGAGACCACCGAGCGGACCGTCGTGCGCGACGAGGTCAACGAGCCCGGCACCGGCCTGGTCAGCTTCGGCTCCTTCGCGTTCGCCGACGAGCCCGGCGACTCCGTTCTGGTCGTGCCCGAGGTCGTCATCGGCCGTCGCGGCGACACGACCTGGCTCACCACCATCGGGCGCGACAGCATCGCGGCGCCCGTGCTCTCGGTCGCCGACGCGCCCCCCGCCCGGTCGAGGTGAGCTTCACCGACGGCTCGCTCGACGGGGAGCGCTGGATGACGGTCGTCGCCGACGCGGTCGCCCGCATCAATGCCGGGGACCTCGAGAAGGTCGTCCTCGCGCGCGACCTGATCGCGACCGCCACCGCCCCGGTGGACGTGCGCTGGCCACTGCGCCGGCTCGCCGAGTCCTACCCGATGTGCTGGACCTTCCACGTCGACGGCATGTTCGGCGCCACCCCCGAGATGCTCGTGCGTCGCGAGCGCGGCCTGGTCACCTCGCGCGTGCTCGCCGGCACGATCCGGCGCACCGGCGACGACGAGCGCGACCTGGCCCTGGCCGCGACGCTGGCCCGCTCGTCGAAGGACCTCGAGGAGCACGAGTACGCCGTCCGCTCGGTCGCCGACGCCCTCGACCCGCACTGCAGCTCGATGAACGTGCCCGAGGCGCCGTTCGTCCTGCACCTGCCCAACGTCATGCACCTGGCCACCGACGTGGCCGGCGTGGTGCACGACGCCGCCACGGTCTCCTCCCTCCAGCTGGCCGAGGCGCTGCACCCCTCGGCGGCGGTGGGCGGCACTCCGACCCCCGTCGCCACCGCCCTGATCTCCGAGATCGAGGGCATGGACCGGGGCCGCTACGCCGGTCCCGTCGGCTGGATGGACGCCAGGGGCGACGGCGAGTGGGGCATCGCGCTGCGCTCCGCCTCGATCGAGGGCCCGACCGTCCGGCTGTTCGCCGGGTGCGGCATCGTCGCCGACTCCGACCCCGAGGCCGAGCTCGCCGAGTCGCAGGCCAAGTTCGTCCCGGTCCGCGACTCCCTGGCGCCGTAGTGGCCGCAGGTTTCCCCGGCTGACCGGGGAAACCCTTGCCTGTCGGTCAGTGCAACGGCTGACAAGCAACAGACCCGGCCGACAACCCCCGCGCCGTACGGCGCTACGTCAGAGGTCCTGGCCGTCGGCGAGCCGCACGTACTCCTGCCCGGCCTTGGGCAGGAAGGCATTCATGTGGCCGTCCACGATCTTCAGTCCGGCCTCGGAGTAGACCCGGTCGTGGATCGCGACGTTGCGCGGCGCCCCCACCGCGCGGGCGAACTCGATCGCCTCGGAGGCCCGCATCCACGGAGCGGAGACGGGGACGAGCAGGACGTCGACCTGCTCACCGGGCGCGGTCAGCGCGTCCCCGGGGTGGAACACCTTCGCGCTCGACCCGTCGGGACCGGCCGCGGTCAGCACGTAGCCGCTGTTGTGGACCCGCGGCATCTCCGGGTGGATGACTGCGTGCAGCTCACCCACGGCGCGGGCGGGGATGCCCGGGTCGAAGGACTCCCCCGGCGCCACGACTGTCACCCGCTCGGCCACGTCGGGCGCGTCCTCGCGGATCCGGGCGGCGACCGCCTCGATCGTGAAGATCCTCGCGTCGGTGGCGCGGAGGTGGTCCGGCAGGTAGTGGTCGGGGTGCTCGTGGGTGATCAGCACCGCGTCGGCCCCGTCGAGGGCGTCGACGTCGGTGAACATCCCGGGGTCCAGAACGACGGTCCTGCCGTCGTGCTCGACCCGGACGCAGGCGTGGCCGAACTTCGTGATCTGCATGCCCCCACCGTAATCACGTGGCGGGTGGCGCCGGGGCTCGCGAGAATCGGGCCCGTGCTCGAGGTGGTCGTCTCCGGTCTCGTCACCGGCTGGGCGATCGCGATCCCGATCGGCGCGGTCGGGGCATTCCTGGTCACGCTCGCCGCGCGTACGTCGTTCCGCGTCGGCGCAGCGGGCGCACTGGGCATCGCCACCGTGGACGGTGCCTACGCGGCCCTTGCCGTCGTGGCCGGCGCGGCACTGTCGGCGCTGCTCGCTCCCGTCGCCACCCCGCTGCGCCTCGCCTCGGGGCTCGTCCTGCTCGTGATCGCGGCCCTGACCGCCGCGCACGCGCTGGCGACCAGCGGCCGGGTCCGCTCGACCCCGCCGCTGCGCCCGGCCCGGGCGTACGCCGTCTTCGTCGGCATCACCGCGGTCAACCCGACGACCGTGGTCTACTTCGCCGCGGTCGTCCTCGGCAACCGCCACCTCGTCGCGTCACCGGCGCAGGGGGCGGTCTTCGTGGCCGCCGCCTTCCTGGCCTCCGCGTCGTGGCAGCTGGTCCTCGCAGGTGGGGGCGCGGCGCTCGGGAGGGTGGCGACCGGACGGCGCAGCCACCTGGTCACCGGGCTGGTCTCGGCGGTCGTCATCGCGGCCCTGGCGGTTCGTACGATGCTGCCATGAGCGCCCCGGCCCAGATCCGCATCCGTCGCCCCGTGCCCGAGGACGCCGAGCGCCTGACGCACCTGCACCTCGACTGCTGGGACGACGCCTACACGGGACTGATGCCGCAGCACTTCCTCGACGAACGTCGCGCGGACATCCCGTCCCGGGTCGAGAAGTGGCGGCTGATCCTCGAGCAGAACCACAACACGCTGGTCGCAGAGGGACCGGAAGGGCTGGTCGGCTTCGTGAGCTCCGGACCGGGCCGTGACAACGACGTGGACATCGAGACCGAGCTGTGGGCGCTCTACGTGCGGGCCGACCGCTGGGGCGCCGGGGTCGGCTACGCCCTGCTCGAGGCGGCCATCGACGACCGCGCGGCGTACCTGTGGGTGCTGCACGGCAACGACCGGGCGATCCGCTTCTACGAGCGCCAGGGCTTCCGGCTCGACGGCACCCGCGACGAGCACGACGAGGGCCTGCACGTGCGGATGGTGCGCGCCGGGGCCTGACCGGGGGCGCCAGCCCTAGGGTCGGAGCGTGCTGCACCTCCTCGTCGTGCTGGTGCCGCTGGGCCTGGCCGCGGCGGTGAGTCCGGTCATGCTCACCGAGCAGACCGTCCTGATGGCCGGGCCACGCGGTGCCCGCGCCGGGCTCGCCTACGCGGCCGGCACCGCGGCGGTCCTCGTGGTGGTGATCGGTGCCGTCCTGCTGGTGGGGCGCTCGGTCGCGCTGCCGCAGGCCCCACGCCTGGACGCGACCATCGACCTGGTCATCGGTGGTCTGCTCATCGCACTGGCCGTCGTGGTGGCCCGGTGGCCCCGGTGGCACCCGGCCCGCCAGCAGGAGCACCGGCGCTCGCCGGCGCACCTGACACCGCCGGCCGCGTTCGCGTTCGGCCTGTTCTCCATGGCCACCAACGTCACCACGCTCGCGCTGGTCGTCCCTGCTGCCAAGGAGATCGCCGCCGAGAGCGTGCCGCCGTGGGGCACCGTGGTCGCAGCCGGCATCCTCGTGGCGCTGGCCACCCTGCCCGCCTGGGCTCCGGTGGCGCTGGCGGCAACGGCGCCGGGGACGGCCCACCGGCTGCTCGATGCCCTGCAACAGGCGATCCACCACGACGGCCGGCTGATCGTCGCCGGCGTGATCACCGCGGCCGGACTGTTCCTGGTGGTCCGCGGGATCGTCCGGCTGGTCGAGGCCCAGATGGGCTGACGGGACTTCCGTCAGGCGGTGAGGTGGTGGACGTAGCACCAGCGCCAGTCCTCGCCGGGCTCGGCGGACTGCATGACGGGGTGCTGGGTCTCCCGGAAATGTGCGGTGGCGTGCTGCCGCGGCGAGGAGTCGCAGCACGCGAGGTGCCCGCAGTCGAGGCACTCGCGCAGGGCCACCCAGCGGGTGCCCTCCTCGAGGCACTCCCGGCAGACGCCGGCGTCGGACGTCTCTGCCACGGAGTACTTCTCCAGGTCGTCGCAGACCTCTCCCGCAGGACGCCGTCTCGCGGTGACCGCCCGCAGCTCCTCATGGTTCTGGTGCGCGATCTCGAGCATCGACTCCTCGACGTCGAGCATCGAGAGCACCTCGCTGATCACCTCCGAGGCGACGGTCCCGGAGAGCCGGATCTCCAGCACCCGGCGGCGCTCGGCGTCGATCATCGCCCGCCGCATCCGCGAGTAGAGCTCGCTGGGGGACTCCTCGTCCGCCGTGGTGGCCAGCCGCTCCCAGGCCGCGAAGTTGCGCTGGTCGATGCGCTGGTCGAGCAGCTCCCGCACGCCGTGCGGGTCCTCGAACTCCAGCTTCTCCAGCTCGGCGAACCCGGCGTTGGACGCCTGCTGCAGGATCGTGGCCCGCGCGAGAGCGTCGTCCATCGGGTCCGGGGACGGTACGCCGAGCCGCCGGGCGACCCAGCCGAGGGAGAGACCCTGGATGAAGAGCGTGCCCGCCACGACCGTGAACGCGATGAGGAGCAGGACCTCGCGGTGCTCCGCCTCCTCCGGGATCACGAACGCCGCGGCCAGGGTGACCACTCCCCGCATCCCGGCCCAGCCCAGCACGAACGTGAACGTCCACGGCGGCTTGTAGCCGACGTGGGGGTCCGGCCCGGGGCGTACGAGCGCATAGCGGGCGACGAACACCCACACCATGCGCAGCACCACGACACCGACCAGGGTCGCGGCGCAGACCGCGACGATCCGGGCCGCGGAGAGGGTGCTGTCGCCCACGTCCTGGAACAGCCACTGCGCCTGGAGGCCGATGAGCAGGAAGACGGTGTTCTCGAGGACGAAGGCGATGGTGCGCCAGTTGATCCGCTCCGCGATGCGGGACTGCGCCGTCTGCAGGATCGGCGCCTTGTGGCCGAGCAGCAGGCCCGCGATGACGACGGCGAGCACGCCGGAGGCGCGGATCTCCTCGGCCAGGAGGTAGGCGAAGAACGGGATCACGTAGGAGATGCCCGTGTCGAGCACCGGCTCGGTGATCCGCTTGCGCATCCACGCGACCACGACGAAGACCACCACGCCGACCAGCACGCCGCCGGCGGCCGCCCACACGAAGTCGGCGCCCACCCGCCAGGCCACGACGTTCTGCGAGCCCACGGCGATCAGGGCGATCGCGGTCCGCAGCGCGACCAGTGCGGTCGCGTCGTTGAGCAGCGACTCGCCCTCGAGGATCGTCACGACCCGACGCGGCAGCCCGATCCGGCGGCCGATCGCGGTCGCGGCGACCGCGTCCGGCGGCGCGACCACGGCGCCGATCGCCAGCGACGAGCCCCAGGAGATCCCCGGCAGCATCGCGTGCACCAGCACCCCGATGCCGACGGTGGTGAACACGACGAGCCCGACCGAGAGCAGCAGGATGGCCCGCCGGTTGGCGTTGAAGTCGACCAGCGAGCTCTGGATCGCGGTCGCGTAGAGCAGCGGCGGGAGCAGCCCGAGCAGCACCACCTCGGGCCGCAGGTGCACCTCCGGCATGCCGGGGAGGTACGACGCGCCGATCCCGACCGCGATCAGCAGCAGCGGCGCGGGGACGCCGACCCGGTCGGCCAGCGCCGTGAACGCGAGGACGGCGACCGCGAGTCCGACGAGGAACAGGGCGATCTCCACCGGCCCATTGTGTCGGAGTGGCCCCAAACCGTCCCCGCGTCTCGCCTCGGGCTGGGGCTCAGGCGGGCTGCGCCACCCACGTCATCGGGTCGCCCCAGCCGAGCTCCTCGATCCCGTGCCGGCCGAGGGCCAGCACCACGAGCGTCCGCCGGTGCGCCGCGAACGTGAGGACGTGGGCGATCATCCCGCCGTAGGTGAACACCTCGGCGGGCTCGCACAGCGCGTCGACGAAGGTGTCGTCGAGACGGTCCCCGGCGACCACCTCACGCACGTGGGAGAGGTACGTCGGGCCCTCGGTCGCGAGCCGCCGGCGCATGGAGGCCAGCGACTCGTGCTCCTCGACCGACCAGTCGTAGTCGCGGGTCGCGACCGCGGCGTTCCACATCCCCATCTGGCCGATGAGCCGCGAGAGCAGCGACCGGATGGTCTGGGTGTCGTCGTCGACGTCGAGCTCGATCCGCTGGTCGAGCTGCTCGTCGGTGAGGCGTTCGGCCAGGCGCACCATCTCGCCGGTCAGCCAGATGTGGTGCTCGACCATCTTGGTCAGGAGGTCCATGGAGCTCACCTTGTCTCGTGCGGGCAGCCGGAGGCTGCCGGGTGGATGGAAGTGCACGTCGCTGGGCGCCTCGATCTGGATGTGCCCGGGCTTGCGGCGCCAGGCCGCCGGCGGTGCGCCGTACGCCCGGGTGAAGGCCCGCGTGAACGCCTCGTGCGAGCCGTAGCCCGCCTCCACGGCGATGTCGATCAACGGCGCCGTGGTGGTGATCATGCGGTACGCCGCCCGCTCCAGCAGGATGCGGCGGCGAAGCGCGCTGGGCGGCTCGCCGGCGACGGACTTGATCATCCGGTCGAAGTGGTAGCGCGAGAAGTGCAGCCGGGCGGCCCACTCCTCGCCCGACGCCTCGGTGATGCGGGGGTCGTCGAGCGCCTCGGTGAGGTGGTCGACGAAGCTCGCGAAGGTGTCGGTTGACGTGGTCACGAGACGATCCTCAACGCTGCCACGCCTCCCCGTCTTGATCAGGCTTGCTCGGTCAGGGCCGCAGCCCGCGGATGCGCACGTCGAGGTCGCGCCGGTTGTCGCGGCGCACGACCGCCTCGACGACCTCGATGCCGCCGTTGGGGCTGGCCAGCGCGTGCTCGAGCTCCGCGAGCGAGTCGACCTTCCAGTGCGGGGTCCTGGTGGCGGCGCAGAGGCTGCCGATGTCGACCCCGTGCGGCGTGCCGAAGAGCGTGTCGAACCGCTCGGCGTACTCCTCCGCGCCCTGCTCGAGCATGGTGAAGATCGAGCCGCCGTCGTCGTTGACGACCACGATCGTCAGGTCCGGGCGGGCCTCGCGCGGGCCGAGGACGAGCCCGTTCGCGTCGTGCAGGAAGGTCACGTCGCCCATCAGCGCGAGGCTGCGGGTGCTCCGGCGGGCGAGGGACGCACCGACGGCCGTCGAGACGACCCCGTCGATGCCGGACAGGCCACGGTTGGCGACCGTCTTGCGCCGGGCCCCCACCTCGTAGCGGGGCACCATCAGGTCGAGGTCGCGGATCGGACTGGACGCGCCCACCACCAGCAGGCCCCCGGCCGGCAGCGCCCGGGCGACGGCGCCCGCCACCTCGTGCGGGGTGAGCTCGGGCTCGGCGGCGAGCAGGGCGTCCAGCTGACGGGCCACCGACGCGTCCGCCGCCTTCCAGGCCGCGAGCCAGGCCGGGTCGGCCGGCGCCTCGACCTCGGTGGAGGCGAGCTCCGCGTCGACCCGGAACGGCCGCTGCGACCAGGCGCCGTTGGCCGGAGCCGCGACCACCTCGACGTCGTCGCGACCCAGCAGCCGGGTCACCGGCCGTGAGAGCGTCGGGTGGCCGAGCACCACCACCCGCTCGATC
Organism: Nocardioides ungokensis; assembly: GCF_013466985.1. GTDB lineage: Bacteria > Actinomycetota > Actinomycetes > Propionibacteriales > Nocardioidaceae > Nocardioides > Nocardioides ungokensis. The sequence continues at coordinate 602,769 of NZ_CP059164.1, read as the reverse complement.
GAGCGGCCGAGGTCGGTGTCGAGCAGCAGCCGGTAGCACCGGATGGCGTGGTCGCCCGTGCGCGAGCCGCTGGTCGGCTCGGCCAGCAGCGGCCAGCCCGCCTGCTCGGCCAGGACCCGCGCGGGCGGACCGGCGTCGTCACCGGCCACCACGACCGTCCGCCGGCCCGCGTCCCAACGGATCGCCGGCACCGCCGCCGTGGAACCGCGCGAACGGCGGACGCTCCTGCCTGGCGGCGGGGGCCGGCGGGACCCAGCGGTCACCGGGCACCAGCGGCTCCTCCAGCTGGACGTTCACGTGGACCGGGCCGTCACCGACGCCCACCACCAGCCCGTCGGCTTCGGCGAGGTCGATCGTCTGCACGAGCGGCCCGAAGATGCCGACCTGGTCGGTCGTCTGGTTGGCGCTGGTCCCCCGCAGCCGGGCCGGCCGGTCGGCGGTGACCGCGACCAGCGGCAGGCCGGCGTGGGCCGCCTCGGCCATCGCGGGATGCAGGTTGGCCACCGCCGTGCCGGAGGTGCACATGACGGCGGGCACGGCCCCACCACGAGCCAGGCCCACCGCCAGGAACCCGGCCGAGCGCTCGTCGATGCGGGTGTGCAGCCGGAGCAGCCCGGTCGCCGCGGCGTCGTACACAGCGAAGGACAGCGGCGCGTGCGGGACCCCGGCGCGATCACGACCTCGGTCACGCGCCGGCGTCGAGGAGCGTCGAGACGACCGAGCGGGCGAGCTCGGTGGAGCTCCCGGGCGAAGGTGGGTGGTCACGAGGCGCCATCCTCCGCACGGCCCGCCGCAGCGCCCGCACCTCGGCCAGCCGGGCCTCCCAGTGGGCGACCCGCTCGGTGCGGCCACGAGCTCGGCCAGCGCGGCCTCGTCCACGACAGGGGTGCCGACCGGCAGGGCGCCCCCGACCGGCAGCAGCGGCTGGGTGACGACGTCGGCGGTGAGCAGCTGCACGGTGGCCAGGCCGCAGGCGTAGGGCAACTCGGGCAGCGCCGCGGCCAGTGCCACGCCCGCCGCGATCCCGACCGAGCTCTCCAGCGCCGACGACACCACGACCGGCAGCCCGATGTCCTCGGCGATCCGCAGGCAGGCACGCACCCCGCCGAGCGGCTGCACCTTGAGCACGGCCACGTCGGCAGCCTCGAGGTCGCGCACCGGTAGGGGTCGGCCGCCCGGCGGATCGACTCATCGGCGGCGATCGGTACGTCGACGGCTCGGCGGACCGCGGCCAGCTCCTCGACGCTCGCGCAGGGCTGCTCGACGTACTCCAGGCCGGCCGCGGCACGGTCGAGCAGCCGGATCGCGCGACCGCCTCGTCGACCTCCCAGCCGCCGTTGGCGTCGACCCGGACCCGGCCCGCCGGGCCGAGTGCGTCGCGCACGGCCTCCTCCTCGCCTCGTCGTCGCCAGAGTCTGGCCCGGCTCGGCGACCTTGACCTTGGCGGTCGTGCACCCGCCGGCGAGCACGATCTCGCGCGCCCGCTCGGGGCCGACCGCGGGAACGGTGACGTTGACGGGCACCCGTCCCGCAGCGGCGCGGGCCAGTCACCCGCTGCCGCCTCCTCCGCGCAGCGCAGCCACGGCTCCGCGACCGCGGCGTCGTACTCCAGGAACGGGCTCCACTCGCCCCAGCCCACCTCACCCGACGGCAGGGTGCCGCGCAGCAGCACGCCCTCGCGGACGGTGATGCCGCGGAAGCGGGTCCGCATCGGGATCGACCAGACCGCGGTCATGCACCTCGCCCGCAGCCGCATCCGGTCCGGCTTGCCGTTCTCGAGCAGGGGAATCGCGGTCAGCTCCACCAGCTGCCGCGGCGCCCACGACCGCGGGTGCGCCTCGCCCACCCAGGCGCGGAGCTCCGACAGCGAGGGACCCGGACCGGCCGCCACCACGAAGGCGACCACCCGGTTGCCCACTCCGCGTCGGGGACGCCGAGCACCTCGGCCGCGGCCACGCCCGGGTGCTCGCGCAGCCGTGCCGCCACCGCGGGCGTCGGCACGTTGACCCCGCCGCTCACCACCACGTCGTCGATCCGGCCGAGCACGTGCAGCCGGCCGTCCTCGTCGAGCCGTCCCGCGTCGGAGGTCAGGAACCAGCCGTCTGCAGGACCGACGCGGTCAGCTCCGGGCATCCTCGTAGCCGTCGAAGAGCGTCGGACCACCGATCCGGATCCGGCCGCCGCGGCCGATCGCCAGCGCGACCCCGTCGAGGGCGTAGCCGTCGTAGACACAGCCGCCCGCGGTCTCCGAGGAGCCGTACGTCGCCACCACGCTGACCCCGGCCTCGGCGGCGCGCGCCCGCAACGCGGCGTCCCACCGGTCCCCCGCCGAGCAGGACGGTGTGGAAGGTCCGCAGCGCGGCGACGTCGTCGGGCAGGTCGAGCATCCGGTGCAGCTGGGTCGGCACCAGCGAGACGAAGCGGTCCCCGTCGCCCATCGCCGACGTCGCCGCCACGAAGGACGTGTGGTCCTCGAACAGCACCGGCGAGTGCCCGGCCACCAGCGATCGGCAGGCCACCTGCAGCCCTGCGACGTACGACGCCGGCAGCGTCAGCAGCCAGCAACCGGAGCCGCCCAGCCGCCTTTGCGTCGCCGTGACCGAGGCCAGCACCGCCCGGCGCGAGAGCAGCACCCGCTTGGGCCGACCGGTGGAGCCGGACGTCTCGACCACGACCGGAGGCGGCTCGTCGGGAGCGCTCAGCCACGCCTCGAGCGCGGCCACGACGTCGGGCGTCGGGCCGCCCACCGGCCGCAGGAAATCCATGCGACGCATCCTCGCACCGGCTGGTTGAATGCCGTCCCGTGCCCACCCTCTCGGCGACCCGGCTCCAGCGCATGCTTCCCCCGACTCCACTCGCGCGGCGGCTGTCCTCGCAGTCGGTGCTCTTCGCGGTGGGCGAGGGCTTCTTCCTCACCGGCAGCGCGGTGTTCTTCACCCGGATCGTCGGCCTCTCCGCCGCGCAGGTCGGCCTCGGCCTGACCATCGCGGGGGTGGTGTCCTTCTTCTTCGCGGTGCCGCTCGGCAGGTCGCGGACCGGGTCGGCCCCAAGCGGATGTGGGCCCTGGGTGCGCTCGCGCAGGCGCTGCTCTACCTGGCCTGGCCGTGGATCTCGGGCTTCGTGGCCTTCGCCGCGATGATGGTCGTGCTCCAGCTGGTCGACACCGCGGGCAGCGCGGGTCGCGGCGCCTACACCCTCGACGCCTTCACCGGTGAGGAGCGGATCCGGTCGCTGGCCTTCAATGCGCTCGCGCGCTCAACATCGGGTTCAGCCTGGGCGCGCTGCTCGGCGGCCTGGCCCTCGCGACCGACAGCGACACGGTGATCCGGCTCGTCCCCTTGGCGGCGGCCGGGATCCTGCTGCTCAACACCCTGCTGATCAGCCGGCTGCCCTCAGCCACGCGCGGCGACGTGACGGCGGCCCCGCGCAGCTGTTCACGCCGGGCGCGCTGCGCAACCGTGGCTTCCTGGCGCTCTTCTTCTGCGACGGCGTGCTGGCCACCAACCAGGTCCTGCTCAACGTCGTCATCCCGCTGTGGCTGGTCCAGGAGACCGACGCCCCGCAGGTCCTGCTCGCCTGGCTCTTCGGCACCAACACGGTGCTGGCGGTGCTGCTCCAGGTATCGGCCTCCCGCGGCGCGGGGACGGTGCCGGGCGCGCTGCGGGCGGCCGCGGATCAGCGCTGCCTTCTTCGTGCTGTCCTGCCTGATCGTGCTCGTCACCCACGACACGATCGGCTGGGTGACGATCGCCCTGGTCTGGCTGGGCCACGTCACGGTGACCGGGGCCGAGCTCTTCCAGTCCGCGGGCCACTGGGGCCTGATCTCCGAGCTCTCCGACCCCGAACGGCGTGGGGAGTACCAGGGCGCGGCGCGGCTCGGCGGCACGGCCGGCCAGGTGTGGGCGCCGGCGGCCTTCACGTTCCTCGCGATCAGCTGGGACACCCCGGGCTGGCTGCTCATCGGGGCCGTCGTCGTGGTGGCCGCGATCGGCATGCATCCGGCGGCCCGGGCGGCCGAGCGCTTCCTGCAGGCCGACCACTCGCGCGGCACCGCGGACCTGCCTGCTTGAATCCTCGGGTGGCCACCCCCGCCGAATGGCTCGCCGGCGCGCGTCCGCGCACCCTCCCGGCCGCCGTCTCTCCTGTCCTCGCCGGCACCGGCGTCGCCGCCTTCGCGAACGGCTTCGTGTGGTGGAAGGCGCTGCTCGCCCTCGTCGTGAGCCTGGCGCTCCAGGTGGCGGTGAACTACGCCAACGACTACTCCGACGGCATCCGCGGCACCGACGACGACCGGGTCGGCCCGATGCGCCTGGTCGGCAGCGGCGCAGCGACGCCCGGCGCGGTCAAGCGGGCGGCGTTCCTGGCGTTCGGCGTCGCGGCCGTCGCCGGGCTGGTGCTGGCGGCCACCACGGCCTGGTGGCTGGTCGCGGTCGGCCTGCTGTGCGGGGTGGCGGCCTGGTACTACACCGGGGGCTCGAAGCCCTACGGCTACCTCGGTCTGGGCGAGGTCATGGTGTTCGTGTTCTTCGGGCTGGTCGCGGTGATCGGCACGACCTACGTCCAGACCCAGACGTGGGAGTGGGCCGCCCTGTACGCCGCGGTCGGCGTCGGCGCCCTGGCGTGCGCCATCCTCGTGGCCAACAACCTGCGGGACATCCCGACCGACGTCGGGGCCGGCAAGCGCACGCTCGCCGTCCGGCTCGGTGACCGTCGGACCCGGGCGCTCTACCTGCTGCTCGTGCTGGCCGCCGCGGCCGCAGTCGTGGCGGTCGCGGTCGCCGTCCACGACGTGGTGGGCCCTGATCGGCCTGGGCTTCCTCGCCGTGGCGGGTCGCGCGGTGCGGACCGTGCAGGGCGGGGCGACCGGGCCGGGGCTGATCCCGGTGCTGCAGCAGACCGGTGTCGCCGAGCTGCTCTGGGCGGCCCTGGTGGCCGCTCCCCTCGTCGTCGCCGGCTGAGCGCGGGCCGCGCAGGGGGTCCCGACGTACGCTCGAGACATGTTCCTGTGGATCCTGCTGATCGTCGTGGTGGCCGTGGTGCTCTACAAGTTCCGGGTGCCCATCCTGGCCAAGGTGCTGGGCCAGGACCGCGGGCGGGTCGAGCGCCAGCTCAACCGCCGCAAGCACTGACACCTGCCCGGCCGGAACCCTCCTGGGAGCGTGCCCCACGACCGGCCGGTCGCCGGTGGCGTGCACCAGCCTCAGGGCGGGGCGCAGGGTCGCCAGGAGGTCGTCGGTTGCAGGCGCCGGGAGATGCTGTCGGGCCAGCGCGCTGACCACGTCGAAGCGCTGCGCGGTCTCGTCGTGACTCACCCGACGGAGTATGGACCCATCCCGACGGGCAGGTCAGGAGTCGTCGGCGTCCTCGCGGGCCTTCATCTCCTCGAAGCGCGCCTGCGCCCGGTCGGCGCGCACCTGGACCCGCTGCGCGAAGGCTGCTCGCTGCCGGTTGAGGAGGAAGTACGACGCCAGGCCGCTGATCACGAAGGCGATCACCACAGCCCAGGTGATGGGCACCGAGTTGGCGATCAGCATCCACACCCCGATCACGATCGCCAGCGAGGCGAAGAACAGCAAGATCCGCAAGGCGGTGTAGACCACGAACTCCTTCACCCCCTCAGGGTAGGCAATGACCAGATGCCTTCTACATTGGAGGGGTGCTGAAGTTCCTGCTCCTCGTGATCCTCATCGCGATCGCGGTCTACATGACCCTGCGGGTGATCCAGCGCCGCGGTGTCATGCCCAGGCACGACGAGCCGCCGCGCCCCTTCGGGCCGGACGACGACCCCGACTTCCTGCGTGACCTCGACCGCAAGAGAAGGCACCCCAAGGACCCCGAGGCCTGACGGGCGCCTCGCCGTCGGCAGCGCCCTCGAGGGGCGACCTGCTCAGTGGATCCGCGGAGCGGTGCCCCCGGCCTCGACTGGGCCACCGATTTGGTGCGCGCCGCCGGCGTACGAGTGCTGGCTGGTCGAGGAGAAGTAGTTGATCCCGATGAAGTTGAACCACAGCGTCGCCATGCCCACCAGGGCCAGGATGGCGGCGTTGCGCCCCTTCCAGCCGGCGGTCGACCGGGCGTGCAGGTAGGCGGCGTAGACCACCCACGTGATGAAGGCCCAGACCTCCTTGGGGTCCCAGTTCCAGTAGCTGCTCCAGGCCTGGTGCGCCCAGATCGGTCCGGTGATCAGGACCGCGAAGGTCCACACCGGGAAGCCGAAGGAGTGGATCCGGTAGGAGATCCGGTCCAGCGCCGCGGGCTCGGGGATCCGGGCCAGCGGACCCGTCGTGGGGCCGGGGTGGCGCTCCTTGACCAGGTAGACCACCGAGCAGATGCCACCGAGGGTGAAGGCGCCGGTCGCGATGGCGGCCGAGATCACGTGGATGACCAGCCAGTAGGAGTCGAGCGCCTCGGTGAGCGGGGCGACCGGGTCGTAGAGCCACAGCACGGCCACCATCAGCAGCGCCAGCACGAAGCCCACGACGATCGGGGCCATCCAGGCCAGGCCGAGGCGGCGGTGCAGGAGCAGGTAGAGCAGGGCCACGATGAAGGTGCCGCTCAGCGTGAACTCGTACATGTTGCCCCAGGGCACCCGGTTGGGGTCCGCGGCCATCCCCCGGCCCAGCAGCCCCACGAAGTGCAGGCCGACCGCGATCACGGTGAGCATCAGGCCGAGCCGGCCGAAGAGCTCGACCCGGCGGGTCCGGTCGGGGTCGACCCCGGTCGCGGTGTCGTCGGTGCCGCCGGTGGCGACGGCCACCGCGCCCCCATCGGCCCCGGTCGTGGCCCCGGTCGTGGTCGCGGTCGTGGTCGCGGTCGACGCCGAGGTCGCGCGGGCCGGCGCCTTCGCCGGGGCGTTGTCCGCGGGCACGTTGCGCAGCGAGCTCCACTCGACCAGGTGCGCCAGCAGTGCCAGGAAGTAGACGATCCCGCAGGCGGCCACGGCCTGGTTGCTGAGGGTCTCCCACGTGGCGTCGGTCACGACTGTTCCTCTCCTGCGTCCTTGGTCGGCGCGCCCGGCAGGGCTGCCGCGATCTCCGCGAGCACGGTGGCGACGTCCCCACCGCCAGAGCGATCCAGGGCCGCCACCTCGACCAGTGTGACCCCACCCTCCCGACGAGCACGAACCCACACCCGCCGCGGCCGGATGAACAGCGACCCCAGCAGCCCGATCAGGGCGAGCACCACGCCAGCGAGGGCGATCCGCTTGCCCGGGGTCTGGCTGATCTGGATCTTGGTCCAGCGCTTGATCCCGTCGAAGCTGACCGTGCCCAGGCCGTTGGGGAGCTTGGTCGTCTGCCCCGGCCGCAGGTCGATGCGGTACGGCGCGCCGTTCTTCTTGGTCAGCATCGTGGTCTTCGCCTTGTCGAGGGCGTAGACCGACTGCGAGGTCCCGGTGTCCATGCCGAGGTCCCCGGTGTAGACGAGCATCGAGACCAGCGGGTCCAGGGTGTTGCCGAAGGCGGAGTAGTAGCTGCCCGTCTGCTTCGAGAACGCCACGGTCGGGTAGAACTCGCCCTCGAGCCCGATCTGGGTCGGCTGGGCGTCGGGGGCCTTCACCACGCCGAAGGACGCGAAGCTCTGGTCGGTCGGCAGGAAGATCGTCGGCCCGCTGTAGACCACGTTCCCCTTGCCGTCGCGCACGGTGATGACCGGGGCGTAGCCGTGGCCGATCAGGAACACCTCGGTGTTGCCGACCGTGAGCGGGTGGTTGACCTTGAGGTCGTACTGCTGCTCGGGCGCCCCCGGCGAGGTGCGGTAGGCGAGCCTGGCGTCGAAGGCGCGCGCCATGCCGGCGCGGGGGCCGGAGGTCAGCCAGTCGACCGAGAAGTCCTTGATGTCGAACGAGAACGGCTCCATGCTCGAGGCCTTGAAGAGGCTGCCGGGCACGAAGTCGTCGTACTGCGTCAGGTTGTTGGAGAAACCGTTGCCGACCACGAGGATGACGCCACCCTTGTAGCCGAACATGCCGCCGATGGCGAAGCCCACCAGCACGACCAGCACCGAGAGGTGGAAGAGCAGGTTGCCGGCCTCGCGCAGGTAGCCGCGCTCGGCGGAGACGGCATCCTCGGCGGTCTCCACGCGGTAGCGCCGCTTGCGCAACAGCGCCCGGGCACCGGCCAGGACGTCGTCGACCGGGACGTCGGTGCGGTACGACGAGTGGTCGGGCATGCGGGTCAGGTTGCGGGGGGCGGCGGGCGGCGGCGGGCCCGCAGCCCGCGCCAGTAGACGAACGTGCGGGGCACGATGCAGCCGACCAGCGAGACCATGAGCAGGATGTAGATGGCCGAGAACCACGGCGAGCTGTAGACCGCGAAGAGACCGAGCTTCTCGTAGACCGGCGTCAGCTGCGGGTGGGCGTCCTGCCAGCGCGAGGTCTTGAGCGAGTCGACGCCCTGCTGCGGGATCAGGGAGCCCGGGATGGCCGCGAGCGCCAGCAGGAGCAGCAGCACCAGGGCGGTGCGCATGGAGGTCAGCTGGCGCCAGGCCCAGCGCAGCATCTCCCGCAGGGTGAGCTCGCCCGGGTGACGGCCGTCGCGGCGGGCCGCGTCGCGGTCCTGGGTGTCGACGTGCCCCTCGGGGCGCTGGTCGTTCAGCACGGGTCCGGTCATGGGGTCCTCACACCGTCACCTCCGAGGACTGGACCAGGTGGACCTGCAGCCAGCTGACGGCCTGGTCCCACACGCCGGTCACGAGAAGCAGGCCGACCACGACGAGCATCAGCCCGCCGATGCGCGTCACCCAGGCCTGGTGCCGGCGCACGACGCCGAAGGCGCCCAGGGCCCGGCGGTAGGCGAGCCCGGCGAGGATGAACGGCACGCCGAGCCCCACGGCGTACACCGCCGAGAGCAGCGCGCCCCGGCCGGCGGTGGCCTCGTTCAGCGACAGCGTGGTGATCGCGGCGAGGGTGGGCCCGAGGCAGGGCGTCCAGCCGAGGCCGAAGAGGAAGCCGAGCACGGGCGCGGCCGCCAGGCCGACGGCCGGGACCCGGTGCACCCGCCAGTCGCGCTGGAGCAGCGGCACCAGGCCGGCGAAGGCGAGGCCCAGCACGATGGTGAGGACCCCCAGGACGATCGTGAGGGTGTGCCGCCAGGTGACCAGCCACGACCCGACGGCGCCCGAGAGCGCGCCGAGGGCGACGAAGACGACGCTGAAGCCGACCACGAACAGCAGCGAGCCGAGCAGCATCCGGCCGCGCCGGGCCTCGGCCTCGCCGCTGGCGAGGTCGGCACCGGACAGGCCGGTGGCGTAGGACAGGTAGCCCGGCAGCAGCGGGATCACGCACGGGGAGAAGAACGACACCAGGCCGGCCACGAGCGCGACCGGCAGGGCGAGCACCAGGGACCCCGACAGGGCGGTCTGGTGGAACCACTCACCCATGGGCGGACCCCCGTGACACGTCCTTGACGACGTCGACCAGCGTCGTCGTCGAGGGCAGCTGGCCGATGATGCTGGCCGCGACGCGCCCCTGGTCGTCGAGCACCACGAAGCTGGGGATCGAGTTGGGGCTGAGGGTGCCCTGGAACGGCAGCAGCGCCTGCCCGTCGGGTGAGTAGAACGACGGGTAGCGCACCCCGAAGCGGCGTACGAAGCTGCGGGCCTGGTCGGTGGACCCGTCCCGGATGTTGATGCCGACGAACTGCGCGCTGTCGCCGAGCTGCTTGGCCGCCGCAACGACGTCGGGCGCCTCGGCCCGGCAGGGCGTGCACCAGGACCCCCACACCACGACCACCACGGGCTTGCCGCGGAAGGACGAGAGGTCGAGGTCGTGGCCGTCGAGGTCGAGCCCGGTCAGGGTGACCGCGTCACCCCGGTGTGCGGTGGAGACCTCCTTGACCGAGCCGTCGCTGGTGACGAAGCCCTGGTCCCCGGTGCCGGACAGGGAGTTGCAGCCCGTCAGCAGCAGCAGGCAGGCAAGGCCGGCCGCCAGGACAGGGGCGAGGCGACGACGGGAGGGGGTACGGCGGGGGCCGGGGGTGGGCATGCTCAGGGCCTGTGTTCCTCCGGTGCCCCTCCGGCCGAGAAGGGGGCGCCCTTGTCACGGGTCGGGATCAGGTCGCCGGCGGGCTCGGAGTAGGACACCTGCGTGAGCCGGTCGCCGACGTAGTGCAGCGAGGTGAGCGAGCACAGCGTGCACTGGCGCTTGCGGGGGTCGTGGAGGAAGGAGCGCTTCTCCACGTGCAGCCGGGTGATCCAGATCGGCAGCTGGTGGGAGACGATCACGGCCTCGTGGCCGCGGGCCTCGTCCCGGGCGTCCTCGACCGCCGCCATCATCCGGGCGGCGACCTCCTTGTAGGGCTCGCCCCACGAGGGCTTGAACGGGTTCCACAGGTGCCGCCAGGCGCTGGGGCTGCGCAGCGCGCCGTCGCCCTGGCCGAAGCGCTTGCCCTCGAAGACGTTGGTCGACTCGATGACGCGGACGTCCGTGACGATGTCGACGCCGCGCGCGGCCGCGAGCGGCTGCGCGGTCTCCTGGGCCCGCTCCAGCGGCGAGACGCGCACGTGGGTGATGTCCCGGTCGCCGATCGCCCCCGCGACCTTCTCGGCCATCGCGCGGCCGAGGTCGGAGAGGTGGTAGCCGTCCATCCGGCCGTAGAGCACGCCGTCCGGGTTGTGCACCTCCCCGTGGCGCAGCAGGTGGACGATCGTGTCGGGAGTCTGGCTCATCGGGCTTCCTCGTGGGCACGGGCAGCCGCCGCGGCGGCCTCGGGCAGGGCATCGAGCACGGTCTGGACGGCGCGGTCGTCGTGGGCTGCGGAGAGGAACCACGCTTCGTACGCCGAGGGCGGCAGGTAGACGCCCCGGTCCAGCATGGCGTGGAAGAAGGCTCCGAACGCAATCGTGTCGGTGCGGGAGGCGTCGGCGAAGTCGCGGACCGGCCCGTCGGCGGGGTCGGTGAAGAAGATCGAGAACATCGTGCCGGTCGCCTGCACGACGTGCGGCACCCCGGCCGCGGCGAGAGCGGCAGCCGTCGCGGACTTGAGGGTCTCCCCCGCGGCGCCGATGTGGGCGTAGACCTCGTCGGTCGCCAGCCGCAGCGTCGTGAGGCCGGCCGTGGTCGCGACGGGGTTCCCGGAGAGGGTGCCGGCCTGGTAGACGGGCCCCTCCGGCGCGAGGCGCGACATCACGTCGGCACGGCCACCGAAGGCAGCGGCCGGGAAGCCGCCGCCCATCACCTTGCCGAAGGTCATCAGGTCGGGGCGCCAGCCCTCCCGCGCCCCGTCGAGGCCCCACTGGCCCTCCCGGCTGGCCCGGAAGCCGGTCATCACCTCGTCGCTGATGAACAGCGCGCCGTGGCGGGTGCAGGTCTCGGCCAGGAAGGCGTTGAACCCCGGCTCCGGCGGGACCACGCCCATGTTGCCGGGGGCGGCCTCGGTGATCACGCAGGCGATCTCGTGGCCGTGGTCGGCGAACGCCTTGTCCACCGCGGCGCGGTCGTTGTAGGGCAGCACCAGCGTCAGCGCCGTGGACGACTCCGGCACGCCCGGGGTGCCGGGCACCGCGAAGGTCGCGAGGCCGGAGCCCGCGGAGGCCAGCAGCGAGTCGACGTGGCCGTGGTAGCAGCCCGCGAACTTCACCACCACGTCGCGGCCGGTGAAGCCGCGCGCGAGCCGGATCGCCGACATCGTGGCCTCGGTGCCGGAGGAGACGAACCGGACCCGCTCCACGGGGGTGCGGGCCACGATCTCCTCGGCCAGCTCCACCTCGGGCTCGGTGGGGGTGCCGTACGACGTGCCCCGCGAGACCGCGTCGGCGACGGCGGCCTGCACCTCTGGGTGCGCGTGCCCGAGCAGCATCGGCCCCCACGAGCAGATGAGGTCGACGTACTCGTTGCCGTCGACGTCGGTGAGCCAGGCCCCGCGGGCCGAGCGGATGAAGCGCGGGGTCCCGCCCACGGCGTTGAAGGCGCGGACCGGCGAGTTCACGCCGCCGGGGGTGACGGCGCGGGCCCGGTCGAAGAGAGAGGCCGACCGAGCCGCTCCGGTGGTCGGTCCGGACGGGCTGCTGGAGGGTCGGGCTGGCGTCACAACGCCGATTGTCCCCGAGGCGGACAACCCGCGTGCGGGCAGGCTCGGCCCACGCCGTCCGGGGGTGCTCCAGACCACTTTGTCGGCGGCACCGGGTTTACCGTCATGACCTGCGGGAACGATCGTCTACACCATGCCGGATGAGTGCGTGGGAGACGTCGCAACGGGGGCTGCGCACCGTAACTCCGTGTGACACAGATCGTTGAGTGTTCACCTGTGCTTGAGGGAGCACGTGGCTAGGTTGACCACAGGGAGTGAGCAGATGACCACATCGCGTTTCGGCCGGATCCAGAGAGCGACGGCGCTCGTGCCGTTGGCGATGCTGTCAGCAGCCTGGACCGCAAGCGTCGCCGGTGTGGGCGTCACCACCGCGTCCGCCGAGCAGAAGCTCCCCACCACGCTCCCCGACGGCACCACCGTCCCCAACGAGGCCATCAAGGCCCCGGCGAGCGTCTCCGTCCCGGGTGTGGTCGCCCCCGGCATCAGCGGCAACAGCCACCGGGCGGTGTCCACGGCGTCCACCTCCGGCATCCCGTCGGCCGCCCTGGCGGCCTACCAGCGCGCCGAGACGGTGATCAACGCCGCCGACAAGACCTGCAGCCTGCCGTGGCAGCTGGTCGCCGCCATCGGGCGCGTGGAGTCCGACCACGGCCGCACCAACGGCAACCACCTCGACGCCAAGGGCATCGCGCGCCCCGGCATCTTCGGCATCCCGCTGGACGGCACGCACAACACCCGGCTGGTCAGGGACACCGACGCGGGCCAGTACGACGCCGACGCGAAGTACGACCGCGCCGTCGGCCCGATGCAGTTCATCCCTCGACCTGGTCGGTCGTGGGCGTGGACGCCGACGGCGACGCCCAGCGCAACCCGCAGGACATCAACGACGCGGCCCTGGCCACGGCGGTCTACCTCTGCGCCGGCAACGACGACCTCTCGACGTCCCAGGGACAGCGCAACGCGGTCTACCGCTACAACCACAGCCAGTCCTACGTCGACCTGGTGCTCTCGATCATGAAGGCCTACACCGACGGCGACTTCACCTCGGTCCCCAACGGCACCACGTCGGCCGGCTACTTCGTGCCCGACACGAGCTCCCCGGCCGGCCCCGGGCGGCACCACCAGCCGCCCTCGGCGCCCCAGGGCACCAACCCGGGCGGCACCAACACCGGCACCGGCACCTCCGGCAACACGACGACCAGCAACCCGCCCGCACCCACGCCGACGCCCACCACCCCGTCCTCCCCGGGTGGCGGCGGCAACAACCCGGTGCCGACCACGCTTCCCCCGCTGCCGACCCCGTCGGTGCCCCCGGTCGACGACGGCCTGACCAAGGCCGAGGCCACCGCCAAGTGCATCGCGCAGGGCGTGGTCGACGACCCGCTGACGTCGGTCAACGAGCTGACCCAGTGCATCGACAAGCTGATGGGCTGATCGCGGACACGTCAGCGGACGCGATCGACGGTGGTCGAGCAGCGACCGTGGCTGAGCTTGCGAAGCCGCGACGGAGCGTGCCGAGACCCGGTGAGACGAAAGACCGCCTGAACCCGTCGCGTGTCCAGGTGACGGGTCGACGTCAGCCGAGGAGGCGGGCGACCTCGCTGGCCCAGTAGGTCAGCACGATGTCGGCGCCGGCCCGTCGGATGGACGTGAGCGTCTCCAGGATCGCGACCTCCCGGTCGATCCAGCCCTGCGCGGCCGCGGCCTCGAGCATGGAGTACTCGCCCGAGATGTTGTACGCCGCCACCGGCACGTCCACGGCGTCACGCACGCGGCGTACGACGTCGAGGTAGGCCAGCGCCGGCTTCACCATGACGATGTCGGCCCCTTCCTCGATGTCGAGGAGGGCCTCCCGGACACTCTCGCGGGCGTTCGGGGAGTCCTGCTGGTAGGTGCGTCGGTCGCCCTGCAGCGAGGAGTCCACCGCCTCGCGGAACGGGCCGTAGAAGGCCGAGGCGTACTTCGCGGAGTAGGCGAGGATGGACACGTCGGTGTGCTCGGCGACGTCGAGCGCCGCCCGGATCACCGCGACCTGGCCGTCCATCATGCCGCTGGGGCCGACCATGTCGACGCCGGCGGCGGCCTGGGCCAGCGCCATCTCGGCGTACACCGCGAGCGTCCGGTCGTTGTCGACCCGCCCGTCCGGCGTGAGGACCCCGCAGTGCCCGTGGTCGGTGAACTCGTCGATGCACAGGTCGCTCATCACCGTCAGGGCGTCGCCCACCTCGGCCACCACGTCGGTGATGGCGAGGTTGAGGATCCCGGCGGGGTCGATCGCGCCGGAGCCCGTGGCGTCCTTGTGCTCGGGGATGCCGAAGAGCATCACGCCCCCGAGGCCGAGCTCGGCCGCCTCCGAGACCGCGCCGAGCAGCGAGGAGCGGGTGTGCTGGACGACGCCCGGCATCGAGGAGATGGGCTGCGGCTCGGAGAGGCCTTCGCGGACGAAGACCGGCAGCACCAGCTGACGGGGCTCCAGCGAGGTCTCCGCGACCATCCGCCGCAGGGCGGGCGTGGTGCGCAGGCGGCGGGGCCGGACGGTCGGTCCGCCGAGCGGCACAGCGACGGTCTCTTCACTCATGCTCTGCTCCTCGGTCGCTGGTTGCGGCTGCTCGTCGGCTCACCGAGGTTTCGAGGCTCGGGCCCTCAGCGGGCCTTCGCACCTCAACCTCCTCGCCGTCGCTCAGCCGTTGCTCGCTTCGCTCGCCGGCTTCACTCGGCTCGGACCTTCCGGCGGGCGGAGGGCTTGCGCTCGGACGGCTTGGTGACCGGCTGGCCGGCCTCCAGCATCGAGAGGCGGCGCGCGGCACCGAAGTCGGCGAGAGCGTCGACGAGCTCCTCGACGTCCGGCTTGGGCGACAGGACGTCCACGCGGAGGCCGTGCTCCTCGGCGGTCTTGGCCGTGGCGGGGCCGATGACCGCGATGATCGTCGAGGGGTGCGGCTTGCCGGCGATGCCGACCAGGTTGCGCACCGTCGAGGACGAGGTGAAGACGACCGCGTCGAACTTGCCGGTCTTGATCGCGTCCCGGGTCGGGGCCGGCGGCGGGGTGGCCCGCACGGTGCGGTACGCCGTGACGTCGTCGCACTCCCAGCCGAGGTCGATCAGGCCCGCCACGAGGTTCTCGGTGGCGATGTCCGCGCGCGGCAGGAAGACCCGGTTGATCGGGTCGAGCACCTCGTCGTACTCCGGCCAGTCCTCGAGCAGCCCGGCGGCGGACTGCTCACCGGACGGCACCAGGTCGGCGCGCAGGCCCCAGGCGGCGATGGCCTGGGCGGTCTTGTCGCCGACGGCGGCGATCTTGAGGCCCGAGAAGGCACGGGCGTCGAGGCCGTACTCCTCGAACTTCTCGCGCACCGCCTTGACCGCGTTGACCGAGGTGAACGCGATCCACTCGTAGCGTCCCTCGACCAGGCCGCGGATCGCCTTGTCCATCTGCAACGGGTTGCGCGGCGGCTCGACCGAGATGGTCGGCACCTCCTCCGGCACCGCGCCGTAGCCGCGCAGGCGCTGCGAGAGGGTGCCGGCCTGCTCCTTGGTGCGGGGCACCAGGACCCGCCAGCCGAAGAGCGGCTTGGTCTCGAACCACGACAGCGTCTCGCGCAGGTCGACCACGTCACCGATGACGGTGACCGCCGGCGGGGCCATCCGCGCGGTGCGGGCGTCCGCGGCGATGTGCTCGAGGGTCGAGGTCACCGTGGCCTGCTCGGTGGTGGTGCCGACGCGCGTCATCGCGACAGGGGTCTGCGGGGACCGGCCGGCCTCCACGAGCGCCTTGCTGATGTCACCGATCATGCCGACGGCCGAGAGCAGCACCAGGGTGCGGCGGTCGGCGTACTGCGACCAGTCGACCTTCTCGCCACACGTCACGACCGCGACCTCGCGGTTGTCCTTGGTGGTCAGCGGGATGCCGGCGTACGCGGGGACCGCGCTGACCGAGGAGACCCCGGGCACGATCTCGAAGGCGATCCCGGCCTTGACGCAGGCCTGCGCCTCCTCGGGGCCCGAGGCGTAGAGGAACGGGTCACCGGTCATCAGGCGCACGACCCGCGCGCCCTTCTTGGCGTGCTTGACGACGACCTTGGCCCGGGCGGCGTGGGTCAGCGGCTGGCCGTCCTCGCCGAAGCCGCCGTCGACGATCTCGGGACCGGCCGTCTCGGCGGGCTCGGTGTCGTCGGTGGCGACCGGCTCCGGCAGGCCGAGAAGGCTCCGCACCAGGGACTCGTGCTCGGGCACCTCGGTCACCACGACGTCGGCCTGCTCCAGCAGGTCGACGGCACGGACCGTGAGCAGCCCGGGGTCACCGGGACCGCTGCCGACGAACGACACCCAGCCCCGGCTCGGAGACTGCGTCGTGGCGGTGGTGGACTTGCCTCGCGTCATGCGTTCTGCCTCTTGTCTGGTGGTTCTGCCAACCGTGCTGCACCGTCAGCGAGCATCTCGCTCGCCAGCCGGCGGCCCACGCCTGCGGCGTCGGCCGGGGCCCCCGTTGCGGACATCCGCACCGAGAGCGCCCCATCCGGGGACAGGGCGACGGCCCTGATCCAGATCTCGTTCCCGTCCTCACCCTCGACGACCTCGGCCAGCGCTCCGATGGGGGCCGCGCAGCCCCCCTCGAGAGTGGCGAGCACGGACCTCTCGGCCGTGACCGCCGCCCGGGCGTGGTCGTCGTCGAGCTCCGCCAGCTCGGCCACGAGCTGCGCGTCGCTCGACCGGCACTCCACCGCCAGCGCACCCTGCCCGGGGGCGGGGAGCACCTGCAGCGGATCGAGCACCTCGGTCGCCTCGTCGAGCCTCCCGAGCCGGGCCAGTCCCGCCCGGGCGAGCACGACGGCGTCGTACTCTCCCGCGCGGACCTTCCCGATCCGGGTGTCCACGTTCCCGCGGATCCCCGAGATCTCCAAACCGAGACCGAGTGCGTGCAGCTGAGCCGCCCGGCGCGGGGACCCCGTGCCGACGCGGCTGCCGACGGGCAGCTCGCCCAGGGTGAGGCCGTCGCGCGCGACGACGGCGTCACGGGGGTCCTCACGGCCGGGTACGGCGGCCAGGGCGATGCCCTCGTGCGGGTACGTCGGAAGGTCCTTGAGCGAGTGCACGGCGACGTCCACGTCCCCGCGGAGCAGCGCCTCGCGCAGGGCTCCGACGAAGACACCGGTCCCCCCGGCGCTGGTCAGCGGGGTGCCGTCGGCCTGGGAGCGGTCGCCCTCGGTGGTGACCTCGACGAGCTCGACCTCGCGGCCCAGGCGGGTGCGGATCAGCTCCGCGACGGTGCCGGACTGGGTGGTCGCGAGCACGGACCTCCGGGTGCCCACGCGGATCGGGTTGGTCATCCCAGCCCCTCCGGTCGGGTGACGGCGTCGACCGCGTCGGGGTCGAGCGCGAACAGCTCGGCCAGGGCCGCGGCATAGGACACCGCACCCGTCTCGTTGGCGAGCTCCTTGACCCGGACGGTCGGCTGGTGGAGCAGCTTGTCGGCGACCCGGCGCACCGTCTGCAGCACCTCGGCGCGCGCGGCGTCGTCGAGGTCGGGCAGGCGGCCGACGAGGCGCTCCATCTCGGACTCCACCACCGAGGTCGCCATCGAGCGGAGCGCGACGACGGTGGGGGTCACGCTGGCCTGGCGGCGGGCGGAGAGGAACGCCGCGACCTCCTGGGTCACGATCCGGCGGACCTCGAGCACCTCGCGTCCGGCCTCGGACTCGTGCAGCTCGGCAGCGAGCTCGGCGAGGTTGATCAGGGTGATGCCCGGGAGTCGTCCGACGGCCGGGTCGACGTCGTGCGGGAGCGCCAGGTCGATGATCGACATGGGTCGCTGGTCCGGTCGCGCCGCCTCGACCATCTCCACGGTGACCAGCAGGCCGGTCGCCCCGGCGCAGGCGATGACGACGTCGGCCCGCTCCAGCTCGACGGCGAGCGCGGACAGCGGCGTCGGACGGCCGCCGTACTCACCGGCCAGGCGGGCGGCCCGCTCGGCGCTCCGGTTCGCGACGGTGATCTCGCCCGCGCCCAGGCGGGCGACGGTCGCCGTCGCGAGGCCGGCCATGGCGCCGGCGCCGACCACCAGGACCCTCTTGCCGGCCAGGTCGCCGACCGCGGCGCTGGACCGGTCGAGGGCGGCGGTGACCAGCGAGGGGGCCGCGAGGTCGATGTCGGTCTCGGCGCGGGAGCGCTTGCCGACCCGCAGGGCCTGCTGGAAGAGCACGTTCAGCGCGGGGCCGACGGTGCCCAGCTCCTGGCCGAGCCGCAGCGCCTCCCGGGTCTGGCCGAGGATCTGGCCCTCGCCGACGGCCATCGAGTCCAGGCCGGCCGCGACCTGGAAGAGGTGGGAGACGGCGCCGTCGTCGTAGTGCACGTACAGGTGCGGCAGCATCGCCTCGGTGGACTGGTCGGCCCGCTCGACCAGCAGGCGGGAGACGTCCTCGACGCTGCCGTGGAAGCGGTCGACGTCGGCGTAGATCTCGAGGCGGTTGCAGGTCGCGATGACCGTCGCCTCGCTGACGTGCTCGCAGGCGGCGGCGTCGTGGACGAGCTTGTGCACGCCGTCGCGGTCGAGGGCCACCCGCTCGAGCAGGTGGACGGGGGCGGAGTTGTGGGAGATCCCCACGACCAGGACGCTCATGTGGTCGCTCCGTGGGTCTTGCGCTGCTCGTGGTAGGCGAGGATCTGCAGCTCGATGGACAGGTCGACCTTGCGGACGTCCACTCCCTCGGGCACCGAGAGCACCGTGGGCGCGAAGTTCAGGATGGAGGTGATCCCGCAGCCGACCATCCGGTCGGCCACGTCCTGCGCGGCGAGGGCCGGGGTCGCGATCACGCCGATGGCCACGCTGTGGTCCCGGACGATCTGCTCGAGGTCGTCGAAGGGGCGCACGTCGACGCCGGCGACCACCTCCTCGTGGCGGCGGGGGTCGGCGTCGAGCAGCGCGACCACGCGGAATCCCCGGCTGCGGAAGCCGGAGTAGTTGGCCAGGGCGTGGCCGAGGTTTCCGATCCCGACGATGACCACGGGCCAGTCCTGGGTCACGCCGATCTCACGGGCGATCTGGTAGCGCAGGTAGTCGACGTCGTACCCGACGCCGCGGGTGCCGTAGCTGCCGAGGTAGGAGAGGTCCTTGCGGAGCTTGGCGCTGTTGACGCCGGCGGCCGCGGCGAGGTGCTCGCTGGAGCAGGTGGCGGTGCCCTGCTCGGACAGTGTGGTCAGGGCTCGCAGGTACACGGGGAGTCGCGCCACGGTGGCCTCGGGAATGTCCCGGGCACTCTCGGGGGAAGTCCGTGCAGTCACAGCTCTCGTCTCCATGCCATGGATGGGGCCGGACGGGTCGGCCACCCCTGACAGGGCTGCCTGACAGGGCGCTCAACCGTGCGGCTCGTTCACTGTAGGAGTTTGTGAACGCGAGAACAAACCGAGACGACCCGCCGTCCGGGG
This sequence comes from Nocardioides ungokensis, assembly GCF_013466985.1. GTDB lineage: Bacteria > Actinomycetota > Actinomycetes > Propionibacteriales > Nocardioidaceae > Nocardioides > Nocardioides ungokensis. The sequence continues at coordinate 583,321 of NZ_CP059164.1, read as the reverse complement.
CCACCCGGCACGCGGACTAGCACATGTGAGAAGGCCCACGCCCGCCGGGGTCGCTCAGGGGTGCCGCGGAGCGGTGAGCGCGATGCGCAGCCGGGTCTCGTCGACCCGCCAGAAGTCGTGCTGGCGGCCGTCGACGAACGTCACGGGGATCTCCTCGCCGAAGCGGTCGACCAGGCCCGGGTCGTCGTCGATCGAGATCTCGGCGTACTCCTCGCCGAGGTCGGCGCAGACCCTCGCCACCACCTCGCGGGCGGCGTCGCACAGGTGGCACCCGGGTCGGGAGTAGAGCGTCACCCGGGGAGCGGCCCCGCTCACTCGAGCAGCCTCGGCGTCCGGCGGCGCTCGATGTTCCGCAGCCGCCCCTTCTGCACCTTGCCGGTGGCCGTGATCGGGAGCTCGTCGACGACCTCGACCCGGCCCGGTCGCTTGAACCGGGCCAGCCGCTCCTCGCAGTGGGCGAGGACGGCGGCCCGCACCGCCTCCGCGTCGGCTCCCGGCGCCCGCACCCAGGCGACCACTGCCTCCCCGGTGGTGGCGTCCTCGACCCCGATCACCGCGGCCTCCGTGACGCCCTCCACCTCGCGGATGACCTCCTCGACCTCCACCGGGTAGACGTTGAAGCCCGACACGATGATGAGGTCCTTGAGCCGGTCCACGAGGAAGAGATCGCCGGAGCCGTCGATGAACCCGACGTCGCCGGTCGCCCACCACCCGTCCGGGCCCGGCCCTCCGGAGCCGTCGGGCCAGTAGCCGCTGAAGAGGTTCGCGCCGGAGATCTCGATCTCGCCGGGGTCCTCCCCGGCCGGGGTGCGGCCCGACTCGTCGACCAGGCGGATCCCGATCCCCGGGAGCGCGGCGCCCACCGAGCCCGGTTGGACCTGCTCGCTGCACAGGGTGCTGGTCACGACCGGCGCGGCCTCGGTGAGGCCGTACCCCTGGTGGATCGGGATGCCGGTGCGCTCGACGAACGCCGCGAGGAGCTCGGGCGAGAGCGGCGCGGAGCCGGAGAGCATCAGCCGCACCGGCCCGAGTCGCTCGGTGAGCTGGTCGATGGAGCGCCAGTGCGCGAAGACCGTCGGGGCGACCGGTACGACGCTGCAGGCCTGGTCCTCGATCAGGTCGAGGGTGCCCTGGGGGTCGAACCGGTCCACCAGCACCAGCTTGGCCCGGTGCCTCAGCACGCCGCCGAGGACCGCGTTGAGTCCGTAGACGTGGAAGAGGGGGAGGACGCCGAGGACCACGTCGTCGCCGTGCATCATCGGCGGCTCGACGCGGGCGACCTGGTCGATGTTGGCGAGCAGCGCCCGGTGGCTGAGCATCGCCGCCCGGGGACGGCCGGAGGTGCCGCTGGTGTAGAGCAGCGCGGCGAGCCGCTCGGGGTCCCGCAGCGGCAGCGAGGTGCGCAGCGGGGCGGACCGCAGCTCCTCGAAGGAGCGCTCCCCCTCGGCCGGGTCCTCGTCGATGACGACCACGCGAGGCACGACGGCCCGGGAGAGCAGGTCGGGGTCGAGGCGGTACTCCCCCGCGATCGCGTGCGCGACCAGGGCGACGGCGTCGCGGACCGGACCGACGGTGTCGGGGTCGACCACGACCATCCGGGCCCCCGAGTCGGCGATCATCCTCGCCAGCTCCCCCGGGGTGGCGCGTGGGTTGACCGGCACGGCCACGGCCTGGGCCCGCAGGACGCCGAGGTACGTCGTCACGAACTCGAGCCGGTTGCCCACCGCGATCAGCACCCGGTAGCCGGCCACGATGCCCGCGGCCCGAGGCCGCCGGCGACCCGGTTCACCTCGTCGTCGAGGCCGGCCCAGGTCAGGCTCCGCCCACCCGCCTCGACGATCGCGAGCTTGTCGGGGCTCTCCGCTGCCGCGTCGGCGACGAGGTCGGCCACGTCGTGCAGCGCCGTGGAGTCTGCAGGCATGTGGGGATACTTCCACACGCTGTGTGCGTGCTGGGGCCGCTCTGCGGGGTCTACGCTGCCGGTGTGAACCCGCATCCCGACAAGAGTCGTCGGCCGCTGAACCTGCAGCTGCGCTCGACCCTCGCGGGTGAGGCCGCGGCGGCTGCCGCCGAGGTGGAGTCCGCGCTGCTGATGCCCGCCGACCCGACGTCGGCGGCGTTCTTCGACGTGGACAACACGGTCATGCAGGGCGCGAGCATCTTCCACCTCGCCCGGGGGCTGCACCGGCGGCACTTCTTCACCACCCGCGAGATCCTGGGCGCCGCGTGGAAGCAGGCCTACTTCCGGATGGTCGGGGTCGAGGACCCCGACCACGTGGCCGACGCGCGCAGCTCCGCCCTGGCGTTCATCGCCGGCCACACGGTCGCCGAGCTCGAGGAGCTCGGGGAGGAGATCTTCGACGAGGCGATGGCGCACCGGATCTGGCCCGGCACCCGGGCCCTGGCCCAGATGCACCTCGACCAGGGGCAACGGGTCTGGCTGGTCACGGCCGCACCCATCGAGATCGCCCAGATCATCGCTCGCCGGCTCGGCCTGACCGGCGCCCTGGGCACGGTCGCCGAGCACGTCGACGGCGTCTACACCGGGCACCTGGTGGGCGACCTGCTCCACGGCCCGGCCAAGGGCGAGGCGGTCAAGGCGCTCGCAGCCCGGGAGAACCTCGACCTGGCCGCCTGCTCGGCGTACTCCGACTCCTGGAACGACCTGCCGATGCTCAGCCTCGTCGGGGACCCGTGCGCCATCAACCCCGATGCCCGCCTGCGCGCCCACGCGCGTCACATGGGGTGGCGCGTGCACGACTACCGCACCGGCCGCAAGGCGGCCCGGGCCGGCCTGCTGTTCGGAGCGGTGGCAGGGGCCGCCACCGGCGCCGTCGCCGCCGGCGTGTCCCTCCGAGGCCGCCGGCACTGAGCCCCCGGCCGGCATTCCGCCACCGACGTGGCGTGGGCCACTCTTTGCCTGTCAACCCTTCCTAGCACGGGTGCGACCGCCGTAGCATGACCGAGGCTTCGGGGGAAGCTGACCGGGAGGGTCTCATCACGATGTCTTGGGACGCCATGGACGTGGCGCGTGGGCTCGACGCCCTGCGCGCAGCCGTCGCCCGGCTCCTGGTGGTCGACCAGGTCGCGGTCGCCGGCGGCCCCCGGCTGCTGATGTCCGAGGCCACCACGGACGGCGGGATCACCTCCGCCACCGGCGGGCCCGACGGGTTCGGGGACGGCGACCTCGCGGCCTCCTCCGAGGAGTCCGAGGCCGACCGCTCCCGCCTGATCGCCCTCGTCGAGCTGGCCCGCGGCGGCGACACCGAGGCGTTCGGCATGCTCTACGACCACTACCAGCCCTCGGTGCACCGGTTCCTCTACTACCGGACCCGGTCGACCACGCTCGCCGAGGACCTCACCTCCGAGACGTTCTTCCGCGCGCTGCGGAGCATGACCGGCTTCCGGTGGCAGGGCAAGGACTTCGGCGCCTGGTTGATGACCATCGCTCGCAACCTCGCGACCGACCACTTCAAGGCCGGGCGCACCCGGCTGGAGCACTCCACCGAGGACATGGGGCTCCACGACGACGCCACCGAGGGTCCCGAGGAGACGGTGCTCGCCGGGCTGACCAACGAGATCCTGCTGGGGGCGCTCCAGCAGCTGCCCGTCGAGCAGCGCGACTGCCTGATCATGCGGTTCCTCCAGGGCATGAGCATCGCCGAGACGGCTGCCGTCCTGGACCGCAGCGACGGTGCGGTCAAGCAGCTCCAGCTGCGCGGGGTGCGCAACCTCGCCAAGCTGATGCCCGAGGGGATCCGCGAGTGATGCGCACCCTCCAGGCCCCGTCGTCGGCCCCGTCGTCGCCCCCGCCCCCGCCGCCTTCAGAGGCGCCGTAACCTCGCCCGCCACCCCGTCGTTGGAGTGCGTGTCGAGGCACACCCGGGGGAGCGACACGCACGACATGACGACAGGACAGATCCGATGAAGCCCGTGTTCGCGGCGCAACGACGCGCCGAGGAGTTCGCAGCCCTGGTCGAGGACCCCTCGGCCGCGGGGCCGCACGACGCACGGTACTCCCAGCTGCTCGAGCTGGTCGCCGCCATGAGCGAGGCCCCCGCCCCGCAGGCCCGGCCCGAGTTCGTCGCCGACCTCCGCGCCCGCCTGCTGGCCGAGGCCGAGACCGCCCTGGTCCCGCCGACACCAGCCGCCTGACCCTCCCGCCCCGACGTCCGGCCCGCGAGCGCCGGCTCGCCGTGGCTGTCGGCGGGCTCGCACTCGTCGGGGCGACCACGTCCATGGCCATGGCCGCCCAGAGCTCCCTGCCCGGGGACGCGTTGTACCCGGTCAAGCGGGCGATCGAGGACGTGCGGACCGGCATCAGCGTCGGCGAGGGCCAGAAGGGCGCCATCGTGCTCGCCCACGCCAACGACCGTCTCGACGAGGTCACCCGACTTACCAACGGCGACCACCCCGAGGACGACCTGGCTGTCGCCGACACCCTCAACGACTTCACGGACCAGGCCGCGCAGGCCTCCGACCTGTTGCTCGGCGACTACGACCAGACCGGCAACCAGGCCTCGATCGACGAGCTGCGCGCCTTCACCAAGAACAGCCTCGACGAGCTCACCGCGCTGGAGTCGGTGGTGCCCGCCGACGCGCGCGACGAGCTGATGCACGCCGCGCAGGTGCTGATCTCGATCGACGACGCGACGCACCAGGCCTGCCCGTCCTGCGGGGGCGGCGGCATCACGCAGATCCCGCCGATCTTCACGCCGACCTCCGCCTCCACCGAGAACCCCTTCTCCACGCAGCAGGCGCTCGGCGGCCACGGCCGGCACCGGCACGACGGGTCGAAGGGCAAGGGGGGCCAGGGCGGCAACCCGAGCCTGCCGATCCTCGGACAGGGTGCGCTCCCGCCCGGCAGCGTCACCGACCCGATCACGGGCGGCAGTGGCGGTCCGACCGGCGGCACCACCTCCGGCTCGCCGACCGACCCGATCACCTCGCTCACCGACGGGCTCACCGGTGGCGGCTCCCAGCCGACGTCCAGCCCGGACGTGCCCGGCGTGAAGGACACCGTCAAGGACGTCAAGAACGACGTCGGCCAGATCCTCGACGGGACCACGGACACGGTCGACGGCGCCCTGCCCTGAGCCGACCTGCCCCGGAGCCGACCTGCCCTGAACCGTGCTCAGCGGAAGACGGACTGGCGCTTCATCAGCAGCGAGTAGAGCGTCTGCTGGATGGTCTCGCGCACCTGGTCGGTCACGTTGAAGACCAGCATCGGGTCGTCAGCGGCGCCCGCGTCGAAGTCGTCGGTGCGGATCGGCTCGCCGAACTCCAGCAGCCACTTGGACGGCAGCGGGACCAGCCCCAGCGGCCCGAGCAGCGGGAAGAGCGGCGTGATCGGGATGTAGGGAACCCCAGCAGCCGCGCCAGGGACGGGATGTTGCCGACCAGCGGGTAGATCTCCTCGGCGCCGACGACTGCCAGCGGCACGATCGGCACCCCGGTGCGCAGCGCCGCCGACACGAACCCACCGCGGCCGAAGCGCTGGAGCTTGTAGCGCTCGGAGTAGGGCTTGCCGATGCCCTTGAACCCCTCGGGCCAGACACCGACCAGCTCGCCGCCGCGCAGCATCCGCTCGGCGTCCTCGTTGCAGGCCAGGGTGGCGCCACCCTTGCGCGCCATGGTGCTGACGACCGGCAGCTTGAAGACGAGGTCCGCGCCGAGCGGCCGCAGGAACCGGCCGGTGTGGTCGTGGATCGACACCATCGTCATCAGCCCGTCGACCGGGACGGTGCCGGAGTGGTTGGAGACGACCAGGGCGCCCCCGTCGGTGGGGATGTTCTCGGCCCCGCGCACCTCGATGCGGAACCACTTCTCCGCGATCGGGCGCAGCGCCGCCATGAAGAACTGCTGGGCGATCTCCTGGTCGAAGCCGTACTCGTCGACCTGGTAGTCGCCGGTCACGCGGCGGCGCAGGAAGGCCAGGAAGCGGGCCAGCTGCGGCTCCCACTGCTCACCGAACACCTCGCGGGCGGCGTGCTGGAACGCCGAGAGCCAGTCGGAGGTCGGGATACCGCTCAGCGGACCGCGGTCGCGCGTGGTGACCGGGGCCCGGCCGGGCTCGACGTCGACGGGCGCGGTCTCGGTGGGCTCCTCGGTCACAGGCTCCTGCGGCGCCGTGTCGGATGTGGGCTTGCGGGCCGTGAGCGGCGCCGGCTTGCCGCCGGTGGCGAGGCTGCGCGCCGCGGACGAGGGCTGCTTGCCGGTCCCGCGGCCGGGACGGCCGCGGGTGCCGATCGGGATGATCTCGGCGTCACCCATGTCGCGCTCCGATCGAGGTCTGGACTTCCGGCAGGGCACGGGCGACCCGCTCGAGCGCCTTGTCGGACAGGCCCCCAGTGGGCGGCAGCACCGACCCGAAGTCGGCGAACGCCTCGGAGCTGGTGAAGGTCGGCTCGAACCCGAGCACCTGGCGCATGGCCCGGGTGTCGACGCCGCGGCCGTAGGTGAGGAACGCGAGCTGCTCGGGCGAGAAGTCGGCGACGCGGGCCGAGCGGAGGGCGGAGCCGAGCGAGCCGACGGCGAAGGCCGGCATCGGCACCGAGGGACGCTGCAGCCGGCGGATGGCCTGGGAGAGCATCAGGATGCCGTCACCCGCGACGTTGAACGTGCCGGGGATCTCGTGGGCGACCGCGTGCCGTAGCGCAGCGAGGAGGTCCTTCTCGTGCAGGAACTGCAGCCGGGGATCGTGCCCGAGGACGGTCGGGATCACCGGCAGCCGGAAGTACGACGTGATCGGGCTGTTCACGTCGGGCCCCACCACGTTGGCGGCACGCAGCATCGTCACGCACACGTCGGGGCGACGCCGGCCGAAGCCACGGACGTAGCCCTCGATCTCGGCGACGTCCTTGGCGTATCCCGCCCGCGGCGCCCGCCGCGGCTCCATGTCCTCGGTGAACATGGCGGGGTCGCGGCTGCTCGCGCCGTACACCGTCGTCGTCGACTTCACCACGAGCTGCTGCAGGCTCGGCGCCTTCTGGCACGCCGCCAGGAGCTGCATCGTCCCGATGACGTTGAGCTCCTTCATCGTGTTGCGGCCGCCGGCGCTGCCGGGCGTCGCGATCACGCTCATGTGGACGACGGTGTCGACGTCCTCCTTCGCGATGATCTTCGCGATGACGGGGTTGCGGATGTCGGCGCGGACGAAGGAGACGTCGCCGAGGTCACCGCGCGGCGGGACCACGTCCACGCCGATCACACGCTCGACGGCAGGGTCGGTGGCGACGGCTCGTGCGAACCGCCGACCGAGGTCGCGGGAGACCCCCGTGACGAGGACTGCTCTGCCGACCCTGCCCATCGCGCGAAGGGCCTACTTGCCGAGCTTGCGGCGCTGCACGCGCGTCTTCTTCAGCAGCTTGCGGTGCTTCTTCTTGGCCATGCGCTTGCGCCGCTTCTTGATGACAGAACCCACGGGATACCTTTCACAATGCTGTGTCGTCGCACCGGGAGAACACCGGAGGACCCGGACAGCCTATAGGCCCGCGCGAGACGGGCGGAATCGAGTGGACCGAAGTCCACCATGTGGGTGTTGTATGCGCAGCGAGGCTGCCCGATCAGCCGGCGTTGAAGAAGCTCTTGCGGAGGTACTCGTTCGCGTCCTCCTCGCGGACGCGGAACGAGCGGCCCACGCGGACGGCGGGTAGCTCGCCGTTGTGGACCAGGCGGTAGACGGTCATCTTGGAGACGCGCATCATCGCGGCAACCTCGGCAACGGTCAGGAACTTCGCTTCGGAGATGTCCCCGGACGAGTTGGTAGCCATCGTGCACCGACTTTCTTTGCGACGCGCCACAGGCTTCCCCACCAGTGATTGCACGCGTCGCGCACGGTGAGAATAGAGCCTGATGTGACTCGTGGGGAAGAGGTTAACCAAAGCAACTTGCGTGACTTCGGCGTGTCCCCTTGCACTCCCCCACAATTGTTTACTTGAGTCCCACTGTTGCACGTTCAGGGGAGCGGATCGAGCCCATGCCAGGGGAAGATCTCCATCCGCGTCGCATGAATGGCCCGGTCTAGCCAGGTCTCGGGGTCGTAACCCTCCGACCAGTCGCGCCAGGCGATGGTCCGTCCGTCGGTCAGGCGGTACGGCGGCGTCCGGCCCAACGACTCCCGCACGTAGGCCCGCCAGCCCTCCGGGGTGTCGGTCTCGGGGTCGAGCGGATGCCCGGCGACAACCGCGAGCAGGTGGGTCCATGCCCGGGGGACGACCTCGACCAGGGCGTAGCCACCGCCGCCGGTCACCACCCACCGGCCACCGGCCACCTCGTGGGCCAGGTCGTGCAGGGCGAGGTACGCCGCCCGCTGGCCGTCCACGGTCAGCATCAGGTGGGCCAGGGGGTCCTCGATGTGGGAGTCACAGCCGTGCTGGGTCACCAGCACCTCGGGATCGAACTCCCGCAGCAGCGGCGGCACGACCGCGTGGAAGGCGCGCAGCCAGCCCGCGTCGCCGGTGCCCGGCGGGAGTGCGACGTTGACCGCGCTCCCCCGAGCCTCGGGGCCTCCGACGTCGTTGGGGAAGCCGGTGCCGGGGAAGAGCATCTGCCCGGTCTCGTGCAGGCTGATGGTGAGCACCCGCGGGTCGTCCCAGAAGATCCGCTCGACCCCGTCGCCGTGGTGCACGTCGATGTCGACGTACGCGACCCGCTCGGCCCCCTGGTCGAGGAGGTACTGGATGCCGACCGCCACGTCGTTGTAGATGCAGAACCCGCTGGCCCGGTCGCGCATGGCGTGGTGCAGACCACCGGCGATGCTGACCGAGTGCAGGCTCTCACCGGTCCAGACCTGTCGGAACGCCTCGACGGTCGCGCCGACCACGTGGGCGGCCGCGTGGTGCATGTCGCGGAAGGTCGGGTTGTCGTCGGTGCCGAGCCCGAACTCCTCGTCCAGGACCCCCGGCGTCGTGCCGGCCCGGACCACCGCCTCGATCAGGCGAGGGTCGTGCACGGTCGCGATCCGGGCCTCGTCCGCGATCGGGGCGGGCACCATCCGCAGCCCGTGGTCCAGCACGCCGAGCTCGTCGGCCAGGCGCATCGTGAGGTCCACCCGGATCGGTGACATCGGGTGCGCGGGCCCGAAGTCGTACTCCGTGAGCGACTTGTCGAAGACGACCGTCGCCGGTCCGGGGCACGCGGGCATGGGGGCACCGTACCCGGGAGGGAGGGCGCACGAACCGTCGCGCCACCCCGTGGCGCCGTGCCACACTGGAGTCGTGCTGACGAACCTCCCGGCCCTGCGCGCCGGTCAGTGGTGGCCCGCCTGACGGCGGACCACGTTCGAAGCACGCACCTTCACCGGCCGCCCCACGAGGCGGCCGTCTGCGTCTGTCGATCCCGACACCCCACGGTCGTCCCGGGGCCTCACCCCAGGAGAACGACCATGACCACCACCCTCTCGCTGCTCACTCCCTCGGGACGGCTGACCCTCGGCAACCTGCTCGGCGCGCTGCGGCCGATGTCCCGACGCCAGGAGGACGCCTACTACGGGCTCTCGGACCTGCACGCGATGACCACCACCCACGACCCGGACCTGTTGCGGTCGCGGACCTTCGAGATGGCCACGTTGCTGCTGGCCGTGGGGCTGGACCGGGCGACGCTCTTCCGGCAGAGCCGGGTGCCGGCCCACGCCGAGCTGGCCTACCTGCTGGAGTGCACGGCGTACACCGGTGAGCTGAACCGGATGGTGCAGTTCAAGGAGAAGGGCCGCGGCGTCGCGGCCACCCGGGTGTCGCTCTACACCTATCCAGTGCTGATGGCGGCCGACATCCTGCTCTACCGGCCTGCCGTGGTCCCGGTGGGCGACGACCAGCGTCAGCACGTCGAGCTGACCCGCGACCTCGCGGTCCGCTTCAACCGGGCCTACGGGGAGGTGTTCACGGTCCCGGAGATCACCACGCCGTCGGCAGGCGCCCGGGTCATGGACCTGGCCGACCCCACCCGGAAGATGAGCAAGTCGGCCGACGCCGCCGGGTCGATCTTCCTGCTCGACCCGCCCGACGTGGTCCGCCGCAAGGTGTCGCGCGCGGTCACCGACTCCGAGACCGGACCGTCCGCGGTGCGGCCGGACCGGGAGTCCAAGCCCGGCGTGACCAACCTGCTCGAGATCCTGGCCGCCTGCGGCGGTTCGGCAACGGGGATCACGACGTACGGCGCCCTGAAGAAGGCGGTGACCGAGGCGGTCGTGGCCGAGCTCGAGCCCGTCCAGAAGAGGTACGGCGACCTGGCGGCGGACCCGGCGTACGTGACCGAGGTGTACGCCGCCGGGGCGGCCCGCTGCCGCGAGGTCACCGCCCCGGTGCTGGCGGCCGCCCAGTCGGCGATCGGGCTGGGGTGAGGCGCGTCAGTCCAGGAGCGCGGCCCGGACGACGTGGGCGGTCTCGAGCGGCCGCTCCAGGGAGGGCAGGTGCCCCGCCCAGGGCAGCTCGACCAGCTCGGCGTCCGGGAGCACCCGCGCCAGCTCGCGCGCGGTCTCGACGAAGAACGGCAGGTCGTGGGCGCCGGCGACCACGGTGACCGGCATGGTCAGCCGGTCCAGGTCGACGGGGAGCTCGGCGTTGGCCACGTCGCCGGCGGCGATCTGGCTCTCGAGGATCCCGCGCTGCATCTTCCACAGCAGCTCGCGGGCGTCCTCGGTGGCGTCGGGCCCCAGGAACGTGGCGACGATCAGGTCGGTGGCGGCCTCGAGGTCACCGGCTTCCACGAGCGCGCCCTCCTCCCGCCAGACCGCACGCAGCCGGTCGTCCGGTTCGGCGACCTCCGCGAGCGGGTCGATGAGGACGAGCCGCTCCACCCGGTCCGGGGCGGCGGTGGCGACCTGCAGCGCCACCCAGCCGCCGTAGGACGCGCCGACGAGGGCATACCGCTCGAGGCCCAGCTCGTCGAGGAGCGCGAGGACGTCCCCGGCGTCGGAGTAGGACGCGCCGGGCTCGAGCGGGGTGGGGCCGTAGCCGCGCAGGTCGCACCGCACGACCGAGTGGCCCGGGACCAGCTCGGAGACCTGGACGTCCCACATCCGCAGGTCTGCCACGCCGGCGTGGAGGAGGACGACGGCGGGGCCGGAGCCCTCGGAGCGGTGGTGAAGGGTGGTCATGGGGCGATCGTTCCAGCCCGGCGGCGTCGGGTGCACCCCGGTTTCGGCTCAGTCGACGGATCCCCGGCCGATGAAGGCGGCGATCACCCGCCCGAGCTCGGCCCCCGCGTCCTCCTGGAGGAAGTGGCCCGCGTCCTCGATCACGGGGTGGTCGAGCCCGCGGGTCCCGGGGACGAGCTTGCGCAGCACCGGGGCCATCGCGCCGGTGATCGGGTCGCCGTCGCTGAACGCCGTCAGGAACGGCTTGTCCCAGCGCGTCAGCACCTCCCAGGCCGCGCGGTTGGCCTCGGTGGCGGGGTCGTCGGGTCGCGTCGGGACGAGCGTGGGCATCACTCGGGGCCCGGCCTTCGAGGCCTCGTCGGGGAAGGGGGCGTCGTAGGCCGCGCGGGTGGCGTCGTCGAGCCCGCGCCCGCAGCCGGCCGCCACGAGGCGACCGATGTCGAGCACTTCGGCCTTCTCGACCGCGTTGCGGAACATCCACCAGACCTCGGGCATGTCGAAGTCGCCGGTGGGCAGGCCGGTGTTGGCGGCGACGACCCGAGCGAACCGGTCGGGGTGCTCGGCCACCAGGCGCAGCCCGATCAGGCCTCCCCAGTCCTGGCCGACCAGGGTCACCTCACGCAGGTCGAGGTGGTCGTGGACCAGGGCGCGCACCCACTCCACGTGGCGGGCGAACGAGTGGTCGGCCTGGCTCAGCGGCTTGTCGGAGCGGCCGAAGCCGACCAGGTCGACGGCGACCGCCCGGACGCCGGCCTCGGCGAGGACCGCCATGACGTGGCGGTAGAGGTAGGACCAGGTGGGTTCGCCGTGGAGCAGCAGCGCCGCCGGCCCGTCGGCCGGCCCCGCCTCGACGTACGCCATCCGCAGGGTGCCGCCGTCGCCGTCGGGCACCTCGGCGTACCGCGGCTCCCACGGGAAGTCGGACAGGTCGGCGAAGCGTTCGTCGGGGGTGCGGTAGGTCTGCATGCCGGCCAGTCTGGCAGTGGGTTCAGCTGCCCTCGGCGAGCGCCCGGGACCGGTCGCGGGCGGCCTCCATGGCGGCGAGGAACGCCGCGCGGACCTTGTGGATCTCGAGCTCGCGCAGCGCGGCCGCGGTGGTGCCGGCCGGGGAGGTGACCTGCTCGCGCAGCACCACCGGATGGGTGCCGGTCTCGCGGAGCATCTTGGCCGAGCCCACGACGGTCTGGACGACCAGGTCGGTCGCGGTCGCGCGCGGCAGGCCGAGGTGGACGCCCGCCTCGATCATCGACTCGACGACGAAGAAGATGTAGGCCGGGCCGGAGCCGGAGATGGCGGTGACGGCGTCCTGCTGGCGCTCGGGGATGCGCAGCACGCGGCCGACCGACGCCATCAGTGCCTCGGCCTCGGCGAGGTGGTGCTCGTCGCAGTGCGACCCCGGCGAGATCGCGGCCATGCCCTCGTCGACCAGGGCGGGGGTGTTCGGCATGACCCGGACCACCGCCACTCCCTCGGGGACGTGGGACTCGATGAAGCCGGTGGTGATGCCGGCGGCCAGCGAGACGACCAGCTGGCCGGGGCGCAGCTCAGCGGCGATCTCGCTGAGGAGGTCGCCCATGTCCTGGGGCTTGACGACCAGGGCGAGGGTCTCGGCCTTGCGGGCCGCCTCGACGTTGGAGACGACGGCGACGCCGTACCTGTCCTCGAGCTCCTTGGCGCGCTCGGGTCGCTTCTCCCCGACGAGCAGGTTGTCGACGCGGCGGCCGGCGCGGACCAGCCCCGAGAGCAGCGTCTCCCCCATCACGCCGGCTCCGAGGATGGCGGTCTGGGGCTGCTGCGTCATGGGGCTGCTCCTGGGTCTACTTCTTCGAGATCAGGGACTTCACGAAGAATGACAGGTTCTGCGGACGCTCGGCGAGCCTTCTCATCAGGTAGCCGTACCACTCGAGGCCGTAGGGGATGTAGACCCGCATCGACTCGCCCGACTCCGCCAGGCGGCGCTGCTCCTCGGGGCGGATGCCGTAGAGCATCTGGAACTCGTACGACCCCTGCGCCCGCCCGTAGCGGCTCGCGAGCGAGGAGGCGATCTCCACCATGCGGGGGTCGTGCGTGGCGATCATCGGGTAGCCCTGACCGGCCAGCAGCACCTTGAGGCAGCGCACGTAGGACTTGTCGACGTCGAGGCGGTCCTGGAACGCGACCGACTCGGGCTCCTTGTAGGCGCCCTTGCACAGCCGGACCCGCGAGCCCTCGTAGGCCAGCGCCCGGCAGTCGGCCTCGGTGCGGTGGAGGTAGGCCTGGAGCACCGCGCCGGTCTCGGGGAAGTCCTTGCGCAGCTCGCGCAGGATCGCCAGCGTCGAGTCGGTGGTGGTGTGGTCCTCCATGTCGAGGGTCACCGTGGTGCCGGCGTTGCGGGCGGCGCGGCAGATGGTGCGGGCGTTCTCGAGCGCGACCTTGTTGCCGTTCTCGGGCAGCGCCTGGCCGATCGCCGAGAGCTTGACCGAGACCTCCGCGTTGCGCGTCAGCCCGCGGGCGGCCAGCTGCTGCAGGACGTCGAGGTAGGCCGCGACCGTCGCCTCGGCCTGCTCCACGTCGAGCGTGTCCTCGCCGAGGAAGTCCAGGGTCGCGCGCAACCCGTGGTCGACCAGCCCGGCGGTCGCGTCGACGGCCGACTCGGTCGTCTCACCGGGGACGTAGCTGGTCACGATCCCCGAGGAGACGGGCATCGTGCTGACGAGCTTCTTGACCTTTTCGCTGCGGGCGAGCAGCAGGATCGGCTGGCGGAGCAAGGACATGCGGCACAGGTTACGCCGTGCCTCCGGAAAGCCACGAAGTGGCGAGGACCCCCGGGAGCCCGTCGCCGGGTGCCCCGACGGGCCTCCCGTCAGGGGGTACGCCGGCGCAGGGTCGCCGCGCCGAGGGCCAGCCCCGCGACCGCGAACCCGGCCACCACGGCGACGTCCTTCCAGACCTCGGCGGTGGTGGCGCTGGTCGTGAGGTGCTGCATCGCGTCCACGGCGTACGACAGCGGCAGGACGTCGCTGACCGCGTGCAGGAAGTCGGGCAGCAGCTCGCGCGGGACCAGCAGCCCGCACAGCAACAGCTGCGGGATGACGATCGCCGGCATGAACTGCACCGCCTGGAACTCGGTCCGGGCGAACGCGGAGACGAACAGGCCCAGCGCGCTGCCCAGGACCGCGTCGACGACCGCGACCACGGTCAGGAGCCAGAGCGGGCCGGCGACGTCGAGGCCGAGCAGGCCGACGCTGACGGCGACCGCCAGCACCGACTGGACGGCGGCGACCAGACCGAACGCCAGGGCGTAGCCGACGAGGAAGTCCAGCTTGCCCATCGGCATCGCGAGCAGCCGCTCCAGGGTGCCGGTGGACCGCTCCCGCAGCGTCGTCACGGAGGTCACCAGGAACATCACGATCACCGGGAAGATCGCCAGCAGGGCGGGGCCGATGCGGTCGAAGAGCTGGGGGTCGGCGTCGTTGTAGATCCACCACAGCAGCGAGATCAGCAGGCAGGGCAGGGCCAGCAGCATGGCCACCGTTCGGGGGTCCCGGCGCAGCTGGGTCAGCACCCGGTGGGCGACGGCGAGGGTGATCCGGAGCTTCATGCCGCGTCCTCCCTCACGATCGCGAGGAACGCCGACTCGACGTCGTCGACACCGACCCGGGCCTTGATCTCCGCCGGGGTGCCGTCGGCGATGATCCGGCCCTCCCGCATCAGCAGGAGGCGGTCGCAGCGCTCGGCCTCGTCCATCACGTGGCTGGAGACGAACACCGCGACGCCGTCCGCGGCCAACCGGTGGAACAGCGACCAGAGGTCCTCGCGGAGCACCGGGTCCAGGCCGACCGTCGGCTCGTCGAGCACCAGCAGGTCGGGCTTGTCGAGCAGCGCGACCGCGAGGCTCGCCCGGGACTGCTGCCCGCCGCTGAGCCGTCCGACGACGTCGTTCCGGTAGTCCTGGAGGTCGACGGCCTCGATGGCGCGGCCCACCTCCTCGCGGTCCGTGCCGAGCACCCGGGCGAAGAAGCGGAGGTTCTCCGCGACCGTGAGGTCGTGGTAGACGCTCACCGCCTGGGTGACGTAGCCGACCCGGTCGCGCAGGGGTCGGCTGCCCGCGGGGCGGCCGAAGATCTCGACGGTGCCGCCCCGGACCTGCTGGACGCCGACCAGGCAGCGCATCAGCGTCGACTTGCCGCACCCCGACGGACCGAGCAGCCCGGTCACGCCACCACCGATGGTCAGGTCGAGGCGCTCGAGGACCGTGTGCACCCCCCGGACGACGTGGAGGTCCCTGATCTCCACCGCGTTTTTCATCATGTGTTGAATTATGCGCACAGACCCGCGCCCGGGCAAGGGGTTGTCAGGCATTCCCCTCGCCTGTCGGGCGGTGCACAGGCCGACAACCATCGGAGTACCCGGCCAGCCGGGGACTCCTGCCGGACAGCGACGTCCTACGCCAGGGGCTCGCTGAGGTAGCGCTGCAGCGTCGGCGCGTACGCCGCCACCAGCTCGTCGGGGGCCATCGAGGCGAGCGGCTCGGCACGCAGGAGGTAGCGCAGGATGACGACGCCCACCATCTGCGAGGCGACCAGCGCCATCCGCCGCTCCGGGTCGTCGATGCCGAGCCCGCGACCCACCGGGCCGAGCACCATCTGCAGCACCCCGTCGCGGACGAGCCGCTGCCCGCTCGGCTCGGCGAGCCCGCGCACCAGGGCCAGCAGCGGCTGCTGGTTCTGCTCGTCGTCCCAGACGCCGAGGAACACCCGCAGCAGCCGCTCACCGGCGCGGGCAGGCCGCCCTCGAGCACCGGCAGCATGGCCGAGCGCGGGTCGATCGGCAGCTGCAGCGCGGCCAGGAAGAGGTCGTCCTTGGTGCCGAAGTAGTGGTGGACCAGGGCCGCGTCGACGCCGGCGGCTGCGGCGACCGCGCGGATCGACGTACCTCCGTAGCCGCTCGAGGCGAAGAGCTCCCGGGCGGCGCCGAGGATCGCGGCCCTGGTGTCGGGCGCGCCGGGCCGGCGACCGCGACGGGCACGGGCCGGCCCTGTCGTGGAGCCGGTCGTGGAGCTTGTCGTGGAGCCGGTCACGGCGTCGTCACCGCGGAGTGCTCGCGGGCGAACTGCAGCGACTCCAGCAGGTCGCGCTCGCGCTCCTCGCGGCTGCTGCACTTGCGGGTGTTGATCTCCAGCACGATCTCGCCGGCGAACCCGGTGCCGGCCAGGTGTCGCAGGAACTCCGCCGCACCCATCGCGCCACGCCCCGGGACGAGGTGCTCGTCCTTCGCCGAGCCGGTGCCGTCGGTCAGGTGGATGTGGCGCAACCGCTCGCCGAGCCGCACGGCCATGTCGATCGGGTCGGAGCGCGCGATGGCCGCGTGCGACAGGTCGATCGTGGCGTTGGCGTAGGTCTCCCCCGACGGGTCCCAGCCCGGGAGGTACATCTCCATCCCGCGCCGCGAGGACGCCCGCCACGGGTACATGTTCTCCACCGCGAACGCGATGCCGGTGGACTCCTCCAGGGCCGCGATCCCGTTGACGAAGTCGCGGGCGTACTCCTTCTGCCACCGGAACGGCGGGTGCACGACGACCACCGCGGCGCCGACCGCGGCGGCCATCTCGGCCGAGCGCTCGAGCTTGCCCCACGGCTCGGTGCCCCAGACCCGTTGGGTGAAGAGCAGGCACGGCGCGTGGACGGCGCACACGGGCATGTCGTGGTGCTCGGAGAGCTGCTTGACCGCCGACGTCTGCTGGCTCAGCGCGTCGATGCCGACCATGACCTCGACGGCGTCGTAGCCGAGCTGGGCGGCGTAGCCGAAGGCGTGCGCCGTGGACTCCGGGTAGACCGACGCGGTCGACATTCCGATGCGGGGCGCCATGGCTAGCCGAGCACGCTGATCTGGTCGAGGCGCTCCAGGATGACGCCTTCACGCAGCGCCCACGGACAGATCTCGAGCTCGTCGAGGTCGAAGATGTCCATCGCCCCCTCGGCGACCAGGGCGCCCGGCACGATCTGGTGGGTGCGGCTCGCCGAGACCCCGGGCAGGTCGGCCAGCTCCTCCGGCGTCATGTCGACGAGCTTGGGGATCCACTCGCTCAGCTCCTTGCGCGGCAGGCTCCGCGGCACCAGCGGGCCGTCCCCCGACGGGGCCGCCCCGCAGATCCGTGCCAGGGAGCGGAACGTCTTCGAGGTGGCGGCGGCGTGGTCGGGCTTCCCCGCGCGCAGCAGGTGGCCCGCGTCGCGGGCGATGTCGGCGCGGATCTGCTTGCGCAGCTCCCGGATCGCCTCGTCGTCGGGCGGGCCGCCGCCGAAGAAGTCCCGGGCCAGCCGGGCGGCGCCGAGCGGCAGCGACCACGCGACGTCCGGGGACTCGTCGGCGCCGCCGGCGATCTCGAGGGATCCACCGCCGATGTCGAAGACCGCGAGACGGCCGGCCGACCAGCCGAACCAGCGGCGTACGGCGAGGAACGTCAGCCGGGCCTCGTCCTCGCCGGAGAGCACCTCGATGCGCACCCCGGTGGAGTCGTGCACGTGGTCGAGCACGTCGTCACAGTTCCCCGCGTCGCGCACCGCGGAGGTCGCGAAGGCCAGGATGTCCTCGCAGCCCTTGTCCTCGGCCACGACCAGGGCCTGGGCGGTGAAGGCGGTGAGGGCCTTGACGCCCGTCTCGGAGACCGCGCCCTCGTCGTCCAGGTGCTCTGCCAGCCGCAGCGGCTCCTTGTAGGAGTACGCCGGCAGCGGCGCCGCGCCGCCGTGGGCGTCCACCACCAGGAGGTGCCCGGTGTTGGAGCCGATGTCGAGGACGCCCAGCCGCATGGGGCCACGCTACCCGCCGGGTAGGTTGGTGGAGTGCCCGAAGTCGACCTCGTCTTCCCCCGTGCCTTCGTCGAGTTCGCAGACCCGGGCGACGACACCCAGGTGATGCGCTGCGACCTGACCTGGCTCACGTCGAGCTACATGTGCATCTTCGGCCAGGGCTGCCAGGGCATCTACGACTCCTCCCCCGACACCGGCTGCTGCACGTTGGGCGCCCACTTCGCCGACAAGGACGACGAGAAGCGGGTGGCGAGGTTCGTCGACCAGCTCGACGAGACCCAGTGGCAGTTCAAGCCGCGCGGCCGTGCCGTGCGGAAGAAGGACTGGATCGAGACCGACGAGGACGGCGATCGCAAGACGCTCACCGTCGAGGTCGACGGCCAGCAGGCGTGCGTCTTCCACAACCGCGCGGACTTCCACACGGGTGCCGGCTGCGCGTTGCACGGGCTGGCGCTCGAGCAGGGACGCAACCCCCTGGAGACCAAGCCGGACGTGTGCTGGCAGCTGCCGATCCGCCGGACCTTCCGCGAGGTCGAGCGCCAGGACGGCACGACGTACACCGAGGTCTCGATCGGCGAGTACGACCGGCGCGGCTGGGGACCGGGCGGCCACGACCTCGACTGGTACTGCTCGGGCAACACCGAGGCCCACGTCGCCGTCGAGCCCGTCTACATCACCCACGAGCCCGAGCTGACCGAGCTGATGGGCCCCGCGGCGTACGCCGAGCTGGTGCGGCACTGCGAGGCGCACGTGCGGTCGCGGTCGGCGCTGGCGCTGCATCCCGCGGATCCCCGCTGACGGGTCGACCACCTCGCCCACCACCTCGCCCACTACCTCGGCCTGAACTCTTCGGGAACCTATGCGGAACGTCTCGACGTCAAGAGACCCCGACCCCGCTGCGCGAGAGGCCGAACGCGTTGTCGAGAATGCTTGACATGCGCCTGGACCATCTTTCTTACGCCGCAGGACCGGATGGCCTCGCCAGCACTGCCCAGCGCATCGGGGGACTGCTCGGCCGGGACTTCATCGACGGAGGCGTGCACCCACGCTTCGGGACCCGCAACATGATCATGCCGCTCGCTGACGGCACCTACATCGAGATCGTCGAGGTGCTCGACCACCCGGCATCCGACAAGGCCCCCTTCGGCCAGGCCGTGCGGCGCGCTCCGCTCCGCGCTCGGCGGGGGCTGGCTCGGCTGGGTGGTTGCGGTCGACGACATCAGCACGGTCGAGACCCGGCTCGGCCGCGAGGCGGCGGTCGGCAGCCGGCACCGCCCCGACGGCACCGAGCTGCGCTGGCAGCAGATCGGCATCAACGGACTGATCGCCGACCCGCAGCTGCCCTTCTTCATCGAGTGGGACAGCCCCGAGGAGCTCCACCCCAGCAACGGCGCCGACCCGGCGTACTCGCTGGCGTGCCTGGAGATCGCGGGCGACCCGCAGCGGGTCAGCGAGTGGCTCGGCGAGACGGTCGAGGCGCCGCTGGAGGACGTCAAGGTCGAGTGGGTCGCGCCGCACGGCACGCCCGGCATCATCGCCGCGCAGGTCCAGACGCCCCACGGCCTGGTCCGTCTCTGAGCCGTCCGGTCCCCGTGGGGGCGGTGCCGAGCCCCAACATCTGGCACCACACCGCGACCTACGAGCTCGAGAACCGTGCCGTCGACCCCGACGGCCGGCTCGAGGCCTCGATGGAGTCCGTGCTGGACGGACCCGGCTGGGCCGGGCGTGCGGTCCTCGACCTGGGCTGCGGCACCGGCTTCCACCTGCCCCGGTTCGCCACCACTGCCGCGTCGGTGACCGGGGTCGAGCCGCATCCCGACCTCGTGGCCCTGGCCCGTCGGCGCTGCCGCGCGCTCGCGAACGTGTCCGTGCTCCAGGGCACCGCGCAGGCGATCCCGCTGCCCGACGCGTCGGTGGACGTGGCGCACGCCCGGTGGGCCTACTTCTTCGGTCCGGGCTGCGAGCCCGGGCTGGCCGAGCTGGAGCGCGTCGTACGCCGCGGTGGCACGGCGTTCGTCATCGACAACGACGCGACCCGCTCGACGTTCGGGGGGTGGTTCCGGCGCGGCTACCCGCACCTGCCCGCGCCCGAGGTCGTGGAGCGGTTCTGGTCCACCCGGGGCTGGACGCGGGTCCCCGTCGACATCCGCTGGTCCTTCTCCACGCGCGCCGACCTGGAGAGCGTCGTACGCATCGAGCTCACCCGCGAGGTCGCCGACGCGGTCCTCGCGGAGCACGAGGGCACCGAGGTCGACTACGCGGTCAACCTCTGGTGGAAGGGGTTCTGAACTGTCGCAGCCACCGCTAGCTGGACCCACGCACCGCCAGGGTGGGGGTCAGCAGGACGCCCTCGGAGGTCCGATGGGGGTGGCCGAGCAGCCCCTCGAGGGCCTTGACGATCTCGACGGCGACGTCCTCCAGCGGCTGGCGGACCGAGGTCAGCCCCGGGGGCACCACCTGCGCGACCTGGGAGTCGTCGAAGCCGACCACCGCGATGTCGCGCCCGGGGGCCAGGCCACGCTCGGCGAGGGTGTGCAGGACGCCCATGGCCAGCGTGTCCGAGGCGCAGACGAACGCGCTCGGGCGGGCCTCGTCGAGGAGCACTGCGCTCGCCTCTCGGCCGCTGGCCACCGTGTCCTCCACCCGCGAGGCCAGCCCCGTGGTCGGGAGGTCGCGCGAGCGCAGGGCCCGGCTCCAACCCGAACGACGGTCCTCGCCGATCCGTGAGTCCTTGCGCCAGCCGATCCAGGCGATCCGCTGGTGGCCGCGGTCGAGCAGGTGCGTGGTGGCCAGGTCGGCGCCGGCGGCCCCGTCCACGTCGACCCAGGGGTGGGTGGCGTCCGGGTTGTCCCACGGGCGCCCGAAGGCCACGAACGGCGCGCGGCGCAGCTCCAGCCAGGCGGCCTGAGGGTTGCCCAGGTAGGTGTCGGTGACCACGAAGGCGTCCACGGCCGTCGAGCGCAGCAGGTCGTCGTACCCGTCGAGCGGGTCGAGGTGGCTGCCCGCGAAGAGCAGCACGTGGTAGCCCGCCTCGCCCGACGTCTCCACCAGCGAGTGCACGAAGCGGTCCATCGTCGCGTTGGCGGTGCCCTCCTGCGCCGGGTTGATGCGCATCCCGATCAGGTGCGAGGCCCGGGTGCGCAGGTTGCGGGCGGCCCGGTTGGGTGAGTAGCCGAGCTCCTCGATCGCCTCCTGGACGCGGGCCAGGGTGTCGGTGCGCAGCAGGTCGGGGTTGTTGACGGCGTTCGACACCGTCTGGCGCGAGACACCGGCGCGCTCGGCCACGTCGGCGAGCGTCGGCGGGGGCGCAGGGATCCGCCCCAGGCTCCTCGTCATCCGATCGTCCTCCCGCACGTGTCACCCCCCGTCCCGCAGGACTGGAACGTTCCAAAGGGATCATAACCAGACGCACGCCCGCTTCACCCGCACGTGTGGGACTCGTTGTCGGCGCGGTGCCCTAGCGTTCCCGCCATGCCGAAGCCCTCTCGCCCCGCCTTCCGTTGCACCGAGTGCGGTTGGGAGACCGCCAAGTGGGTCGGCCGGTGCGGCGAGTGCCAGGCCTGGGGCTCGGTCGCCGAGGCCGCGGCACCCACGACCCGGGCCGCCGCCGGACCGGTGACCCGTCCGGCGGTGCCGATCGGGCACGTGTCGGCGGAGGACTCGACGTTCCGCACCAGCGGGGTCCCCGAGCTCGACCGGGTGCTCGGCGGCGGCCTGGTCCCGGGTGCCGCGATCCTGCTGGCCGGCGAGCCCGGAGTCGGCAAGAGCACCCTGCTGCTGGAGGTCGCCGCCCAGACGGCGCGCTACCAGCGCCGCACCCTCTACGTCACCGGCGAGGAGTCCGCCTCGCAGGTGCGGCTCCGCGCCGACCGGACCGGCGGTGTCCACGACGAGCTGTTCCTCGCCGCCGAGACCGACCTCGGGGCCGTGCTCACCCACATCGAGGAGGTGCGCCCGACCCTGCTGGTCGTCGACTCCGTCCAGACGATCGGCGCCTCCGGCACCGAGGGCGTGCCGGGCGGGGTCACCCAGGTGAAGGAGGTCGCGGCCGCGCTGATCCGGGTCGCCAAGACCCGCAACATCACCACGGTCATCGTGGGCCACGTGACCAAGGACGGGTCGATCGCCGGCCCCCGCGTCCTGGAGCACCTCGTCGACGTGGTGCTGCACTTCGAGGGCGACCGCAACTCCCGCTTCCGGATGGTGCGGGCGATGAAGAACCGCTTCGGGCCCATCGACGAGGTCGGCTGCTTCGACCTCTCCTCCGAGGGCATCGTGGCGGTCACCGACCCGACCGGCCTGTTCGTGGAGAACCACCACGCCCAGGTCGCCGGCACCTGCGTCGCGGTGACCATGGAGGGTCGGCGCCCGATGCTCGCCGAGGTGCAGGCGCTGGTCACCCCGACCGCCAGCGAGCGGCCCCGGCGCACGACCTCGGGGCTGGACGGCTCCCGGGTCGCGATGGTGCTGGCCGTGCTCCAGCAGCACTGCGGCATCCGGCTGCACTCCCACGACGTCTTCGCCTCCACCGTCGGCGGCGCCCGGATCTCGGAGCCGGCCAGCGACCTGGCGGTGGCGGTGGCGCTGGCCTCGGCCACCACCGGGCACCCGCCGCCGTCCGGCGTGGTGGCCATGGGCGAGATCGGCCTGGCCGGCGAGCTGCGTCGGGTGCGCGACCTGCCCCAGCGGATCGCCGAGGCGGCCCGGCTCGGCTTCCGGGTCGCGGTGGTGCCCATGGAGCCGACCGAACGGCTCACCGGCACGCTGCGCCCGATCGAGGCGGCGGACGCCGCGCCGGTGGTCGACGGCATGCGTGTGGTCTGCGTGCCCGACGTCCACGCGGCCCTGCAGACCCTCAGGCTGTCGCGGGCGGAGCAGGGCCCGCCGCGGCCGTTCTGAGGCGTCTCGTCGAGAGCCCGGGAAGGCAACCCGGCAGACCGGGTCCGGCGACACGCTGCACTCCCCTAGACTGGACACGCGGCCGACCCAATGCCGCAGCCGGAACGGAGGGAACGGCGTGGTGGCCACGGACCGCTCGGACGAGACGTTGCGCCTACGCGCCGCGCTCGCATCCATCGCCCCCGGGACCGCGCTGCGCGACGGGCTGGAGCGCATCCTGCGTGGGCGCACCGGCGCACTGATCGTCCTGGGCTACGACAAGACCGTGGAGTCCATCTCCACCGGCGGCTTCACCCTCGATGTCCCGTTCACCGCCACCGGCCTGCGTGAGCTGGCCAAGATGGACGGCGCGATCATCGTCGACCGCGAGGTCACCCGGATCTATCGGGCCGCCGTGCACCTGATGCCCGACCACACGATCCCGTCGGAGGAGACCGGCACCCGCCACCGCACCGCGGACCGGGTCGCCAAGCAGACCGGCCACCCCGTGATCTCGGTGTCCCAGTCGATGCAGATCATCGCGGCGTACGTCGGCGAGACGCGCCACGTGCTCGAGGACTCCGGCCAGATCCTCTCCCGGGCCAACCAGGCGCTCGCCACCCTGGAGCGCTACAAGCTCCGCCTCGACGAGGTCGCCAGCACCCTCTCCGCGCTGGAGATCGAGGACCTCGTGACCGTGCGCGACGTCGCCGTGGTCGCCCAGCGCCTCGAGATGGTCACCCGAATCGCCCGCGAGATCGAGGACTACGTGCTCGAGCTCGGCACCGACGGCCGCCTGCTGTCGCTGCAGCTGGAGGAGCTCATCACCGGGGTAGACGCCGAGCGCGAGCTGGTGATCCGCGACTACCTGCCCGCCGGTCGGCGCACCCGCACCCCGGAGGCCCTGCTGCAGCGGCTCGAGTCACTCTCCCCCACCGAGCTGGTGGACCCGGCCGCGGCTGCGAAGGCGCTCGGCCTGGGCACCGGCGAGCACCTCGACGGGGCCGTGGCTCCGAGGGGCTACCGCCTGCTCGCGAAGGTGCCCCGGCTCCCCACCTCGGTCGTCGACCGCCTCGTCGACCACTTCGGCACCCTCCAGAAGCTGCTGTCGGCCGGGATCGACGACCTCCAGGCCGTCGAGGGGGTCGGTGAGCTCCGCGCCCGCAGTGTGCGCGAGGGACTCTCCCGGCTGGCCGAGTCGACGATCCTCGAGCGTTACGTCTGATCCGTCGCCGCGGCGCTTGCCCGACCGGGGTCAGCGCCGCGCGCTCAGTCGACCGTGGACGACGGGGAGGACGAGGGCGACGACGACGGTGACACCACCGGGCGCCCGGACGGCGTCTGGTGGGGCGACTGGTGCGGCGAGGGCGACCGCGTGATCACCTGGCCGGTCGGCGCCTCCAGCTTGAACTGCTCCTCGGCGGGCTCGCCGGCCAGGGCCGCGACCTCGACGTGGTAGTAGCCCGGCATCGCCCACCCCGCCTGCCGCGAGCACTGGTCGTCGGAGCGCTTCGCGTCCGGCCAGGTCATCTTCAGCGACGTCGAGGTGTCGCGCCGGACGACGACCTCCTGGTCCGGGACCGCCCGCGGGCACTGCCGTGTGGACCAGATGTCGTCGGCGCCCGAGGTGATCTTCATCGTGAGCGTCTTGGGCGAGACCTCCCAGGTGCAGGCCTCGGCCTCGATGGTGCGCAGGTGCAGCACGATCTCGACGTCGCGACCGGCGACGGGGTCCTTGGCCTCCGGGCTCACGGAGATGTCCTGGTCCGCGCACGGCCCCGTGGGCTCGGCGAGCACGGGGGCCTGGGCCGAGCCGTGCTTGCCGGGGTGCAGGGTCACGCTGTCGCTCGGCACCCCGAGGGCAGGGGTGGTGGCGGTGGCCGAGGGGCTCTGGTCGGCGGCCACCTGCTGGGCCTCGGGATCCGACGACGCGTCGCTGCCCGCGCCGAGCAGGCGGGCGATGGCGAAGACGAGCAGCAGCGCGGAGCCGAGGACCAGGACGCGACGCCGCCAGTACACGCGGGCCGGCAGCGGACCACGGGTGAGGCGCGACATGGCGCAACGCTAACCAGCGATCCGTCGCGCTTCGCGGAGCCACACCGGGGATCTCGCACGTGGCGTGTCGAGTTCTGCCACCCGACCACGCAGCAGCCGCGCCGACGCCGGAGAATGGCCCCGATGAGCGATCTCCACGAGCCGATCCTGGCGTGGTACGACGAGCACGCGCGCGACCTGCCGTGGCGCTCGACCTCGGCGAGCCCCTGGTCGGTGATGGTCTCGGAGTTCATGCTCCAGCAGACACCGGTGGCACGCGTGCTCCCGGTCCACGAGGCCTGGCTGCAACGCTGGCCGACCCCGGCGGCGATGGCGGCCGAGACGTCCGGCGAGGCGGTCCGGGCCTGGGGCAGGCTCGGCTACCCCCGTCGCGCGCTCCGGCTGCACGCGGCTGCCACGACCATCGTCGAGCGGCACGGCGGCGAGGTGCCGGCCTCCTACGACGACCTGCGGGATCTGCCCGGGGTCGGCGACTACACCGCGGCCGCGATCGCGACGTTCGCGCACGGCCGCCGGCACGTCGTCCTCGACACCAACGTGCGTCGGGTCCTGACCCGCGTCGCGACCGGGGCCGAGTTCCCCGCCGCCTCGGTCACCAAGGGCGAGCGCACCCTGGCCGCCGAGCTGCTTCCGACCGACGAGCCCACCGCGGCCACCTGGTCGGTCGCGGTCATGGAGCTCGGCGCGCTGGTCTGCACGGCCGCGAACCCTCGGTGCCACTCCTGCCCGGTCGCCGACCGGTGTGCGTGGCGCGCGGCCGGCCACCCGGCGTACGACGGCCCGCCGCGCAAGGTGCAGAGCTGGGCGGGCACCGACCGCCAGTGTCGCGGCCGGCTGCTCGCGGTCCTGCGCGACGCCGAGGGCGAGGTCAGCCAGGACCGGCTCGACGCGGCCTGGTCCGAGGAGCTCCAGCGGGCTCGCTGCCTGGCCAGCCTGGTCGAGGACGGGCTGGTCGCCCGTACCCCGCGCGGCAGCTACGCCCTCCCCTGACCCCGACTGCCCGGGACGTCGTACGGCCCGGTCGCAGGAGCGACCGGGCCGTATGACGCAGGCTGGAGGGCTGGAAGCCCGTCAGTCGTTGTCGGGGGACTTGGGCACGTCGATCGGGCCGGGCTCGTCACCCTCGTCGGTGGCGGTCTCGCCCGGGGCGAGCTCGACACCGGCGGTCTCGAACGGCGGCAGGTCCGGCAGGCTGCCGACCTTCTGCCCGTGGAAGGTGAACGTGGCGTCGGGCCCCTCACCCTCGACGCCCACGAGCACGATCTGGCCCGGACCGACCTCCCCGTAGAGCATCTTCTCCGCGAGGGTGTCCTCGATCTCGCGCTGGACGGTGCGACGCAGCGGGCGCGCACCCAGCACGGGGTCGAAGCCCCGCTGAGCCAGGAGGTTCTTGGCCGGCTGGGTCAGCTCGAGCTGCATGTCCCGGTCCTTCAGGCGCAGCTCCACCGCGGCGATCATGTTGTCCACCATCGAGATGATCTGCTCCTGCGACAGCGGCGGGAACACGATGATCTCGTCGACGCGGTTGAGGAACTCCGGCCGGAAGTGCTGCTTGAGCTCCTCGGAGACCTTCGCCTTCATCCGGTCGTAGGAACCGGCCGCGTCACCGCTCTGCTGGAAGCCGAGGTTGATGCCCTTGGCGATGTCCCTGGTGCCGAGGTTGGTGGTCATGATGATGACGGTGTTCTTGAAGTCGACCACCCGGCCCTGGGAGTCGGTCAGGCGACCCTCCTCCAGGATCTGCAGGAGGCTGTTGAAGATGTCCGGGTGCGCCTTCTCGACCTCGTCGAAGAGCACGACCGAGAACGGCTTGCGCCGCACCTTCTCGGTCAGCTGGCCACCCTCTTCGTAGCCGACGTAGCCGGGGGGCGAGCCGAACAGCCGCGAGACCGTGTGCTTCTCGCCGAACTCGCTCATGTCGAGCTGGATCAGCGCGTCCTCGTCGCCGAAGAGGAACTCCGCGAGCGTCTTGGACAGCCAGGTCTTCCCGACACCGGAGGGTCCGGCGAAGATGAACGAGCCGCCGGGACGCTTGGGGTCCTTCAGACCGGCACGGGTACGACGGATCGCCCGGGAGAGCGCCTTGACGGCCTCCTCCTGGCCGATGACGCGCTTGTGGAGCTCGTCCTCCATCTTGAGCAGCCGGGTGGACTCCTCCTCGGACAGCTTCACGATCGGGATGCCCGTGGCCACGGCCAGGACCTCGGCGATCAGCTCCTCGTCGACCTCCGCGACCTCGTCCATGTCGCCGGCGCGCCACTGCTTCTCGCGCTCGAGCTTCTTGGCGGTCAGCTGCTTCTCCTCGTCGCGCAGGCGCGCGGCCGCCTCGAAGTCCTGGCCGTCGATGGCGGCCTCCTTGCGCTGCCGCACGTCGCCGATCTTCTCGTCGTACTCGCGCAGGTCGGCGGGGGCGGTCATCCGGCGGATCCGCAGCCGCGAGCCGGCCTCGTCGATCAGGTCGATGGCCTTGTCGGGCAGGAAGCGGTCGGAGATGTAGCGGTCGGCCAGCGTCGCCGCCGAGACCAGCGCCTCGTCGGTGATGGTGACCCGGTGGTGCGCCTCGTAGCGGTCGCGCAGGCCCTTGAGCATCTCGATGGTGTGCGCGATCGAGGGCTCGGAGACCTGGATCGGCTGGAACCGGCGCTCGAGGGCGGCGTCCTTCTCGAGGTACTTGCGGTACTCGTCGAGGGTGGTCGCGCCGATGGTCTGCAGCTCGCCGCGGGCCAGCATCGGCTTGAGGATGCTGGCGGCGTCGATCGCGCCCTCGGCCGCGCCGGCGCCGACGAGGGTGTGGATCTCGTCGATGAACAGCACGATGTCGCCGCGGGTGCGGATCTCCTTGAGGACCTTCTTCAGCCGCTCCTCGAAGTCACCGCGGTAGCGCGACCCGGCCACCAGCGCGCCGAGGTCGAGCGTGTAGATCTGCTTGTCCTTCAGCGTCTCGGGGACGTTGCCCTTGACGATGTCCTGGGCCAGGCCCTCGACGATGGTCGTCTTGCCGACGCCCGGCTCGCCGATCAGGACCGGGTTGTTCTTCGTACGGCGGGACAGGATCTGCATGACCCGCTCGATCTCCTGCTCCCGGCCGATGACCGGGTCCAGCTTGCCCTCGCGGGCGTCCTGGGTGAGGTTGCGACCGAACTGGTCGAGCACCAGCGAGGACGAGGGCGCGTCGCTCGACGAGCCGCTCGTGGCGGCCCCCGACGACGCGGACTCCTTGCCCTGGAAGCCCGAGAGGAGCTGGATGACCTGCTGACGGACACGGTTCAGGTCGGCGCCGAGCTTCTGCAGCACCTGCGCCGCGACGCCCTCACCCTCGCGGATCAGGCCGAGCAGGATGTGCTCGGTCCCGATGTAGGAATGGCCGAGCTGCAGCGCCTCGCGCAGGGACAGCTCGAGCACCTTCTTGGCGCGCGGCGTGAACGGGATGTGGCCGCTGGGGGCCTGCTGGCCCTGGCCGATGATCTCCTCGACCTGGGCGCGGACCGCCTCCAGCGAGATGTCGAGGCTCTCGAGAGCCTTGGCGGCGACGCCCTCACCCTCGTGGATCAGGCCGAGCAGGATGTGCTCCGTCCCGATGTAGTTGTGGGAGAGCATGCGGGCCTCTTCCTGGGCCAGCACGACCACCCGGCGGGCTCGGTCTGTGAACCGCTCGAACATGCGCAACTCTCCTCAGGAGTTCGGGGCCGTCCCGCTCATTTGATCGTCGGGACCGGACAGGTGAACTAACCCCGTCCACAGCCTACGCGTTCCCGAAGGGCAGGTAATCACGCTCCGCTCTGAGCGAACAGGCCCGTGGTCACCTCCCCCGAAATGCGACCGAGTCGGCGTGAAGTTCCCTGACTGGCGGACACTTCACGCCGACTCGGCGTGGTGCGGGTGGCTCAGTGAGCCGCGTCGAAGGCCTCACGGACCTCGGCGGAGACGCGTCCACGATCGGGCACGTCGAAGCCGTTGGATCGGGCCCAGTCCCGGATCTCCCTGGCGCTCGGACCACCGGCTGCGGCCGCAGCTCCCGACGATCGACGACCGCGGCGGGAGGCGGACCCGACCTTGCGCGCGTGGCCCACGAACTCGGCGAGCGCGTCGCGCAGGCGGGCGGCGTTCGCGTCGTTCAGGTCGATCTCGTACGACGTTCCGTCGAGGCCGAAGGAGACCGACTCGGTCGCCTCGCTGCCGTCGAGGTCGTCGACGAGAACGATGTGCACCTTCTGAGCCATGGGATTACCTCGTTTTCGTTCCAAGGAATTCGAATCAACGAATTGATCATGCCATGAAAGGAATTCGTTCCGTCACCGGTCCCCGCCATTTGTCGCACCGATCGTGAACCCGAACTCGGCCCACACCCGGCAGCGGATGAGAGCCGTCACGGTGCCGGTTATCGAAGTTGCGGCCCGGCTCAGGTGCTGCCTGTATCAGGTGTTGCGGGCGAACACCATCTCGAGCCCGCGCAGCGTGAGCCATGGAGCGTGGTCGGTGAAGCAGCGACATTCCTCGAGCACCAACGGTGCGAGATAACCGGTCGCGATCACCCGCACGTCCTCATCCGTCACGCCGAGCTCGGCGATCATTCGGGCGACAATTCCCTCGACCTGGCTGGCGACACCGAAGACCATTCCCGACTGCAACGCCTCGACGGTGTTCTTGGCGATCACCGAACGCGGTCGCAGCAATTCCACCTTGCGGAGCTGGGCGCCTCTCCGGCCGAGCGCCTCCAGCGATATCTCGATTCCCGGGGCGATGGCGCCGCCGACGTACTGGCCGCGCGCGCTGACCACGTCGAACGTCGTGGCGGTCCCGCCGAAGTCGACGACGATCGCCGGGCCGCCGTAGTCCGTCGCGGCAGCCAGCGCGTTGATGATCCGGTCCGAGCCCACCTCGCGAGGGTTGTCCATCAGCACGGGGACGCCGGTCCGGACACCGGGCTCGACCACCACCCGGGGGACGTCGGGGAAGTGACCGGCGAGCATCTCGCGCCATTCGTGCAGCACCGCCGGGACCGTCGCGCAGACGGCGATACCGTCCACCTTGGCCAGGTCGTCGCCCAGCAGTCCCTTGAGGACCACCGACCAGTCGTCGGAGGTGCGCCGCTCGTCGGTCGCGACCCGCCAGTCCGCGACCACGTCCCCGTTCTCGAGGAGGCCGAGGACGGTGTGGCTGTTGCCGATGTCGGCCGCGAGCAGCGCCATCAGCTCACGCTTGCTCTTGGAGGTCCAGGCCGAGGTCGAAGACCTTCACCGAGTGGGTCAGCGCGCCCACCGAGATGAAGTCGACGCCGGTCTCGGCCACCTCCCGGGCCCGCTCGAAGGTGAGCCCGCCGGACGCCTCGAGGGTGGCGCGTTGCCCGACCAGCCGCACCGCCTCGGCCATCGTCGGGCAGTCCATGTTGTCGAGGAGGATCCGCTCGCATCCCGCATCCAGCAGCTCGCGCAGCTGGCCGAGGTCGGTCACCTCGACCTCCACGGGAAGGTCCGGGTAGGCCGAGCGGACAGCCTGGTACGCCGGGACCACGCCCCCGGCCGCGACGACGTGGTTGTCCTTGACCAGCGCCATGTCGGAGAGGCTGAACCGGTGGTTGAGGCCGCCGCCACAGCGCACGGCGTACTTCTGCAGGGCGCGGTAGGTCGGCAGCGTCTTGCGGGTGTCGAGCACCCGGGCCCGGGTCCCGTCGAGTGCCGCGACCCAGGCGGCCGTGGCGGTCGCGACGCCGGAGAGGTGGGAGGCGTAGTTGAGCGCGGTGCGCTCCGCGGTGAGCAAGCCACGGATCGGGCCGGACACGCGCATCACGACGTCGCCCGGGGCGACCGTGCTTCCGTCGGCGACCCGGTCGGTGACCTTGACGTCGTCGCCCATCACGTAGTGGAAGACCAGCGCCGCGACCGTGAGACCGGCGACCACGCCCGGCTCGCGGGTGGCCAGGTCGGCGGTCCCACGGGCCGTGTCCGGGATCGTGGCCGCGCTGGTCACGTCCTCGCCCGGGAGGTCCTCGGCGATGGCGAGGACGACGGCGTCGTAGACCGAGCGGGCGTCCAGGCCCGCGAGCGTGAGCTCCCCGAGCAGTCCGGCGGGGAGGGCGTCGTACGGCGTACGCACGATCGTCACGGGGTAGCTCCTTCAACGAGGTGGTCGGTGGCGGGGGCAGGCCGGAAGGCGAGCGTCGTCTCGCCGTCGACCATCACGGCGTCGAAGTGGCCGGCCCAGAGCTCGTCGTCACGCTCCGGGAAGTCCTCGCGCCAGTGCGACCCGCGCGTCTCCTCGCGCAGGGCGGCCGCCCCCGCGAGCGCGGCGCTGATCGTGAGCAGGTTGGTGGTCTCCCAGGCCTCCTGGCTGACCTCCTCGGCCGCGGCTCCGGCGACCTTGTCGAGCATCAGGGCGGCCTCGGCGAGCCCGTCGGCGCTGCGCAGCACCCCGACCCGGGAGGTCATCACCTCCTGCAGCTCACGGCGCACCGACCCGGGGACGAGTCCCGCGGTGCGGGTGTCCTCGACCGGGTCGGACCAGGGCCGCAGCTCGTCGGGCAGCACCGTCGCGATGCGTCGCGAGAAGACGAGCCCCTCGAGCAGGGAGTTCGACGCGAGCCGGTTGGCACCGTGCACGCCCGAGCAGGCGACCTCGCCGGTGGCGTACAGCCCGGCCACGTCGGTGCGTCCCCACAGGTCGGTCCGCACGCCGCCCGAGGCGTAGTGGCAGGCGGGGGCGACGGGGATCAGGTCGGTGACCGGGTCGACGCCGTGCGACCGCGCGGTGGCCAGGATCGTCGGGAAGCGGCGCTCCCAGAACTCCGCTCCGAGGTGGCGGGCGTCGAGCCACATGTGCGGCTGGCCGGTCTCGTTCATGCGCCGGGTGATCGCCTTGGCCACGACGTCGCGGGGGGCGAGGTCGGCGAGCTCGTGGACGCCCTGCATGAAGCGGTTGCCCCCCTCCTCGGGCAGAGCGTCGACGAGGAACGCGCCCTCGCCGCGCACCGCCTCGGAGATCAGCGGCTGCTGGCCGCGGGAATCGGGGCCGAGGTACATCACGGTGGGGTGGAACTGGACGAACTCCAGGTCGCGCAGCGCAGCGCCCGCGCGCAGCGCCACCGCCATCCCGTCCCCGGTCGAGACGGCCGGGTTGGTCGTCTGGGAGAAGACCTGGCCCAGACCGCCGCTGGCCAGGACCACCGCCCGGCAGTGGACCGCGCCGACGCCGTCGCGCTGGCCCTCCCCCATCACGTGCAGGGTGACCCCGGCAATCCCGCCGGCGTCGTCGAGGAGGAGGTCGACGGCGAGGGCGTGCTGGACCACCTCGATCTCCGGCGCCTGCTCGATCGCGGCGATGAGGGCGCGCTGGATCTCGGCCCCGGTGGCGTCGCCACCCGCGTGCGCGATCCGGTCGCGGTGGTGACCGCCCTCGCGGGTCAGCGAGAGCTCGCCGTCGGGGTCGTGGTCGAAGCGGGTGCCGAGCGCGATGAGCTCGTGGACCGCCTCGGGACCCTCGTTGACCAGGACGCGCACGGCCTCGAGGTCGCAGGCACCGGCACCGGCGACCAGGGTGTCGTGCTCGTGCTGGGCGGGGGTGTCGCCGGGGCCGAGGGCGGCGGCGATCCCGCCCTGCGCCCACTGCGTCGAGCCCGCGGCGAGCACGTCCTTGGTCACCACCAGGATCTTCTCGACCTTGCCGCGCAGGCGTAGCGCGGCGGTCAGCCCGGCGATGCCGGAGCCGATGACGACGACGTCGGAGGTCGTCGTCCACCCGGGCGGGGGCGCCGTGAGGCGACCGGGGACCCGGCGAAGGGGGGCGTCAGCCATTCATGCAGGCTATCGCCCGGCGGTCGCGTCACCGCGGACCAGACCGTTGCCGCCGAAGGTCTCGGCCGGGTCGAACCCGGTCGCCAGGACCTTGTTGTCCGCGTCGACGAAGACGACGTGGGGCTGGAAGGACCTGGCCTCCTCGGTGTCCATCTGGCCGTAGCCGATCAGGATCACCAGGTCACCGGGGTGCACCAGCCTGGCGGCCGCGCCGTTGATCCCGATCACCCCGGAGCCGCGCTCCCCGGCGATCGTGTAGGTCTCCAGGCGGGCGCCGTTGGTGATGTCGACGATGTGGACCAGCTCGCCGGGCAGCAGGTCGGCCGCCTCGAGCAGGTCCTCGTCGACGGTCACCGACCCGACGTAGTGCAGGTCCGCCTGGGTGACGGTGGCGCGGTGGATCTTGCTCTTCATCATCGTGCGGAGCATCAGAGTTCCTCCTGGCGCTGGTCGGGCGCGGACCCGAGGGTGAGGGGCATGTTGTCGATGAGGCGGGTGCCGCCCACACGGGCGGCCACCAGGATCCGGGCCTCGGTGCCGGCCGGTACGTCGGGCGGCAGGTCACCCAGCTCGGGGTCGGTGAGGGCCAGGTAGTCCAGGTCGACGCCGGTCGTGCGCCGCAGCTCCGCCCGGGCCGCGTCGAGCGCGACGTCGGCGCCGTACTCCGCCACCTCCTGGGCGGCCCGCAGGGTCCGGCTGAGCGCGACCGCCTCCTGGCGCGGCTCGTCCTCGAGGTAGCGGTTGCGGCTGGAGAGCGCGAGCCCGTCGGGCTCCCGCTGCGTGGGGGCACCGACGACCGTGACGGGCATGTTGAGGTCCAGCACCATCCGCTTGATCAGCACCAGCTGCTGGTAGTCCTTCTCGCCGAAGACGGCCACGTCGGGGCGGACCAGGCCGAGGAGCTTGGCCACCACGGTCAGCACGCCCCTGAAGTGCCCGGGACGGGTGCTGCCCTCGAGCACCGTGGCCAGCGGCCCCGGCTCGACCGTGACCTGCGGCTCCCCGCCGGGATAGACCTCGTCGACCGACGGCGCGAAGACGACGTCGACGCCCTCGCGCTCACAGACCTTCAGGTCGGCCTCGAGCGTGCGGGGGTAGCGGTCGAGGTCCTCGCCGGCACCGAACTGCAGCGGGTTGACGAAGATCGACACGACCAGCGCACCGTCGGCGACGTGCTCACGCGCGACCCGCATCAGGCTGGCATGGCCCTCGTGGAGCGCGCCCATGGTCGGCACCAGTCCGACCGGGCGCCCCCCGGAGCGGGCCGGGGACAGGATCTCGGCGAGCTCGTCGCGGGTGCGCGCGACCAGCGGTGTGGCACTCATGGCAGCGTCGGTCGCGGGGTCGACCCCGGAGCGGGCGCCTGGGCGTCCACCGACTCGTCGAGGACCCGGCGGATGGCTGCGGCCCGGATCGGCAGCAGCCGGCCGTCGGTCACGGCGCGGTCGACGGTGGCCCGCGCCAGTGCGACGTACGACGCCAGGGTCTGCGGCGCGTTGGCCTCGATGTCCTCGAGGTGTGCCCGGACCGTGTTGACGTCACCGCGGACGATCGGGCCGGTGAGGGCGGCGTCGCCGTGCTCCAGGGCGTTGTCGAGCGCCGCCGCCAGCAGCGGCCGGAGCGTGCCCGCGGGGTCGTCGGCCCCCGCCGCGGTCAGGATCTCCATGGCCTCGGTGACGAGGGTGACCAGGTGGTTGGCGCCGTGTGCGAGCCCGGCGTGGTAGAGCGTGCGCATCTCCTCGGCGACCCACATCGGGCGGCCGCCGAGGTCGGCGACGAGACGCTCGGCGATGGCCCGCTCGCCCGGTCCGGCGGTGAGGCCGAAGACGCAGCCGGACAGGCGCGGGAGGTCCACCGGGGTGCCGGTGAACGTCATCGCCGGGTGCATGGCGACCACGTGGGCACCGGCCGCCGCGGCCGGCTCCAGCACGCCCAGGCCGTGCCGACCGGAGGTGTGCACGACGTACTGCCCCTCGCGGATGGCGCCGCTGGCGCTGAGCATCGTCACGACGTTGGGCAGCATGTCGTCCGGGACCGTCAGCAGCAGCAGGTCGCAGGCGCGGGCGACCGCGGTGGGCTTCGCGTGCCGGGTGCCCGGCAGGAGCTCGGCGATGCGGTGGCGGGAGGCGTCGGACTCGCCCCCGGCGGCCACGACCCGGTGGCCGGCGTCGCGCAGGGCGGCGGCCAGGACGCCGCCGACCCGGCCGGCGCCGATGACGCCGACCCTGAAGGTGGGCGTCGAGGTGGAGCTCTTCATGCGTGAACCCTCCGTTCCAGTCCCTCCGACGCCCTCGGGCGAGGGCCGGTGCGGGTACCGGACGTGTCTCGGTCTGTGCAGTGAACACACACTAGGACGCGGTTGCTTCCCGGGGGAACGGCGTCGCGGTGTGACGAGGGCGACTCCCGCCTCCGTGTTAGCCTCCTGCCTCTGGGGATGGCCGTTTTTCGAACCAGTTGACGCGTCTGCCGGGCTGGTTCATGGGAGGAATTGCGTTGACGGAGATCGAGCCGGAGAACGACTTCGGCGACAGGCGGTACACCTTCTGCATCGCAGGCACCCAGAAGTCCGGGACGAGCACCCTCTCCGCGATGCTCGACAAGCACCGCATGATCCAGCGCGCTCCGAAGAAGGAGATGCACTACTTCGACGACGAGAAGCGCGACTGGGCCAGCGGGGACTTCTCCGACTTCACCGTGCCGGCCAAGCGACCCCGCCCGCAGCTGATGGGCGACGCCACCCCGCTCTACCTGTGGTGGCCGCAGGCCCTCGAGCGGATCCGTGCCTACAACCCCGACATGAAGATCATCGCGATCTTCCGGGACCCCATCGAGCGGCTGTTCTCGCAGTGGGTCATGAACGTCAACCGCTGGCCCGAGGTGGCCCCGGACTGGCCCGAGTTCCTGACCCGCTTCGCGCCCGACGGCCTCGAGGACCACATCCCCGAGGGGGCCAACGTGGACGGCTACCGGATGAACTCCGGTGTCGTGCGCGGCTACTACGGCGCCCAGCTCGAGCGCGCCATCGCGGTGATGGGCGCCGACCAGGTCCACGCCCTGGAGTTCCGCTCGTTCCTCGGCGACTACCGCAACGCGCTCGACAAGATCACCGAGTTCCTCGGCATCCACGCCTTCCGGACCTACCCGACCTCCCGCACTCGATGCCGGGCAAGCCCACCGTGGTGGGCACCACCCCCACGCCCGCGGACATCGCCGGCCTCGTGGAGCGCTACCGGCAGGACTTCGCGGTCTTCAAGAAGCTCTCGGGGCTCGACGTGTCCCAGTGGCCGCTGCAGCGCCTGATCGACGGCGACCTGCAGCCCGACGAGCTGGCTGCGCAGTACGCCAAGAAGGTCGTCGCCCACCCCCAGCACGACTGACCGGCTGAGCCGGTCGGGGGCGACCGACCCCCGTCAGCGGCTGTCGGCCCGGACCGGAACCTCGGGGGCCTCGGCATCGAAGCCCGGCCGCTGGTCGAGCGGGACCGTGACGGGGCGCGGCCGGCGGGGCAGCCAGGCCTGCGTGACGTAGGTGATCACGTGGTCGTAGTCCGCGGGCGCCTCGATCCGGACGACACCCTCGATCTCGTCGGCACGTCCCTCCTTGAGGGCGTGGAAGACCTCCCACTCGCGGAGCTTGCGCATCGTGCGCGGGGTGGCCCCGAAGGCGTCCTGCCCGTCCCAGTGGTCGAACTCGTCGCTGTCGAGGTACTTCAGCTCGACGCACAGGCCCTCGGGGAGGCGCACCCGGCGTGCCTGCCGCGGCACCATCCGCATCTCCCACTCGTAGGCCTTGACGTGGCGGTACTCCTCGCCCATGGGGAAGACGTACTCCTCGACGTTGATCATGTAGACGTCGAGGTAGGCGACCCGCTCGCTCTCCACGAAGAGCGGGTGGCGCGGCATCGCGATGACCGCCTCCACGCTCTCCAGCTGCCAAGAGAGGTCGGCGAAGGTCTCGATCCCCTCCCGGGTCAGCACCATGTCGCCGTCCCACTTCATGGAGTACGACGTGTCCACGTGCGCGAAGGACCAGTTGTAGAAGTAGGCGAGGTTGTGCACCGACGCCTCGGGCGTCGCGAGGTGCTCGGCACCGCACCGGCTCACGTCGAAGGGGTACGCCGTCACGGTCAGGCGCTCGGCGGCGCCGACCTGCTCGGCGACCGCACGGGCCACGTCGGGGGTGCCGTCGTCGGACTGGTTGTCGACGACCACCACGTGCTGGACCGCCTCGAAGAGCGGGGGCAGGACCCAAGGCAGGCTCCGCGCCTCGTTCTTGACCCGCAGCACCGCGGTGACGCCCGGCTTCTGTGCGTGGAAGTCGCGGGGCCACGAGACGTCGAAGTCGTGGCGCTCCTCGAGGTTGGAGAGCTGGAGGTGGTTGTCCGTCATCGCTCACTCACCCCGGTTCTGCAGGCGCCGCTTCACCCGTCCACCGGCGCGCCGGGTCCGCAGGTAGGTCTTGCGCATCGGGGACGCCGCCTCGAAGGCAGCGGCCGCCTCCGCCTCGGCCTGGGCGGCCCGGGCCTGGCGGGTCGCCCGCAGGAACGCCGGGCCGGCCGCGACCACGCTGGAGTTGGCCAGCGCCTCTGCGTCGGAGTAGACGGCCCCGTAGGCACGGCGCAGCTCGTCGAGGGCCGCGTGGACCTCCGGGGTGTCACCCCCGGGCTCGGCGAGCAGGTTGAGCTGGTCCCAAGTGGCCTGCGCGACCTCACGCAGGTTGTCCGGGACCGAGAGGTCGTCCCACGTGGCGCGCACCCGGCGCAGCTGCGGGTCGACGAAGGTGTGGACCTCCTGCATCTTGCCGGTGCCGGCCTCGGCGACCTCCGCGAGGTCGAGCTCCTCGCCGAGCCGCACCACGGTCTTGGTCCAGTCGTCGAGCAGGTCGTGGTAGCGGACGAACGCCCGGGCCGAGCCGCGGGTGGCGCGCTCGGTGCACAGCATCACGTTGGCCCAGCCGGCCAGCCGGCTGATGTCGCCCTGCCGGCCGCCGTAGTAGGCGTTCTTGCTGCCCACCACCTCGGCGGGCGGGCGCAGCATGGTGATGGTGCGCGTCGACGCGCCGGACCGCACCGCGGCCACGCGCCACAGGCCCAGGAACCACGAGATCCGCGGGTCCTTGATCACCAGCGAGTCACTGTGCGCGAACTGCTCCTCGAGCCACGTGGTGAGCTCGGAGCGGTTCAGCTCCCGGGTGCCGGCGCGACCGGCGTCGAACCAGGCACTGGGCCGGGCGTCCGCGGTGTGGACGTTGACGCGCTTGAGCAGCGTCTCGTGGAAGTCGACCACCCAGCGGGGCTCGCCGAAGCCCTTGGGATTGGTCGCGTCGGCGACCACCTCGGGCTCGGGCACGTGCATCCCCATGTGCTTGAGGATCCCCGACATCAGGCTGGTGCCGCTGCGGCCGGAGCCGGCGACCAGCACGACCTTGCGCTGGGCGTCCACCGCACCAGGGGTCGCCGACATCGCCAGGTCCTCATCGGTCAGCTTGTCCGTATCCGCTTCGACCGGAACCTGTTCGAGCATCGACTCGACCTCCATAGACGCAGTCGTGGTGTGTTGACGCAGGAGACACGCGGTGGTGCCGGTGGCTCAGGATAGCCCGAGGGGGCCGTACGAGCCTCACCCAGCCGGTCCCCCCACCTGCCTCCGCCCGGGGCGTCGCCGCGCCCGCGGGACTGGCTAGCATCAGGCCATGCTCCCGGACGACTCGTCACCCCAGACCTCTGTGACCCATCCGGGCACCGCACGCCGCCTGGTCCTCGTCGCCGGCGCCGGCCGCTCGGGAACCAGCACCGTGGCTGGCATCCTGCAGCGCCTCGGGCTGGTGGTGCCGACCCCCGAGGTCCTCACCGACGAGACCAACCCCAAGGGCTTCTCGGAGTCCCAGTGGGTGGTCGACTTCCACGACGACCTGCTCAAGCACGCCAACGTGCAGGTCTCCGACGCCCGTCCCGACGCGTGGACGCGCACCAGCGGTTTCGCGGAGCGCCCCGGGGCCACCCGGGTGCTGACCACCTGGCTCGAGCAGCAGTTCTCCGAGGCCGACGAGCTGCTGATCAAGGATCCGCGGATCTCGTGGTTCCTCCCCCTGTGGACGACGATCGCGCGCCGGGTCGGCGCCGAGCCGTCGTTCATCACGATGCTCCGGCCACCGGCCGAGATCGTGGGCAGCAAGCGCGCCTACTACAACAGCTCGTTGCAGGACGCCCACGGCGTCGCGGCCTGGGTGAACATGCTGCTAAGCACCGAGCGCGCGACCCGCGGCTCCGCCCGGGCCTTCGTCCGCTACCACGACCTGCTCGACGACTGGGCCCCCGTCGTCGAGGGGATCGGCACCGCCCTGGCCCTGCCCGGCCTCCAGGAGCTCGGACCGCAGCAGCGCGCGGCCGTCGGGGGCTTCGTCGACCCGGCCCTGCGCCGGGTCAGCCTGACCTGGGACGACCTCGACCTGCCGGAACGGCTCACCACCATCGCGCGCAGCGCCTGGGAGGCGCTCGACGAGCTGCCCGGCGCGGGCGCGGACACCGACGCCGTGAGCGCGCGCCTCGACGAGGTCTACGAGGAGTACTGCTCCTACTACCTGGAGTCGGAGATGGTCTCGCGCTCCTCGGTCATCGCGGCCCGCGCCCAGGAGCGCGCCCGGCAGGAGTCCGCGGAGGCTCCGGTCACGCCTGCGGCCACCGGGCTCCGGGCGGGCGCAGTCCGCGCGGCGAGGCGCGTCCCGGCTCCGGTGCGCCGCCTGGTCCCGGCCTCGGCCCGGGCCCGGCTCCGGGCCCGGCTCGCTCCGGGCGCGCGGCCGTAGGGTCCGCATGGCGAGCCTGCTGAGCCGGCTGCGGCGGCGCCCGGCCACCGACGGCGCTCCCCCGGCGCTGCTGAGCGTGGTGGTCCCGGCGTACGACGTCGAGGACTACCTCGCCGCCTGCCTCGACAGCATCCTGGACCAGTCCTACCCGGCCCTCGAGGTCGTGGTCGTGGACGACGGGTCGACCGACACGACCGGTGCGGTCGCCGACCGCTACGCCGACCGTGACCCGCGGGTGCGCGTCATCCACCAGGCGAACGCCGGGCTCGGCGCCGCCCGCAACGAGGGGACCCGGCAGAGCACCGGGGCCTACCTCGCCTTCGCGGACAGCGACGACCTGGTCAGCCCGGGGGCCTACGAGCGCCTCGTCGCCAGCCTGGAGGGCAGCGGCTCGGACCTCGCGATCGGCGCGGTCGAGCGCTTCGACGACGACCGCACCTTCATGACTCCCCTCATGCGGGAGAACCACCGCAGCGCCGCCGCGGCGGCGACCATCGAGGACCTCCCGCTGGTGCTGGCCGACGTCTTCGCGTGGAACAAGGTCTACCGGCGCTCGTTCTGGGACGGCGCGGGCCTGGTCTTCCCCGAGGACGTGCGCTACGAGGACCAGCCGGCCCTGACCCGGGCCCTGGTCCAGGCCCGCGCCTTCGACGTGCTGACCGAGCCGGTCTACCGCTGGCGGATCCGCTCCGACGGGTCCTCGATCAGCCAGCAGCGCGCAGACCCGCGCGACCTCGCGGACCGGATCCTGACCAAGCGGTGGAGCACCGAGGTCGTGCGGGAGCGGACCTCGGAGGCGACGCAACGGGTGTGGTTCGCCCGGGTGCTGCCGATCGACATGTGGGAGTACTTCCGCGCCGTGCCGGGCAGCTCCGACGAGTTCTGGGCGATGCTGCGCGCGGGCGTCGGGGAGTTCTGGGGTCCCGACACCGTCCCCTTCGAGGAGACGGCGCTGCCCTGGCGGCAGCGGGTGATGGGCTGGCTGGTCTCGCGCGGCGAACGGTCGTCGCTCGAGGAGTTCCTCGCGTTCGTCGACCTCCACCCCGACGGGCTCCCCCCGGGTCGTCGGGGGCCGCGAGGTCGTCGACCACCCGGTCAGCGACCGGCCGGACCTGCCCGACGCCCTGCGCGCCCCCTGAGCCGGCGGTCCCGCGATGTGGGATGGGCCCCGCCGGTCGGCACCTCCGGCAGGCCGGATCCGGGTGCCGAACGGCGGGGACTACCGGGAGCGCGTCAGGTCAGAGCAGGCCGGCCTGGGTGAGGAACTCGTGCGCCACGTCCTCGGGCTTCTGCCGGTCGACGGCGACATTGGCGTTCAGCTCGGTGAGCTTCTCGGTCGTGAGCGCCGCCATCAGGTCGTTGAGCGGGGCGGCGACGTCGGGGTGTGCCTTCAGGAAGTCCGAGCTGACCGCCGGGATGAGGTTCTGCGCCGGCTGGATCTTCTTGTCGTCGTCGAGCAGCACCAAGCCCTGGGCGTCGAGCGTCCCGTCGGTGGTGCTCGTCTCGCCGAGCTGTGACTCGCCGTCGATCACCGACTTGTAGGTCTGGTCGCTGGCGTAGCCGAGCGGCAGCACCTTGGTGATGTCGATGCCGTAGACGTCCGACAGGCCACCCTCGCAGTCGGGCCGGCCCTCGCAGTCCGGGGCCGCGGCGAGCACGACGCTCTTGCCCTTGAGGTCGGAGAGGGTGCTGACCCCCTCGGAGTCGGCGTAGTCCTTCGAGACGAAGAACGCGTTGGTGTCGGTCGCCTCGGACGGGTTGAGCAGGGTGATGCCCTGCTTGTCGAGGAGGCTCTTGCCCGCCGCGATCGACTGCTGGGCGTCGGAGGTCGTGATCGGCTTGGCGTCGGCGCCGTTCTGGGTGGTGTTGAGGAAGTCGAGGATGCCGCCGACGTACTCGGGGACGACGTCGACGCCCTGCGGGAAGGTCTGCATGTAGACGTCGCGGGTGTCGACCAGCTTCACGTCCGTGGTGTAGCCCGCGTTGGTGAGGACCTCGTCGTACATCGCGGCGACCAGGGCCGCCTCGGGGAAGTTCTGCCCGGAGATGTGGACCGTGCCCTTGTCGCCCGAGGCCGACGGCGAGGCGCTGTCGCTGGCCTTGGAGCTGTTGAGGTCGTTCCCGGCGCACGCGGTGGCGAGGAACAGGGTGCCTACGGAGAGCACCGCGGCGAGTGAGCGTCGTACCTGCATGGCGTCCAACCTTCTGTGTCCCGCGGCCCCCGCCGCGCGTGTCCGGATGCGAGCGGTGACCCGCTCTCAGCTGCCGACAGGCTCGGCCGCTTCAGCCACCCTACGGCGCCCCACCGACTTCGGGTGCCTGCGTCCACGCGACGAGGCCCCCGGAGTGGGGTCCACGGCTCGCTGGACGGTCGCCGCGAACAGCTCGAGGACCAGCGCCACGAGCGCCACGACGATGGCTCCCGCGATGCCCTTGGGGTAGTCGGAGCGGTAGAAGCCGTCGGTGATGACCCGCCCGAGGCCCGGCCCGGCGACGAGCGCCGCGATGGTGGCGGTGGCCCAGACCTGGACCAGCGCGAGCCGGACGCCGGACATGACGAGCGGGAGGGCCAGCGGCAGCTCGACCCGGGTGAACTTCTGGAGCCCCGTCATGCCCATCCCGTCGGCGGCCTGCCGCACGTCGGCGGGGACCTCGCGCACCGCCACGTAGGCGTTGGTGATGAGCGGTGGCAGCGCGAAGAGGGTCAGCGCGATCAGGGTGGCCACGCCCGCGCGGCCGTAGGGGCCGAACGTCCTCACCCCGGGGTGGTCGGCGGTGACCAGGATCGCCAGCAGCGCGAACGTCGGCACCGCGCGCCCGATGTTGGAGATGTTGATGGCCAGGAAGCCGCCCCGGCCGAGGTGGCCCAGCCACAGGGCGACGGGCAGGCCGATCACCATCGCGGCCGCCAGTGCAGTGACGCTGATCAGCAGCTGCTGGACGAGCAGCTGCAGCATGCCGCCCTCGCCCTGCCAGTTCCCCGGGTCGGTCAGGTAGGTCCAGGTGTCGGCGAAGACGTTCATGCCTGCGCTCCCCGGGTCCAGGGGGTGAGCACCCACTGGAGCACGACGATGAGCGCGTCCAGCACGACGGCCAGCACCACGCACAGCACCGAGGCGGTGAACAGCTCGGCGCGGAAGTCGGTGGTCACGCCGTCCTTGATCAGGTTGCCCAACCCGCCGTACGCCACCAGGGAGCCGACCGTGGTCAGCGCGACCGTCGACACCGTCGCCACCCGCAGTCCGGCCATGATCACCGGGAGCGCCAGCGGCAGCTCGACGCGGAACAGCAGCCGACCGGCGCCGTACCCGAGGCCGGTGGCCGACTCGCGCACGTCGTCGGGCACCGAGCGGAGCCCCTCGAGCATGCTGCGCACCAGCACGGTCAGGGCGTAGAGCGCCAGCCCGATGACCACCGTCGTGGCGGTCAGCCCCGTGAACGGCACCAGCAGCGGGAACAGCGCGAGCGAGGGGATCGTGTAGATCCCGGTGCTCACCCCGAGGATCGAGGACTCCAGGCGCGGCAGCCGCCGGGCGAGCAGCGAGAGCGGGAACGCGATCACGACGCCGAGCAGCACCGCGGCGACCGTGATGCCGAGGTGCTGGGTGGTGGCGTCGACGATCTCGCTGCGGTAGTCGTGGAGGTACTGGGTGCAGAACCACTCGTTGGTCAGCCTGCTGTAGCAGCTCGGCTGCCCGGCGGCTGTCGCCTGCGCGAGTAGGGTCACCGCATGGACGTTACCGGCTCCCAGCCGATGATCCGGCTCACCGGGGTCGGGAAGACCTACGACGACGGGACCGTCGCCGTCCGCGAGCTCGACCTGGACATCGGGCGCGGCGAGCTGGTCTGCCTGGTCGGTCCGTCCGGCTGCGGCAAGTCGACGACGCTGAAGATGATCAACCGCCTCATCGAGCCCACGACGGGCGCGATCGAGATCGACGGCGTGGACGTGACGGGCCAGGACCCGGTCAAGCTGCGGCGCGGGATCGGCTACGTCATCCAGCAGGTTGGCCTCTTCCCGCACCAGAAGATCGTCACCAACGTGATGACGGTGCCGCTGCTGTACGGCGAGTCCCGGGCCAAGGCGCGCGCCCGCGCGGAAGAGCTGATGGAGCTCGTCGGCCTCGACCCCGCGACGTACGCCGACCGCTACCCGCACCAGCTCTCCGGCGGCCAGCGCCAGCGCGTCGGGGTGGCGCGCGCGCTGGCCGCGGACCCGCCGGTGCTGCTCATGGACGAGCCCTTCGGGGCGGTCGACCCGGTGGTGCGTGGCCACCTGCAGGCCGAGTTCCTGCGGCTTCAGCGCGAGCTCGGCAAGACCGTCGTGCTGGTGACCCACGACATCGACGAGGCGGTGCGGATGGGCGACCGGGTGGCGATCTTCGCCCAGGGCGGCCGGCTGGCGCAGTACGCGACCCCCGCCGACCTGCTGGGTCGTCCCGCCGACGACTTCGTCGCCGACTTCGTGGGCTCGACCCGGGGCCTGCGCCGGCTCGCGGTGACACCGATCGACCGGGCCCACCTCGAGCCCCTCGACGGCGTCCGCACCGGCGACCTGGGCGCGGCCATCGACCTCGACTCGACCCTCGAGCACGCCCTCGCCGTGCTGCTGAGCGAGGACAAGGCGATGGTGGCGGTCAAGCAGGGTGCCCAGTTCGTGGGGGTGCTCACCCCCAACGGCATCCACCGGGCCCTGCGGGCGTCACTGACCGAGTGAGGACTCGCGGCCCGGCGGTTCTCTCAGCCCTGGTCCGGGTCCACCGGCACATCCCGGTGCCACGACTCGGTGACGTACTTGGTCTTCCAGCCCATCGAGGTGTAGAGCCCGGCGGCGCCGGTCGGTGAGTCCGCGTCGACCTCGAGGCCGACGCGGTCACGGCCCCGGCTGGCGGCGTCGGCGATGATCGTGCGCAGCAGCCCCTTGGCCACGCCACGACCCCGGGCGGCCTCGAGCACGCCGAGGTAGGCGACGTACGACCCGTCGGGACCGGACGAGCTCTCGCTGACGGTCCCGACCAGGGCGCCGACCGGCTGCGGGGTCTCGTCGTCGGTGAGCTCGGCGAGCCACCAGTGGTCCCAGCGGTGCCCCGGGTCCTCGCGGAGCCGGAACAGGAACTCCTCGAAGGTCTCCTCGTAGGAGTTGAAGTGGTCGACGAACGCCGACTCGAGGACCTCGTGCACCTCGCGCAGGTCGGACTCGTCGGGCATCCCGGCACCGGTGCGCCGGACCAGCCGGAAGACGACCCCGTCCTGCTCCCAGTGGTCGGGGG
Organism: Nocardioides ungokensis; assembly: GCF_013466985.1. Lineage (GTDB taxonomy): Bacteria > Actinomycetota > Actinomycetes > Propionibacteriales > Nocardioidaceae > Nocardioides > Nocardioides ungokensis. The sequence continues at coordinate 538,650 of NZ_CP059164.1, read as the reverse complement.
AGCCCGTCAGCGTCGCCTCGTCGGACGTCACCGGCCGGCTCATCTGCCACCAGGTGCGCACCCGCTCGAAGCCCGACCCCTCCAGCCACTGGTGCTGGCGGTCGTCGTCGGCGAAGGCACCGGTGTCGATCTGCTGGACCTCCAGCCCGGCGGGCGGGCACCCACGGCCCTGGCCTGGCCGACCGCCCACTCCACGAGCAGCGCGGAGCACCGGTTGGCGATGTTCTCGGGCAGGTCGCGCTCGACGATGTGCACGAAGAGCATCCGCCCCTCGGGCGGTCGTGGACGCTGCCCCACGCGCGGATCTCCCCGGACTCGTCGCGGACCACGACGTTCTCCCGCATCCGCAGGCCGCGCTCGGAGACCTCCACGAGCACGTCGTCGACGCCCGAGGCGGCCCAGCCGCGCCCGTCGCGCTCGGGGCGCGCAGCAGGTGGGTCAGGCGGGCGACGTCGAACCGGTCAGCGGGTCGGGAGTGCCGACCTCCCACCCCTTCGGCAGACCCGGTTCGGTGCCGAGCTCCGATCGGATGACGAGGTCGGGGTCGCTCTCGAAACGGGAGTCCTCGGGGATCACGAGGCTCGATTCTGCCGTAGGTCCCGGAAATGCGTGGACCCGCCCGCTGGTTGGCGGGCGGGTCGACGTCGTACGGCGTCGGGCCGGCTACCGGTCGGAGGACGCTGTGCGTCGCCGGCGACGGGTCGGCGTCAGGCGTGGCGGCGCGCCGGTGCGGTCTGCCAGGCGAGCAGCTCGGCGCGCAGGACGTCGAGCTCCTGCTCCAGCTCGGCCACGCGGACGATCGCCTCGGCCGCGCGCTGCTCGGCGGACTCCAGACGCTCGTTGGTCTCCGTCCCCTCGCGCTCGGCCACGTCGGCCCGGCGGGCCTCGGAGTTCATCTTCCGGGTCGCCTCGGCGGCGCGCTTCTGGGCCGAGGTCAGCGCCTCCTCGAGGTCGTGGATCGCCGACTCGTGGGCAGCGATGCGCGACTGCATCGTCTCGGCGTACGCCGCGTGCTCGGCCGTGCGGGCCACGGTGAGGTCGCGGTAGGCCTGGGCCTGCTCGGCCCGGTCGCGGGCCGCCTCACGGCGGGTCTCCATCAGCTCGGAGTGGGTGATGCGGGTGGCCGCGGCACCGAGCACGACGCCCACGAGGGCGGCGAGCACGAGCGCGAGCCACGACCCGCTGAGGACGCCGCCGAGGACCAGCAGAGCCGAGATCGCGAGGAGTGCGACAGCGATGGTGAGCCGGACGCTCCGCTGCCGACGACGGGCCTTGGGGGCCCGGCTGGAGGTGGCCGGATTCGACGGGGAAGGCATGAAAGCAGGTTATGTCGTGTCGTCGTCGGAACGGACGCGACACGCACGCTCGAGAAGGACCGCTGTGATAGTGATGGCCGCTCCGGCGGCGGCGGCGGCCAGCGAGCGCCAGGCACGCTGGTCGGCAAGCTCGGCGCCCACGCCCAGCCACGACACGGCGTAGCCCGCGTAGCCGCCGGCCACGAGGGCCCCGACGTACGCGCAGGACCGGGCGAGCAGGAGCCTGTTCACCGCCCGGCGCGGCTCGAGACGCTCGCGGCGCACGTGCACCGTGCGCCAGGTGACCCACGCGGTGGCGCCGACGATCGCGGCGCCGAGGAAGAGTGCGAGCGGCTGCGTCCAGGTGACGACGGGGCGCTGCCGCGGGTCCGTTCGGTGATCGGGTGGATCAGCCAGCCACCGACGAGGCCGACGACGACCCAGGCGGTGAGGGCGCCCGCGGACGTCGGTCGCAGGTGCCCGCCCGACGGCTCCTCGTCGGACGGGTCCGACGTCACTGGATCTCGAGCGTGAGGTCGTCCCGCCGTGAGATCCCGCTGCGATCGGCCTTCTCGAGGAGCTCGGCGATCGGGCCCAGGTCGGGGAACTCCGCCTCCGGCTCGAGGTCGTGCCAGGGCTGCAGGACGAACGCGCGCTCGGCGGCCCGCGGGTGCGGGAGCCGGAGGAAGTCGTCGTCGTTGCGGCGGTCGCCGACCACGATCAGGTCGACATCGAGGGTGCGCGGGGCGTTCCTGACGTCGGTGCGCTCGCGCTCGAAGGCGTCCTCGATGGCCAGGGCACGGTCCATCAGACGGGTGGCGGCCAGCGTGGTGTCGATCAGGACCACGGCGTTCAGGTAGGTCTTGGCCTCGGCGGGGCTCTCGACCGGCTCGGTCTCGTAGACCGGCGAGACGCCGGTGACCCACACGTCGGGAGTGTCCGCGATCGCGTTGACGGCACCCTGGAGGCTGGCCATCCGCTCCCCGAGGTTGGACCCCAGCGCCAGCACCGCCCGACGGATCGGACGCATCTCGCCGGTCAGTGTGTCGGCGTCGATGATGTTCGGGTTGGGGGTCTCAGTCACTTCGCGCCCTCACGTGTTCGGCTGATCGTCAGGGCGACGTCCGCAAACGTCGCCTCGATGGGTGCATCCGGCTTGTGGACCGTGACCCGAGCCCATTCAACACGGAGGTCCAAGAGGCAGACGCCCGCGATGCGCTCGGCAAGGGTCTCGATCAGGTCGACCGGATCTTTCTCAACGGCGGCCTTCACCGCGGCCACGAGACTTCCGTAGTCCACGGTGTCGCGCAAGTCGTCGGATGCCGCCGCGGGGGCGATGTCGAGGCCCAGCACGAGGTCGACCACGAAGGTCTGGCCCTCCCTGCGCTCGAAGTCGAAGACTCCGTGGTGGCCGAAGCACTCGATGCCGAGGACGGCCAGTTCGTCGGTCATGCACTCTCCTGAGGCGTCGGGGTCGGAAGGGTCTGGTGGTGCTCGGCCGCGAGCCGCTCGACGACGGCGAGGGCGTCCCGGCTGGCACGGACGTCGTGCACGCGGATCCCCCAGACGCCCTGCTGGGCGAGGTGGACCGTGACGGCGGTGTTGGCATCCTCACGTCGGTCGACGGGCCGCGGGGAGCCGTCGGGACCGGGCAGCAGGGACCCCAGGAAGGACTTCCGGCTGGCCCCCACGAGCACGGGGTGGCCCAGGGCCTGCACGGCGTCGAGCCCGGCCAGCAGCTGCCAGTTGTGCTCGGCCCGCTTGGCGAAGCCCAGGCCCGGGTCGAGCACGATCCGGTCGGGGGCGATCCCGGCGGCGAGCATGGCCTCGACCCGCTGGGACAGCTCCTCGCAGACCGCAGCGACCACGCCGCCGGCAGCGTCGTACCGCGCGAAGTCGCGCATGTGGTCGCTGTGCGCCCGCCAGTGCATGGCGACGTACGGCGCCCCGGCGGCCGCGACGACCTCGAGCATCCGCGGGTCGGCCAGGCCCCCGGACACGTCGTTGACCATGGTCGCGCCGGCCGCCAGCGAGGCCTCGGCCACGTCGGCGCGCATCGTGTCGACCGAGACCACGGCCCCGTCGGCCGCGAGCGCCCGGATGACCGGGACCACCCGGCCGAGCTCCTCCTCGACCAGCGGCCGCGTCGCGCCCGGGCGGGTGGACTCGCCGCCGATGTCGAGGATGTCGGCCCCGTCGGCCAGCAGGTCGTGGGCGTGCGCGATCGCCGCCCCGGGCTCGACCCACCGCCCGCCGTCGGAGAACGAGTCGGGGGTGACGTTGACGACCCCCATCAGCCGTGGGCGGCCGAGCGGCGCGAGGAGCGGGTCCGGCATCAGTGGCCGCGGTTGATCAGCGCCATCGCCTCGGAGCGGGTGGCGGCCCGGTGCATCATCCCGCGCACCGCGGAGGTGATCGTGCGCGCACCGGCCTTGCGGACACCGCGCATCGTCATGCAGAGGTGCTCCGCCTCGATCACGACGATGACGCCACGCGCCTCCAGGATCTCCATGAGCGCATCGGCGACCTGCGTGGTCAGCCGCTCCTGCACCTGGGGCCGCTTGGCGTAGACGTCGACGAGCCGGGCCAGCTTGGACAGTCCGGTGATCTTGCCGCTCTCGGCCGGGATGTAGCCCACGTGGGCGACGCCGGTGAAGGGCACCAGGTGGTGCTCGCACATCGACCACAGCTCGATGTCGCGGACCAGGACCATCTCGTCGTGCCCGATGTCGAAGGTGGTCGTGAGGACCTCCTCCGGCGTCTGGCGCAGGCCCACGGTCAGCTCGGCGTAGGCGCGCGCGACCCGGTCCGGGGTCTCGCGCAAGCCCTCGCGATCGGGGTCCTCCCCGATCGCGAGGAGCAGCTCACGGACGGCGGCCGCGGCCCGGTCGTGGTCGAACTCCGGCACCTGTTCCGGGGACCGGGTCGCGATGCCGATCGGGTCGGTCATCGAGAGGGCAGGTCCGAGCCGGGGTGCCCACCGGTGGTGCCGGGGTCGCCGTGCACGTCGCCACCCGAGCCGGGGGGCGTGATGATCGCGCCCGCCTCGGCCGGGGCCGACCCGTTAACGGCGGCCCGGTCGCGGATCTCCTGAGGGATCTCCACGGGCGGCAGGGCGGACGGGTTGCGGTCCGGCGACCCGGTCCAGGCGGGCCGGACCGGGCGGCGGCGCAGGGGCGCGAAGACCTCGGCGACCTCGGCCTTGTCCAGCGTCTCCTTGTCGAGGAGCTCGAGCACGAGCCGGTCGAGCACGTCGCGGTTCTCCTCCAGGATGTCGAACGCCTCCTGGTGGGCGGTGGCGAGGAGCTTCTTGGTCTCCTCGTCGACCTTGGCGGCGACGTCCTCGGAGTAGTTGCGCTGGTGACCCAGGTCGCGGCCCAGGAACGGCTCGGAGTTGGACTCCCCGAGCTTGATGGCCCCGAGGCGCTCGGTCATGCCGTACTGCGTCACCATGGCCCGCGCGAGGTTGGTGGCCTTCTCGATGTCGTTGCCGGCGCCGGTGGTCGGGTCGTGGAAGACCATCTCCTCCGCCGCCCGGCCGCCGAGCATGTAGGCCAGCTTGTCGAGCATCTCCGAGCGGGTCTGGGAGTACTTGTCCTCGTCGGGCAGCACCATCGTGTAGCCGAGCGCACGGCCGCGCGGCAGGATCGTGATCTTGTGGACCGGGTCGGTGCCCGGCAGCGCCGCCGCCACCAGGGCGTGGCCGCCCTCGTGGTAGGCGGTGATCAGCTTCTCCTTCTCGCTCATCAGCCGCGAGCTGCGCTGCGGGCCGGCGATGACGCGGTCGATCGCCTCGTCGAGCGCGCGGTTGCCGATCAGCTTCTGGTTCTGCCGGGCGGTGAGCAGGGCCGCCTCGTTGAGCACGTTGGCCAGGTCGGCGCCGGTGAAGCCGGGGGTGCGCCGGGCGATCGACATCAGGTCGATGTCGGGCGCCATCGGCTTGCCGCGCGAGTGGACCTTGAGGATCATGTGGCGGCCGGCCAGGTCGGGGGCGTCGACGCCGATCTGGCGGTCGAAGCGGCCCGGGCGCAGCAGCGCGGGGTCGAGCACGTCGGGGCGGTTGGTGGCCGCGATCAGGATCACGCCACCGCGCACGTCGAAGCCGTCCATCTCGACCAGCAGCTGGTTGAGGGTCTGCTCGCGCTCGTCGTGGCCGCCGCCCATGCCGGCGCCGCGGTGGCGACCGACGGCGTCGATCTCGTCGATGAAGACGATCGCCGGGGCGTTCTCCTTGGCCTGCTCGAACAGGTCGCGCACCCGGGAGGCGCCGACGCCGACGAACATCTCGACGAAGTCGGAGCCGGAGATCGAGTAGAACGGCACGCCGGCCTCACCAGCGACGGCGCGGGCGAGCAGCGTCTTGCCGGTGCCGGGCGGGCCGTAGAGCAGCACGCCCTTGGGGATCTTGGCGCCGACGGCCTGGAACTTCGCCGGCTCCTGGAGGAACTCCTTGATCTCGCCGAGCTCCTCGATGGCCTCGTCACAGCCGGCGACATCGGTGAAGGTCGTCTTCGGCATGTCCTTGGAGATCAGCTTGGCCTTGGACTTGCCGAACTGCATCACGCCACGGCCGCCGCCGCCCTGCATGTTGTTCAGCAGCCACAGGAACACCAGGAAGATCACGACGAACGGCAGCACCGAGAACAGGAAGGACCCGATCAGGCTGGGCTTGGCGATCTTGGAGTTGGACTCCTCGATGGTGCCCTTCGCGACCTGCTGGTTGACCTCCTTGATGATGCCGTTCTGCTGGCCGGCGACCCAGTACGCCGTCACCTTGTCGCCCTCGGAGCGCACGCCGCTGTCCAGGGTGGCCTGGATCTGCTGGTCACCACCGATGAACGTGATGTCCTTGACCTGGCCCTTGGCGATGTACGACTCGAGACTGGACGTGCTGATCTCGTCGTACCCGCCGTTCGGGCTGAGGTACTGCAGGGCGAGGAGGACGCCGACCACGGCGACGACGATCCACAGCCACGGACCCTTGACTATGCGCTTCACAGGCTTCTCTCGACACGGCTCTGCCGTCCGCCCGGACTCATGGGCGGACGATCAACTGAACTGACGACGGTACACAACCTCGACAACGCCCATTCTCGCAGGCAAGTGCCCGAGACGGGGAAGAGATCAGGAGTAGACGTGTGGGGCGAGGGTCCCGATGTCGCGAAGGTTGCGGTAGCGCTCGCGGTAGTCCAGGCCGTAACCGACCACGAACTCGTTCGGGATGTCCCACCCGACGTACTTCACCTCGACCGGCATCTGCAACGCCTCGGGCTTGCGCAGGAGGGTGCAGATCTCGACGCTGGCGGGGCTCCGGGAGCTCAGGTTGGAGGTCAGCCACGACAGGGTGAGCCCGGTGTCGATGATCTCGTCGACGATGACGACGTGTCGGCCCGAGATGTCGGTGTCGAGGTCCTTGAGGATCCGGACCACGCCGCTGGACTTGGTGCCCGACCCGTAGGAGGAGACCGCCATCCAGTCCATCTCGAGGTGGCGGCCGAAGCTGCGGGCCAGGTCGGCCATCACCATGACCGCGCCGCGCAGGATGCCGACGATGAGGAGGTCCTTGCCGTCGTAGTCGGCCTCGATCTCGCGGGCGAGCTCGCCGAGGCGCTCCTGGATCTGGGCCTCGGTGAACAGCACGTTGACGAGGTCTTTCTCGACGTGGGAAGCGTCCATGCACGGAAGCCTAGGGGCAGCCCGCCCGCGGGGTCGTGCCCGACCCCGGTTCAGGCGGCCCGCACGACCTTGAACGTCTCCACGTTGTTGCTGTCCATGAACTGGGACTCCGGGGCTCTGTCGTACCTGGCACGTACGGAGAACTTGCCCGCGGCCAGCCGGGGCAGCCGGAAGGTCACCCGACCGTGGTCCTCGGGGTGCAGGTGCACCATGTGCAGCCAGCGGGACGTGCCCGTGTGCGCGGGGCGCACTCGGGCGACGCGCAGCGAGATGCTGCCGTTCTGCGGCTCAGTGCTCCCCGCACTCATGATCCGGACCCTGACCCTGGCGCGGTCCTGTGTCGTCACGCGCTGCGGCGTGTGGATCTGCACGGCGGTGGGGACGGGTTCATCCCTGCAGCAGTAGCAGGTGACCATGACCGTCGACGTGGCGGCCGACCCGTCCGCGTGACCGGCGAGATGGGCGGTGACGACGGCGCTGAGCTCCTGGCCGCAGTCCTCCCCGGTCGATGAGTACGACGGGCGGTCGCGCCGGCGATCGGGACGCTGCCGCGCATCCACTGGTAGGTGAACGTCAGCCCGTCGGCGTCCCAGGTGCCGTCGCTGACCTGAAGGGTCCCGCCCACGCCGAACGCGCCCGAGACCTCGGGGGCCTCGACGTTCTGCGGCGCCGCACCCAGCACAGTCACCGGCTCCGACGCCGCGGTGCCGTCCGGGCCACCGGGCTGAGAGGCCACGATTTCGACGCTCAGCGCATGCCCCTCGTCAGCGGCGGTCGGGGTGTACTGCTCCCCGGTCCCGGCCTGCTCGCCGTCGACGAACCAGGTGTAGGCGTAGGCGACGTCAGCCGGGTCCCACGTCCCGGGGTCGGCCGAGACGGTCTCCCCCACCGCCACCACGCCCGTGATCGCGGGGCGAGCCGTGTTGGTCGGCGGCCCGTCGGCCGCGTCCGCCGCCGTGGCCCCTGCCAAGACGGTCACCGTCCCGAGCGCGCCGCCACCAGGACAGAACCCACCCGTCGCATTGCTCTCCCCCGCACTCCATGGTCGCGGAGGTCAACCTACTCCTGCTCGCGACGACCATCCGCCGGCGACCCGAAGCCGGGTCAGCGGTCTTGCACGACCTTGAACGTCGTCACGTTGACAGCGTCCATGAACTGGGAGCCGGGCGGGCTGTCGTACTCGGCATGTACGGCGAACTTGCTCACGGCGAGTCGCGGCAACCGGAACGTGACCCGGCTGCGGTCGTCCGGGTGCAGGCGCGCAGTGTGGACCCACCGAGCGTGGACGCGGCGCTTCACGGACGTGACACGCAGGGTGACCGTGCCGGTGCTGGGATTCGCACTGCCCGCGGATTCGATGCGAACCCGGATCTGCGCGCGGTCCTGCGTCGTCACGTGCTCGGGCACGTGTATCCGGACGGCGGTCGGGGCGTCGCACATGCAGTAGTAGCAGGAAACCCTGAATATGGGCGTGGCTGCGACCCCGTCCGCGTGACCTGCCAGATGGGCAGTGACGACGACATCGAGGTCCTGGTTGCAGTCCTCCCAGGTGGATTGGTACGAGGAGCCGGTCGCGCCGGCGATCTGTGTGTCGCCGCGCATCCACTGGTAGGTGAACGTCAGCCCGTCGGCGTCCCAGGTGCCGTCGCTGACCTGAAGGATCCCGCCCACGCCGAACGCGCCCGAGACCTCGGGGGCCTCGACGTTCTGCGGGGCTGCACCCAGCACGGTCACCGGCTCCGAGGTCGCGGTGCCGTCCGGGCCGCCGTGCTGCGAGGCGGACACCTCGACGCTGAGCGCGTGCCCTTCGTCGGCGGCGGTCGGGGTGTACTGCTCGCCGGCCCCCGCCTGCTGGCCGTCGACGAACCAGGTGTAGGCGTAGGTGACGTCGGCCGGGTCCCACGTCCCGGGGTCGGCGGTGACGGTCTTCCCCACCGCCACCACACCCGTGATCGCGGGGCGAGCCGTGTTGGTCGGCGGCCCGTCGGCCGCGTCCGCCGTCGTGGCCCCTGCCAGGACGGACACCGCCGAGCAGCGCCGCCACCAGGACAGAACCCACCCGCCGCATTGCTCTCCCCCGTCACTCCATGGTTGCGGAGGTCAACCTACTCCTGCGCAAGCACCTCGCGGTGAACACCAGCAGTCCCGCGCTGCGCCCGGCACCGCAGGTGGCCGGGCAGGTCGATCCACTTCTGTCCGTGCCAGTCGGTGACGAGGGCGTCCAGGGCCAGCACGTGGTCGTGGAACAGCTCCGAGGCGGGCGACCCGGCCGCCAGGGCGGCCAACCGGAGCACCCGCCGTCGCACGGGCGCGGGCAGCAGCGCGAGACGGTCGGCCGGCAGCGAGCCCTCGTCGGTGCGCAGTCGCTCCCAGTCGGCCTCGGCCAGGTCGTCGAGCAGGTCCACGTCGTCGCGGACCTGCTCGGCGGTGCGGGCCAGGGCCTCGGCGACGCCGGGTCCCAGCTCGCGCTCGAGCAGGGGCAGCACGGTCTCGCGCACCCGCACCCGGGTGAAGCCGGGGTCGTGGTTGTGGGGGTCGTCCCAGTAGTCGATGCCCTCGACCTGGCAGGCGGTGACCGTGTCGGCGCGAGCGACGTCGAGCAGCGGTCGGCGGTAGTGGTCGAAGGAGCGGCGCATGCCGGCGAGGGACCGGCCGCCGGACCCCCGGGTGAGGCCGAGCAGCACCGTCTCGGCCTGGTCGTCACGGGTGTGGCCGAGCAGGACCGCGACCGCACCGGTGTGCTCGGCGACCTGTTCGAGGACGGCGTACCTCGCCCGCCGCGCCGCCGCCTCGGGACCCAGGCCTCCGCCCTCCACCTGCACCCGGGCCGTGAGCGTCTCATCCGCCCCCAGCGCCGCCATCTGGGCCACGACGCGGTCCGCGTGCGCCGCCGAGCCCGGCTGCAGCCCGTGGTCCACGGTGGCGCCGACGACGCGCAGCGAGCCCGTCCTCGCCTCGAAGACGGTCGCCGCGAGCAGCGCCAGCGAGTCCGCGCCACCGGAGCACGCCACCACGACCGTGCTGCCCGGCTCGAGGTCCGCCAGGCACCGGCGTACGCCGCGGCGTACGGCCGCGACGGCCGGGTGCAGGCTCACAGCACCCGGGACACCCAGGCCGCGGGCTCGCCGATCTCGGCCTTGGTGGGGAGGTTCTCGGGGCGGTCCCACACCGCGTTGAACTCGTGCATGCCGACCTTGCCCACCACACCGCGGACGAACGCCGCGCCGTCGCGGTACTGCGCCATCTTCGCGTCCAGGCCGAGCAGGCGGCGCAGCACGCGGTCCAGGGGACCCACGCCCTTGCGGCGGCGGTCGAAGCTGCGCCGGATCTCGGCGACCGTCGGGATCACGGTCGGCCCCACGCCGTCCATGACCACGTCTGCATGGCCCTCGAGCAGCGACATCACGCCGGTGACGCGCTCGATGATCTCCTTCTGCTCAGGCGTCCCGATCGCGTCGATCAGGCTGGATCCGCCGCCGCCCTTGATGGCCTCCGTCACGCGCTTGAGGCCGTCGTCGAGGAGCTTGGTGGGCTCGAGCGTCTCGGCGATCTGCTGCATCTCACCGAAGAGGTGGTCGCGCATCCAGGGCACCGCCGTGAACTGCACCCGGTGGGTCTCCTCGTGCAGGCACACCCACAGCCGGAAGTCGCGGGGCAGGGCGTCGAGCTCCCGCTCGACGTGCACGATGTTGGGCGCGACCAGGAGCAGTCGACCCGCGGGCCCGAAGAACGGGTCGAACTGGCCGAGCACCTTGCCGGCGAGGAAGCCGAGCAGGCCGCCCACCTCCGCACCGGTGATCTTCGACCCGACCGCGAGCGCGACGCCGCTGGGCTGCCCCTTCTTCGCGGCGAGCTGCTCGATCACCGGCCCGAGGATGGTGGCGAAGCTGTCGGCGTTGGCCTGGATCCAGCCCGGCCGGTCGACGACCACGACGGGCGCGGTCCGCTCCTCGGCCACCAGGCCGGTGAACTCGCGGACCAGGCCGGTGGACCGGTTCGCGCCGGCGCGCAGCTCGGCCACGGCCGCTGCTGCCTCGTCCGGACTGACCCGGGGCCCGTCGCCGGCCACGCGGGAGCCGAGCGAGACCGCGAGGTCCCAGTCGACCATGGCCGAAGCCGGGTTGTTCGTCATGGCTCGACCGTACCCACGTCGGGCAATCCGCGTGGCCGCTACTCACGAGAGCGGACGCGAGCTCATCCCCCGCAGCGACAGGCGCCGAGGTCCGCGGCGAGGCGGTCGAGCGCGTCCCGGGCGGCCAGGGTGTCGGGGACGGCGACCCGGTCGGCCATCAGCACGAAGACCATCGGGTCGCCGGTCACGTCGGTGGCGACACCCGCCAGGGCGCTCACCCCGGTCAGCGTGCCCGTCTTGGCGCGCACCCGGCCCCGACCCTGGGGGGCGGCGTCGGCGAAGCGGTCCTCCAGGGAGCCGGTGAACCCCGAGACCGGCAGTCCGGTGACCACCGGACGCAGCTCGGGATGGTCGTCGGAGGCCGCGAGGGCCAGCACCGCCGCCAGCGTGTCCGGGTCCAACCGGTCCTGGCGGGAGAGGCCGCTGCCGTCGTGGACCACGGCCCCGTCCAGCGGGATCCCGAGCCCGCCCAGCACCCTCGTCACGCCGCGGGCACCGTCGACGAAGGACCCCTGGCCACCGGTGGCGATGCCGACCTGGTGCGAGAGCACCTCGGCGCCCTCGTTGTCGCTCACGAGCAGGATCTGCTCGACGATCTGCGACAGCGGCGGGCTCTCGACGCTCGCCACCGGCGTGGCGTGCGGGTCGGCGCGCTGGGCCCGGGGCACCCCGACGACCTTGATGCCGGCGCGGCCCAGGGCCGCGGCGAAGGTCGCCGCCGCGGTCGCCGGCGGGTCCGCCACCCGGCCGATGCCGCTCGGGGGACGACCCTCGTCGACCCACAGCGAGGTGATGGGCGCGACCACACCGTCGGGGACGTAGTCGGCCGGCCAGTGCGGGTCGACCCGGGGGCCGGTGAAGAGCGACGCGTCGTAGCCGAGGTGGACCCGGCGGATGCCCTTCTGCTGCAGCGCGCGAGCGGTGGAGCGGGCCAGCGTCACCACGTCCGCGCGGTGCGGGTACGTCGACGGGCTGACCGGCCGGCTCGCCAGGAACGGGTCCCCGCCGCCGACCAGGACGATCCGGCCGCCGCCCTCGCGGACGACCTTCGTGGAGAACGTGTGCTCCGGGCCGAGCGTCGCGAGGGCGGCCGTGGTGGTCAGCAGCTTCATGGTGGAGGCCGGCATCGCGACGCCGCTGCCGTGCTCGAAGACCGGCTTCGCCCCGTCCAGCGTCGCGACCGTGGCGAGGACGTGCCGTCCGAGGTCCGGGTCCTTCAGCGGGCGGGCCAGGGCGCGGCGTACCGACGCCCCGTCCAGCGGCGCCGCGGCGTCGACCGCCGGGGCCACCGGCGCGGGCGCCGCAGGGGGGCGCAGGGTCAGGCCGCTGGGCGGTGCGACCGCCGCGGGGTTGTGCACCGGGTCCGCCGGCTCGGTGCCGAACCAGCGCGGTCCGAGCTCGAAGCGGTACGCCGCGGCGGCCGAGCCGAGGAGCACCAGGACCAGCAGGACGGGGAGCCAGCGCAGGATCGGGTCGCCGGACCGCCGAGCGTGGCGTGTGTCACGTCCGACCACCGATTGCCCCTTCCCGAGTGCGCGTTTGCGCACATTGTGCGCGAGACTGTCCTGCGCCCCGACCGAGGGGCCCACACCGACAGCCGGTCCGACGGGGACCGATGACGACGATCGCGGAGGATGACGTGCTGGAGTTCGACGTACTCGTGGAGATCCCCAAGGGCTCGCGCAACAAGTACGAGGTCGACCACGAGACCGGTCGGATCCGCCTCGACCGCATGCTCTTCACGTCGACGGCGTACCCCGAGGACTACGGCTACATCGAGAACACCCTCGGCCAGGACGGCGACCCGCTGGACGCGCTGGTCATCCTCCAGGCGCCGACCTTCCCCGGCTGCCTGATCAAGTGCCGCGCGATCGGCATGTTCCGCATGACCGACGAGGCCGGCGGCGACGACAAGGTCCTGTGCGTCCCCACGCACGACCCGCGCCTGGAGCACCTGCGCGACATCAACCACGTCTCGAAGTTCGACCGCCTCGAGATCCAGCACTTCTTCGAGGTCTACAAGGACCTCGAGCCCGGCAAGTCCGTCGAGGGCGCCGAGTGGGTGGGACGCACCGAGGCCGAGGCCGAGGTCCAGGCGTCGTTCGAGCGGGCGAAGGCAGCCGGCCACACGCACTGAGCGCCTCGCTCCCCTGACACCCACGATCCCCCCGCTGTTGCGGGGGGATCGTCGTCGTTGCGGGCCCGGTCAGGCTCAGGCCGGGCCCACCAGGTCGGGTGAGCGCAGCATCTCCACCGGGACGTCGAAGGCGTCGACGAGGTCCCCGGCGAGCGGACGGATCTTGCGGCACAGGCTGCCGATCTCGCGGCTGATCGACTTGGACCGCGCCACCGTGAGCCGGCCGTGCTCCATGAACCAGGCACGGTCGGCCTCGATCGTGGCGAGGGCGTGCAGGTCGCAGAGCAGGTTCAGCGCGACCTTGAGGTCGCTCTCGGGCAGGGCGCGGACCTTGGCGACGAACGCCTCGAGGACGAGGCGCTCCACGTGCGCACGCGCCGCCGCGATCACGTGGTCCTGCACCCGCGAGAAGACCACGCCCGGGTTCATCCCTTGGTCGATGCCCCGCTTCAGCCGGCGGGCGACCCCAGCCAGCATGTGCTCCTCGCGGAAGCGCAGCATCGTCAGCTGGTAGTCCGGGTCGAGCAGCCCGGCCTCCTGGTCCCACTCGTCGCCGCCCGGGAGGATGTCCTTGATCCGCTCCAGCAGCTTGTGGACGTTGGTCCTCTCGATCACGGTGTCGACGGCCATCCCCGCGACGAAGCGCACCATGCCGAACTGGTCGAGGTCCTCGAAGTCGCTGGAGTAGTCGGTGAGCAGCCCCTTGGCCACGAGCTGGAGCAGCACGTGGTTGTCACCCTCGAAGGTCGTGAACACGTCGGTGTCGGCCTTGAGGGCGGCGAACCGGTTGACCGCCAGGTAGCCCGCCCCACCGCACGCCTCCCGGCACTCCTGGATCGTGCGGGTGCCGTGCCAGGTGCCGAGGGCCTTGGTCCCCGCGGCGCGCGACTCCAGCTCACGCCGCGCCTGCTCCGCATCCTCGCCCGCCGACGGGTCCGCGGAGAACACGTCGTGCAGCTGGGAGGCCACGACCTCCTGCGCGAAGTGCAGGGCGTAGGTGCGTGCCAGCAGCGGAAGCAGCCGGCGCTGGTGCATCCCGTAGTCGAGGAGCAGCTCCTCCTGCTCGTCGGAGCTCGCCTCGAACTGGCGGCGCCGCAGGGCGTACTTCACCGCGATCGCGAGCGCCACCTTGGCGGCGTTGATCCCGGCCCCACCCACGCAGACCCGGCCCTGGACCAAGGTGCCGAGCATCGTGAAGAACCGGCGGTTGGGGTTGTCGATCTCGCTCCGGTACACGCCCGCGGGCGTGACGTCGGCGAACCGGTTGAGCAGCGCGGTGCGGGGCACCCGGACGCCGTCGAACCACAGCCGCCCGTTGTCGACGCCGTTGAGCCCCATCTTGGCGCCGTCGTCCTCGATGCGGACGCCGGCGCAGGGCTTGCCGCCACTCCGGATCGGTACGACAAAGGCGTGCACCCCGTGGGAGGTGCCGGCCACCTCGAGCTGGGCGAAGACCACGGCCACCTCGGCGTGCACCGCGGCGTTGCCGATGTAGTCCTTGCGCGCCTGGTCGCCGTGGGTGGTGATCACGAACTCCTGGGTCGCCACGTCGTAGGTCGCGACGGTGCCGAGCGCCTGCACGTTGGAGCCGTGCCCGGACTCGGTCATCGCGAAGCAGCCCATCAGCTTCCCGGTGATCAGGTCGGGCAGGTAGGCCTCGTGGTGCTCGCGGGTGCCGAGCTGGAGGATCGCGCCACCGAAGAGACCGAACTGCACGCCGACCTTCACCAGCACCGACAGGTCGCCGTAGGCCAGGGTCTCGAACGCCGCCACCGAGGCGCCGATGTCGCCCCCGCCGCCGTACTCCTCCGGGAAGCCCATGCCGGTCTGGCCCGTCGAGGCCATCTCGACGACGACCTCCTTGACCCGCTCGCGGAACTCCGCGCGCGACATCGTCTCGGCCTCCTCGAGGATGGAGGCGTACTCCGCGAGGTTGGTGCGCACCAGGCCACGGACCTCGGCGTACTTGCCGTCGAGGAGCGCGGTCAGCGCCGGGACGTCGACCTCGGGCTGGACGTAGCGGGACGCCTCCGCGCCCCCTGTCGCTGCGGAGGACGCGGTCGGGGGCACGGTGTCGGTGGCCATGGCGTCAACGTACCCACGCGCCGGGGGTCCGGAAACCGACTGCGACCGGGACTGAGACCGGGACCGGGCCGCCGGCTCCCGGTCGGGGACGGGCGGTCAGGGACGGGCGTAGAAGTTGGGCAGGGTCCAGGCGTAGATGGACGACTCCCGCACCGGGACGCCGGTCCGCGGCGCCTCGATGATCTCGCCGCCGCCGATGTAGAGCGCGACGTGGTAGATCGACGACGGGCTGCTCGACGAGCCCCAGAAGACGAGGTCACCGGGCTGGAGGGAGGAGAAGGAGACCGGCGTGGACTGCTCGTACTGCGCCACCGAGTAGTGCGGCAGGGAGATCCCGCCGGCACGCCAGCTGCCCATGGTCAGGCCGGAGCAGTCCCAGGCGTTCGGGCCGGCGGCACCCCAGACGTAGGGCTCGCCGATCTGGGCCCGCGCGAAGCTGATCGCGCCCTGGGCGCCCGACGCCGGAGCCGGAGGGGCTGGCGGCGCGGGCGGGGCGGGCGGAGCGGGCGGCGTGCTGGGACCAGGGTTCGTGCCGGAGTGGTCCGAGCCGCCGGTCGAGGACGGCTGTTGCGCGTGCTGCTGGGCCTGCTGCTGGGCTTGTTCGTGGGCCTGCTGGGCGGCCTGGTGGGCGGCCTGCTGGGCGGCCTGCTGGGCCTCGAGCTCCGCCTGGTGCTGCGCCGCGGCTGCCGCGGCGGCCGCCGCCTTGGCCTCCAGGGCAGCCTGCCGGCGCTGGGCCAGCTGGACACTCACGTGCTGCAGGTGGGCCAGCTGCGCGATCAGCCGCGTCTTCTCCGCGGCGATCGACTGCGACTCGGAAGCGGCGGCATCCTCGGCCGCCTGGGCGGCGTCGCGGGCCGCGCGGGCCTTCTCGGCGGCGGCGGTCGCCGCAGCCTGCGCGTCCTTCGCCTGCTGGGTGGCGACGTCGGCGATGGTGGCCGACGCGCGGAACTCGTCGTAGCGGTCGTCGAGCGCGGACTCGGCGTTCTGCACCGTGGTCGCCCGCTCGATGACGGTGCGGATGCCGTCGGACTTCGCGATCGCCGACAGGGCGCTCAGGCCGGGGGTCATCTCGTACGAGCTGACCACCGCGTCGCCGTACACCTCGCGCTGGCGCTCGACGTCGGCCGCGGCGATGCGGGAGTGCTCCTGGGCGTCGCGGGCGGCCTTGCGGGCCTGCTGGAGCTCCCAGCGGGCGCCGTTGAACGCCTCCGCGGCCTGGGCCGCGCGCTGCGCCGATGCCTCGAGGCGCTGGTTGGCCAGCACGAGCTGGGCCCGGACCGACTCGACGTCGGCCGCGGCTCCGCGGACCGCCTCCCGCGACTGCTGCACGTCGTGGCGTGACGGCATCGTGTGGTCGTCGGCGACGGCGACACCGGCGACGGAACCGCCGGCCACCATGGTCAGCGCGATCGCGGTTGCGATCCCCATTGCACGCACGTCTCGGCCTCTCGTCACTGGTTCAGGACCGCGGATGACTGCCTTGTCACCCGCGACACTTGGAGCACGCTAGTGCTCATCAGTCACAAAAGAAACATTTTCCTCAACTTTTTCTCTGACCCCCGGCGTGTCGCCTTGACGAACTACAAGGATGTAATTCTCGAAGTGGCGAGTGGCCGCCCACGGAACGGCCCCTCCCGAGGAGCTCGGGAGGGGCCGCGTCGTCGTGGTGCGCTGGACCGCCGCGGGTCAGCCGGAGCCGGCCTCCTGGCCGACGGGGACCTCGGGCGAGGTGGCCTCCGGAATCGGCGCCGTGCGGCCGTGGCTGTCGAACTTCTGGCCGCTCACGACACCGCCCACGTAGAAGGCGATGAGGGCGATCATGATGCCGGCGATGTCGTCGGAGATGTAGTGCCAGCCGAAGTAGATGGTGGCGATCAGCGTGAACGCGAAGTTGACCCAGAACACCCACTTGAGCACCTTCGAGCGCAGCGTGAACTGCACCATCAGGGCGACCAGCAGCGTGATCGCGCAGTGCAGGCTCGCGAACCCGGCGACCGACTGCACGGCGCCGTCGATCCCCACGTTGAGGACGTTGTCGCGGCTGTACTGCAGGGAGTTCATCAGCGACGAGGCCGGGGTGTCCGGCAGGCTGTTGTACAGCCAGGAGTACTCGAAGCCGGGCCCGAGGGTCGGCAGCGCGTAGTACGACACCGTGCCCAGCGTCCAGGCGATGCACTGGGAGGTCGCGAACCAGTAGCCGTAGGTGAGCTTGCGCGACCAGACCAGCCACGCGGTCAGCGCCAGCGGGACCAGCGGCAGGAACCACAGGTAGATCCAGGACAGGAAGTGCGCGGAGATCCCCGTCCCGAGCAGGGTGTGCAGCGCGATCGCGGGGTCGTGCCCGAACAGCAGCGTCCGGTCGACGAGATGCAGCTCGCGGTCGTAGGTGGTCCGGCCCATCACGAAGGGCAGGAACGACTTGAGGTTCCGGTAGCTCACGTAGGTCAGGTAGAAGCAGACCACGCCCATCACGACCAGCGTCACACGCTGCCGCGACCAGTGGCTGCGCACCCGCGCCCGGAAGATCGCGGGCATCGCGCGGGGCCGGAGCCGGGAGTACCACAGGGTGCGTGGCAGCAGGTCGACGAGGAACGCCGAGCCGACCAGCAGCGGCAGCCGCGCCCACGAGGGGCCGAGGAACCCGTCGGGGTCGACGAGGTGCTTGCCGAGCAGCACCGCCGCCAGCATCGCCAGCGCACTCATGGTGGCGGCGATGCCGATCAGGAGGAGCTGGGCGCGGCGATACACGCAGGCCATTCTAGGGATCGCGTGAGTGTGCTCCGGCCGCGGGGAGTCCCCCGGCCGGGATGACGGCGAGCTTCGCGGCCTCGACCGCGAGCCGCAGCCGCTCCCCCGGTCCGGGGTGGAGGTCCAGCGGTGCGACCGCATCGATCTCGCCCACCCCGGGCACGGCCACGACGAGGCGCACCTGCTCGGGGGTCGCTCGCCCCGAGACCACCTCCCCGAGCAGCGGTCCGTCCGGCGAGGCGATGAGCGCCGAGCGCCGTACGGCGACCGCCGGGGCGGGCGGCATCGCGGCGGCCCCGAGCAGGACCCCGGCGGCGTCCCCGTGCAGGACTCGGGCGTAGCCGAGGAAGAGCGCCGTCTCGGGATCGGCCGGGCCGCGCCACACCTCGGCGATGGGGCCGGACTGGACCACCCGGCCGCCACGCATGACGGCGAGCCGGTCGGCGACCGTGAACGCCTCCTCGTGGTCGTGGGTGACCATGAGCGCGGTCGTCCCGGCCGCGCGCAGGATCTCGCGCAGCTCGGCGGCCAGGCGCTCCCGCAGTCCGGCGTCCAGGGCCGAGAGCGGCTCGTCGAGGAGGATCAGCCGCGGCTCCACGGCCAGCGAGCGGGCCAGGGCGACCCGCTGCCGCTCCCCACCGGACAGGGTGGCGGGCAGGCGGCCGGCGTACCCCGCGAGGCCCACCAGCTCGAGGAGCTCCGCGACCCGGCGCTCGACCTGCGGGCCGCGCACCCGCCTGATCCGCAGCGCGTAGCCGACGTTGCGCCCGACCGTGAGGTGGCTGAAGAGCTGGCCGTCCTGGAACATCAGCGCGAAGCCGCGCTTGTGCGTGGGCACCCCGGCGAGGTCGTGGCCGTCCCAGCCGATCCGCCCGGCGCTCGGGGTCTCGAGGCCGGCAACGGCGCGCAGCAGGGTGGACTTCCCGCAGCCGGACGGCCCGAGCACGGCGAGGACCTCGCCGTCCGGGAGGTCCAGCGTCACGTCGACCACGGCGGGCACCCCGTCGTAGTCCACCGACACGTCGTCCAGGGTCAACATCGTCAGAAGGCTCCCACGGACGGCACCCGCAGCCGCTCGACGACCAGCATCACGACGGTCGTGGTCGCAGCGAGCACCACGGAGGCGGCCAGCGCCATCCCGAAGTTCATCGGGCCGGGGTGCCCGATCAGCCGGTAGATCACGATCGGCACGGTCGGATGGTCGTCGCGGGCCAGGAACGACGTGGCGCCGAACTCACCCAGCGACGCCGCGAAGGCGAATCCGCTGGCGGCGAGCAGCGGCTTCCACACCACCGGCAGGTCGACGGTGAGCACGGCGCGCAGCGGCCCGGCGCCCAGGGACGCGGCCGCCTGGCGCTGGCGGTCGTTGATGCCGGCGAGGACCGGCACGATGGTGCGGACGACGAGCGGCAGCGCCACCAGCGCCTGCGCGATCGGCACCAGGAACGGCGAGTCCCGCAGGTCGATCGGCGGGTGGTCCAGCGTGATCAGGAAGCCGAAGCCGAGGGTGACCGCCGAGACCCCCAGCGGCAGCATGAAGAACCCGTCGAGGCCGCTGCGCACGCGTCGCTCGGCGCGGGACCGCGAGCGCCGGGTGACGACGAACGCCACGAGCAGCCCCATCGAGAGCGACATCCAGGTGGCATCCACCGCGGTGCGCAGCGACGTCACCAGGGCGTCGGTGACCGGGACCAGGAGCGCCTGGTGGGTGCCGTCGGTGGTCAGCGCCCGGTAGTTGTCCAGGCTCCACCCGCCGTCCACGTGCAGCGAGCCGGACACCAGGGTCGCGATCGGCGCCGCCACCAGCACCAGCAGCACCGTGGTCGCGACCAGCGCGGCAGTGTCTCCACGCGCCGGACGACGCGGCCGTGCGACGACCCGGTCGGCGCCCCCGCCGGGCACCGCGCGCAGCCGGCCGGCGACCAGCAGCAGCGCCGCCACGGCGACCAGCTGGAGGATCGAGAGCGCCGCCGCGGCCTGGAGGTCGAGCAGGTTCGTCGTGAGCAGGTAGATCTCGGTCTCGACGGAGGAGTACCGCAGCCCGCCGAGGGTCAGCACCACGCCGAACGCCGTGGCGCAGAACAGGAAGACCACGCTCGCCGCCGACACGATCGCCGGTCGCAGCGCCGGCAGCGTCACGGTCCAGAACACCTGCACCGGGCCCGCGCCCAGCGCTGCGGCCGCCTCGGCAGGTCGTGGGTCGAGGGACTCCCAGGCGGTGCCGACCCCCCGGATCACCAGGGCGACGTTGAAGAACACCAGCCCCGCGAGGATCGCGATCGCGGTCCCGTCGAGGCGCAGGAAGCCCAGCGGGCCGGCCTCCCCGAGGAGCTGGCGGAAGGCGACCCCGACCACGACCGTCGGCAGCACGAACGGCACCAGCAGCGCCGCCCGGACCAGGTCCCGTCCCGGGAAGCGCAGCCGGTGCAGCGCGTGCGCGGCCGGTAGGCCGAGGAGGACCGCGACCACGGTCGCCACCGTGGCCGACCAGACCGTGAACCACACGACCCGGTGCACCCGAGGTCGCCCCAGCACCTCGAGCACGGCCCCCGGGTCGAAGCTGCCGTCGGCCCAGAAGCCCTCGTGCAGCATCCCGGCCACGGGCAGCACGAAGAAGACGCCCAGCACGGCCACCGGCACCACGGCCAGGCCCGCGAGCGTGAGCGGTCTCGACCACCGGGTCCCCAATGTCATGGGAGATGCCGCGTCATGGGAGCACTCGTGTCATCGGGAGGTGACGTCGCTCCAGTCCCGGAGCCACTCGTCGCGGTGCGCGGCGATCTCGGCCGGGTCCACGGCGTACGGCTTCGTGGGCTGCACGGCGAACTTCGCCCACTCCGTGGGCAGCTTCACGCCGTCGACGACCGGGAAGACGTACATGCTCTCCGGCAGCGCCGCCTGCACCTCCGGCGTCTCGAGGAACTTCACGAACGCCTCCGCGCCGGCGACGTTCCGCGCCCCCGAGAGGACGCCGGCGTACTCCACCTGCTCGAAGCAGGTGTCGAGCAGCGCGCTGGTGGTCGACGTGCTCGACCCCTTCGGCACGGTGAACGCCGGCGAGGAGTCGTAGGACAGCACGATCGGCCGGTCGCCCTTGCCGCCGCCCTGGGTGAAGTCGACCTCGTAGGCGTCGGACCAGCCGGCCGTGAGCTCGGCTCCGTTGTCCATCAGCTTCGACCAGTAGTCCTGCCACCCGCTGCCGTAGGCCGCGATGGTCGACAGCAGGAACGCCATGCCGGTGGAGCTGGTGGCGGCGCCCGGCAGCACGAAAAGGTCCCGGTAGGCCGGCTTCGTCAGGTCGTCGAGGGTCTTCGGCGGCGCGAGGTGGTGGTCGGCGAACCAGGTGTCGTCGACGTTGACGCACACGTTGCCGTTGTCGACCGGCGTGAGCCGGTGCTGGTCGTCCCCCGGCAGCGCGTAGTCGGAGACCCCCTTCGGCTCGTGGAAGGAGTACGGCGCGAACACGCCGGCGTCGAGGGCGCGCGACGCGAAGGTGTTGTCGACCCCGAAGGAGACGTCACCGATCGGGTCGTCCTTGGTCAGCACCAGCTTGTTGGTCAGCTGGCCCGCATCCCCCGAGGCCCGGACGACGAGCTGGTAGCCCGACTGCTTCTCGAACTCCTGCTCCAGCTTCTTGGGGAGCACGAACGAGTCGTGCGTGACCAGCACGACCTGCTTGTCGGCCGCGGAGCTGTCGGTCTCCTGCCCGACCGCCGAGCACGCCGAGGCGGTCAGGCCGAGAGCGCTGAGCGCGCAGAGCGCTGCGAGCGCACGCGTGGACTTCATGTGGACTCCCTTCGCCGGTGCTAACCGGAGCAGGTTCGGAGGGTCTGCGGCTCGTCCGCACTCTCAGCACGCCGGTCCCGCGGGGCGCGTGCTCCCCTGTCTTGTGCCACTCACTCTACGGCGTCACCTGGTCAGGCTGACCACCTCGTCCAGGCGGACCAGCTTCTCGGGGTTGCGCACCCAATAGATGCCGGTCACCAGGCCGTCCTCGACCAGCAGCGAGCCGACCGAGTCCAGCTCGCCGTCGAGGAAGACCCGCAGCGCCGGGGCGCCGTTGACGACGACCATGTCCGCCTGCGCGCCACCCTCCGGCGCGACCCCGTCGAGGAATCGCAGCACCTTGTCGCGGCCCAGGATCGGACGCAGGGCGGCCTTCTTGAAGCCGCCGCCGTCAGTGACGAGCACGACGTCCGGGGCCAGCACGTCCATCAGGCTCTGGATGTCGCCCGTGCTCGCGGCGACCAGGAACTTCCCGATCACCTCGTCGCGCTGGCTGACCGAGACGTCGGCCCGCGGGCGCCGCTCGTCGATGTGGGCGCGGGCCCGGTGCGCGATCTGTCGCACCGCAGCCGGTGACTTGTCCACGGCCGCGGCGATCTCGTCGTACCCCACGTCGAACACCTCGCGCAGCACGAAGACCGCCCGCTCGGTGGGCGCCAGGGTCTCCAGGACGAGCAGCATCGCCATCGAGACGCTGTCGGCCAGTTCGACGTCCTCGGCCACGTCGGGGGTGGTGAGCAACGGCTCGGGCAGCCAGGGACCGACGTACTGCTCACGGCGGCGGGCCTGCGTGCGCAGCCGGTTCAGGCTGAGCCGCGTGACGATCCGGACCAGGTAGGCACGCTCGTCACGGACCGCTTCGTGGTCCACCTCGGCCCAGCGCAGCCAGGTCTCCTGGAGCACGTCCTCGGCGTCGGCGGCCGACCCGAGCATCTCGTAGGAGACGGTGAAGAGCAGGTTGCGGTGGGCGACGAAGGTGTCGGTCGCACTGGTGGTCACGCCGCTCATCCTGCCGCCGCCTCGGTCGGGCGGGCCAGTGGCAGCTCGCAGACGTCGGAGTAGCCTTGGCTCTGCAGCCCGGCGGCGGAGTTGAAGCGCGAGTACATGTTCTCCAGCGCCACCACCTGCGTCAGCTCGACGACGGCGGGAGCGCCGAGCTGCTCGACCAGGCGCGCCACCATCTCGTCGGTGACCGTCGGCGGCGTGACGGTCATCGCCTCGGCGTACTCGAGCACGTCGCGCTCGAGCGGGCTGAAGACGTCGGACTCCCGCCAGCGTGGCACCTCGCGCACCTTGGCCAGGTCCAGGCCGTCGTTGTGCGCGACGAAGTAGCCGAAGTCGAGGCACCAGCTGCAGCCGATGGTGCCGGCACTGGCCAGCTGGGCGTAGGACGTCAGTGTCGGGTCGAGGGCGTCCCACTTGCGCGCCTTGCCCGAGAACGACATCACCGCCTTGAGGACGGCCTTGTTGTGGAAGTAGACGTAGAGGTTGTCCGGGAGCCGGTCGCCGACCATGCGCGTGGCGAACGTCCTCATCAGGGCGCCGTAGACGCCGGTGATCTCGGCCTTGGGGATCCGGAAGGTGCTGGGCACGGTGTGCTCCTCGGTGCGTCGGTGTTCGTCTGTCGGCATCAAGACACCGGGGCCTCCGGGTTTGTGACAGCCTCGGCGCCATGTCTCCCAGCCGTCGCCACGAGCTGCTCGCCTGGGCCGTCCCCCGGGTCCGGAAGTCACGCGACCTCGACACCGAGGACGCCGAGCGCGCCCGGCTGGAGCGCTGGCACGACGGGCTGAGCCGTGCGCTCCCGGTCCGCCTCGTCCCCCGTTTCCACCGCCGGTTCTCGGTCGTCACCGAGACCCTGACCGGCCCGTCCGGCGAGTTCCCGGCCCACGTCATCACGCCGCGGCACGTCGAGCCCCGCGTCACCGTGGTCTACCTGCACGGCGGCGGCTTCGTGGCACCGATCGACGCCTTCCACGTCCGGTACGTCGCCCGGCTCGCGCAGGCGCTCGGCGCGCGGATCGTGCTCCCCGACTACCCGCTGGCCCCCGAGCACAGCTGGCGCGACTCGCACGACGCGGTGGCGGACCTGGCCGGACGATGGCTCGAGGAGCCGGAGCCGGTGGTGCTGGCCGGCGACTCCGCGGGAGGCGGCTACGCCCTGGCCGTGGCGGAGACGCTGTGCGACCGCGGTGGCCCGCAGCCCTCGCACCTCCTGCTGCACTCGCCGTGGGTGGACCTGACGACCTCGGCGCCGGAGACCGCGTCGTTCGCGGTCCGCGACACCTGGCTGTTCCTCGGCAAGCTCCACGCGTACGCCGCGTGGTGGGCCGGGACCCCGGACGACCTCGGCCGCCACGAGGTCTCACCGGCGCTGGCCGAGCTCGACGGGCTGCCCCCGGCGCTGATGTTCTGCGGCACCCGCGACCTGCTCGCCCCGGGGTGCCGCCTGCTGGCGTCGCGGGCCGGCCTCGTCGTGGGACCTCACCTATGTCGAGGAGCCCGACCTGATCCACGTCTTCCCGCTGCTCCCGCTCCTGCCGGAGGCACGTCGGGCGTGGCGCCGGACCCTGGCCTTCCTGTCATGAGAGTCGTCGCGGTCCCGTTCGAGCAGCTCGACGCCCGCACGGCGTACGACGTGTGGCGGCTGCGGCAGGCCGTCTTCGTCGTGGAGCAGGAGTGCCCCTACCCCGACCTCGACGGCCGCGACACCGAGCCCGGCACCCGCCACGTCCTGCTCCAGGAGGGAGACGTGCTGCTCGGCTACGCCCGCGTCCTCGACGACGGCTCGACGTGGCGGATCGGGCGGGTCGTCCTCGCCGCCGACGCGCGAGGGCGCGGCCTGGCCGACCAGCTGGTGCGGACCGCCCTGTCGGTCTGCCCGGGCCGCGACGTCGTGCTCGACGCCCAGTCGCCGCTGGCCGGGTGGTACGCGTCGTTCGGGTTCGCCGTCGACGGCCCGGAGTTCGTCGAGGACGGCATCCCGCACGTCCCGATGCGTCGCCGGACGTAGCTCCGGGGGGCGGCCGGGGCCGGCCTAGACGGCCGTGAACACCACCACGCCGTCGACCTCCTCGCGGGTGGCCAGGCCGCGTGCGACCAGCAGCTCGAGGTGCGCCTTGGTCTCGAGGCCGGCCAGGGCGCTGTTGAAGGTGTCGAGGTCCGCGAGCCGGTGCTCGTGCCGCGTCCAGGGCAGCTCGCCCGCGACGTCGTACGCCGTGGCGCTGCCGCCGGCGAGCGCCTCGAGGCAGTGCCGGAGCCGCTCCTCGTGGTGCTCGAGCAGCTGGTCGACGCGCGCGTGGGAGGACGGCGCCACCGGGCCGTGGGCGGGCAGCAGGGTGAGGTCCGGGAGCCCGCGGACCTTGGTCAGCGAGCCCATGAAGTCGCGCAGCGGCTGCCGGACCGGGACCGGCTCGAAGCCGATCGACGGGGTGATCGTGGGCAGCACGTGGTCGCCGGCGGCGAAGAGCAGGCCCGCGGCCCGCTCGGCGAAGACGAAGTGGCCCTGCGTGTGGCCCGGGGTGTGCACCGCGTCCAGGGTGCGGGTCCCGACCTCGATCTCGTGGTCGCCCTCCAACCAGGTGTCCGGGTAGCCCCACATCGCGAGGTCCGGCACCCGGCCGTCGGTGAACCGTTGCCACTCCTCGGCGATCCGGTGGGCTCCCGCGGCCCTGAGGAGCAGCAGCGTGGGGTCCTCGGTCACCTCGTCGACCGCGTGCAGCAGGTCGAGGGTGGGCCGGTCGCCGAGGCCGAGACTGACGTGGGCGCCGACCTCGGCGGCGAGCACGGCCGCGAGCGTGTAGTGGTCGCGGTGGACATGGGTCACCAGGAAGCGGGTGATGTCGGTGAACCCGAAGCCGATCTCGCCCAGCGACTTCTCCAGCAGCGCCCGCCCCTCGTCGACCGCCCAGCCCCCGTCCACCAGCGTCAGGCCGTGCTCGGTCTCGATCGCGTAGACGTTGACAGCGCGCAGCCCGTCCATCGGCAGGGGCAGCGGGATCCGGTGGATGCCCTCGGCCACCCGCCACGCGCCGGGCTCGGTCCAGTGCCGGCCAGAGTCGGGCGAGACGGCGTGGGCGGTGCTGGTCGGGGAGCTCACGCCCCGACCCTAGGGCGCGGCCGTGCCGGGCCGAGGGCAGCGTCCACGGCCGCTGTGGCCGAGGCGTCCAGCGAAGCCCTGGATGCTGTTGGTCCTCGACCCCTAGGGTGTGGTGGTCGATCGGCACAGATCTCAGGGGGAGCGCGATGGGGACCGACGTGAGGACACTGGGGAACATCAGCGCGATCAGCTTGTTCGTGGCGGACGTGCCGCAGGCCAAGGCCTTCTACGAGGACGTGTTCGGGGTCTCGGTCATCTTCGAGGACGAGGTCTCGGCCGCCATGAAGTTCGACAACCTCCTCGTCAACCTGCTCCAGGACTCCGAGGCCCCGGGGCTCGTCGAGCCCGCGCCGGTTGCCGCTCGCGAGACCGGCTCGCGTTTCCAGCTCAGCATCTGGGTCGACGACGTCGACGCGGTCTGCGTCCAGCTCCGGGAGCGGGGCGTGGCCGTGCTCGTCGGTCCGGTCGACCGGCCCTGGGGCATGCGGGTCGCGACCTTCACCGACCCCGCGGGCCACAGCTGGGAGATCGCCCAGGGACTGGAGACGTCGTGACCGCGGCCGACGTCACCACCGCCGAGACCGAGCTCCTGCTCGCCCACCTCCGCTCACAGCGACGGCACGTGCTCGGCATCCTCGAGGGGCTGGACGACGAGACCCTCCGCCGCCCGGTGCTGCCCTCGGGATGGTCCTGCCTCGGGCTGGTCCGGCACCTGACGCACGACGACGAGCGGTTCTGGTTCCGCGGGGTCGTCGCGGGCGAGCAGGCGGTCCGGGACGAGGTCGAGGCGTCGACCGGTAGCGCCTGGCGGCTCGGGCCGGACGAGTCGGCCGACGCGATCCTGGCCGCCTACCGCGAGGAGGCCGCGCGCACCGACGCGATCGTCGGGCGCACGCCCCTGGACGCCGCTCCGGCCTGGTGGCCGGACTTCTTCGGCGACTTCCGCCTGGACAGCCTGCGCGAGGTGCTGCTGCACGTGATCACCGAGACCGCGACGCACGCAGGCCACCTCGACGCCGCGCGCGAGCTGATCGACGGCCGCACCTGGATGGTCATCGACTGACGCCCAGCGCGGGCGTCAGACCGAGGTGCCGGCGTACGCCGGGGCCTGCGCCGCGGCGTGCAGGTCCAGCTCCCTGTCCAGGGTGATGGCCGCGTCGATCAGGGCCAGGTGGGTGAACGCCTGCGGGAAGTTCCCGATCTGCTCGCCGGTCAGGGCGATCTCCTCGGAGAACAGGCCGACGTGGTTGGCGTAGGTGAACATCTTCTCGAAGACCAGCCGCGCGTCGTCGAGGCGGCCGGCCCGGGCGAGCGCGTCGACGTAGGTGAACGTGCACAGCGAGAAGGTGCCCTCGGAGCCGCGCAGCCCGTCCGGGGAGGCCGCGGGGTCGTAGCGGTAGACGAGGCTGTCGGTGACCAGCTCCTCGTCCATCGCGCGCAACGTCGAGGTCCACATCGGGTCGTGCGGAGACACGAAGCCCACGCTGGACATCCGGAGCAGCGAGGAGTCCAGCACCCGGTCGCCGTACTGCTGCACGAAGGCCTGCCGCTCGGCGTTCCACCCGCGCTCCATGATCTGGCGGTAGATCGCGTCACGCTGCCTGGTCCAGTGGTCCAGCGGCGCCGGCCGGCCGTGCTCGGCCGCCAGCCGGATGCCGCGGTCGAGGGCAACCCAGCACATCAGGCGACCGTAGGTGAAGTCCTTCCGGCCGCCCCGCGTCTCCCAGATCCCCTCCTCGGGCTGGTCCCAGTTGTCGGCGACCCACTCCAGGAGCCGGCTGACCGCGAGCCAGCCGGCATGCCCCATCTCCAGGCCGTGGGCGTCAGCGTAGTAAAGGCTGTCGAGCGCCTCGCCGTAGATGTCGAGCTGGAGCTGGCCGGCAGCGCCGTTGCCGATCCGCACCGGGCTCGAGCGGCGGTAGCCCTCCCAGTGCGGGAGCTCCTCCTCCTCCAGGTCGGGCGACCCGTCGATGCGGTACATGATGTTGAGCGGCCCCTCGGCCCCCTCCACCTGCTCGTCGACCCGTTCGCGCAGCCACTGCGCGAAGGCCCCCGCCTCCTCCATGAAGCCCAGGCCGATGAGCGCGTAGATCGAGAACGACGCGTCGCGGATCCACGTGTAGCGGTAGTCCCAGTTGCGCTCGCCCCCGACCTGCTCGGGCAGGCCGGCGGTGGGGGCGGCGACCAGGCCGCCCGAGGGGGCGTAGGTCATGAGCTTGAGGGTGATCGCCGACCGGGTCAGCATCTCCCGCCAGCGTCCGGTGTACGTCGACTGCGCGACCCACGACTTCCAGAAGTCCACCGTGTCGTCGAGCAGGCGCTGCACCTCCTCCACGCGCATCGTCCGGGCCGGTCCGGCCGAGCCGGTCTCCAGCACGAGGCCGCGCAGCTGTCCCGCGGTCAGCGTGACCCGGGCGTGCAGGTCGCCGTTCTCGTCGACCTCCGCGTGCGCGAGCTGCTCGTCTCCCGGCTCCCTCACCAGGTGCACGGTCACGGCCTCGTCGCCGCTGGTCAGCACCCCTCCGTGCTCGGTGATCTGCATCTCGTGCGCGCGGCGCCCGTAGTCGAACCGCGGGGCGATGTGTGCGTCGAAGGTCATCTGACCGCGCACGCAGCGAACCAGGCGGACGATCCGGTGGGTGTCGGTGGCGGTGGTGCCGGTCACGGGCATGAAGTCGACGGTCTCGCCGACCCCGTCCTCGGTCATGAACCGGGTGATCAGCACAGCAGTGTCGGGCAGGTAGAGCTGCTTGGTCGTGACCTGGTCGCTGTCGGGCCGGATCCGCAGGTGACCGCCGTTGCCGTGGTCGAGCAGGGCGCCGAACAGGCTCGGGGAGTCGAAGCGGGGCGCGCAGAACCAGTCGATGGCGCCGTCGGTGCTGATCAGGGCGCTGGTCTGCAGGTCTCCGATCATTCCGTGGTCAGCGATGCTCGGGTAGTCGTCCATGGGATGCCTTTCTCGCGCTGAGCCCCCGGCCGCGCTCGGGTGGCGTCCGGCCCGGGGAAGGTCCTGGGACTGCCAGCCTCGTCGCCGTCCCCACCTCCGACCTCATCCATCGCGGGTGATCACAACGGGCCGGGGATCTCATCAGCCCCGGGCGTTGACCGGGGCCACGCCCACCGCTTGACTCGGAGCACCCGCGTGGAGGCCCGCACGGGTCCGGAACCGAGCGTGGAGTCGCAACGAGATGAGCCACGACCACCTGTCGTACGAGCAGCTCCCCCCGCGGGCGCGGCGTCGCCTCGCCCTCGCGTCGCTGCTGCGGTCGGCGGTGGTCGCGGTGGCCATCGTCGTGGGCTACTTCGTCCTGCCGATGACCAAGCTGCAGGCGGCGGAGGCGGGCGTGCTGGTGGCCGGCATCACCGTGGTCGCCCTGCTGCTGGCCTGGCAGATCCGCGAGATCACGCGCTCGCCGTACCCCCGGATCCGGGCCGCGGGAGCCCTGGCAACCTCCGTGCCGCTCTTCCTGATCATCTTCGCCACCAGCTACTACCTGATGGACCAGAGCCAGGAGGGGCAGTTCACCGAGCCCCTGAACCGGCTCGACTCGCTCTACTTCACCGTCACGGTCTTCGCGACGGTCGGCTTCGGCGACATCGCCCCCGTCTCGCAGGCGGCCCGCATCGTCGCCATCCTGCAGATGATCGGCGACCTCGCGATCATCGGCCTGGCCGCCCGGTCGCTCTTCAACGCGGTGCAGAGGGGGCTCGAGCGCAGGGGCGAGTGAACGCTCAGCGCTCGGCGCGAGCGCGCTCCGGCTGCTGCTGCTTCTGCCGGCGCAGCCAGACGAGCCCCGCGATCGGCAGCACCGCCGGGACGAAGCCGTATCCGATGCCGTAGTCGGACCACACCGAGGCATCGGGGAACCAGTCGCCCTGCACCAGGCTCAGGGTGCCGACCGTGAGCACGCCGGCCAGCTCGACCCACAGCATCACGCTGGCGAAGCCGGTGTGGCCGACGGAGGCCCGGCGGATGGCCACCCAGCCTGCGGCGTACGTCACCGCCGCGACCGCGGAGAGGGTGTAGGCGATCGGCGCTCGTCCGGCGTCGGTGGCCAGCTGCACCGCCGCCCGGGCGCCGGCGGCGAGCGTGAACAGGGCGTAGAACGTGAGCAGCACCTTGTGCGGGCCGCTGCGGGGAGCCGTGTCAGGCACCGTGCCCCCACGTCATCTGGAGGCGTACGGCGACCACGGCGACGGCCAGGGCCGCGACGGTGACCACGCCGGACGACCAGGTCCCGCGGTCCTCGGCGATGGACTGCATCGCGATCGGCAGCACGCAGACCGCCGCGACCAGGTAGCCCACGTGCGCCGACATCTCCTCGGGACGTTGCCCGTTGAGCATGCTCCCCACGCCGGCGACCGCGCGCACGACGAGCAACAGCTCGAGGATCCAGACCATGTGGTCGAGCCAGGTCGGGCGCGGGACCCGGCGCACGGTGACGACGAGGGCCACCACGGCGACGAGGGCGGCGTACCCCGCCGCGACCAGGGTGAGCTGGCCGAGCGAGGTGTGGAGGGCGTCGTGCATGGACCATCATCGCGTCCCGCCCCTCGAGCCCGGAGACCGCATGACCACAGCTGTCCCACCGGCCGACGTCGTGGCCCGGCTGCGCGCCGCCGGGTGTGTCTTCGCCGAGGAGGAGGCCGCGCTGCTCGTCGGTGCCGCCGGCTCCAGCGGGGAGCTCGAGCGGATGGTCGCCGACCGCGTGGCCGGCATCCCGCTGGAGGTCCTGGTGGGGTGGGCGGAGTTCTGCGGCCTGCACGTCGTGGTGCTGCCGGGGGTGTTCGTGCCGCGACGACGCACCGAGCTGATGGCCCGACACGCGACCCGCCTCGCTGCCAGGGGCTCGGTGGTCGTGGACCTGTGCTGCGGCACCGGCGCGGTCGGCGCCGCCGTCTCGGCGTCCGTCCCCGGCGCCGAGGTGTACGCCGCCGACCTCGACCCGGCGGCGGTGTCCTGCGCCCGGCGCAACCTCCCGCCGGAGCGGGTCTTCGGCGGCGACCTCTACGACGCGCTGCCCGGCGGCCTGCTCGGCCGCGTCGACGTGCTCGCCTGCAACGCGCCGTACGTCCCGACGGACGATCAGCCTGATGCCGCCCGAGGCGCGCCTGCACGAGCACCGGGTGGCGCTCGACGGCGGCGTCGACGGCCTCGACGTCCAGCGCCGGGTCGTGGCCGGCGCGGCCGCCTGGCTGGCTCCCGGCGGGCACCTGCTCGTCGAGAGCAGTGTCGCCCAGGCGCCGGTGACCGCGCGGCTGATGAGGGAGGTGGGCCTCGTCCCCGAGGTCGTCCACGACGAGGAGGTCGGCGGCACGCTCGTCGTCGGCGCCCGACCCGGGCCCGGCTGAGCGGCCGTCCGTCAGGGTCGTCCGGCCGGCTCGCGAGGGCGTCCCGTGCCGTCGACCTCGGTGCCGCCGACCTCGAGGCCTGCCACCTCGTCGAGGAGCAGCCGGTTCAGGCGGAACGCGTGCCGGACCTCCTCGACCACCTCCTCGCGCTGGTCCTCGGTGAGCGGGAGGTCGTCGAGCGTCGCCCGGTAGGCCCCGCTTGTAGGCCACCGGCTTCGGGACGTCGGGGAAGTCGTAGGAACGCCAGTCCGGCCGGTCCAGTCCCTGGCCGGGGGTAGCCGCGGCGCAGCGCCCGGGCCAGCATCCGGCCACCGGAGAGGTCGCCGAGGTAGCGCGTGTAGTGGTGGGCGACCAGCAGGTGCGGTCGGTGCGCCGCGCGCTCGATCCGCTCCGGTAGGCGGCGGTCGCCGCCGAGGTGGCCGCTCCGGCATCGCCCGGCGCCCAGTGGGCGAGGTCCCGGTCGAGGGCGTCGAGACGGCACAGGGCATCGTCGTGCACCGGGGCGACCCGCGACGTGGTGGCGCTGCTCGTGGACCGCCGTCTCGAGGGCGGCGTAGACGGCGCGCAGCCGGCGCAGGTAGGCGGCGTACCGCGCGGGGTGAGCCCTGCCGGCCATCAGGTCCGCGACGAAGTCCGACGACTCGGCGTGCTCGTGGTCGCCGCGGGAACCCTCCCGCATGGCGAGCGACAGAGGGAGCGACGGGTCGGCTGCTGGGTGCACCTGGTTCCTTCCGCGCGGGGACGGTGCCCACGCTAGGCCAACGCCTTGCCGCCGGGCACATCGCGCCA
The DNA here is from genome assembly GCF_013466985.1 of Nocardioides ungokensis. Classification (GTDB taxonomy): domain Bacteria; phylum Actinomycetota; class Actinomycetes; order Propionibacteriales; family Nocardioidaceae; genus Nocardioides; species Nocardioides ungokensis. The sequence continues at coordinate 506,551 of NZ_CP059164.1, read as the reverse complement.
TCCGGGCGCGCGGGCTATCCTCGCCACGTGGACGACTTGTCTTACTCATCCAGCTTCGACGAGGGCTCCTCGACCCTGGCCGCCCGCGGCGAGATCGACGAGGCAGCCGGCATCGTCCTGCGCGACGAGATCACGAAGTACTCCAACGACTTCGCGCGCACGATCCGCATCGACCTGAGCGGGGTCGACTACTTCCCGAGCCTGGCCGTCGGCGTGCTCGCCACGGCCCGACGCAAGGCCGAGACGGCCGGCGTCGACCTGGTGCTGGCGGCCGCCGACGGGACCGTCGCGCAGCGGGTGCTCACCATCTGCGGTCTCGACCACGAGACCGCCTGAGTCAGGAGGCCGGGGGCATGGGGGACTCGAGGATGCCGACGACGGCGACGCCCGGTGCGCGGACCGAGACCCACGAGCTGCCCTTCTCCCGCGAGACCAACCGGCGGGCCCGCCGGCTGCTCGCTGACTTCGTCGGTCGTCAGAAGCTCGGGGCCGACATGGCCATGGACGCCGCGATCGTGCTCGGTGAGCTGGTGGCCAACGGGCTCGACCACGGCCGGCCGGACCCGCACCTCGGACTCGAGGTGTCGTGGATGCTCGAGAACCACAGCCTGCGGCTGAGCGTGCTCGACGGGGGTGGCCGGACCCAGCCGCACGTGGTGGCCGCCGAGGCCACCGACACGCGCGGCCGCGGCCTGGCGATGGTCGAGGCACTCTCGTCGTCGTGGTGGGTGGAGCGCCAGGGCGGCACCCGGGTCACCGCCGTGCTCCCCGTCCACTGACGGGTGCGGCCTCAGGCGGGGACGTCGGACTCCGGCGGGTCGCCCTCGTCGTCTGCGGAATCCAGGTAGGGCAGCGCGCAGACCATCAGCACCCGCTGGGCGACGCTGCCGCGCCGTGCGACCAGGTCCACCTGGCTGCCGGAGCGGTCGGCGGCAGCGATCGCCTTCGTCAGCACCCCGACGGCGACGCTGGGGAGGTAGTCGACACCACTGAGGTCGACGGCCAACCGGCCGCCGGGCCTGGTGCCGTGCTCGGCGAGCAGGTTGCGCAGGGTGATGATGCCGTAGTCGTCCACGTCGCCGCGTACCACGAGGGTCTCGTCGACGATCTCTGCCTGAAATGTTCGGTCCAGCACCGGCCCAGCCTAGGGGCACTCCCCTCTCGGCCCCTACCACCCCTAGAGGTGAGGGCAACCCAATCCAGCGGAGTCCCGCGAGGGATAGGCTGGCGCGATCGTCCGGCCGAAGGAAGCCGGCACCCGCCGCGGAAGGTTCCATGGTCGACAGTCCCGACGTACGACACACGCCCGCCTACGGCGCTGTCGACCTGCAGAACTGCGAGGACGAGCCCATCCACATCCCGGGGGCCGTCCAGCCGCACGGCGTGCTGCTCGCGGTTGATCCGGGCACTCTCGAGGTGGCCATCGCCTCCGCCAACTGCGAGGCGATGACCGGCGTCGCCCTCGCCGAGGCCGTGGGCAGTCCCCTCTCCGCGTTCATCGGCGACGACGCCGCCGCCGAGGTGCACCGCCGAGCCGCCGACCAGACCTTCCGCGAGCCGCTGATCGTGCGGCTCCCCGCATCGGTCACCGGCACGCTGGGCGGCGAGGAGGTCGACATCAGCCTCCACACCTCCGGCCACCGCCTGGTGGTGGAGATCGAGACCCTGGGCCGCCCCCGTTCGGTGATGCTGAGCTACCAGTCGGCGCGCGGTGCCATGGGCAGGCTCGCGGACGAGACCACGACGCTCGGCCTGGCCACTCGCCTCGCCCACGAGGTCGCCGCGCTCACAGAGTTCGACCGGGTCATGGTCTACCGGTTCGACCGGGACTGGAACGGCGAGGTCATCGCCGAGGAGCGACGCGAGGACCTCAACCCGTTCCTCGGCCTGCACTACCCCGCCGCCGACATCCCGGCCCAGGCCCGCCGGCTCTACACCGTCAACTGGACCCGCCTGATCGCCGACGTCGACTACGCGCCGGTCCCGCTCCAGCCCGTGCTCGACCCCGGTACCGGCGCCCCGCTGGACCTCTCCCTCTCGACGCTGCGCAGCGTCTCCCCCATCCACCTCGAGTACCTCCACAACATGGGCGTCACCGCGTCGATGTCGATCTCCCTGGTCATCGACGGGGAGCTGTGGGGCCTGATCGCCTGCCACCACTACTCGGGTCCCCACCGGCCGAGCCAGGACGCCAGGGCTGCGGCCGAGTTCCTCGGGCAGGTGGCCTCCCAGCAGATCGCCGAGCGCCTGCGCTCCGACGCGCGCGAGGAGGACCTGCTGACGAGGTCGATGCTGGGCCGGGTCGTCGGCCGGGTGGCGGCGTCGTCGGCATCCGCCCTCGACGCCCTGCTCGACGACCCCGAGATCATGGACCTGATGGGCGCCACCGGCATCTCGATGCGCTACGACGGGATCATTCGCAGCGTCGGTGACGTGCCGCCCCCCGAAGCCGCTGCGTACGTCGCCCATGCCCTGCTCGGGCCCGAGGACGGCTCGTTGGGCTTCAGCGACCACGTCAGCGAGCTCGACGAGCGGCTCGCGTCGTACCGCGGTCTGCCCGCGGGCGCGCTCGTGATCGGGACGCTGCCAGACCGCTGGATGATCTGGTTCCGCCCGGAGCTGGAGCAGACCGTCGACTGGGGTGGCGACCCCCGCAACAAGCATCTGGCCACCACCGAGGGACCGGCGGTCCGGCTCTCGCCGCGCAAGTCGTTCGACAAGTGGCGCGAGATCGTGCGCGGCCGCAGCCGGCCGTGGCAGCCCGAGCACGGCCGGGCGGCCCAGCAGCTGCGCAGCCAGGTCAACGGCCTGCTCCTCAAGCGCTCGCGCGACCAGATCGAGGTGGCGGAGTCGCTGCAGCGCAGCGTGCTGCTCGACGGCACCCCGGACCTCGACGGGGTCGACGTGGCGGTGCGCTACACCACCGCGGAGTCCTACCAGCTCGGGGGCGACTGGTGGGACTGGCTGGAGCTCGACGGCGACCGCGTCGCCTTCGTCATCGGCGACGTCGCCGGGCACGGGGTCTCCGCCGTGGCCGCCATGACCCAGGTGCGCGCGGCCCTGCGGGCCTACCTCTTCGCCGGCACTCCCCCGGGCGCCAGCCTCGACCAGCTCGACCTGTTCATGGCCGAGCTGCTCGGGGACCAGATCGCCTCCGCGCTGGTCGTGACGATCAACCGGGCCACCCGCGAGCTCGAGATGGCCAGCGCAGGCCACCCGCCGCCGCTGGTGCTGTCCTCCGACCCCACGCTGTCGGCGCAGCCGACCGCGCGACCGGTCCTGGGCCTCGGCGCCGGCAAGGCCACGCCCAGCCGGGTCACCGTCCCGTCGGGCACGACCCTGCTGCTCTACACCGACGGGCTCGTCGAGCGTCGCGGCACCGACCTCTTCGACAACCTCCGCATGCTGGCCGACGTGGCCGGCAGCGGCCCGTCGCAGGGGGACCTCGAGCACTGGGTCGACCGCATCCTCGACGCCGTGCCGGGGCAGGGTGACGACGACACCACCGTCCTGGCGCTGACCGTCCACTGACCCTTCCGCCGAACCGTCTCGCCGGGAGAGGAGCCACATGTTCGACGAGCTGACCACCACGCCGGCGACGGCGCTCCAGGTCGTCGTCGCCACCGTCGTGGTCTACCTCGTCTTCCTGGTGCTGGTGCGGCTGGCCGGGCAGCGCACGCTGACGACCCTGTCGGTCCCCGACCTCGCCTGCGTGATGGCCCTCGGCGCGATCATCGGGCGCACCGCGCTGCTGGCGGTGCCCACGCTGGCCACCGGCGTGATCGCCCTGGTGACCCTGATGCTGATGCAGCGACTGCTGTCGCTGCTCCGCCGCAGCGGTATCGACCGGTGGCTGCACCCGGCGCCCGTCGTCCTGGTGCAGCACGGACGCCTGCTCCACGACAACCTGGCGGGGGCGAGGGTCTCCCACGACGAGCTGCGTCAGCAGCTCCGCCTCGCCGGCGTCGCCTCGCTCGCCGAGGTCGACCGCGCGGTGCTCGAGCGCACCGGTGACATCAGCGTCCTGCGCGCCGCGCAGCCGGTCGACGGCTGGCTTGTCGCGGACCTCGACGTCGACGAGTTCCCGGAGGGCTCCCAGGAGCCCTAGAATCTTTACCGCAGAGGGTTTCACGCGTCTTGGAGGTGGGTTCGGCGCGTCGTACCGACGCACCCGGAAGGCCCCCCACCCGTGTCCCTCTCTCCTCCTACCGACGCCTGCTCGAGCTCGCCGGACCGGCGTACGTCGTCACCGCGTTCCTCGGCCGGCTGCCGCTGGCGATGAGCCAGCTCGGCACCCTCCTGCTCGTCTCGACCGCCACCGGCCGGTACGCCGAGGGCGGGCTCGCCGCCGGTGCGCTGGCGGTCGCCAACGCCGTGAGCGCACCCGTCGCAGGCACCCTGGCTGACCGACTCGGCCAGCGGCCGATCGTGCTGGCGCAGTCCCTGGCAGGTGCGGCGGCCCTGGCCACCCTGGTGCTGCTGGTGCACCTGCACGCCTCCAGCGTCGTCCTGGTCGCCACGGCCGGGCTGGCCGGGCTCGCGCTCCCGCAGATAGGCCCGCTCGCCCGGGTGCGCTGGCGCCCGCTCACCGCCGGCACCGGGGAGCACCAGCGCCGCCTGGTCGACGCCGCCTTCTCCTACGAGGGAGCTGCCGACGAGGCATCGTTCGCCGTCGGTCCCGCCCTGATCGGCCTCGGCGCCGTCGCCGTCTCCCCGTCGGGGGGCCTGCTCGCGGCGGCGGCGCTGCTCGCGGTCTTCGGCTCGGCCTTCGCCCTGCACCCGTCTGGCCGCCACGCCGCCGGCCGGGCGGTCGGGGCGACGGCTGGCCGGCTGCTGACCGTCGCCTTCGTGGTGCTGGTCCTGGCCCAGCTGGCCATCGGCGCGCTCTTCGGCGCCACCCAGACCGGCGCCACGGTGCTGGCCACCGGCGTCGGCCAGCCCGGTGCGGCCGGCCTCGTCCACGCCATGCTCGGCGTGGGCAGCGCCGCCGCCGGCATCGGCACCGCATTCGTGCCGGCGCGGATCGGCCACGAGCGGCGGGTCCTCGTCTCGGCGGTCGCGCTGCTGCTGCTGTCCCTCCCGCTGCTCCTGGCGGACGGGCTGGTCGGACTGACAGCCACGGTCTTCGCGCTCGGCTTCGCGGTCGCGCCGTACATGATCGGCGTCTTCACCCTGGGCGAGCGGATCGTGCCCTCGGCCCGGGTCGGCGCCGCCATGACCGTCCTGGCCAGCGCCACCGGGGTCGGCTACGCGCTCGGGTCGAGCATCGCGGGCCGGCTCGCCGACACCCACGGCCACACCGCGGCGTTCACCGTCACCGTCGCCGCGACCGTCTTCGCCGTGGTGCTCGCCGGCTCGCAACAGCGTCGCCTGCGCCGGGCCGCGGGCCCGCGGACGCCGGCCGAGCCCGAGCCGGCGCGCGCCGAGGTCGGGGCGATGGCACCCGGGCGTCGGTGACCTTCTGCCCTTCTGGAGGCGGGCGCCGCACGGTGACGCTGGCAGCGACGGCGTACCGCCGCCGCCTCGACACCAGGGGGCACCATGACACCGGAGCAGCACGGCACCGACGGCCAGGACGCGCTGCTCGGGGCGATGATGAACCTGACCAGGTTCCACCGCGAGCACGAGGAGTTCTACGCCTCCTCACCCCGCGAGTTCGCCGTCACCCTGCAGCGACATGCCCGGACGCTGCTGGCCCTGGCGGACCGGTGGTCGACGGCCGAGCCGTCCACACGCGCGGTCCTCAGTCCCTACGAGGGCGCCGAGGACCTCAACAGCCCCGCTGCGGTGCAGCTCGACGGCATGCTGTTCCTCGAGGGTGAGGGCCGCCCGGCCGAGCTGACCCCGATCATCCGCGACCTACGAAACGCGGCCGACGACCAGCGCGGCATCGGCGAGTGGCTGGCCAAGGCCATGGAGTCGTCGTGGGCGATGGCGGCGACCCTCGTGGAGGTCGACGGCCTGGCCGACATGCTCGGAGAGCGGCACCGCATCATCGCCAACGACTGGCAGGCCGCGACCATGAACACGGTGACGGCCCGCGTCCTCGACCGCGCCGCGGACCTCCTCGAGCACGTCGACTTCAGCCCCGCGGCGTTGCGCGCCGACCTGGCCGCCGGCCGCGTCTCGGCCGGACTGCTCTACTCGGCCGCCGAGATGATCTCCCACGCCGCCGATCTCTGCAGCGAGTCGGCGGGGCTCGTCCACGGCAACGAACGACGGTGGCGGACCTTCCGCCTGCGCGTGGGTGAGGTTCTGGCCCGCGCGCGGGACGACGCCGAGGTCTCCCGCTGAGCCGGGACGACGCCCCCGCGACCGGGCCGGCGCAGGAGAGCTACGCCTGGCCCTTGGTCGCGCTGGTCCTCGTGATCCTGCCGCAGGTCCTGGTGCCGGCGAGCATGCGGGAGGGGCCGCCGCTCGTGGTGCCCGCGATCGAGGGGACCGTGGTCGTGGTGCTTCTCATCGTGGCCGCGAAGCCGGGTCCCGTCCCGCGGGCCGCGCGCCCGCTGGTGCTGTGCCTGAGCGGCGTGCTGATCGCCGCGAACACCGCGGGGGCCGCCCGCCTGGTGATCGTGATCATGCGTCCCACCCCGCACGGCGAGTCACCGGCCACCGTCACGCAGCTTGTCATCGGAGCCGCCCTGGTGCTCGCCGCCAACGTCGTCACCTTCGGGCTCTTCTACTGGCAGATCGACGGGGGCGGGCCCGCCGGCCGAGCCGCCGGCATCCGGGTCTACCCCGACTTCCAGTTCCCCCAGACCGGGACCGAGGGGCTCGGTCCGCCGGACTGGCAGCCGCGCTTCCCCGACCACCTGTACGTCGCGTTCACCAACGTGGTCGCGTTCAGCCCCACCGACACGATGCCGCTCACCCACCGGGTCAAGGGGCTGATGGCGGTCCAGTCGGTGATCTCGCTGTGCGTGATCGGGCTCGTGCTCTCGCGGGTGATCAACATCCTGCCGCCGTGACCCCGCGATGACGTCGGCGACCGGTCGTCGTCCGGGCCGGTCAGCTGCTCCGCTGGGCGGGCATCTTCGAGATCATCCAGTCGACGAGCTCCGAGGTGTTGCGGGTCTGGAACCACACCCGCCCGGGACCGGTGAAGTCGGTGACGAGACCCTCGCCGCCCAGGATCGTGGACTTCCAGCTGCCGGCCTTGCGGACGGCGTACTGCACCGAGCCGTCGAAGGCGACGACGTGGCCGGTGTCGAGGGTGAGCACCTCATCGGCCACGAGGTCGAGCCGCCGGATCGCGCCGTAGCTCGACACCAGCAGGTCACCCGACCCGGTGCACCGCAGCAGCACCAGTCCCTCCCCGCTGAAGAACGACTTGCCCCCGCCCCACTTGGAGTCGACGTCGACCCCCGGGTCGGAGGCCGTCCAGGAGCCGGACTGCACCATCACGGTGCCCGTGCCGTCGAGCGGGACCAGCGTCATGTCGCCCGGCAGGACCGCGGCCACGCCGACGAGGCCACCCTTCTCGGAGCTGAAGTCGTTGACGAAGAAGCTCTCGCCGCCCAGCGACCGGCGCAGGCCCTTCATGAACCCGCCGCGCGTGGACGTGGCCATCCGGATGTCGCCGCGGGTCAGCGCCATGGCGCCGGCTTCCACCCGGACGGCTCCCCCGGCCGGCACGGTGATCTCGCCGAGGGCGAAGGAGGGGCCTGAGTGGATGTCGACCTGCATGCGATCTCTCCTCGGTGCGGCTCGGGGCGTGGTGGTGCCCTGTCTACCCGCTGCCCGCCCGCCGGTCCCTCACCCCGACGGGATGAGCCGGCACCCCGTGGTTCAGGCGAACCAGCCAGGCGACGCTGCCCCGAACGCCTCCCGGTCCAGGGCGCTCGCCCCCGCGGGGAGGGTGGCGATCACGGGCACTCCGGTCACCCGCGGCAGATCCTCGACGTTGCACCGCTCGGCCAGGCCCGGCTCGGCCGGCCAGGAGCCGATCACCAGCCCGGCCGGCTCCAGGCCCCGGCTGCGCAGGGCCCCGACCGTCAGCTCGGCGTGGTTGAGCGTGCCGAGGCCGGCGCCCACCACGACCACCACCTCGGTCGTCACGGTCTCGGCCAGCTCGGCGGCGAGGTCGAGCAGGGTCCCTCCGTCGGTGTCCAGCCGCACCAACAGGCCGCCGGCCCCCTCGACCACGACCGTGTCGTGGAACTCCGAGAGCACCCGCACCCGGTCGGCGTACTCCGCGACCGGCGGCAGCCGCAGGCCCGCGCGGCGGGCCGCGGTCTCCGGCGCGAGCGGCTCGTCGAGGGCGGTGAGCTCCTGCACCGCGCAGCCGGTGAGCCGGTGCACCTCCCCGGCGTCGGAGTCCCCGTCCGCGACGCCGGTCTGCACCGGCTTCACGACCACCACCGTCTCGCCGGCGGCCGCCGCGCGTGCGGTGAGCGCCGCCGTGGCGACGGTCTTGCCGACCCCCGTGGAGGTCCCGGTGACGACCACGACCCGACGCAGCCGCTGGCTGCTCACGCGTGCTCCTTCACGACCGCCACCAGCACCTCGGTGGCCCGCGACCAGTCCTCCGCCCGCACGCCCGCACCTGCCGTGATCCGCAGCCGCGAGATCCCGTCGGGCACCGAGGGCGGCCGGAAGCAGCCGACGCGGACACCCTGCGCGAGGGCCGCCGCCTGGGCGGCGACAGCCACCCGGGGTGAGGGCATCGGCACCGAGAGCACCGCACCCGCCGACGGTTCGACCCCCAGCGCGCCGGCGAGGTCGGTCACCCGAGCGCGGATCAGCGCGGGCATCTCGGGGTGGGCGCGCAGCTCCCCGAGTGCGGCCAGGGCGGCCGCGGCCGACGTGGGCGCCAGCCCGGTGTCGAAGATGAAGGGCCTGGCCCGGTTGACCAGGTGCTCGACCAGCGCCTGCGGGCCGAGCACGGCGCCGCCCTGGCTGCCCAGCGCCTTCGACAAGGTGGCGGTCACGACGACGTGCGGCAGCCCGGCCAGGCCGAGCTCGGCGACGATCCCCGGCCCGTGGACCCCCAGGCCGTGCGCCTCGTCGACCACCAGGAGGGCGTCGTGCTCCTCGCAGACCGCGGCGAGCTCGACGAGCGGCGCCCGGTCGCCGAGCACCGAGTAGACCGACTCGGCGAGCACCAGCGTGCGCCGGTCCCCGGCGGCCACGAGCGCCGATCGGACGGCGGCCACGTCGTTGTGCGGGACGACGGTCAGCCCGGCGCGTGACAGGCGCACGGCGTCGACCAGCGAGGCATGGACGTGCGCGTCGGACACCACCCGACAGTCGCGCCCGGCGAGGGCCGTCACCACCGAGAGGTTGGCGTGGTAGCCGGTCGAGTGGACCAGCGCGGCCGGCTGACGCAGGTACGCCGCCAGCGCCGCCTCGAGGTCGGCGTGGACCTGGAGGGTGCCGGTCACGAGCCGCGACGCCCGGGCACCGGCGCCCCAGGTGCGTGCCGCGGCGGCCGCCGCGGCGACGACGGCCGGATGGTGGGAGAGGCCGAGGTAGTCGTTGCCGGCGAGGTCGATGACCCGGTCGCCCGCGGGCCGGGGCACCAGCGTGCGGCGCAGTCCGTCGCGCTCGCGCTGGTCGGCCTGGTCGCGCAGCCAGTCGCCCCACCGGCCGTCGATCGGCTCGGTCATGCGACCACCGCCGCGGCCTCGATCGCCGTACAGATCGAGGCGACGTCCTCGTCGCTCGTGACGTACGGCGGCATCGTGTAGATCAGGTCGCGGAAGGGGCGCAGCCACACGCCGTGCCCGAGGGCCGCCTCGGTGGCCTTGCCGACGTCGACCGGGTGGTCGAGCTGGACGACGCCGACCGCGCCGAGGGTGCGCACGTCGACCACCCCGGGAAGGTGCCGCAGCGGCGCCAGGCCGGCCTCGAGGCCGGCGTTCACCCGCGCCACCTGCTCCCGCCAGGCGCCGGTTGCGAGCAGGTCGAGACTCGCCAGCGCGACGGCGCAGGCGAGCGGGTTGCCCATGTACGTCGGCCCGTGCATCAGCACGCCCGACTCGGAGTGGGAGAGGCCTGCCGCGATCCGGGGCGTGCACAGGACGGCAGCCAGGGTGAGGTAGCCGCCCGTGAGCGCCTTGCCCACGCACAGCACGTCGGGGACCACCCCGGCGGCCTCGGCGGCGAAGAAGGTGCCGGTCCGGCCGAAGCCGGTGGCGATCTCGTCGAGGACCAGCACCAGGCCGTGCCGGTCGGCGACCTCGCGCATCACGGTGAGGCAGGCGGCGGGGTAGACGTACATACCGCCCGCACCCTGCAGCAGCGGCTCGACGACGATGCCGGCGAGCTCGTGGGCGTGCTCGGCGGCCACTTCCTCGAACGCCGCCGCCCAGGCGGCAACGCCGTCCTCCGTGGCGGGCGGCCGGGGCGCGAAGACCTGCCGGGGCAGGAGGTCGGCGAACATCGAGTGCATCCCGCCGACCGGGTCGCAGACGCCCATGCAGCCGAAGGTGTCCCCGTGGTAGCCGCCGCGGACGGTGAGCATCCGGGTGCGCTCCGGGTGCCCGACGCCCCGCTGGTACTGCAGCACCATCTTCAGCGCGACCTCCACGCTCACCGACCCGGAGTCGGCGAGGAAGACGTGCTCGAGGCCTGCGGGTGCGAGCTCCACCAGCCGCTGCGCCAGCCGGATCGCCGGCTCGTGGGTGAGGCCGCCGAACATCACGTGGGCGACGTCGTCGGCCTGCCGGGCGAGCGCGGCGTTCAGCGTGGGGTGGTTGTAGCCGTGGATCGCCGCCCACCACGACGACATGCCGTCGACGACCTCGCTCCCGTCCCCGAGGGTGAGCCGGACGCCGCGGGCTCCGGTGACCAGGCGCGTGGGTGCCGGGTCGGTCATCGAGGCGTAGGGGTGCCACACGTGGGCCCGGTCGAGGTCGAGCAGGGACTCGAGGGCGGCGGGGGCGACGGGTGACGCGGTCATGGTGGGCCGAGTCTAGGCCCATTCCTGAACACCGTTCAGAACAGTGTTCAGTTCTGGTCTACGCTGTCGCTCGTGACGGACATCCTGGAACGTGCCCGCGACCGAGCCCTCGACCGCGGCGAGGGCCTCTCGTACGACGAGCTGGTGGAGGTCCTGCGGCTGCCGGACGACCAGGTCCCCGCGCTGCTCGAGCTGGCCCACGGCGTACGCATGAAGCACTGCGGTCCGGAGGTCGAGGTCGAGGGGATCATCAGCCTCAAGACCGGCGGCTGCCCCGAGGACTGCCACTTCTGCAGCCAGTCCGGTCAGTTCACCTCGCCGGTGCGCTCGGTCTGGCTGGACATCCCGCAGCTGGTGCGGGCCGCCGAGGAGACCGCCGCCACCGGCGCCACCGAGTTCTGCATCGTCGCCGCGGTGCGTGGCCCCGACGAGCGGCTGATGTCGCAGGTGCGCGACGGGATCAGGGCGATCCAGGAAGCCGTCGACATCAACGTCGCGTGCTCGCTGGGCATGCTCACCCAGGAGCAGGTCGACGACCTGGCGGCGATGGGCGTGCACCGCTACAACCACAACCTCGAGGCTGCGAGGTCCTACTTCCCGTCCGTGGTGACCACGCACTCCTACGAGGAGCGCTGGGACACCTGCCAGATGGTCCGCGCGGCCGGCATGGAGCTGTGCTGCGGCGGGCTGGTCGGGATGGGCGAGACCCTCGAGCAGCGCGCGGAGCTCGCCGCCCAGCTGGCCGAGCTCGACCCGCACGAGGTGCCGCTGAACTTCCTCAACCCGCGGCCCGGCACGCCCTTCGGCGACCTGCCCCTGATGGACTCCGCCGACGCGCTGCGCACCATCGCCGCCTTCCGGCTCGCGATGCCCCGCACGATCCTGCGGTACGCCGGCGGCCGCGAGCTCACCCTCGGTGACCTCGGCACCCGCGACGGGCTGCTCGGCGGCATCAACGCCGTCATCGTGGGCAACTACCTGACCACCCTCGGCCGCGACGCCGACGAGGACCTCGCGCTCCTCTCGGACCTCAAGATGCCGATCAAGGAACTCGCGAAGACTCTCTAATGGGTGGCTACTGCGGCCTCTGCGGCGAGCCGCGGGACGACCTGCCCCACGCGGCCTGCGATGCCCGCCTGGCCCTGGAGCCGCCCCGGTTCTGCACCTCGTGCCGGCGGCGGATGAAGGTGCAGGTGACGCCGCGCGGGTGGTCGGCCGAGTGCGTGGAGCACGGGGTCGTCACGGGCTGACGAGCTCGGCCAGGAAGTCCTCGGTGAATCGACGCACACCGTCCCACTCGGTGTAGACGTAGTCGCGAGACACGTCGGTGCCGAGCTCGCCCGGCTTGGTCTTCGCGATCCGCTTCATGAGGTGCCGGGTGAGGAACCCGTACTGCGTGTAGAGCAGCGCGCCGCTGAAGAGGGCGACCTTCGAGGGCCGCCACTTGGTCTCCTGCTCGAAGTCCTCGAGGTACTTCTCCGCCTCGCCGGTGTCACCGTGGCGGCCAGGCTCACCGAGAAGAACGCCGACGGGATCCGTGCGAGGACGTCCCGGTTGCGCTCCACGAACTCCCCGAGACGCTTGTCGTGCTTCCCCCGGTGGATGGAGGCGCCGACGATGACGCCGTCGTACGCCGTGAGGTCGACGTCCGGGGCCTCCTTCAGGTCCACCGGCTGGGCCTCGAGGTCGTGGTGGATGACCAGGTCGGCGATGTACTCCGCGATCTTCGCGGTCTGGCCCTCGGAGGTCAGGTAGGGAATGCAGATGCTGGTCACGATCGCCCGCCCTCCTGCGGTCGGTGGGTCGAGCCGCCGCGACCGGGCGGCCCCGCTGTGCCGAACCTCCCAGCCCGGGCGGGGCCGGCACAGGGGCGAAGGTCACCGGTGCGGGACGCGCGCCTCGAGCAGCTCCTCGATCGTGGTGAGGACGCCGTGGTCGAGGTTGGACGGCGCGCGGAAGCTGGCCCGCTCCAGCACCTCGGGGTGCGCGTTGGCGACGGCGAACGAGCCGGCGGCCTCGTCGAGCATCTCGAGGTCGTTGAGGTAGTCGCCGAACACGACGGTCTCCGCACGGGTGATGCCGAGCCGCTCCTGCAGGCGCCGCACCGCGACGCCCTTGTTGACGCCGGCGCCCATCAGGTCGACCCAGTGCTTGCCGGACACGACGACCTGGTGGGACTCGCGGAACGACGTCAGGGCCTCGGCGGCGCCGGCGACGGCGTCGCCGAAGTCGAAGACCGCGACCTTGACGATCTCGTCCTCCACCTCGAGCACGTCGTCGACCCGGGCGAGCTCGCGGTAGTACGGCTCGGCCCGGTCGAGGAACCCCCGGTCGCCCCGCTCGACGTAGGCCGAGCGCTTGCCGCAGACCACGACACCGAGGTCGGCGCGCCCGTCGTCGTGGAAGGCGCGCAGGGTGTCGACGGCAGCCACGACCGCGTCCCGGCCGAGGCCGGAGGAGCTCAGCTCCTGCCCGTCGCGCACGACGTACGCGCCGTTCTCGGCGACGAACACCATGCCCTCCGAGGCGCGGTCGAACATGTGCGCCAGCGTGGCGTACTGGCGCCCGCTGGCCGGGGCGAAGGTCACCCCCGCGTGGGTCATCCGCTCCAGCAGCGACCACAGCCGGTCGGGGACCCGGCCCCGGCCGTCCAGCAGCGTGCCGTCCATGTCGGCGACGACGAGGCGGGTGCTCGCGGGCAGGAACGCGGTGTGGGACGACGGGGTCACGGGTGGCTGCTCCCAAGGGTCGGGTGAGAGCCGCCGCGGTGCGACGGCCACGACCAGTCTCGGGGACGGCGTAGGGGCGAAGGTCACCGGGAACCACCCGGCCGGCGCTTGACCGCCTCTCCCCGCTGCTCGACGCTGAGGAGATGGCCAGTCACCAGGCGGGCGACCAGGTCTCGCTGCCTCTGCTCACGCTCGGCCGTGTCGACCTGCTGCGGATCCAGGTCGGCTACCGGGCGAGGCCCGACGGGGCGGCGTACGAGCAGTTCCTGCTCGACCTGCCCGCGCCGGAGCCCGACGGTCCTGACGCCTCCGAGCCGGACGAGGCGCGGGTCCTCGCGGCGCTGGAGCCGGTCCTGTACGCCGGTGCCGACGCCCCGCGCCACTACTCCCTCCACCGGCACCGGTGGCACACCAGCTGGGGCGCGAGCCCGGGCGCCCTCGAGATCGGGCTCCTCGTCACCACCGGGCCGCGCACCCCAGCCGTCGCCGAGGCAGCACTCGAGGGCGTGGTCCACGCCTTCCGCGAACTCATCGGCGCCACTGGTGAGCCGGTGGCGACACCGACCTCCCGCGAGGCCGCCCTCGTGCGCGCCCGGCGCGCAGCGGCGACGGCGTACGCCCTGGACCCCGACACCCTGTCGCTCAGCTCGGAGGAGCACCACCCGGCCGAGAACTCCTGGTCGCTGGCGCTGCGCACCCCGGAGCGGGACAGGTACGACGTCGAGGTCGGCCTGGTCGACGGCCACGCCGGCTCGGTGCGTGTGCGGCACGTGGACCACACCGAGGTGTTCGACTCCGTCGGCTCCGAGTGAGGCCGGGGGCTCAGACCTCGGACGCCTCGGTCGTCTCGGGGGCGGCCGATCCGCGGCTGCTGCCCGGCTGGACGTCGGGGATGCGGCCGGAGAAGAACAGCGAGACCAGGGCGATCATCGCCAGCACGCCGAGGGCGGCGTCGAGGCCGTCGATCCGGGCTGCGGCGTTCTCGTCCACCGCGATCTGGGTGGCCTGGCCACTGGCGCCCCTGTCGGCCATCGCCGACTCCACCTGCTTGTCGGACAGGAACGGGACCCCCGAGGCCAGGTCCACGCTGGCCTGCGACGCCACGTTGTCGGGGACGTCGGGATTGGCCTCGAGCCCGGAGATCAGCGAGCTGGTCAGGGCGGCGATCATGACCGAGCCGGCGAGCGCGGTGCCCAGTGACGCCCCGAGGTTGGTGGCGGTGTTCTGCAGTCCGCCGACGTCGCTGCTCTCCTCGGTCGGCACGGAGGAGGCCGTGACACTCCCGAGCTGGGAGGCCAGGCACCCCATCCCCAGGCCGATGACCAGCATCGGCCACGAGACCACGGTCGCGTCGGCGTTCGCATCGATGGCTGACATCAGGATCACGATCCCGGCCAGCATCAGCAGGATGCCGACCCGGACCACGCGACGCGGCGAGACGTCGGGCAGCAGCTTGGGGACCCCCATCGCCGCGGCCAGCAGGCCGACGGACAACGGCATGACGCGCAGCCCGGTCTCGATCGCCGACACACCCAGCGCCACGGACAGGAACAGCGGGACGACGAAGAACACGCCGGCCTGCAGCAGGAACTGGAAGGAGAACATCACCAGCCCGCCGTCGAGCTGGGTGTTCGCGAACATCGAGGGCCGCACCAGCGGGTCGCGCCCGGCGCGGAGGACGTGGGCCTCCCAGCGGAAGAACACCCACACCACGATGAGTCCCGCCAGGATCAGCCAGAACGACGCGGAGAGGTTGAGCAGTGCCGGGGCATCCGGCTTGGGCCGCACGAACCCCCACTCGCTGGTCCTCAGCACGCCGTAGACCGCCATCCCGAGCCCCACCACGGACAGCAGCGTCCCCACCAGGTCGAGGCTGGCCTTCTCCACGACGGGCGCGTCGCCGATCTTGCGGGACATGAGCAGGATGAGGGCGACGATCACGACCTCGCCGAAGAACACCAGCCGCCACGAGGCGTACGTCGTCGCGGCCCCGCCGATCAACGGCCCGACCGCGACCGCACACGCGCCCGCGGCGGCGACCAGGCCGTAGGCCCTCGGCCGGCCGGCCACCTCGAAGTTGGTCGCCACCAAGGCGACGATCGCCGGCATGATCAGGGCCGCGCCCATCCCCTCCAGGAAGGACCAGCCGATGATCAGCACGGTGAGGTTCTGGGCGATCCCGGTGACGAAGGAGCCGGCTCCGTAGACCACGCAGCCGATGGAGAAGGCCCTGAGCCGCCCGATGTTGGAGCCGATCTTGCCCCCGGTGATCATCAGGGTCGCCATCACGAGTGTGTAGAGGGTGATCGCCGTCTGGATGCCGGTGATCGACGTGCCGAGGTCCTGTGCCACCGTCGCCATCGACACGTTCATCACCGAGCTGTCCAGCGTCATCAGGAACTGGGCCGAGGCCAGGGTCAGCAGGATCCCGCCGGTCGCCCTCGCCGTACCGGTTGCCAGCGTGTCTTGACGGTCCACGCGCCCTCCCTGCCGTCATGCGGCACACGAACCCCGCTGGAGCCTCCAGTCACACATCGCGACTGCCCCGATCGTGGACCCGGCAGGGACGGTCGGGCATCACCCGCGTCGGATGAGGGCCGCGTGAGATCACCGACCGGCGAGCGGTAGCCTCGTGTGCATGCCCGAGAACGACGACCTCGACCCCGGCGCCAACACGCAGATGTGGCAGGCCTTCGTCGATCGCGCCGATCCTGAGCCGTCCCGGTCGTCCGGGATGCGGGTGGCCCTGGTCGCCGCGGCTCTCGTCGTGCTCGTGATCGTGGTTGCCCTCGCCTGGCTCCTGTTCGGCTGACCCGCCGGCGGTCCCACTCAGCGCATCATCGCGGGGCCCATGGCCCCCGGTGGTGGCACCATCCTGCTCAGGTAGTCGGCCTCGTCGCTCACCCAGCCCACAGGGAGCCGCCTCTCGGGGTGGCCGGACCGGCGGTGAGCTGGCCACCGTTTCCGCCGACCGAACGGTGGCTGACCCACCGCCGTACGCGTGACCTGCCCGACCCACTTGGCCAGCGGTGAGCTGGCCACCGTTTCCGCCGACCAAACCGGGGCTGACCCACCGCCGGGCACGCGACCGGCCTCGGACCAGCGGGCATGAAGAAAGCCCAGGCCCGAGCGCGTTGGTGCACTGGTGGCGCTGACCTGGGCTTCTGTGTGGAGCCGCCTGTCGGAATCGAACCGACGACCTATTCATTACGAGTGAATCGCTCTACCGACTGAGCTAAGGCGGCGCGCTGCCCGGCTCTGGTCCGAGGACCTGGTCCGGGCAACCCGGGGAAGTATACGGACGTCTCCGCCCGGTCGCGAAACCGGCGTCCGCACCCCGGAGGGGTGAGGATCAGGCCGCGAGGGTGACCTTGGTGGAGCGCGTCGCGGCGCGTCCGGCGGTCATCGCCTGCTCGGTGCCGCACCAGCAGGTGAAGGACACGACTCCCCCGCCTCGCACCCGACGCCGGGTGGGTCTCACGGCGCCCACGCCAGTTCGACACGCTCGCGATCGTGCACCGCGCCGGGGCCACCCTGTCCCCCGCCGCCCGCCTGATGATCGAGCTCGCCACCACCCGCATCCAGGCCATCGCCGAGCCGGTCCGACCACGCTGAGAGAGCTCGCCACCGTCCTCCGGTATTATCTAGTAAGTCACTAGACAATAAGTACGGAGGATCGCATGACCATCAGCCTCGACCGCACCACGCAGACCCTGTCCGTCCAGCGCCTCGGCGGCCGCATCGGGGCCCGCATCGACGGCGTGCGCCTCGGCGCCGACCTCGACCCCGACACCGTCTCGGCCATCCGGGCGGCACTGCTCAAGCACAAGGTGGTGTTCTTCCGCGGACAGGACCACCTCGACGACGCGGGACAGGTCGCCTTCGCCGAGCAGCTCGGGACCCTCACGACCGCCCACCCCACCGTCAACACCGGCAGCGCGCACGTCCTGAGCCTCGCCGCCACCAAGGGCATGGCGGCCAACAGCTGGCACACCGACGTCACCTTCGTCGACCGGATCCCGGCCATCAGCATCCTGCGCGGCGTCACCATCCCGGAGTACGGCGGCAACACCGTCTGGGCCAACACCGTCGCGGCGTACGAAGCCCTCCCGCTGTCGCTGAAGTCGCTCGTCGAGCACCTGTGGGCGGTGCACAGCAACGAGTACGACTACGTCGCCGACGTCGAGGACCCGGAGAACGACGGCCCGGACCGCGACGCGCTGGACCGCGAGCAGTTCCGCTCGACGTACTACGAGACCGAGCACCCGGTCGTGCGCATCCATCCC
Source organism: Nocardioides ungokensis (assembly GCF_013466985.1). Taxonomy (GTDB): domain Bacteria; phylum Actinomycetota; class Actinomycetes; order Propionibacteriales; family Nocardioidaceae; genus Nocardioides; species Nocardioides ungokensis. The sequence continues at coordinate 488,633 of NZ_CP059164.1, read as the reverse complement.
GAGACGGGCGAGCGCGCCCTGGTGCTCGGGCACTTCGTCAAGCGCTTCCTCGGCCTGAACTCATCGGAGTCCAGCGCGCTCTTCCAGCTGCTGCAGAACCGGGTGACCCGCCTGGAGAACACCATCCGCTGGACCTGGGCGCAGGGCGACGTGGCGATGTGGGACAACCGCGCCACCCAGCACTACGCCGTGGCCGACTTCGACAACCACCGCCGGGAGGTGCGCCGGGTGACCGTCGCGGGTGACGTGCCGGTCAGCACCGACGGCCGTCAGAGCCGGGTCGTCGTCGGCGACTCGGACGGCTACACGCGCATCGACGAGCTGATCAGCTGACCCACCGCCGGAGGACGGCCCCGGTCTGCTGGCGACAGGGGGGTCAGCAGGACAGGCCGTCCTTCGGCACGGTGCCGTCGATCAGGTAGCCCTCGACCGCTCGGTCGACGCACTCGTTGCCCGCGTGGTAGCCGGTGTGGCCGTCGCCATCCCGCCGGATCAGCACCCCGGAGTCGAGCTGGTGGGCGAGGTCCACCGCCCACTTCATCGGGGTCGCGGGGTCGCGGGTGGTGCCGATGACCACGATCGGTGGCGCACCCTTCGCGTGGACGCTGCGGTCCCGCGCCCCGGACTTCACCTGCCAGCCGTCACAGGTGGTCAGCCCCCAGGCGAACACGTCGCCGAACGTCGGCGACACCTTCTCGAACGCCGGCAGCTCGGCGGGGACCTGCGCGGGCGAGATCGCCGTCGGGTCGTCGAGGCAGCTGATCGCGTAGAGGGCCTCGATGAGGTTGTTGCCGTAGCCGCCGCTGTCGTCGCGGGAGTTGTAGAGGTCCGAGAGCTTCAGCAGGGTCGACCCGTCGCCGGACATCGCCTGCTGCAGGGCGGCCGACAGCACGTACCAGTACTGGCGGTCGTAGAGCGGCAGCGCGATCCCGTAGAAGGCGTTCCCGATCTGGAGCTGCCGGTCCGAGCTCGTCGGCAGCGGCTGGGCGTCGATCCGGGTCAGCAGCGAGGAGATCTTCGCCAGCCCCTCGTCGAGGGTGCTGCCGAGGAAGCAGCCGTCGGTGTGGTCGACACAGTCCTGGACGTAGGCGCGCAGCGCGGTCTCGAACCCGCCCGCCTGCTCCAGCGCCAGCTCGCGCGGCCCGATGGAGAGGTCCACGGCCCCGTCGAGCACGAGCCGCCCGGCCCGGTGCGGGAAGAGGTCGGCGTACGTCGCGCCCAGCTTGGTGCCGTAGGAGGCACCGAAGTAGGTCAGCCGCGACTCGCCGAGCGCCGCGCGCAGCACGTCCATGTCGCGGGCCGCCTCGACCGTGGAGACGTGCGCGGCCAGGTCGCCGGAGCGCTGCACGCAGCCGCGGCCGAACGTGCGCAGGATCCCGGCGTAGGTGGCGCGCTCGGCGGCGGTGTCGGGCGACGGGTCAGCCGCGACGTAGCCGTCGAGCTGGGCGTTGCTGAGGCAGTCGACGGGGTCGCTGCTGCCGGTCCCGCGCGGGTCGAAACCGACGATGTCGAAGCGGTCGAGCAGCGGCTGCCCGAACGCCTGGGAGGCGCCCGCGGCGTAGTCCGTGCCGGGTGCACCCGGGCCACCGGAGTTGACCACCAGCGAGCCGATCCGCTGGGCGGGGTCCTGGGCGGGCACCTTGAGCAGGGCGAGGTCGATCGTCCGCCCATCCAGGTGCTGGTAGTCCAGCGGCACGGTGAGCCTGGCGCACAGGTCGCCGTCGCGGCACGACGACCAGTCGAGACGCTGGGTGTAGAACCGCGCCAGCCCCGGGCTCGGCGCCCGGGTGGCTGAGGGCTCGGGAGTGGTGGTCGGGACCTCGGAGGGGCTCGTCGACGAGTTCGTCCCGTCGGACGAGGAGAGGAGCAGCAGGGCGGTGGCGCCGACGGCGGCGAGCAGCATCGCGACCACGAGGACCGCGACGAGGACCCGTCTCATCGCACGCTCCGGTCGGGCACCCGAAGGGCGACCATCATCGACTCCAGGGCGAGCGCGACCGGCACGTTGAACTCCAGCATCTGCTCGCGGGCCTCGAAGATCCACGCGATCCGGCGCAGGTTGAGCTCCGGGGTGGAGCCGCGCACGAGCTGGTCGATGTCGCCGCGGATCTCCTCGTTGACCAGGCGGCCGGGCGCCCCCAGGGCCAGCGCGATCGCGTCGCGGTAGACCGACACCAGGTCCATCAGCCCGCGGTCGACGACGTCGAGGTGGCGGCGCTTGGCCCGGGTCTTCTGCCCCTTCTCCAGCGACGAGAGGGCAGGGGCGTACTCGCGGGGCCGGCGCCCGCGCTCGACCACGCCGTACGACGAGTCGAGGTCGGCCTTCTCCCGGGCGTCGAGCTCGCCGGTGATCAGGTCGGCCTCCTCCTTGGTCACCTCGGCGAGGTTGGCGGCGGCGGTCATGCACGCCCCCAGCGACGTGAGCCGCGCCGGGATCGAGACCACCTCGCGGCGACGGTTGCGGGTGCCCTCGTCCCGCGCGAGCGCACGCGCCCGGCCGATGTGGCCCTGGCTGGCGCGGGCGGCGTACGACGCGAGCCCGTCGGCGACGCCGTCGACCCGCGTCAGGAACGCCGCCACGTCGTCGGTGGTGGGTGTGCTCAGCGTGACGAGGCGGCAGCGGGAGCGGATCGTGGGGAGCACGTCCTCGACCGTGGGGGCGCAGAGCATCCACACGGTGCGGTCGGTGGGCTCCTCGATCGCCTTGAGCAGCGCGTTGCAGGCCGCGTCGGTGAGCCGGTCGGCGTCCTCGACGACGAGGACCTGCCAGCGCCGCCCGACCGGGGCTAGCGCCGCCCGGCGGACCAGGTCACGGACCTCGTCGACGCCGATCGAGAGCTTCTCGGTGCGGATCACCGAGACGTCGGCGTGGGAGCCCGCGAGCGCGGTGTGGCACTCGTGGCACTCCCCGCAGCCGGCGCGGTCGGTGCCCGTCTGGTCGCACTCCAGCGCCGCGGCGAACGCGATCGCGGCGTTGGACCGGCCCGAGCCCGGCGGGCCGGTGAACAGCCAGGAGTGGGTCATGCCGTGGCCGCCGGCAGCGCGGCGCAAGGCGTCGACGGCGTGGCGCTGGCCGACCAGGCCGTCCCAGACGGTGCCCTGCCGGGTGACGGTCATGCCTGCACCCCCCGGACGGCACGCTCGAGCAGCGGGGTCACCTCGGCGCGGATCTCCGCGGCGATCTCCTCCACCGGGAGCCGGGCGTCGAGCACCAGGTAGTGGTCGGGGTCGGCGCCGGCCATCTCCAGGAACGCTGCGCGCACCCGCTCGTGGAACTCCACCGACTCGGCCTCGATCCGGTCGCGCTCGGCGAACCGGCCCAGGCCGCGCTCCGGCTCGAGGTCCAGGACGACCGTCAGGTGCGGGCGCAGGTCGTGGGTGGCCCACCGCGCCACCTGCTCGACCTCGCGGACGTCGAGCGAGCGGCCGGCACCCTGGTAGGCCAGCGTGGAGTCGACGTAGCGGTCCGTGACGACCACGGCACCCCGGTCGAGCGCCGGTTGCACGACGGTCTCGACGTGCTCGGCCTTGTCGGCGGCGTAGAGCAGCACCTCGGTCCGGTCGGCGAGCTCCCCGGTCTCGGGGCTGAGCACGATCCGGCGCATCTCGCGGCCGACCTCGGTGTCGCCGGGCTCGAAGGTCAGCACCACGGCGTACCCCTCCGCCTCGAGCCAGTCGCGCAGCAGCCGGGACTGGGTGGACTTGCCGGACCCCTCGCCGCCCTCGAAGCAGACGAAGACGCCGGTGGGTGCGTAGACGCCGGTGCTCACGGCGTACACCCTAGGCGTCGGCTCCGACGGGGGCGGCCGCGCGGGCCACCCCGCGGCGGGCGGCCGGGCCCTGCGGGGTCACCGAATGGTCACGGACTGCACCCCACGGGCCCGGATTTCTGCGGTCTGGTCACCAACCGTGAGTCCGGACCGCAGTTCTCAGGACTTCTTGGCCGCGGCCTTCTTCGTCGTCTTCTTCGCCGTGGACTTCTTCGCCGCCGACTTCTTGGCGGGCGCCTTCTTCGCGCCCTTCTTGGCGGTCTTCTTCGCCGGGCCCTTGGCGCGACGCTCGGCGAGCAGCTCGGCGGCGCGCTCGATGGTGATCGACTCCACCGAGTCCTCCTTGCGGAGGGTGGCGTTGTACTCACCGTCGGTGACGTACTCACCGAAGCGGCCGGCCTTCACCACGACCGGCTGTCCGGAGACCGGGTCGTTGCCGAGCTCCTTGAGCGGTGCCGTCGCCGCGGCCCGGCCGCGCTGCTTGGGCTGGGCGTAGATCTTGAGCGCCTCGTCGAGGGTGATCGAGAGCAGCTGGTCCTCGGAGACCAGCGACCGGGAGTCGGTGCCCTTCTTCAGGTACGGCCCGTAGCGGCCGTTCTGCGCGGTGATCTCCTCGCCGTCCTCGCCCGCCCCGACCACGCGCGGCAGCGAGAGCAGCTTGACCGCGTCGTCGAGGGTGACGGTGTCCAGCGACATCGACTTGAACAGCGAGCCGGTGCGCGGCTTGGCGGACTTCGGCGCGTCATCCGGGAGCTCCTCGGTGACGTAAGGGCCGAAGCGGCCGTTCTTCGCCACCACGCGCAGGCCGGTCTCCGGGTGGGAGCCGAGCTCGATCTCCTCGCCCGCCGGGTTGGCCAGCAGCTCCTTGGCCTTCTCCATGGTCAGCTCGTCGGGCGGCAGGTCGTCGGGCACGTTGGCACGGCGACCGAACGGCGTGCCGTCCTCGTCCGGGCCCTCGAGATACGGCCCGTAGCGGCCCACCCGCAGCTGGACGCCGGAGTCCTCGCCGCCGACGGGGAAGGTCGCCAGGTCGCGCGCGTCGATCTCGCCGAGCTCGTTGACGAGGGTGTGGAGCCCCGCGACGTCGCCGGTGCCGTAGTAGAACTCGCCGAGCTCGGTGTTGCGGTCCTTGCGGCCGGCCGCGATCTCGTCGAGGACGTCCTCCATGGTGGCGGTGAACTCGTAGGACACCTGGCGCGGGAAGTGCTCCTCGAGCAGCCGGGTCACCGAGAACGCGAGCCACGCCGGCACCAGCGCGGTGCCCTTCTTGTAGACGTAGCCGCGGTTGAGGATCGTGCCGATGATCGAGGCGTACGTCGACGGGCGACCGATCTCGCGGTCCTCGAGCTCCTTGATCAGCGTGGCCTCGGTGTAGCGGGCCGGCGGCTTGGTCTCGTGGCCGCTGGCGCTGACCGAGGCGGCCGAGACCACGTCGCCCTCCTCGAGGGCGGGCAGGCGGGTCTCCTGGTCGTCCTTGGCCGCCGAGGCGTCGTCGGTGCCCTCGACGTAGGCCTTGAGGAAGCCGTGGAAGGTGATGACGCGACCGCTGGCCGAGAAGACGACGTCCTCGCCCGTCGAGGCACCGCCGCCGAGGCGGATCGTCACCGACTGGCCGACGGCGTCACGCATCTGGGAGGCGACGGTGCGCATCCAGATCAGCTCGTAGAGCCGGAACTGCTCGCCCTTCAGCCCCGTCTGCGCCGGGGTGCGGAACGAGTCGCCGGCGGGCCGGATCGCCTCGTGCGCCTCCTGGGCGTTCTTGACCTTCGAGGCGTAGACACGGGGGGCGTCGGGCACGTACTCCGCGCCGTACAGCTCGCGCACCTGCGCCCTCGCCGCGCCGACGGCGGCGTCGGAGAGCGTGGTGGAGTCGGTACGCATGTAGGTGATGAAGCCGTTCTCGTACAGGCGCTGGGCGACCGACATGGTCACCGACGCGCTCATGCCGAGCTTGCGGCTGGCCTCCTGCTGGAGGGTGGTGGTCCGGAACGGCGCGTACGGCGAGCGGCGGTAGGGCTTGGACTCCACCGAGCGGACGTCGTACGTCGCGTCCTGGAGCGCCGCGGCCAGGCCCTCGGCGCGGGTGCGGTCGAGGTGGACCACCTTGCCGTCGGCCGAGGACTTGAGCAGGCCGTCAGGACCGAAGTCGGAGCCACGGGCGACCCGGGCGCCATCGACCGAGTGCAGCTTGGCGGGGAACATCCGCTGCTCGTGCTTGCTGCCGGCGTCGAAGGTGCCCTCGAGGTCCCAGTACGACGCGACCCGGAAGCGCATCCGCTCCCGCTCGCGGTCGACCACCAGCCGGGTCGCCACCGACTGCACGCGGCCCGCGGACAGGCCGGACATGACCTTCTTCCACAGCACCGGGGAGACCTCGTAGCCGTAGAGACGGTCGAGGATGCGGCGCGCCTCCTGGGCCTCGACGAGGTCGTCGTTGATCTGGCGCGGGTTCTCCACCGCAGCCTGGATCGCGGGCTTGGTGATCTCGTGGAAGACCATCCGGTGCACCGGGATGTTCTTGGGCTTCAGCTCGTCGAGCAGGTGCCAGGCGATCGCCTCGCCCTCGCGGTCCTCATCGGTGGCGAGGTAGAGCTCGTCGGCGTCCTTGAGCAGCGACCTGAGCTTGGAGATGTGGGACTTCTTGTCACGCGGGACCACGTAGTAGGGCTCGAAGCCGTTCTCGACGTCGACCGCCAGCCGCCCCCACGGCTTGTCCTTGATCTTGGCCGGCGTGTCCGCCGCGTTGTTCGGGAGGTCGCGGATGTGGCCGATGGAGGACTCGACGACGTACCCCGCGCCGAGGTACCCGCCGATCGTGCGGGCCTTCGCCGGGGACTCGACGATCACCAACTTGTGTGCCACGTGCGCTTCCTTCTCCTGCTTGCTGCTGCTGGCGGGCCCCGCTGCAGGCCCCACGGCCGCTCACGGTAGCGCGTCCGGCGCAGAACCCATTCCCTCCACTCTCCACGAGGGGCCTGTGGATGAGCTCTGCGGGCCGTCCGCGGGACGTGCCAGCGTGACCCCACCGACACCCGAACGCCCGGAGGCGCACATGTACGACCATCCCTGGCTGGGGGACCCCGGCTACCCCGACGAGCCCTCGGCCCTGGACCGCCTGACCCACCTGGTGCTCGTCGACGGCCGCCTCGTCGAGACCTGGTCCGAACCGGTGGCCGGCACCCGCTGGCAGCGCTACGCCGACCGGTTCGACCGCGAGCTCGCCCGACCGCAGCCGAGCCCGCCCCCGCCACCCCCGTGGCAGCGGGTGCTCGACTGGCTGGCCTCCGTCTGCGGCGGCGACGCGGCCGTGGCGGCGCTCACCGTCGAGCCCCTGAGCGACGACGGCAGTGACCTCCCGACCGAGACCCCCGACGAGGGCGCCCGCCGCCGACTCGAGGCCACCGCCGAGCTGCTGGACGCGGTGGCCGCCCGCTGGTTCGACGCGGAGATGGCCGTGGCGTTCCGGCGCGCGCTGCTGCTCGTCTGGGCCGAGGAGCCCGAGACGGTGCGCCAGGCCCGCACCGCCGCGCACCTCGCCGGTGGCATCTGCTGGGCGGTCGGCAAGGCGAACGGCAGCTACCGCCCCCAGGGGGACCTGCGGATGGCCCGCGTCCAGGAGGCCCTGGCCCTGTCGTCGGCGATCTCCGGCTACGGCGGCACCGTCCGGCGGGCGCTGGTGGGCTTCCGCGACCTCCAGGGCCCGCGCTGGTGGCGACCCGAGAACGTGCCCGCCCTCGAGCCGCTCGGAGTCCCGGACCTGCTGACCTCGACCACCCGGGAGCGGCTGGTCCGGCTCCGCGACCGGGCACTGGCGGCACGCGACGAGGCGACCCAGGCGGCGTGAGGGTCAGGCCGACGGGTCGTTGAGCTGCCGGATCGCTCGCCGCTCGTCGTCGGTGAGGTCCGACTCCGCGAGCACCTTCTGGAGCACCTGCGACTTGCGGGCGATGTAGGTGTCGATGTCCATCGTCGGGTCCGCCGCCAGCCCGGTCTTGACCGCGGCGTACTCGTCCCTGAGGTCGTCGCGCCGCCGCAGGACGTCTCGGACCGCCAGGTGGTTGCGCACGTTGACGGTCCCGTCCAGGCAGACGTACACGTTGCGCGCCGGACCGTCCCCGGGCGGGGTGAACGCCTCTCGACCTGTCACGCCCAGGTCCCCGCGGTGCCGGTAGCCGACGCGCTCGAGCGCGGCGACGGCGAGGTCCATGTCGACAGCGTCGACGATGACGTCGATGTCGAGGACCGGCTTGGCCGCCAGACCGGGGACGGAGGTGGAGCCGACGTGCTCGACGCGCGCCGAGGCGACATCGGCGAGCGCCCGGCGCAGGTCGCGGGCCACCTCGTCGAACCGGGCCGGCCACTCGTCGCGGTAGGCGACCACCTCGACGGCCATGTCAGTCCTCCAGGAACCCTCGAGCACGAGCTCGCGCACCACGGGGAGGTAGGTCGTCCGGGTCGCCGCGGCGTCGAGGTCGAGCAGCTGGGCGAGCGCGTCGAGGATCTGGCCCACCGTCAGCTCGCCGTCGCAGGCGCCGACCAGGCCCGCCTCGACGGTGTCGACCCGGCGGGCCCGGCGCAGCCCACCTGCTGGCGCAGCACGACCGTCTCCGGGTCCTCGGCCCCCGGCGCGCCGAGCGTCTCCTGCTGGACGTCGGGGCGGACGAGCAACCGGGAGTCCGGCCCCACCTCGACCTCGCGGGCCGCCGCCCAGTCACGGATGGCGGGCGCGATCGGCTGCTCGACGTCGTAGGGCCACTCGAGCAGGTCGCGCGCGGGAGCGCCCGCCGCGTCCGAGCCGCGCCGGTGCAGGTTGATCCAGCCGAAGCCGATCCCCTCGACGCCCTGGTCGTCGAACCACGACAGCCAGGTGTCGTAGCGCTCGGCGTAGTCGGGGCCGCCGTGGAGGCCCGCGTCCTTGAGCCACAGCTCGACGTACGCCGCCGGGTCGAGCACCTCGCGCTGCACGACGAAGGCGTCGCAGTCCTCAGAGATCCACGACGCCAGCCGGTCGTCCCAGTCGCGGCCCCGGGCGATCACCCAGTTGGCCAGCACCTGGCACCAGCCGCCGTCGGCGAGGTGCCGCGGCGCGGCCCGCACGATGTCCTCCACCACCCGGTCCCCGGGGAGGCCGGAGTCGCGGTAGACGAGGCGCTCCCCGGTCGCCGGGGAGATCACGAACGGCGGGTTCGTGGCGATCAGGTCGAACAGCTCGTCGCGGACCGGCTCGAAGAAGGATCCGTCGCGGACCTCGACCCGGTCGGCCACCTCGTTCAGCGCGGCGTTGAAGCCGGTGATCCGCAGGGCACGCTGGTTGACGTCCGTGGCAACCACCCGGCGGCTGTGGGCGGCGAGGTGCAGCGCCTGGACTCCGCACCCCGTCCCGAGGTCGAGTGCCCGACCGACGGGCTCGCGCAGCGTCAGCTGGGCCAGCGACGTCGAGGCCGAGCTGATCCCGAGCACGTGGTCGGTCCCGACGCGCACCGGGCGGCCGTCCAGGCCGGGGGTCAGGTCGCTGACCACCCAGAGGTCCAGGTCACCGGTGGCGTACGGCCGGACGTCCAGGCGCGCCGCCACCTCGCCGACGCCCTGCTCCAGGAAGCCCTCGACGGCGAGCCGGTCGACCATGCCCGGGAGCGCGCGCTCGGCCGCGGCGACCGCGACCGGGGCCTGGAGCAGGAAGAGCCGTACCAGCGTCTCCAGGGGCGTCCCGCCCCGGGTGGCGCGCAGGCCGGGCGTGGTCTCGTTGCGGCCCAGGGCGGCGTGGCCGAGCGGGCCGAGCAGCTCCGCCACCGCGTCGTAGGTGAAGCCTGCCCGCTGCAGCGCCTCGCGCAGCCGGGCGGGGAGGTCGGAGCGGTTCGCGGGGGTCACGCCCCGACCCTAGGCGGTGCCGCCGCCCCACGAACGGCTGGGCGAACGGCTGGGCGACCGGCTGGGCGGCGTCGTACGGGCGCCGGCACGACACCGGCCCCCGGAGTGCTCTCCGGGGGCCGGTGGTGGTGCTGGGACTACTGCGCCGGCGGCTCGAACCGCTGGGTCGCCGTCGGGTCCGAGGGCGGCGGCGAGGACGGCGGCGGCGACGTGGGCACGTAGGCCCGGGGCTGGGTCCTGCCGGCCTCGTCGACCTCGTCAGCAGGGGGCGCTGACGGCGGCGGGGGCGGCGGGGGCGGGGTGCCCTCGCTGCTCCCGATCGCGACCTCGCGCTGCTTGGACACGTAGACCGCACCGGCGATGATCGCCACCGCCACCAGGGCGATGATGATCCGGAGCGGGTCGTTCTGGTCCTTGCCGACGCCCATCGAGACGACCGCGCTGGCGATCAACAGCGAGACCAGGTTCATCACCTTGATCAGCGGGTTGATCGCCGGGCCGGCGGTGTCCTTGAACGGGTCGCCGACGGTGTCACCGATGACCGTGGCCGAGTGGGCCTCGGAGCCCTTGCCGCCGTGGTGGCCGTCCTCGACGAGCTTCTTGGCGTTGTCCCAGGCGCCACCGGAGTTGGCCAGGAAGACCGCCATCAGGGTGCCGGTGCCGATCGCGCCGGCGAGGAAGCCGGCCAGCGACGTGACGCCGAGGCCGAAGCCGACCGCCACCGGGGCGAGCACGGCCAGGATGCCGGGCGTGACCAGCTCGCGCAGCGAGTCCTTGGTGACGATGTCGACGACCTTGCCGTACTCCGGACGGCCGGTGCCCTCCATGATCCCCGGGATCTCGCGGAACTGGCGGCGCACCTCGAACACGACGGCACCCGCCGCGCGCCCGACGGCGTTGATCGCCAGCCCGGAGAACATGAAGACCACGGCCGCGCCCAGCAGGACGCCGACCAGGACCGCCGGGTTGAACACGAAGAAGTCGGCCGCCGAGAACTCGGCGGCGGTCGGGTTCGCCTTCGCCAGCGCCTCGAACACCGAGGTGGAGTACGACCCGAACAGGGCCGTGGCGGCGAGCACCGCCGTCGCGATCGCGATGCCCTTGGTGATCGCCTTGGTGGTGTTGCCGACCGCGTCGAGCTCGGTCAGGATCTGCGCGCCCTCGGGGCTGACGTCGCCCGACATCTCGGCGATGCCCTGGGCGTTGTCGGAGACCGGACCGAAGGTGTCCATCGCGACGATGACGCCGACGGTGGTCAGCAGGCCGGTGCCGGCCAGCGCGACCGCGAACAGCGAGACGGTGAGCGTCGCGCCGCCCAGCAGGTAGGCGCAGAACACGGCGGCGCCGATGACCAGGGTCGTGTAGACCGCGGACTCGAAGCCGACCGCGAGGCCGGAGAGGATCACGGTGGCCGCGCCGGTCAGCGAGGTCTTGCCGACGTCCTTGACCGGGCGGTGCTCGGTCCCGGTGTAGTAGCCGGTCAGGGCCAGGATCCCGGCCGCCATCACGATGCCGATCACCACGGCCAGGGCCGCGATCACCCGCGGGTCGCCGTCGGCGGCGCCGATGCCGCTGGTGTGGTCGAGGTCAGCGAAGCTGCTCGGCAGGTAGACGAAGGACAGCAAGACCGAGGCGACCGCGGCGATGGCCGCGGAGATGTAGAAGGCCCGATTGATGGTCTTCAGGCCGTTCTCGCCGGCCCGCGGCTTGCACAGGTAGACGCCGGCCACGGCGGTCAGGGCACCGATCGCGGGGATCAGCAGCGGGAAGACCAGGCCCTTGTCACCGAACGCCTGCGATCCGAGGATCAGCGCGGCGACCAGCGTCACGGCGTACGACTCGAAGAGGTCGGCGGCCATGCCGGCGCAGTCGCCCACGTTGTCGCCCACGTTGTCGGCGATCGTCGCGGCGTTGCGCGGGTCGTCCTCGGGGATGTTCTGCTCGACCTTGCCGACCAGGTCGGCACCGACGTCGGCGGCCTTGGTGAAGATGCCGCCGCCGACCCGCATGAACATGGCGAGCAGCGCGGCACCGAAGCCGAAGCCCTCGAGCACCTTCGGGGCCTGGTCCTGGAAGAGCAGCACCACGATGCTCGCGCCCAGCAGGCCGAGGCCCACGGTGAGCATGCCGACCATCGCGCCGGTGCGGAAGCCGATGTTCATGGCCGGGTCGCGACCGGACTCGTTGGCCGCGGCGGCGACGCGGAGGTTGGCGCGGACGGCCAGTGACATGCCGAGGTAGCCGACGGTGCCGGAGAAACCGGCCCCGACCAGGAAGAACACCGACCGGAAGATCCGGACCGTGGTGTCGTCGGCGGGCAGCGCGAGCAGCGCGAAGAACGCCACGCCGGCAAAGACGGCGAGCGTCCGGAACTGCCGCGTCAGGTACGCGTTGGCGCCCTCCTGCACCGCCTGGGCGATGTTCTTCATGTTGTCGGTGCCTTCACCGGCGGACAGGACCTCTTGACGGAACATCGCCGCCATCGCGAGCGCGCCGAGCGCGATCAGTGCGACGACGATGACCAGGACGAGGTTGCCACCGGAGACGTCCACGACGAAGGGATGGATCCCCGCCATGTGTTTCCTCCTGCGAGCTCAAGGGAGTGATTCAGGTCTCACGGACGTCGGGGAGTCTACGCACGAGGGACCACTGCAGAGCACGAAGGTGTGACGCGCGCCACACGGCGCGTCGCGGTTGGAACGGTCGAAGGGCAGCAAAAGGGTGACGAAGCCCGGGACAGGGCTTCGCCGCAGGGGCGACCAGGAGACGGTCAGCAGAGGCGGCCGGGGCGAGCCCGGGCCGCGGTGGGGCCGGCGGTCAGCTGCCGGCGAGCGCGGCGTCGGCCGACTCGTGGATCACGAAGACCTTCGCCAGGCCGGTGATCCGGAAGATCTTGAGCAGGCGGTCCTGGTTGCAGACCAGCTGCAGGGACCCGTCGTGGGCGCGGACCTTCTTCAGGCCGCCGACCAGGACACCGAGCCCGGTCGAGTCCAGGAACTCGACGGCTTCCATGTCGATGACGATGTCGTAGACACCGGCCGCGACGAGCTCGGTGATCTTGTCCCGCAGCTTCGGGGCGGTGTAGACGTCGATCTCGCCACCGACCGCAACGATGGTCTTCCCATCGACATCGCGGGTCGCAAGAGTCAGGTCCACTTCGTCTCCCCTTGGAGGCACTTTGATTTCATCGGGTGCCGGTTGCCGTGGCGCACCAGCCCCGAAACTCGGCCAGCACAATGAAACCACGCTCGCCCCCCAACCGCACAAAGAAGTAAAGACTGTGCGAGGCCCGACGTCCAGTGTCGGAGCCATTTGCGAGACTGGAAAAGTGGATCTTGCGGTCGAAACCCTGCCCTGGCGAATGGGCCAGCTGGTCGACCGGCTCGCCTCCGTCCCGGGCCGCGAGGGACGCCTCACGCACCTCGAGCTCCTCCCCCGTCGCGAGGCGCGAACCGAGGACTGGCCCGCCTGGGCGGCCCCCGACGTCGTGGCCGCCTTCGCCGCGCGCGGGGTCACCCGGCCGTGGCGGCACCAGGCCGAGGCCGCGGACGCGGCCCACGCCGGTCGGCACGTCGTGCTGGCCACCGGCACCGCCTCCGGCAAGTCACTGGCCTACCAGCTCCCCGCACTCACCGCGATCCGGTCGGGCCGCGGTCCGCGGGGCCAGCGCGGCGCCACCGTCCTCTACCTGGCGCCCACCAAGGCCCTGGCCCAGGACCAGCTCGCGGGACTGACCGACCTCGGGCTCGACGTCCGGGTCACCACCCACGACGGCGACAGCGGTCGGGACCAGCGTGACTGGGCCCGCGACCACGCGGAGTACGTCCTCACCAACCCCGACATGCTGCACCGCTCGCTGCTGCCGGGGCACGCGCGCTGGTCCGCCTTCCTCGGGTCGCTGGCCTACGTCGTGGTCGACGAGTGCCACCACTACCGTGGCGTCTTCGGTTCCCACGTGTCCCACGTGCTGCGACGCCTGCGCCGCATCTGCGCGGCGTACGGCGCCGACCCCACCTTCGTGCTCGCGTCCGCGACCGTCGCGGAGCCGGAGCTGGCCGCCCGCCGGCTGATCGGCACCGACGTCGAGGCGGTCACCGACGACGCCAGCCCGCGCGGCGAGGTCGCCCTCGCGCTCTGGGAGCCCCCGTTCAGCGCGGGCTCCGGGGAGAACGGCGCCCCCGTGCGCCGGGCCGCCTCGTCCGAGACCGCGGACCTGCTCGCCGACCTCGTCGCCGAGGGGGTCCGGACCCTCGCGTTCGTGCGGTCCCGGCGCGGCGCCGAGCACGTCGCGATGACCGCGGCCGACTTGCTGGCCGAGGTCGACCCGTCGCTGCCCGGCCGGGTCGCGTCGTACCGCGGTGGTTACCTGCCCGAGGAGCGCCGGGCCATCGAGCAGGCGCTGCGGAACGGCGACCTGACGGGCCTGGCCGCGACCAACGCACTCGAGCTCGGCATCGACATCAGCGGCCTCGACGCCGTCCTCATGGCGGGCTTCCCCGGCACCCGTGCGGCGCTCTGGCAGCAGGTGGGGCGGGCAGGCCGGGGCGCCCAGGACGCGCTGGGCGTCCTGGTGGCCCGCGACGACCCGCTCGACACCTACCTCGTCACGCACCCGGAGGCGCTGCTCGGCCGTCCGGTCGAGTCCACCGTCTTCGACCCGACCAACCCCTACGTCCTGGGCCCCCACCTGTGCGCGGCGGCTCAGGAGCGGCCGCTCACCGAGGCCGACCTCCCCCTGTTCGGGCCGACCGCCCGCGAGGTGCTCGACCAGCTCACCGAGGCCGGGCTGCTCCGCCGGCGCCCGCGCGGATGGTTCTGGACCGATCGCCGACGTGCCGCCGACCTGGCCGACATCCGCTCCACGGGCGGGTCGCCGGTCCAGCTGGTCGAGGCCGGGACCGGCCGCGTCGTCGGCACCGTCGACGCCTCCAGCGCGCACGGCACGGCGCACCAGGGCGCCGTCTACGTCCACCGCGGGGAGACGTGGCTGGTGAGCTCCCTCGACCTCGACGACCACGTCGCGGTCATCGAGCGCGCCGAGCCGGACTACTCCACCTCCGCCCGCGAGATCACCGACATCAGCATCGTCGCCGAGCGGGAGCACCGCGACTGGGCGGGCTGCCGACTGTCCTTCGGCGAGGTCGACGTGTCCCACCAGGTGGTGTCGTTCCTCAAGCGGCGCCAGCCCGGCGGGGACGTCATCGGCGAGGAGCCGCTCGACCTGCCGGAGCGCTCGCTGCGCACCTGTGCGGTCTGGTGGACGGTCCCCGAGCACGTGCTGGCGGAGTCGGGGCTGGCCGAGCAGGACCTGCCGGGGGCCGCGCACGCCGCCGAGCACTGCTCGATCGGGCTGCTCCCGCTCTTCGCGACCTGCGACCGCTGGGACATCGGTGGCGTGTCGACGGCGGTGCACCCGGACACCGGGCAGCTCACCGTGTTCGTCTACGACGGCCACCCGGGCGGGGCGGGGTTCGCCGAGCGGGGCTTCCGGGCCGCCCGCGAGTGGCTCACCGCCACCCGCGACGCCATCGAGGCCTGCTCGTGCGTCGACGGCTGCCCCTCGTGCATCCAGTCGCCGAAATGCGGCAACCAGAACAACCCGCTCGACAAGCCTGGCGCCGCCCGGCTGCTCGACGTCCTCCTCGGGGCGTCGGTCGGGGCCTGACCGGCTCGTCCTCAGGCGGGTCCGGCGCGGGACTCCGCGGCCAGGTCGGCGTCCTGCCCGAGCCAGTGCGGGCCGGTCACCTCGACCCGCACCCGCGCCTCGCGCCCCTCGACCTCGCAGGCCACCAGCCTCGCGTCGTTGGCCGCCGCGATCCCCTCCCCCGCCGCACAGGCGTCGCCGCCCCACCCCAGCGCCGAGGCGACGGCCAGGGCGGCGAGGTCGGCCGCGGACTGGGCCTGGCGGTGCGCCCGGACCATCGCACCCACCACACCCAGGGCGGCCCCGAGCAGCAGCAGGACGCCGACGCACGCGACGACCACGAGGCTCACCGACCCGCGGTCGGAGCGTGATCGGGGAGCTCGACCACCGGGACACCTCACGGCGCCGGCTCCGTCGCCGCGACCGCCTCGGCGTGCAGCGTGACCCCGGGCAGGAAGCCGAAGAGGCCACCCGGCCCGGACACGCTGCCCTCCGCCGCGGCCGTCACCCGGTCACCGTCCGTGCTCACCGTGACCCGGCTGCCGGGTGGCGCCACGTCGAGCCCGCGCGCCACCGCCTCCGGGCTGCTCTCGCCGCGCGCCGCCGCCCGGGCCGACTCCCGCGCCGCATCGACCACCCGGATCTGGGCCGCCGCCACCGCGAGCAGCCACACCAGCCCGACCGTCACGGCGAGCAGCAGGGGCAGCGCCATCGCCAGCTCGGCCGTCGCCGCGCCGGAGTCGCCCCGGGACCGCCTCATCCGATGCCCAGGAGCCCGAGCACGTGGTCGAACAGGGTGCGCAGCAGCTGCTCGCCGAAGCCGCCGGTCAGCAGCTTGTAGAGCAGGCCGGCGAGGCCCGCGCCGGCGGCGGTGCCGACGGCGTACTCGGCGGTCGTGATGCCGGCCTCGTCCCGCCCCGGGGACGGGGCGGGGCGCGAGGACGCTGCGCTGACGGGTCAGGGACATGGGTTCCTCCTTCGGGTGCGGCCGCCGGTGCGGCCGTCTGACGACGACCCTCGGCGATCCCGCGCCCGGGCGCCGCCGGGCGACCACCGAGCTGGGGACGGCGCGTGCGGCGGGACGGGCTGTGGACGTCCGGCGGGCCGCCGACTCACAACGCCAGGCCCGTCAGCAGGCCGGCGACCAGCGGGACGATGCCGACCAGCACGAAGGCCGGCAGCAGGCACAGCCCCAGCGGCAGGGCGGCCTTCACCCCGACCGCCCGGGCCCGGTCCTCGACATCGGCCCGGGCCCGGCGGGCCAGGTCCTCGGTCAGGCGCACCATCGTGGGCACGACCGCCGCACCGGTCGCCTGGGAGCGGGCCAGCGCCCGTCCCAGGGGCGCCAGCTCGGGATCGTCGCCGAGCGCCTCCCAGACCTGGACCGGGTCGACCCCGAGCGCGAGCCTGGCCACGACGCCCGCGAGCCGCGCCGAGGCGGCTCCCGGGAGCGCGGCGCACACGAGCGCGATCCCGTCGCCCGGCGCCACACCCGACCGCAGCGCAGCCGCGAACAGCGTGACCAGGTGCGGGAGGTCGCGACGCACCTCCTCACGGGCGCGGCGGTCCTCGGGAGTCTCGGCGCGCCCGATTACCACCCACACACCGGCTGCGGCGCCGACGCCGGCCACCGGCCCCGCCGGCCCGCCCACGAAGAGCAGGGCCCCGAGGCCGGCGAGGAGGGCCCACAGCGGCCGGTGGCGGCGCATCCACCCCGTCGCGCGCTGCTGCGGCCCCGGTGCCGCGGCGGGAGGCAGGCGGGGCCGGCGGGGCACGGCGAGGGCCGCCGCCGACGCGGCGCAGGCGACCGGGACCCAGCTGGTCACGAGGTCCGGTCCACGTCGCGGGCGATCGCCTCGATCCAGGCCAGCCCCGCCAGCCCGAACCCGACGCCTCCGGCGAGGCACGCGACCCCGACCGGGCTGCCGACCAGGAACACCCACGGGTTGCCACCGACCCCGGAGCCCATGGCGAGCGCGGGGACCGGCAGCCCGGCGACCATCCGCGCGGTCGCCCGGGCCGACGCCAGCTCGCCCTCGACGACCCGGCGGCTGGCCTCGGCGGCCCGCAGCTCCGCGGCGACGTCGTCCACGGCCTCGGCCAGGCCCTGGCCGGTGCGGTGCGCCACCTGCCAGGCGGCTGCCACCAGGCGAAGGTCCCCGGCGCCGGGGAGTCGCGCCAGGTCGCGCATCGACGCCGGCACGTCGGAGCCGACCCGGAAAGCCTCGGCGGCGGGGGCCAGCGGCGGCCACGCCTCCGAGGCTCGCTCCAGTGCCCGTCCCGGGGGCTGTCCGGCGCCGAGCTCGGCCGCCAGCAGCTCGCAGGTCTCGAGCACCCGGCCCGCGACCAGGCGCGCCGCTCGGCGTCGTCGGCGGGCGCCCCACAACAACCCGCCTCCCACCAGCGCTCCGGCCAGGACCACGACCAGTGCCGCGGTCGCGGCGCCGACGCCGGGCCGGGTCACCACCAGCACGCCGCCACCGGCTGCGAGCACCGCGACCGCGGCCCGGGGAGGCGACGCAGCCCCGGGCGCGCCCCGGGGTCCGCCGGGAGGACCGTCGGCCAAGCGGGTGCGCGGAGGCAGCAGCAGGACCACGGCCAGCGCCGCGGCGAGTGCGGCCACCGCGCTCGGCGGGGTCACGACCCGAGCCGCTCGGCGAGCCGGCCGGCGGCCGGCCCCACCGTCGCCCTCCCGTGCGGGTCGAGCTCGAGGGCCACCGCCATCGTGACCAGCCCGTCGGCACCACGCTCGGGGACCGCGACCTGGCCCAGCCGTCGCCGACCCTGCCGGTCGCGGGCGAGGTGCAGGACGACGTCGACGGCCGAGGCGAACTGGCTGTGCGCCGCCGCGCGCCCGAGTCCGGCCGCGAGGGCGAGCGCCTCGACCCGCGCGGGCACGTCGACGGCGGAGTTGGCGTGCAGGGTCCCGCACCCGCCCTCGTGGCCGGTGTTGAGCGCCGCCAACAGCTCGACGACCTCACCACCGCGGACCTCACCGACGACCAGCCGGTCCGGTCGCATCCGCAGCGCCTGGCGGACCAGCGTGCGCAGGCCGATCTCGCCCGCGCCCTCGATGTTGGGCGGTCTGCTCTCGAGGCCGACCACGTGGGGGTGGTCCGGGCGCAGCTCGCTGGCGTCCTCCACCAGCACGATCCGCTCCTCGGCCGGCACCAGCGCGAGCAGCGCCGCGAGCAGGGTGGTCTTCACGACCATCGGAATCGGCAGCGTTACGCGGTACCTCACATGTGACGTTCGTGCTGCGTCATCGAGCCTCGGCCGACGATGGCGGCATCCTTGAAGACAACTTCATAGGACAGCGCCACTCAGCGTGGGAGTTGCGCCACACTGTTCCGGACGGCCCCTACTAGCCGCACCCAAACGCGTGTCAATATCGACGCATCACCACGCGGGCAATATGTTGTTCGTGCCCGTTGATCGACTCATGGAGGCCGACCTGACCAGCGTAGAGCCCGAGGACCTTCCCGGACTGGAGTTGGGGCGAAGGTACGCTCACGCTCCGATTGTGGAAGCCATCCTCGAGCTCCAGGTCCGCAATCGTGACGACTTGACCGTCGAGGAACTTGCACGACTGGGACTAGAGGGCGACTTCGCAGAGGCGACCCCGATCTTCAATGTCGAGGGGCAGTTGGAGTTCGTCGACGGAGCCTTTACGAGCCAAGCCCACGGAGCGCAGGTCGGCTGGGCACATCAGCGAACCGATGGCCAAAGAGTTGTACAAGCCGGAATTGACCGATTCACCTTCATTTGGCGCGGCCCATATGACAACTGGGACGCCTTCGCCGACGAAGCGTGGACGCATTGGAACAACTACCTTCGCACGGCCGAGCCGCTGGAAGTGGGCCTTATCGGGGTTCGCTTCGTTAATCGAATCCCGATGCGCAAGGTGAGCATCGAAATCAAGGACTACCTGCGTACATCCGTCGAACTGTCTCCGTACTTGCCACAGGCCGTAAACGCTTTGTTCATGCAAGTAGAGATGCCGCTGAACAGATATCAGGCCAACGCTACGATCACCTCAGCGATGGACACCTCACCCAATCCCGAGACCGGACAGCCCGCCGTTGCGCTGATCCTCGACATCGACACCAAGGCAGAGTTGAATCGTGTGACCGATGACCCTGAGTTCGATGCGGCATTGCGGGCTATAGTGGGCAGACTGCGGACGGCGAAGAACTACGTGTTCGAAGCGTGCATCACCGACGCAACGAGGGGATTGATTGACTGATGGCCATCGTGACACCCAACAACCTGCAGCGCTCGTTGCCGCAGTCGGGTACTGACACGCGACGCCAGTACAAGCTCGCTTCGCAGGCCCGTCTGACCGGAGCGTGTCAACCGGAGCGGCATGGAATCCGGCCAACCTCACGGTGGCGTCCTTCTCTCGGGTTTCGACCATCTCGTTCGATGACCGCGCTCCCGTTCGCCGCGTCAGGGGCGTCCGAGTTACTGAAGACGATCTCGACTGGTGACCGCCGGTTCGCCGGCGTTGGTGGAGGCCACCTGTAAGCCCTGGCTCTGCCAAGGAGACATCTTTGAATCAGTGCTCCTCGTCCGCGCGGCGTGACCCAGGGGATGGCAGCGCAGGCGATGGCTCGGGGACCCGCCCTGCTCATCAGTCATGGTTGTGCGATCGACAAGAAGTCGGGCAGCGGTCTGTCCAAACTTGAGTATCTGAGTTTCTTGCCCATCCAAGATGTGAAGAAGCTCGACCCCGGTCGCGCTGGGAACTTCGTGCGTCCGCGGGGGAGATGCGCCCTTACGAGGCCCTGTATCTAGGCGACATTCCCAAGGTGGGCGAGGGATACGCCATGCTGACGCAGCCGTACACCCTGCCCGCCACGCTGTTGCGCACGGAACTCATGACGTTCTCCGCTGAGCAGACTGGGGACGTGGAAGACAGGCGCATCGTGGCCGGAATCGGCGATACCCGTGTGGCGCATCTTTCGGAAGCGATGATTGAACTGTTCTGGCACAAGTGGGCGGTCCAGTGGACTCGCAACGATTTCATCCTGGAAGACGAAGACGCGTCCGAGAACTAGGTGGCCCAGCCGGGCGGGTTTCACCGGCGGGGCATGCCGTCGGCCTCTCGAACGGCGCCAGCCAGGTGGACGTCACATGCTGAGATCGTCTGCTTTGGTCCGACCACGGTGAACGCAGGCGGCGCGGCGCAATTGTCGGAGCCGCCTTGCCCACATCGCGTCTCACTTGCTCTCCCCACGTGCATCGCGGGGTCGAAGGCCCGCACTTCTGCCATGGTGGCTCACCTCCCGTAACCGACCACTGAGGCCGATCCTGCTCTCCATCGGTGGCGAAAGGAAGATGTCGCGGAGTACCCCGCGCCCGTTCTGGGCACGGACGAGTGAAGGGAGGAACAGTCATGCAACTCAGCGTTAACGGCCACACTGTCGACGTCGATCCGAGCGACAAGGTTCGCCTTCACCTACCCGGCACAGACTGGGTGGTCACCTACTTCGGCCATCGGCAAAGCGACATGGATCTGGTGCTCGACCAGCGCCCGGAAGAGGGGTAGCAGGTTCCGATCAGGGAAGCCACTCAGCGACGGTCTGACCACCAGGGCGCCAGTATCATCTTCTCGATCTTCAGCCCAGCGGTACTTCCAGTTCGATCCAACCCTTCACGCAGTCACCCGGGTTGAGGCTGACGCTTTCGGGGAACTTCGGGGTCGGCCAGTCGTTCCAGCTGCTGCCGTTCCCGGCAACCTGTTGCCCATTGGGACTCGTCGCGTACCACTCACCGTTGTAGGACGAGTAGATGTCTCCGCCACTCATGTCGGCGTCGGGGCGAACACACTGGCGGAGTCGCAGGCCGAGGAACTGTGGCCGGGCTGAGGCGCGCGGTACTGAGCCGGAGGCAACGGGTACTTGATCTCCTCCAGTGTCATGGTCGCCGACATGCCCTCGCGGGTGTCTCCCACCCTCAGGGCGCTGCTACCCACGTTCGGCGGAGCGGCTGAGGGCGTCGGGTCGGCGGAATGCGAAGCAGTCAGGGTCGTCGTTGGGGTGACCGGGGTCTGGGGCGCTGCTGCTGCTGACGAACTGTCGGAGCCGCCACATCCGCTTAGCCCAAGAACGACGGCACCCACGATGATGGCGGCACTGGTCTTCATTTCCGAGATCCCCGAGTTGTGGTGGTTCCTACAGTTTTGAAGCGCCAGGACAGTCCCTTGCCGAGGCGGATGCTGCCTCGGCGGCGACTGCTCAGGCTCAGCGGCCCAACCTTCTTGGTGACCGACGCGCCGGACTTGGAGAAGTTGAGGTTGAGGCCGCGACCGATGCGCTTGCGGCGATAGAAGGCGAGGCCCACCGCGGGTCAGGCCGCCTCGCAGGCGATGCCGTCCTTGTCGCGGTCCGAGCCGGCGTTCTTCTTGTACCAGAGCGGCTTGCGGGCGAAGTTCGTCACCGGGGTGCCCGACGTCTTGTCGTGGGCACCGATCTTGCCGACGCCATGCGGGAACACCTTGTGCATGGCATCGCAGTTCGCGAACTTGTGCGGAGTGGCCGCGTTCGCGGGAGCTGCGGTCACGGTGGCGGTGAGGATGACGGCTGCGCTTGCGAGTGCGGCGCGCTTGACGAAGTGCATGGTGCTCCCCCGAGGCTTGATGGATGGATTGCTGAGGCTTCCGCGAGCGAGGGTTCCATGAGGACCCGCGTGGGCGCAGCAGAATCAAGAACTCGGGAGCAGCCACGGGCGGTGCAACGCCGACGCCCTTGCCGAGCGCGATTTCGCTGTCGGGGTGGTTCAGAACTAGCGTCTGAACACCTCGGCCCCCGGCTCGTTCTCCCCCGTACGAGTCCGGGGGCCGAGGCTTCAAGTCCCGACGGCTGCTCGCGTGTGGCGCGCAGAAGGGCGCGAGATCGTCTACGGCACTCGTTGCTCGCGATCGGCCTGAACGCCCGTCAGCGCCCCCGCAGCGCCCGTCTCGTGCGGCGTCTGGCCGGTGCGCTCGCCGCCAGCGCAGCCGAAGGCCCGAGCAGCGGGATGGAGCACCGGCTGCTCGGGCCTCGGGTGGCCGTCCCCCGGCGCGGGCATGGTGCGCCGGGGGACGGCGCGGCGTGCGAGCGGGGCGACCAGGAGGGCACCCCGGCTCGGCGCTCACGCCGCTGGAGTCCCGCCCCCGCCGCGAGGGGACCAGACCCCACGACGCGGGCGGGCGATCACGCGACGATGCCGCCCACCACGGGCGGGTCGTCCTGCTCGACCACCACGTTCGGGGCGGGCTTGGCCGCCTGGACCTTGCGGTGGCCGTTGTCTCGGTGCTGGGCCGGGATGCGGCTGCCCTCGGCGTAGAAGGTCGAGTAGCCGTCCCCGAGGTCGGGGCGCTCTACCTCGAGGTCGTGCGGCGCCCGCTCTCCGAGCGCCTTGCTGGTGTTCGTCATGGTCGTGCCTTCCTACTCGCTGTCTGCGGGGACGCCGAGGACGGCCCCGTGTCGTTGGTCGCACGGGTCTGCTGGCCCTGCGCGATGAGTTCCACCTCGATGTCGCCGCCCACCGGGGGCCGGTAGCCGGGACCACACAGCCCGGCCAGCCCGACCACCGGGCGAGGCTGCTCGCTGGCCATCAGACCGGCCCGGTGAAGGTCGCCACGGCGAACGCGGCGGGGTGCTCCACGCCGACGTCGGCGCGCATCCGACCGAAGATGCCGACCTGCCCGGTCGCGCGGTACAACTCGCGCGCCGTCTGGAGGGTGAACTGCGTCCGCAGCCCGAGGAGGGCCTGCCGGAAGTCGCCCATGTAGACCTCGGTGAGCGCCGTGCCGGTGCCCTTGGTGAGGTTGGCCGGGACCGCCCCCGTGGTGCGCAGCAGCGACAGCGGGTTGACGTAGTTCGTCAGCACGGACGGGGGCTGGAGGTAGGCGTTCGTCGTCTCGGTCAGCGAGGCCAGCGCCACCGCGGCGTTGGGGCTCGTGATCGTCGCCGTGGGCTCCACGTTGGCACCCAGCAGCGCCTTGAACAGAGCGAGCACGACCGTCCAGTTGGCGACGTCGCCGTTGGTGCCCGGCGCGTACAGCGTGACGCCCGACTGGTTGCGGATGCCGCGCGGCTCGGGCGACGTGCCGGACCCCCGCAGCACGACGCGGTCGACCTCGGAGGCGAACGCCGACGCCATGCTCTGGGCGACCACCTGGCCGATGCCGACCGGGTCGCTGTCCTCCTCGAGTTCCATGCTGACTCGGGTGCCCGCGTCGAGGCGCTTGGCGACCAGCTGGACGCTGTCGAGCGTCGCGTCCGACAGGGTGAGGGCCGCGCCTTCGTTGAGCCACTGAGGCGTCACGTCGCCGGTGATGCGCGGCACGTTGACGGTCTTGTTGGACATCGGGACCGTCTTGAGGCCAGCCGCCGACGTGACCATCCGGTTCCGCAGAAGGTCGATGACGTAGCCCGCGATGACGGTGGGCACGAGCGCGCCGGCCGACCCGGTCGTCGCCATGTCCTTCGTCTCCCCGATCGCTCGGGCGTAGTGCTCGACCTCCTTGCGGTCGAGCGGAAACGACAGGCTCTTGACCAGCACGCCCAGCGCGCCGCAGATGTCGTCGTCGGACGCCTGCGCGCCGGTGACGCCCTGCTCGGCCAGGATGTCCATGACCTTCACGTCGGGCGGGAGCGGCTGCGACCACGCGCCCTCGGGGACGCCCTTGGTGTAGGACTTCGCGCCGCGCTGGCCGCCGAACGGCTTGCCGTCGATGCCGACGCCCTGCCCCTTCTGCTGGCCGGGCAGCGCAGTCATGTCGTGCTTGTAGTCCGGCTCCCTCGCCTCCTTGGAGTCGAGCCAGTCGGCCTCGGCCTTCGCCTCGTTGGCCTGCTTGCGTGCCTCGTCGTAGACCTCGCGCTGGTTGGCGTCGAGACGGTTGACGTCGCCGTGGCCGTGCGTGTCGAGGATGTGAGCGGCGATCCGCTCGTTCTGCTGCTGCGCCTTGCGCAGGATGTCCAGCGTGGACATGGGCATCACCTTCGGTGACGGGGGCGGCTGAGAGGGCGCGCCCGGTTGACGGTTGACGTCAAGGCCGCGCCCCTCGCCCGAGGCGGCGAGCCGGACTGATCGGGTCCGGCATTCCTCTGCGGCTGCGGCACCGGGTCACCCCGACGAGGGGCTCCACGGTTCCGGCTCGGCCCCTTGCACTCGGGGTCTCTCGCCGTTGCAGGCAAGCCTACTCCGTGCCACGGACGACGCCGGGCGGATCGTCGTCGGGCGACTCGTCGGGGTCGACCATCTCGACGTCGGGGTCCGGGTCGCCGTAGCCGTGCCGCCAGCCCTCGACCTCGGGATCGTCGATCCTGCTGTGCTCACGCATGTCACACCTCCAATCGGCTTGCTGTGCGCGGGGTTCCGGCCACTACGCCGTCACCTTTTTGGAAAACCTGCCCAGATGTGCGCGTGCCTGACTCGCAGGTCTTCCAGCGGTTCCGCTGAAGTCCGCGACCCACCCCCCCTGTCATGCGGCTGGGTCCTGCTGCTCGGCGGGGCAGGCGTGGTGTCGGGGCCGCATGACGTCGAGGTCGACGCTCCACGAGTCGAGCCGCGGCCTGATGCGTTGCGAGCACGCGCAGCAGAGCGTCCGTCCGTGCTGCACGACGCCGCGCCATGCGTCGCGGTAGCGCTCGCGCTTGTCGGGGTCGCTCGACCACCAGGCGGGCGTGCGGTCGCGTGGTGCGGTGAGCGCCCACGTGTGCATGTGCGGCCTGTGCTCTCGTCGCCACAGCGTCTTGTGCTCTGGACAGAGCCCGATGGCGCACGCACCATCGGGTGCCCTGTCGGGCGGCTCGTCGCAGCCGTGGACGCGGCACTCGGTCACGCGGTTGCTGATCGCGGGCATCGGTCCTCCTCGGGATGATCGCATCGGGAGCAGCAGGGCAGGCCGGAGACGTTCTCCTTCGAGTCGCACGCTGCCTCGGACGCGGCGCACGACCGGCACACCCTGCGCGGGACGTCGACGGGTCCGAGCTGCTGGGCGTCGTCGTGGCTCATCGCGTGCCTGTTGCTCTCGGGCTGTCGCTGGCTGGCAGGCAGCGGGCGGGCGACGCGGCGAGCGAGCCGACAGGCTCGCTGTGCTCGCGGTCCGGCACGGCCCAGAGAACAGAACCGGAAAAGCCGGGTGACGTCGCCGGGGGTTACGGCAGTCAGCCGTCTATAGATAGCGGGGTCACATGTTGACCCCGCTAACGCCTGAGCGGGCGATCGCCTTAGCAGGGTCAAATCCGACACCCCGTTAGCGGTGCAGAATCTGGCCCCGCTAAGGCCGGTCTGGGATGAGGGCCTGATAGGTGCCGGGGTAGCCGTGCGTGCCGTGCCGGACGAGACCGAGGAAGCCCTCCTTGCAGCACACCCGCAGGCATCGCCGGATCGTCTGCTCGGAGCACCCGAGCCGGTCAGCGAGGTAGGCCCGATGGAGCCGGACGACGCCCTGCGCATCCATCGCCCGGCTGCCTTGGTAGGCGCGTCCGTCCTGCTGCTGGGCTGGCAGTTCGGAGAGCAGCAGGAGGAACACCCTGTCCCGGTCGCTGAGGGATCGGCTGCGGTAGACAGCCGCGCGGAAGCGGGGCCGTCGATCAGGTGCTGCCACGTCACGCCTCCTCCCGGCGGTCGGAGACGTGCATTACCGTGGCGAGCGGAGCAGCAGAGCCCATCGCATGGGTGTTCTCTCGCAGCCGCCTCGCCCGGTCAGCGGGGCGGCTTCTCCATGTCACGAGCCACCGCCTGGCCCGGCGGGCTTGCTCAGGATGATGCTGAGGATGCGCTGCCGCTGCTCGTCGGTGAGCGCGGGCGCGTTGTCCGTGAGAGCACGAAGGCGCGCCTCGTAGTTGGCGAACCGGAGTTCGGCTGCGGCCTGCTCCGCGGCGGCCTTGTTGCCGTGGCGGATGGCGATGGCGCGCTTGCCTCTGGCGGAGGCTTGCGCCGGTGTCATGCGGGGCATTGCTGGAGACCAATCCACTTGAGGGGCTGAGGGCTGGTCAGGCCCGATGTTGGTCTCCTTGGGGTGCGGCCAGTCTGCCAGTACCACGCATGCGTGGTAGCAGGCGACCGGCGTGTCGGTCAGAAGGGCTCAGCCGCGGCCTGACGGGCGATCAGCAGCTCGGGCGTGCGATCACGCGCGACAGCACCCCAACGCCCGCGAGAGCACGGGTTCTGCCCGCATGGACCGCAACAGAGCCCCCACTCCGGGTGGGGGCTCGGCGATGACGACGCGCTGGGCTCAGAGCCAGTCGATGCGGATCTGGTCGGGGTCGACGTAGGACTGGCCGGGCTTCCACCCCTTCGGCCTGCCGCCACGGGCCGGGAGGATCGTCACGCGGGCCAGCAGGTCGAGGAGCGCGCGCTGCTGGTCGAGTCGGAGCCCGGCCCAGACGTCGCGGATCGGCACGTCGGGGGTGAGCGCGTCGAGCAGCGGGTCGGGCCGGGTCGCAGCGGCCAGCGTGGCGCGGCGCTCTGCGATGCGGTCGCGCACCTTGCGGAGCGCTGCCCGCAGGTCTGCGATCTCGTCGGGGTCGGCCTCGGTCAGCGACTCGCGCAGGGCCTCGGCGCGGCGCTCGTCGGTCTCGATCAGGGTGGCGATCTCGGCGACGTCGTCGCTGCGCCCGCTGCGGGCTCGCCGGAGCGCGTCCAGCAGGGCGGGGTCGTCGAGCCGGGCGCACACAGCCTCGGCCACGAGCGCGTCGGTGGGGGCGGCCTCCCGGTTGCTGTGCTGGGCGTCTGGCCCCGCGAGAGTGGGGTCCCAGCAGCGGTAGGCGGTGGACTTCACGCCGCCCCGGCTAGTCGCGCTGCTCCGCATGGGCTGGCCGCAAGCGCAGAGGTATAGGCCGCTCCCGAGGTGGGCCGGGGTGTTGCCGGTGGTCGTCTTCCGGCCGGGCGCGTTCAGCACGTCGACGAGGGTGTCATGCCGGTCGCGGTCCCACAGGGGCTCCCACTGGCCGGTGCCGACGACGACGCCGTCTCGGGTGGCGAGCCCGGCGTTGCGGGGACGGAGCAGCATGTCGCGGAGGGTGTTGGAGTGCCAGCGGCCCCCGGCCACGGTGGGCACGTGCTCGGCGTTGAGCCGGTTCACGATGGAGCGCAGCGACCCCCCGGCCACGATGACGTCGGCAGCGTCGCGCAACACGGCAGCCTCGGCGGGGACGAGGCTCATCCCGTCAGGGGTGAACCCGTAGCGGCGCCGGCCGCCGTGATTGCCCCCGGCGCGGGCTCGTGTCTCACACGCGGCCTGCACCCGGCGGCTCGTGTCGTCGCTCGCCTTGCGGGCCATCGTCACCATGACGCGGGCCATCGCCTCGTCGCTGCTGTTCGTCAGGCGGAGGCTGCCGGTCGCGCTCTCGGCGGGGATGCGCACCCGGTTGGTGAACAGCCCGGCGGCGACGTCGATCAGGTCCTCGAGGTCGCGGAGGTCGCGGGCGACCCGGTCGAGGTCGTAGGCCAGGAAGCCGTCTGCCTGCTTGCTGCGCAGCAGGTCGAGCGCCCGCTGGAACTGCGGGCGCACCGTGCGGAACTGGCCGTGCTCGTCCCGCTTGCGCTTCCACGCGCTGGTGTCGGGCTCGACGAGGATGTGGTCGACGTGCCAGCCCAGCCGGGCAGCGGTCTCGCGGATCGCTTCCTGCTGGCGGGCGAGCGAGGCGACGTCACCTCGGGCGTCGGAGATGCGGGCGTACCCGATCACGTGTCGCGGCTTGGTCTCTGGGGGGCGGTGCGACGTCATGTGTCGAGTCTGCGTCGTAACGCTGTCAAAGCCAAGTGTCGTCTTGCCGGTGCCGGTGCCGCCGCTGACCAAGAAGGCGAGCCGGGCGGCGACGACCGCGCGCAGCAGCTCGACCCCGTCGCCGGTGAGGGCCCCGGCGGCGCAGAGCTCCTCCAGCGTGAAGCCCCGCGGCCGGGGCACGCGCAGCGACACCAGCGTCCCGGGCCGCGCGACCGGGGCGAGGACGGCGTGGAAGCGGGTCCCGTCGGGCAGGCGGAGGTCGGCGTGCGGGTGGCGTCGTCGAGGCGGCGCCCGCCGAGGGCTGCGAGCCGCTGGGCCAGGCGCCGCACCGACTCCTCGTCGGGGAACCGGACGCTCGTCAGCTCCAGCCCCGACCCGCGGTCGAGGTAGACCCGGTCCGCCCCGTTGACCAGGACGTCGGTCACGCCGGGCGTGCGCAGCAGCGGCTCGAGCGGGCCGGCCCCGACCACGTCGCGGCGCAGCGTCTCGTAGACGGCGAGGACCGCAGCGTCCCCGACCGGACGACCGGTCTCCCGCAGCGCCCGGGCGACCCGGTGCGGGGTGAGCTCCCCCGGGTCGCGGGCCAGCCGGTCGCGGACCGCCTCGAGGTCCCCGGAACCGGCGGTCCCGGTGGCGGTCCCGGCTGGGGTCGCACCGGCGCTCACGCGGCCGCCCGTGTCATGGTCAGGCGCAGCAGCACGTCGGCGGCGGCCCGGCCGAGGGGACCCCGGCGGGACCGCACCGGGCCCAGGCCGAGATCGATGGCCTCGGCGAGACCGCGCTGGTCGGCCATCCGCGCCGCCACCTGTACGCCGGTCGCGCGGGCCACCTGCTCGGACTCGATGCCGGACCCGCGCACGACGAGCCGGAGCCTCGACGGATCGGCGAAGCGGGCGCACAGTCGCCCCGCGGAGGCGACGCCGGCGACCGTGGGCACGACGAGCACGAGCACCCGGTCGCACCTGGAGACCATCTCCTCCACGACCGGGTCGTCGGTGCGCGGCAGGTCGAGGACGACCGTGTCGTGGCCCCGCTGGGCCGCCGAGAGCGCCTCCCGCACGGCGAAGGCCTGCAGGCCAACGGTGGCGCCGGCGTACCACGTGAGCACTCCGAGCCGCTCCCGCCTCGGCAGCGCCTCGCGCAGCGACCGGGCACTGAGGCGACCGGTGGTCTGGCACAGGGCGTCCCACCGGACGCCGTCGAGGCTCTCCAGGCCCAGGACGCGGTCGGCTCCCGGGCCGAGCGGGTCGGCGTCGACCACCACCGTCGGGCCGGAGCGGGCCGCGAGCTGGCCGAGGGCGCAGGCGAAGGTCGTGGCCCCGGCACCGCCCGACCCGCCCACCACCCCGACCAGCAGCCCGTGCGGCCGGTCGCTGTCCCCGAGGTCGGTGAGCCGCTCGGTCAGCCAGTCGCCCGAGCGCGGCAGCTCCGTGACGCTCTCCGCGCCCAGGGCGACGGCGGTGCGGAACAGGTCGTCGGCCACGACTCCCCAGGCCAGCACGTGCACGCCCGCCCGTCGCGGCGGCACGGTCTGGGACACCTCCCCCGCCAGGTCGGCACCGACCAGCACCAGCGGAGCCGCTGCCCAGCCGCGCAGCGCGGCGGCACCGTCGCGGGCGACGTCGGGGGTGACCCCGGCAGCGGCCGCCAGGCGCAGGAGCTCGTCGAGGAGGGTCTGGTCACGGGTGACGAAGAGCGGCGCGGTCATGGCCGAGAGGCTGCCCCGCGGCGCGGCCGGGCCACCAGCCCGTCGCGCAGGGGTTGTGGACGACGAAGCCCGAAGGAGGCACTGGGGACACTGACCGGCCCGCCGTCGTCAACCCCGAGGGACGCCGACCGGGCGGCCGATGCTCAGCGGAAGGCCGGGATGCCCGTGAGCGCCTGGCCGACCACCAGCGTGTGCATCTCCACCGTCCCCTCGTAGGTGAGCACCGACTCGAGGTTGGTCATGTGCCGGATCACGGGGTACTCCAGCGAGATCCCGTTGGCGCCGAGCATCGTGCGCGCCGTACGGCAGATCTCGAGGGCCTCACGCACGTTGTTGAGCTTGCCGAGGCTCACCTGCTCGGGTCGCAGCGCGTGGGCGTCCTTGAGCCGGCCCAGGTGCAGGGCGAGGAGCACGCCCTTGGAGTACTCCAGGACCATGTCGGCCAGCTTCTGCTGGGTGAGCTGGAAGCCGGCCACGGGGCGACCGAACTGCTCCCGGTCCATGGTGTAGTCCAGCGCCGTCTCGAGCGCGGACCGGGCCGCGCCCATCGCACCCCACACGATCCCGAAGCGCGCCTCGTTCAGGCAGGAGAGCGGACCGCCGAGCCCGGACGCGTGCGGCAGCACCGCACTGCCCGGCAGCCGAACGCCGTCGAGCACGAGCTCGCTGGTCACCGATGCCCGCAGCGACAGCTTGTGCCGGATCAGCGGAGCGGAGAAGCCGGGGCTCGCCGTCGGTACGACGAAGCCGCGGATCCCGTCGTCGGTCTGGGCCCACACGACCGCCACGTCGGCGATCGACCCGTTGGTGATCCACATCTTCCGGCCGTCCAGGACCCAGTCGTCGCCCTCCCGCCGGGCGCGCGTGCGCATGCTGCCGGGGTCCGAGCCGGAGTCCGGCTCGGTCAGCCCGAAGCACCCGATCGCCTCGCCCGCGGCCATCGGAGGGAGCCACTCCTGCTTCTGCTCCTCGCTCCCGAACCGGTGGATCGCGAACATGGCCAGCGACCCCTGGACGGAGACCAGCGAGCGGAGGCCGGAGTCGCTCGCCTCGAGCTCGAGGCACGCGATGCCGTACTCGGTGGCCGTCATGCCGGCGCAGCCGTGACCCTCGAGGTGCATGCCGAGCAGGCCCAGCGACCCGAGCTCCTTGGCCAGGGCCCGGACGTCGGGGATCTCGCCGCTCTCGAACCAGTCGGCGACGTGAGGATCGACGCGGGTGGCGCAGAGCTGCCGGACCGCTGCGCGCACGTCCTTCTCGTCGGTGGTCAGCAGCGTGTCGATGCCCGCCAGGTCGAGCGTGTCGAGTGCGGGGGCGTGCGTGGTGGTCATGGTCTCCTCATCTCGTCGGTCAACCAACGGCGGACCTGGTCGTTGTGCTCGCCGAGGGCCGGCGGCGGCGTGGGCTCGCGCACCGAGCTGCGCGAGTAGGTGATCGGGTGGCGGACCTGGGCGGCGTGCGGAGCGGGCAGGTCCACGGTCGGCCGGAGCCCGAGCTCCTCGGCCCGGCGGACGCCGGCGCCCACGTCCCCCACGACACCGACGGGTACGTCGGCCTCGGTCAGGACCCGCTGCCAGTGCTCCGCGTCGTGCCGACCGAGCACCCCCTCCAGCGCGGCGACGAGCGCCTCCCGGTGCTCGACCCGTGCCGGGTTGGTCGCGAAGCGCTCGTCCTCGGCCAGTGCCCCCAGGGCCAGGGCCTTGACCAGGCGCACGAACTGGCCGTCGTTGCCGCAGGCCACGGCGATCAGCCCGTCCCGGCAGCGCAGCGTCTCGTACGGCGCGATCGAGGGGTGCTGGTTGCCCATGCGGGTCGGCGCCACGCCGGTCGCGAGGTACGCCGACGCCTGGTTCGCGAGCCCGCCCAGCAGGCTGGAGAGCAGGTTCACCTCGACGTGCTGGCCCAGCCCGGTCCGCTCCCGGTCGGCGAGCGCGGCCAGGATCCCGATGACCGCGTCCTTGCCGGTGAGCACGTCCACCAGGGCGACGCCCACCTTGGTCGGCTCGCCGTCGGCGTCCCCGGTGATGCTCATCAGCCCGCCCACGGCCTGGACGACGAAGTCGTAGCCGGGGAGGTCCGCGCCGGCCCCGGCCCCGAACCCGCTCACCGAGCAGTAGACGAGGCCCGGGTTGAGCGCGCGGGCCCGCTCGTACCCGAGCCCGAGCCGGTCCAGGGTCCCCGTCCGGAAGTTCTCGACCAGGACATCGGCGCGGGACACGAGCTCCTCCGCCACGCGCAGGTCGTCGGGGTCACGCAGGTCCAGCTCCAGGCTCTTCTTGGAGCGGTTGGCGCACGCGAAGTAGGAGCTGCCGGTCTCGGTCCAGGGCGGGCCCCAGGCGCGGGTGTCGTCGCCGGTCGCCGGACGCTCGACCTTGACGACCTCCGCACCGAGGTCGGCCAGGGTGCTGGTCGCGAGCGGCCCGGCGAGCACCCGGCTGAAGTCGGCGACGACCACGCCTTCGAGGGGCGCGGTCACGAGAGCACCCCTCCCACCCGCCGGGGCAGTCCCCACGGGTTGGCCGCGCGGAGCGCCGGGGGCAGTGCGGCGTCCGGGACCTGCTGGTAGGTGACCGGTCGGACGAACCTCCCCAGGGCGGCGGCGCCGACCGACGTCGTCTGCGGCGCCGACGTGGCCGGCCACGGCCCGCCGTGCTGCTGGGCCCAGGAGAAGGCGACCCCGGTCGGCCACTGGTCGACCGCCACACGGCCGACGAGTCGGGACAGGCCCGCGACCAGTCGGCCGGTGTCCGGGTCGTCGGGACCGGCCGTCATCACCGAGGCGGCCAGGGCCCGGGAGCCGGGTGAGCAGCTGGTCGAGCTCGGCCAGGTCGTCGTACTCGGCCACCAGAGCGACGGGCCCGAAGCACTCCTCGAGCAGGGGGCTCCCGGCGCGCAGGGCGGCCAGCGGCGCCTCCAGCACGACGGCCGGCATCGACCAGCCTCCGGTCGGACCCGGGACCCGCCCCACCACCGACGCGCCCGCCGCGACGAGCTGGTCGACACCGGCGAGGGCCGCCGCCGCGATGCCCTCGGTGAGCGCCCAGCCCCCGGTGGCGGAGTCGGCGAGGGCCCGCGCCACCAGGTGCGAGGCACCCCGGCCGGCGGGCGCCAGCAGCAGGCCCGGCTTCGTGCAGTACTGCCCGGTGCCGAGGTGAGGGTGAACGGTCCACGAAACCGCTAGCGATCGTGGGGAGGTCGCGGCCCGCTGCCGGCGTGACCGCGACCGGGTTCACCGTCCCCATCTCCGCGAAGACCGGGATCACGACGGGCCTGTCGTTCGCTGCCTGCCACAACGCCAGGCCGCCCCGCTGGGAACCGGTGAAGGCGACGGCCGAGACATGCTCGGAGCGCACCAGCGCGCCTCCTGCCTCGAAGCCGGCGACCATCCCCACGGTGCCGTCGGGGGCGCCGGCCGCACAGAGTGCCCAGACCGCGATGTCGACCAGACGCCGTGACAGCTGCGGGTGCGCCGGGTGCGCCTTGACGACGACCGGGCAGCCCGCGGCGAGCGCCGAGGCGGTGTCGTTGCCCAGCACGCCGAACGCCAACGGGAAGTTGCTCGCCCCGAACACTGCGACCGGACCGAGTGGGACGTGCACCCGGCCCAGCGCCGGGGTCGTCCCCGACGCCGGGTCGAGCGTCGCCCCTAGGTAGGAGCCCTCGGCGGCGACGGACGCGTAGAACCGGAGCTGCGCGGCCGTCCTCGCGAGCTCGGCCACCAGGCGGGCCTCGCCGAGCGCCGTCTCGGCGTCCGCGAGCGCCACGAGCTCGCCGGCGATCCTGGGGTGCTCGAGGTCCGCCGCCACTGCCTCCAGCCAGCGCGCCCGCTCTCGCGGCGGGGTCGCGGCCACCACGGGCGCCGCTTGGGCCGCCAGCCCGGTCACCTCGCACAAGGTGTTCGGGTGCGTGACCTCGACACTCGCCAACCGGACGCCCGTCCGCGGGTCGTGGCTCGTCTCGACCGTCATGGCTCTCCTCAGGCCTCGACGGGGGCCGCGGCGTGGGTGGGGACCGGGACGGCGTCGCCGTGCGGCGCCTCGGACCTGTGGTGGGGCTTGGCGATGACCATGTAGAGCGCACCGACGCCGACCACGAGGCCCGCGGACAGCAGCACGATCCAGTTGTCGTACCAGGCGGCGTCGGGCGTGCGCGGCCACGCCATGTTGGTGGCGGCCCCGACCTGGTAGACCAGCGCGGCGACGTTCACGGCCAGCCCCCAGCGACCGAGGGTGAACCTCCCGCTGGGCCGCCATCCGCGCAGGCGGGCGCGCAGTGCGGCGAGGACCACCATCATGAAGCCGAGGTAGATGCCGAGCGCCGCGAACGAGACGATCTTGGTGAGGGCGTCCGCCGACACCTTGGAGCCGATCACGATGACGGCCGGGACGATCGCGGCCAGCGCCAGGGCGTACGGCGGCACCGCGCGCCGGGCGGGAACCGGGCGAAGACCGAGCTCGCGGGCATCATCTCGTCGCGGGCGTAGGAGTAGACCAGACGGCTGGCTGCGGCCTGCAGGCTCAGGGCGCAGGAGACGAACGAGATGAGCACGACGCCGACCACGATGCGGAACCCGAGCGGACCGAAGGCGTCACGCAGGACGGTGGTGACCGGGTCCGGGTCGGCACCGGAGATGACCGCGCCGAAGTCCGGGACGGCCAGGAGCAGGGCCAGGGTGATGAAGAACGACGCGGCACCGCCGATGTAGATGGTCATCCGCATGGACCGGGGGATCTGCACACCCGGGTTGCGCACCTCCTCGGCCACGTCGCCGCAGGCCTCGAAGCCGTAGTAGAGGTAGACGCCGATCAGCGCGGACGCGAGGAACGCGGGCAGGTACGAGCCGGATCCCTGAGCACCGAACGAGTCGACGAGCACGCCGAGACCGTGCTCGCGGTGCGCCAGCAGCAGCCAGCCGCCGACGACGACGGCTCCCGCCAGCTCGGCGGCGAAGCCGAAGAAGGCAGCCCGGGCCAGCAGGGTGGTGCCACCGAGGTTGAGCACCGTCGCCAGCGCGATGACGCCCAGGGCGCACGCGATCGTGACGTTGACCGACGGGTCGATGCCCAGCAGCATCGCGACGAACGGTCCGGCCCCGTAGGACACGCTGGCGATCGTGACCACCAGGGCGGTGATGTAGACCCAGCCGGTCATCCACGCCCAGCGCCTGCCCCAGAGCCTGCGGGCCCAGGGGTAGATGCCGCCCGAGACCGGGAACTGGGCCACGACCTCACCGAAGACCAGCGCGACCAGGAGCTGGCCGACGGCGGCAAGGACCACCGCCCAGATCATCGGAGGCCCTCCGGTGCCGAGGGCGAAGGCGAACAGGCTGTAGACGCCCACGACGGGCGAGAGGTACGTGAAGCCGAGGGAGAAGTTCCCCCACAGGTTCATGTCGCGCTTGAAGTCCGAGGTGTACCCGAGGGCCGCCAGATGGGCGTCGTCGTCGGGGTGCTCGAGAGGCTTGTCGGTGGTGACAGTCATGCGTGGCTCCTTGAACCATCCGGCCCGTGACCGACGTCACGGGCGCTGCTGGGAACGCTAGGGCTGGGACCGGACGCCGTCAGATGGACGATCCGGCGAACTTGGCCCTCGTCGTCCCGCCGGAATGGCCATCGGCTTCGGCAGGACGACGGGGGTCGTCGTCGTGGTGGGGCGAGGTCAGAGGGCAGACGTGCCCAGGGCGGAGAACGGCAGGGCCGGCTCGATCGAGGACAGCGGTGGCTGGCTCACGTAGCGCGCCCGGATGGCCTCGATGAACCGGCGGCACCGGGCCGTGAGCTCCTTCGGGTCGTCGGTCTGGAGCCGGCCCTTGGTCACGAGGACGCCCAGGTCGGCTCCCTCGAACCGGTAGTCGCCGGGACCGTAGACCCGCAGGAAGAAGAACTCGGTGTCGTCCTGCAGGCCGTGCCAGTCCAGGGCTGCGCGCCGGAACGAGATCGACCCGTCCTCGGCGAGGGACCACTGGCCGGTGCGGGGTGCGGCGAGGATCCGCTCCACCGGTCCCGTCGGCTCCTTCATGATCAGCTGGCTCCACACGTCGACCGAGGCGAGCTCGCGCCACCGCTCGTTGACCTCCTCGACGTCGAGGTCGTAGTCGACGTCGAGGTACTCCAGGAGGTGGAAGAGGAACAGCGGGATGTCGGCGTACGCCCCTGCCGTCACGTTGGTCATCGACGAGGCACCGGAGATCCGTGGGTTGAGCTCGCCGAGGTAGACCTCGTCGGTGTCGAGGTCGATGAGGACGTCGACCTCGAAGAAGCCCTTGTATCCCTCGACGGCCAGCCGGTCACCGAGCCGGGACACGAGCCGCGTCGCCTGTGCCCGGTGCTCGTCGCTGAGCGCCTCGGGGAAGAGGTCGTTGCCGCACCAGCCGCCCTGGTAGGGCGTCAGCTCCGGGTAGCCGGTCAGGTCGGTCATGAACGGGCCCACGACGGTCCCGTGGCGGGTGATCACGGCCTCGACCGCGGCCGCGGTGTGCCGGATCCGCTTCATCACCTTGACCTCGTTGTCGACCAGGTCGTCCGCACAGTCGCGCCAGTCGTCCTCGCCGGCCACGAAGAAGGTCGTCTGACCCGAGTCGCCGTACGGCAGCTGGACGACCAGGTCGCTCCCCAGCCCGGCGAGGTCGGCCACGAGGAGCAGCTCGTCGTACGACGAGACCGTCGTGATCACGTTCGGCACGCTCGGTGCGCCACCCTCGTTGCCGAGCCGGGTGGTCGTGACCTTCGAGTCCAGGTAGGACCGCAGCTGGTGCGAGGGCAGGATCAGGTCGTAGCCCAGCTCCGCGCAGATCTCCTCGGTCTCGGCGTCGAAGAAGACGGCGGCCACCTTGGGCCGGCCGCCCCGCTCGGCCAGCCGCTGCTGCACGTAGGGGTGGCGCAGCAGGTGGTTGGTGATCTCCTCGGACGACTCGAACTGCTCGTCGCCTCGGGGCGGCACGATCATCCGCGGGTGCGCTCCGTCCCACGTGTCGTAGTAGGTCACGTAGTTGAAGTTGCGGACCCAGCGGTCGAGCCCGAGCAGGTTGAAGCCGGTCGGGCCGACGAAGTAGATCGGTTGCTCGTTGGTGCGGAAGAAGCTGCGGATCTCGGCGATGTTGCGCAGCCGGGTCCGGGTGGCGGTGGTCATCGGTGTTCCTCGGTGTCGATCTTCGGGTTGGTCGTGTTCGTCGGGGCCGAGTCCCCGCCGGTCAGGTGGTCGGTGATGGCGTGGAACGCCGCCACCGTGTCCAGGTGTCGGCCCGGGTCCAGGGGGACCGGCCAGCTCGAGAGCTTCACGCCGACGGTGCGCGCGACCCGGTCGACGAGGACCATCTGGCCGTGGATGCCCAGGCACAGCAGCACCTCGCGGTCGGGGTAGGGCACCCAGATCTGGTTGCGGTAGTGGCCCCCGGGCATGCCGGTCAGGGACGGGCTGTGCGCGAAGGCCGACTTGGAGTCGTGCCCGCCGTCGAGGGTGTCCCGGACCCACCAGGCCGGGAGCACCTGCTCGCCGGCCGGCGACCGGCCGTCGTCCAGGAGCGCCTGGCCGAACCGGGCCACATCGCGCAACGTGGCGGCGAGCCCTCCGTCGTGGATGGCGGTGCCCAAGGGGTCGACGCTGAAGATCGCGTCGTGCTCGGCACCCAGTCGCGACCAGACGAGGCCGCTCAGCAGCTCCTGCATCGGCGCACCCGCCGCCCGCTCGCAGACCCAGCCGATCATGTTCGTCTCGGCGGAGCGGTAGTGGAAGACCCCGCCGTGCGGCCGGTCCGCCACCAGGGTCACCAGGAAGTCGTACAGCGAGCCCGGCATGCCCGGCACGCGGGGTCGCCACTCGACCGCGTGCTCCATGCGGCGGACGTCCGACTCCGGATCCAGGTAGGCCTCGGAGAAGCGCACCCCGGACCGCATGTCGAGGAGGTCGCCGACCGTGGTGTCCCCGTAGCCGGTCCCCCGGGTCTCGGGAACGACGTCCGCGACCCGGGTCTCGCGCTCCAGCATCCCGGTGTCGAGCAGGGTGGCGGCGACCGCGCCGACGAAGGACTTCGTCACCGACATGAGCAGGTGGGGCTGGTCCGCGGACATCGACGGTCCGTAGTGCTCGTAGACGACGGCGCCGTCGTGCAGCACCAGCATGCCGTCGGTCTCCGTGTCGCGGACCACGCCGGCCACCGTGTCCACGGCACCGCTGGCTCGGACCAGGCGCAGCGACTCGATCTCCGCGGGGTCCAGCCCCAGGTCTGTGGACCGTGCCGCAGCGACCTTCTCCCCGCGGTGGACGCGACGGGTCGCCACCACCTGGTCGAGGTGCAGGAAGCTCCACCGGTTGTGTGGCGGGTCCTGCCAGTTCGCCAGCGTGGCCTCCGGCTGTTCTGTCCCCGTCATGGGGGCTCCTCTCAAGGGCTCGTGATGGGGCGGGTCAGCGGTCGACGTCGCCGTAGGACTCGAGCCAGGCGAGTCGGGCGTGGTCGAAGGGGAAGGTGCCGAGCCGGGTGTCGATCTGCCGGCCGAGGGCGCGCAGGTGGCGGGTCCGTGCGGCCGTGTCGTCCCGGGTGTCGACGTCCCGGGTGTCGGTGTGGGGGGCGTACGTCGTGCCGGGCACCGTCACCACCCCCGCTCGGCGAGGCGGTGGGGCTGCGGGAGCTCCTCGACGTTGATGCCGACCATCGCCTCGCCCAGGCCGCGGGAGACCTTGGCGACCACGTCGGGGTCGTCGAAGAAGGTCGTGGCCTTCACGATCGCCTCGGCCCGCTGCGCGGGGTTGCCGGCCTTGAAGATGCCCGAGCCCACGAAGACGCCCTCGGCGCCCAGCTGCATCATCATCGCCGCGTCCGCCGGGGTCGCGATGCCGCCGGCGGTGAACAGCACCACCGGGAGCTTGCCCTTCTCCGCGACCTCCCTGACCAGCTCGTAGGGCGCCTGCAGCTCCTTCGCCGCGACGTACAGCTCGTCGGCCTCCAGCCCACCCAGGCGGCGGATCTCGCGACGGATGGTGCGCATGTGGGTCACCGCGTTCGACACGTCCCCGGTGCCGGCCTCGCCCTTGGAGCGGATCATCGCCGCACCCTCGGTGATCCGGCGCAGCGCCTCACCCAGGTTGGTCGCCCCACACACGAACGGCACCGTGAAGGCCCACTTGTCGATGTGGTTGGCGTAGTCGGCCGGGGTCAGCACCTCGGACTCGTCGATGTAGTCCACACCCAGGGACTGCAGCACCTGCGCCTCGGCGAAGTGACCGATCCGGGCCTTGGCCATCACCGGGATCGAGACCGCCTCGATGATCCCGTCGATCATGTCCGGGTCGCTCATCCGCGACACCCCGCCCTGGGCACGGATGTCGGCCGGAACCCGCTCCAGCGCCATCACGGCCACCGCGCCGGCGTCCTCGGCGATCCTCGCCTGCTCGGCGGTGACCACGTCCATGATCACGCCGCCCTTGAGCATCTCGGCCATGCCGCGCTTCACGCGCATCGTGCCCGGGACGACAGCTGCCTCGCTCATGCCGGCGCCCCGTCCAGGACCTGGTCGACGCTGACCGCGTCGATGCCGACCGCCTCGCCGACGGGCGCGTTCGTGAGCTGGCCGGCGTGGGTGTTCAGGCCCAGGGCCAGGGAGTGGTCGTCGCGGCACGCCTGGGCCCAGCCCTTGTTGGCCAGCGCCACGGCGTACGGCATGGTCGCGTTGGTCAGGGCGTAGGTCGAGGTGTTCGGCACCGCGCCGGGCATGTTCGCCACGCAGTAGAACGTCGAGTCGTGCACCGTGTACGTCGGGTCCGCGTGCGTGGTCGGGTGGGTGTCCTCGAAGCAGCCACCCTGGTCCACCGCGATGTCGACCAGCACCGAGCCCGGCTTCATCTGCGAGACCAGCTCGTTGGTGACCAGCTTGGGCGCCTTGGCACCCGGGATCAGCACCGCACCGATGACCATGTCGGCCTCGCGGACCTGCTGCTCGATGGCCAGCTTGGACGAGGCCAGCCCGTGCACCCGGTTGTTGTAGCGCCAGAACGACATCCGCAGCTTGTCCAGGTCGGTGTCCAGCAGGGTCACGTCGGCCCCCATGCCCAGCGCGATGTTCGCGGCGTTCTGCCCCGAGACCCCCGCACCGATGATCACGACCTTGGCGTTGGCGACCCCGCCCACGCCACCCATCAGCACGCCCCGACCCCCCTGGGCCTTGAGCAGCGAGTAGGCGCCCACCTGCGGCGCCAGGCAGCCCGCGACCTCCGACATCGGGTAGAGCAGCGGCAGCCCACCCGAGGGCAGCTGCACCGTCTCGTAGGCGATCCCGGTGACCTGGCGCTTGATCAGCTCCTCGGTCAGCGGCTTGTCCGCCGCCAGGTGCAGGTAGGTGAACAGCGTCTGCCCCTCCCGCATCCGGTGGTACTCCTCGGCCACCGGCTCCTTGACCTTGAGCACCATGTCGGCGGTGCCCCACACGTCGTCGGCCGTGTCGAGGACCTTCGCGCCCGAGGCCAGGTACTCCTCGTCGCTGATCGAGGAGCCGACCCCGGCGCACCGCTCGACGTACACCTCGTGACCGTGGGCAGTGAGCTCGTGCACGCCGACGGGCGTGATGGCGACCCGGTACTCGTGGTTCTTGACTTCCTTCGGAATGCCGATACGCATGGCGGTTCCGCCTTTCGTGCTCGTGGATGTGGGGGTGGTCAGAGGAGGTCGCTGGCCTCGGTGAGGACCGACTCCAGCGCCTGGGTGATCTCGTCGAAGTGCGACTGGTCGCAGATCAGCGGCGGCGAGAGCTGGATGACCGGGTCGCCGCGGTCGTCGGCGCGGCAGTAGAGACCTGCGTCGAACAGCGCCTTGGAGAGGAACCCGCGCAGCAGCCGCTCGGACTCGGCCTCGTCGAACGTCTCCTTGGTGACCTTGTCCTTGACGAGCTCGATGCCGTAGAAGTAGCCCGCCCCGCGGATGTCGCCCACGATCGGCAGGCCGGCCAGCTTGTCCAACGTGAGTCGGAACGACTCCTCGTTGGCGCGCACGTGCTCGAGCACGCCCTCCTTCTCGAAGGCGTCCAGGTTCGCCAGCGCCACCGCGGTGGCGACCGGGTGGCCGCCGAAGGTGTAGCCGTGCAGGAAGGTGTTGTCGCCCTTCAGGAAGGGCTCCATCAGCCGGTCCGACGCGATCATCGCGCCGAGCGGGGCGTAGCCGGACGTGATGCCCTTGGCGCAGGTGATGATGTCCGGCTGGTAGCCGTAGCGCTCCGCACCGAACATGTGGCCCAGCCGGCCGAAGGCGCAGATGACCTCGTCGGAGACCAGCAGCACGTCGTACTCGTCGCAGATCTCGCGGACCCGCTCGAAGTAGCCGGGCGGGGGCGGGAAGGCGCCACCGGCGTTCTGCACCGGCTCGAGGAAGACCGCGGCCACGGTGTCCGGGCCCTCGTTCTCGATCTGCACGGCGATCTGGTCCGCGGCCCACCGGCCGAAGGCCTCGGGGTCGTCACCGTGGATCGGGGCCCGGTAGATGTTGGTGTTCGGCACCCGGAACGTCGAGGGCACGAGCGGCTCGAAGGGCTGCTTGAGCCCGGGCAGCCCGGTGATCGAAAGAGCACCGTGGGTGGTCCCGTGGTAGGCGATGGTCCGCGACAGCACCTTGTGCTTCGTCGGCTTGCCGGTGAGCTTGAAGTAGTTCTTGGCGAGCTTCCAGGCCGCCTCGACCGCCTCGCCACCGCCGGTGGTGAAGAAGACGCGGTTCAGGTCACCCGGGGCGTAGGCGGCGACCCGCTCGGCGAGCTCGACCGCGGTGGGGTGCGCGTAGGACCACAGCGGGAAGTACGCCAGCTGGCTCGCCTGCCTGGCAGCGGCCTCCGCGAGGTCGGTGCGGCCGTGGCCCAGCTGGTTCACGAACAGTCCCGCGAGCGCGTCCAGGTAGCGGTTGCCGTGGATGTCGTACACGTAGGCGCCCTCGCCGCGCACGATCAGCGGCACGTCGGCCTCGGCGTACGTCGAGTGGCGGGTGAAGTGCATCCACAGGTGGTCCTTGGCGGACCTCTGGAGGTGGTCGTACTGGTTCTGGTCGAAGGTGAAGGTGTTTTCGGGCATGACTCTCACAGCTCTCGTCTGGTGATGCGGGGTGGTGGTGGGTTGAGGGAGGAGGGGCGGAGGAGCTACACGGTGACCAGCTCCGGGGCGATCTCCTCGTCGCCGGAGTCGCCGGGGTCGCCGTCGGCGCCGTGGTCGCCGAGGTCGATGTCGGTCACGCTCCGCCCGGTGATCCGGCTGAGCACGACCGCGTAGACGACGCCGATGGCGGCCCACGAGAGCCCGACGATGAGCGCGTCGCGGTGCAGGAAGCTCCAGAGGACTCCGGTCATCGCGGTGCCGACCACGGGCAGCAGCACGTTGGTGGCGATCTGCTTCACGGTGTGGTGCTCACGACGCCGGAACACGAAGTAGCCGATCACTGACAGGTTCACGAAGGTGAAGGCAATGAGGGCGCCGAAGTTGATCATCGAGGCGACCAGCTCCAGGCTCGGCGTGATCGCCAGCAGGGAGACGACTCCGACCGCGATGGTCGCGTAGACCGGCGTACCGCGCTTCGGGTGGACGTAGGCGAACAGACGTGCCGGCTGCAGGACGCGGTTGCGCCCCATCACGTGCAGGAGCCGCGAGACGCTGGCGTGCGAGGCGAGCGCCGAGGCGACCGTGGCCGCGAAAGCGGCGGCCACGAAGAGGATCTGGAAGAACCTCCCGCCCACGAGGAGCGCCATCTCCGGGAGCGTGTCGTCGGTCTGGTGGAAACCGGCGACGGTCGGGAACACCGCCTGCGCGACGTACCCGGCGGCCAGGAAGATGGCGCCGCCGATCAGCAGGGTGATGATGATCGCCTTCGGCACGTGCCGCCGGTCCCGGGCCTCCTCGGTGTACATCGTGATCGCGTCGAACCCGATGAAGGAGAAGCAGACCACGGTGGCGCCCGTGAGCACGGCCGTCGCGTGGATCCCGGAGTGGAAGAGCGGCTTGGTGGTCAGCAGGGTGCCGTCGCCCATGCCCCGCGAGAGCTGGACGACCGCGAGCACCAGGAAGACCGCGATCAGCACCACCGCGAACACGACCAGGACGAAGTTCAGCCTGGAGGTGGAGTTGAGGCTCCACGCGTTGATCGCGGTGACACCGGCGACGAAGACCACGACCCAGATCCAGCCGGGGACAGCAGGGAACAGCGAGGTCATGTAGAGCCGGATGATCAGGGCGTTGACCAGGGGCAGCAGGAGGTAGTCGAGCAGCGCCGCCCAGCCGACCATGAAGCCCACCCGGGGATGGATCGCCTCACGTGCATACGTGTACGACGAGCCCGCGGTGGGGAACACCTTGGACATCCGTCCGTAGCTGATCGCCGTGAAGATCATGACCACGAGCGCCAGCAGGTAGGCCAGGGGCACGACGCCGTTCGTCTGCTGGGTGACGATGCCGAACGTGTCGAAGAGGACCGTGGGGGTCATGTAGCCGAGACCGAGGGCCACGATCGCCCACAGTCCGAGGGATCGTTTCAGCCCGCCTTGCTGCGCCATGGTCGTCTCCTCAGCTCTCGATGCTGGCCATCACGTGCTTGACGCGCGTGTAGTCCTCGAGGCCGTACATGGACAGG
Source organism: Nocardioides ungokensis (assembly GCF_013466985.1). Classification (GTDB taxonomy): domain Bacteria; phylum Actinomycetota; class Actinomycetes; order Propionibacteriales; family Nocardioidaceae; genus Nocardioides; species Nocardioides ungokensis. The sequence continues at coordinate 445,334 of NZ_CP059164.1, read as the reverse complement.
TCCTTGCCGTAGCCGGAGTGCTTGAAGCCGCCGTGCGGCATCTCGGCGACGAGCGGGATGTGCGTGTTGATCCACACGCAGCCGAAGTCGAGGCGCTGCGACATGCGCAGTCCGCGGCCGAGGTCCCGGGTCCACACCGAGGACGCCAGCGCGTAGGGGACGTCGTTGGCCTTGGCCAGCGCCTCCTCCTCGTGGCGGAACGTCTGCACGGTGATGACGGGTCCGAAGACCTCGTTCTGGACGAGCTCGTCGTCCTGCTCGAGCCCGGTGACGAGGGTGGGCTCGACGTAGAAGCCGCGGTCGCCCTGACGCCGTCCACCGACGACGACCGTCGCGTGGTCGGGCACCCGGTCCAGGAAGCCCAGCACCCGTTCCAGCTGCTGCGCGTTGTTGACGGGCGGCACCAGGGCCTCCTCGTCGTGACGGCCGCCCTCGTACGACGTGCGCGTGGCGCGCGCCTGCTCGGCAAGCGCGGCGACGAACTCGTCGTGGACGGCGTCGGCCACCAGGACCCGCGTGGCGGCGGTGCAGTCCTGGCCCGCGTTGAAGTAGCCGGCGATGGCGATGCCCTCCGCGGCCGCCTCGATGTCAGCGTCGTCGAAGACCACGACCGGCGCCTTGCCGCCGAGCTCGAGGTGCACCCGCTTGACGTCGTCGGCTGCCGCGCGGGCCACCTCCTTGCCGGCGCCGACAGAGCCGGTGATCGACACCATCTGCGCGGTGGGGTGGCTGACGACGAGGTTGCCGGTGACGCGGTCGCCGCACACGACGTTGAGGACGCCGGCCGGCAGGAACTCCGAGGCGATCTCGGCGAGCAGCAGCGACGTCACCGGGGTGGAGTCGCTCGGCTTGAGCACGACGGTGTTGCCCGCGGCCAGCGCCGGGGCGAACTTCCAGACCGCCATCATCATCGGGTAGTTCCAAGGGGCGACCTGGCCGACGACGCCGACCGGCTCGCGGCGGATCCAGGAGGTGTGGCCCTCCATGTACTCAGCGGCCGCACGGCCCTCGAGGACCCGCGCCGCCCCGGCGAAGAACCGGATCTGGTCGACCATCGGCGGGATCTCCTCCGCCCGGATGAGCGGGACGAGCTTGCCGGTGTTGCGGCTCTCGGCCTCGGCCAGCTCCTCGGCCCGCGCCTCGACCGCGTCGGCGATGCGGAGCAGGGCCTCCTGTCGCTGGGCGGGGGTGGTCGACCGCCAGCCCTCGAACGCCTTCGCGGCGCTCTCGAAGGCGAGGTCGACGTCGGCCGGCCCGGAGACCGGCGCGCGGCCGTAGACCTCTCCGGTGGACGGGTCCACGAGGTCGCTCCGACGGCCGTCGCGGGTGTCGACGTACTCGCCGCCGACGAAGTTCTGGAGGTTCAGCTGGGACATGGTCTTCCTTGGGTCTGCTCGGGTCTCTGGTGTGACGCTCCCCACGCGCTCATTCGAGAGTAGGGTCGGGATTGAGCCCGTCTGATGGACAGAACGGCGAAGTTCGGGCGTCGCCACTGTGCGATGTGGCAGGGCTCTCAGGAGGCCCCGTGACCGTGACCCTGGAGTGGCTCCTCGACCGCCCCGACCTGGGCCTGCGCCTGGTGACCGACGTCCCCACCGCCCAGGAGGTCACCTGGGCGCACGCCATCGACGTGGGTGACCCGACCCCGTGGCTCAACGGCGGCGAGCTCGTGCTCACCACCGGGCTGCGGCTGGCCCGGTCCGCTCGTGAGCAGCGCGCGTACGTCGAGGGCCTCGCCGACTGCGGGGTGGCGGGCATCGGCTTCGGGGTCGGCATCCGCTACGACGAGATCCCCGTGCCCATCGTCGACGCCTGCGCCGAGCGAGGCGTCCCCCTGGTGGAGGTGCCGCTGCCGACGCCGTTCATCGCGATCACCCAGGCGGTCGCCCGACGGCTCTCCGAGCAGGAGCTGGAGTCGCTCCAGGAAGCCCTCACCCACCAGCGGCGGATCACACGGGCCGCCGTTCGCGGCGGCCTCACCGGCCTGGTCGGGGTACTCGACAGGGAGCTGCACTGCGACCCGGTGGTGCTCGACGAGTACGGCGCGGTGATGGCCTCCTCGACGCGGGACAGCGCGTTGATCGACCTGGTCGGCGCGCAGTGGCGGCGGCTGTCCCGGGAAGCGCACGGGGGCGCCGTCGGCATCGAGACCCAGCGGGGCACCCTGGAGATCCAGTCGCTCCGCGGTCGGTCCGCGGTGGTGGGCTGGCTGGCGGTGCACCACCACACCCCACCGACGGCCACTGACCGGCTGCTCCTCAACCAGGCCGCCGGCCTGATCACCTTGCAGCTGGACTGGCCGGCCGAGCTCGTCGCGGCGTACCACGCGCTCGGGGGAACGCTCCTGGACCTGCTGCTGCACCCCGGCCAGCAAGCCGGGTCCCTCGTGCGTCACCTGCACCACTTCGGGTTCGCCCCCACCGACCCGGTGATGCTCGCGGTCGTCAAGGCTCCGCGCAGCCGCCCGCGGCTGCTCCAGGTGGTCTCCGACCAGCTCGAGTCCAGCGCTCTGCCGCACGTGGTGACCAGGCTGGAGGGCGGCGTGGCCGCGCTGCTCCGGGCCCAGGACACCCGCCACCTCGTGGAGGTGCTCGCTTCGGCCGCTGAGGAGGCGGGGATGGGGCGGGTCGTCATCGGCGTCAGCGGCTCGTTGCCGCAGGCCGACGTGGCCACGGCCATCGCCTCGGCCGAGCAGGCCGCGGCGTCCGCACAGCGCGCGCGGCGCAGCGTCGGCTGGTTCGACGAGCTGACACTGGGTGCGGTCGTCGAGGACGAGACGGTCCGCTCGCGGATCTGGACGCTGGCGGGGCCGGCGCTGGACGCGCTGGAGCGCGGGGCCACCGCCCGGGAGGCGGACCTGGTGCCCTCGTTGGAGGCCTTCCTGCACCACAACGGGTCCTGGGAGACGGCAGCGCGAGCCCTCGGTGTGCATCGGCACACGCTGCGCGCCCGGATGGCCCGGGTGGAGGAGCTGACCGGGCTCACGCTCGACAGTGCCGAGACCCGGGTGCTGCTGCTGCTCGCGCTGATGAGCCGACCCGGGGGCCCGGCACCCTCGTCACAGTGACCCGGCGAGCGCGCACGGGACACTCCGCTGCCCGGTCCGGCCGCGCTGGGTCGGCGCCCGCACCTACGATGAGCCCATGGCGCCCCGCCCCACCGCGGCCTTCTTCGACCTCGACAAGACGATCATCGCCAAGTCGAGCACCCTGGCGTTCAGTCGTCCCTTCCAGGCAGGCGGCCTGATCTCCCGGCGCGCGGTGCTGCGCTCGGCCTACGCCCAGTTCGTCTACCTCGTCGGCGGCGCCGACCACGACCAGATGGAGAAGATGCGGCAGTTCATGTCGCAGCTCTGCGCGGGCTGGGACGTGGCGACGGTGCGCGAGATCGTCGCCGAGACCCTGCACAACATCGTCGACCCGCTGGTCTACGACGAGGCGGTCTCCCTCATCGAGGAGCACCACCTCGCCGGCCGCGACGTGGTGATCGTCTCGACCTCCGGGACCGAGGTGGTCGGTCCGATCGGCGAGATGCTCGGTGCCGACCGGGTGGTCGCCACCCGGATGGAGATCGAGGACGGGAAGTACACCGGCAGCATCGAGTACTACGCGTACGCCGAGGAGAAGGCCCGCGCCATCCGCGAGCTCGCCGACCTGATGGGCTACGACCTCGAGCACAGCTATGCCTACAGCGACTCGGTGACCGACGTGCACATGCTGGAGGCCGTCGGCCACCCGCACGCGGTCAACCCCGACCGCGAGCTGCGCCGGATCGCCGCCTCCAACGGCTGGCCGGTGCTGGTCTTCACCAAGCCGGTCACGCTGCGCAGCCGGGTCCCGTTCCCCCCGGCGCGGCAGACGCTGGCCGCCCTGGCCGTCGGCGGAGTCGTCGCGTTCGGCGGCGTGATGTGGGCCAGCGCCCGCAAACGACGCCTCGCCTGATCTGTCGCGCAGCGGCGCCGAATGTCAACCCTTGAACACCTGACCGCAGCGGCGTAGAAACAGGGTCAGAACTCCACAGGGCAGCACGTGATCCGGGTACCCACGCGGCGATCCACCCTTCCTACAGGGCGCTTGCACACCGGGATCTTCCCGGGGCAGCAGTTGATGATGCACGCCTGGTAGCCAACGGATCACGTGTCAGCGGCGGCATCCGAATCTCTTCGAGTCGGGTGCCGCTCGCACGTCCGGAGCTACTCGGCGGCCTGGTCCTCGGCGGGTCGGCGCAGCGGGCTCGCCTCGGCGCCCGCGGCGTACGCCTCGGCCGCGTAGAGCACCCACGCGTGCACGCCGGCGGGTCCGCCGTCGGCGTACCCCCGCAGGTTCGACTCGTACGCCGGCCGCAGCGCGAGGTGGCCGGCCTCCGGGACGACAAGCGACTTCTCGTCCACCCCGCGGCCGACCAGCAGCAGGCGCTCGGTGGCCCGGGCGACGACCCCGTTGTGCGACGCGAACGGCGCGGCGGTGGCGAGGTCGGCGTGGACGACCGCGGCGACCACGAGGGCCGGCACCGAGGTGGGCGCGGTCAGCAGCTCGGCCAGAGCCCGCAGCCGGTCGGCGGACGCGGCGTCCCGGGGCCGGCCGAGCTGCTCCTGCGGGAGCGACGCCGAGGCGGCGAGCGCGTGGATCCGCGCCAGCGCCTGGAGCGGGGCGCGGGAGAGCAGCGGCGACAGCGACAAGAGCTCGGCCGAGACCCGGACGGCGTCCTGGGCCACCGCGTCCCCGGTCCCGGCGCGCACCTCGGCCAGCGACGACGATGAGCCCTCGAGCGCAGCGCTCGCGTGCGCACCGCGGAGCAGCGACTCGGCGGTCGTCTCGGGTGACGTGCGGCGCAGGCCACGGTCGCGCAGGACCACGTCGATCCCGTCCCGGGCCGCGGCGTACGCCGACGGCACGCCCTCCAGGGTCGTCAGCCAGGCCAGCGGATCCGTGCTCATGGCCATGAAGGCTAGGGCGCGGCGCCGGGGTCCCGATCGGGTGGCCCCTGCCCGGTACCGTGGTCGTGATGAGTGACGCGCGCCAGCCCCCACCCACCGGCCCGGCCGCGGACTGGGCCCGATCCTTCGGGTCGGTCGCCGCCGCCTACGACCGCGGCCGCCCGTCGTACCCCCGCGAGGCGGCGGTCTGGCTCGTCGGCAAGACCCCGGTGACCGTGCTCGAGCTGGGCGCCGGCACCGGCAAGCTGACCGCGGAGCTGGTGGCCCTGGGCCACGACGTGCACGCCACCGATCCCGACACCGCGATGCTCGACATCCTGCGCCGCGACCTCCCCGACGTCCGCACCTCGGTGGCGTCCGCCGAGGAGATCCCGGCGCCGGACCGCTCGGTGGACGTGGTGGTCTGCGCCCAGGCGTTCCACTGGTTCGACCTGGACCGGGCGCTGCCCGAGATCGCGCGCGTCCTGCGGCCCGGTGGCCGCCTGGCGCTGGTGTGGAACCAGCGCGACGAGCGGATCCCGTGGGTACGCCGCCTCGGCGCGCTGATCGGGACCCAGGACCAGCTCCGGGACCCGGTCGGGCCGCTGGTCCAGTCGGCGCTGTTCGGCTTCGTCGAGGACGCCACCTTCCGCTTCTGGCAGACCGTCGACCGCGAGTCCATCCAGGACCTCGTCCTGTCCCGCTCCAACGTCGCCGTCCTCGACGAGGAGGCCCGTGCCGCGAAGCTGGCCGAGGTCCTCGCGTTCTACGACGACTTCGGGCGCGGCATGGACGGGATGCAGCTGCCCTACTCGGCCGACTGCTTCCGCGCGGCCGTGATCGACCAGCAGCCGCACCACGACGACGAGGACTCCGCCGAGGAGCCGCACGGAGACGCCGCGGCGCCGGGCGAGGAGCGCGAGGTCTCCGACGGCACCGACACCGACATGCTGCTCATCGACTTCCGCTGACCCGGCAAGGCAACCTGCGACCAACCGGGCGCGGGGCACTCTGACCGCGGCACGTATCCACGGCCGGGACCCACGTCCTAGGGTGGCGTGAGCCACATCGAGCTGAGATTCGGGAGACACCGTGAGCGCAGAGACCCCTTCTGAACAGACCTTGGCCAACCTGTCCCGTGAGGAGCGCCGGTTCGAGCCGCCGGCCGAGCTCGCGGAGCACGCCAACCTCAAGGCCGAGGCCTACGAGCGGGCGGCCGAGGACCGGGAGTCCTTCTGGGCCGAGCAGGCCGAGCGCCTCGACTGGGACCAGAAGTGGGACCGGGTGCTGGACTGGGACAACCCGCCCTTCGCGAAGTGGTTCGTCGGCGGCCGGCTCAACGCGGCGTACAACTGCGTCGACCGGCACGTCGAGGCCGGCCACGGGGACAAGGTCGCCTTCCACTGGGTCGGCGAGCCCGAGGACGACGCGCGCACGATCACCTACGCCGAGATGAAGGACGAGGTCTGCAAGGCGGCCAACGCGCTGACCGAGCTGGGCGTGCGGACCGGCGACCGTGTCGCGATCTACCTGCCGATGATCCCCGAGGCGGTCGTGGCCATGCTGGCCTGCGCCCGCATCGGCGCCCCGCACACGGTGGTCTTCGGCGGCTTCTCCTCCGACGCCCTCGCGACCCGGCTCGTCGACTGCCAGGCCAAGGTCGTCATCACCTCCGACGGCGGCTACCGCCGCGGCGCGGCCTCCGCGCTCAAGCCGGCGGTCGACGAGGCCCGCGCCAAGACCGCGGAGAACGGCTTCACCGTCGAGAAGGTGCTGGTCGTGCGTCGCACCGGCCAGGAGGTCGACTGGGACGACTCGGTCGACGTGTGGTGGCACGACGCCGTCGACTCCGCCTCGGCCGAGCACGCATGCGAGTTCTTCGACGCCGAGCACCCGCTCTACGTCATGTACACCTCGGGCACGACCGGCAAGCCGAAGGGCATCCTGCACACGACCGGCGGCTACCTCGTGGGCTCGGCGTACACCCACTGGTCGATCTTCGACCTCAAGCCGGAGACGGACGTCTACTGGTGCTCCGCCGACATCGGGTGGGTCACCGGCCACTCCTACATCGTCTACGGGCCGATGGCCAACGGCGCGACCCAGGTGATGTACGAAGGCGTCCCGGACAGCCCCGAGCGCGGCCGCTGGTGGAAGATCATCGAGAAGTACGGCGTGACGATCTTCTACACCGCCCCCACCGCGATCCGCTCGTTCATGAAGCAGGGCCGCGAGATCCCGGACCGCCACGACATGTCGTCGCTGCGGCTGCTCGGCTCCGTCGGCGAGCCGATCAACCCCGAGGCGTACATCTGGTACCGCTCGGTCATCGGCGGCGACCGCACGCCGGTCGTCGACACCTGGTGGCAGACCGAGACCGGCTCGATCATGATCAGCCCGCTGCCCGGCGTCACCGCCGGCAAGCCGGGCTCCGCGATGACCCCCATCCCCGGCGTGGCCGCCGAGGTCGTCAATGACGAGGGGGTCCCGGTCCCGAACGGCTCCGGTGGCTACCTCGTGCTGACCCAGCCGTGGCCCTCGATGCTGCGCACCCTGTGGGGCGACGACGAGCGGTTCAAGGAGACCTACTGGTCGCGCTTCGAGAAGCAGGGCTTCTACTTCGCCGGCGACGGTGCGAAGAAGGACGAGGACGGTGACATCTGGGTCCTCGGCCGCGTCGACGACGTCATGAACGTCTCCGGTCACCGGCTCTCGACGACCGAGATCGAGTCGGCGCTGGTCTCGCACCCCAAGGTCGCCGAGGCCGCGGTCGTGGGCGCCAAGGACGAGGACACCGGTCAGGCCGTCTGCGCGTTCGTGATCCTGCGCGAGGAGGCCGGTGACGGCGGCGCGGACATCGTCGAGGAGCTGCGCAACCACGTCCGCAAGGAGATCGGCGCGATCGCCAAGCCGCGGCAGATCATGATCGTCGCCGAGCTGCCCAAGACCCGCTCGGGCAAGATCATGCGGCGCCTGCTGCGCGACGTCGCCGAGCACCGCGAGGTCGGCGACGTCACCACCCTCGCCGACTCCTCGGTCATGGACCTGATCTCGCAGGGCATCGACTCGGGCAAGTCCGAGGACTGACCCCTGACGCCGAGTCGGCCCTGGTCGTCAACCAGCGCCGACTCGGGGGGTCCTGGACGTCAAGCAGCGCCGACTCGGGGGGCCTGCGGGACGGTAGGCTGGCGGCAGGGAGCGCCGGGAAGTCTGGTCGGCACCGTTCCGCCGACCCCAGGAGCCCCGTGACCTCGTCCCAGCCGCCCCCCGGCCGCCCCGTCGCAGAGCACCGCTGCGGCTCTTCGCGCGCGGCTCGTTCCCCGAGAGCTCCCGCGTCGGGGAGATCCTGAGGGCGGAGACCACCGGCGGGATGCTGCTGATCGCGGGCGCACTGGTCGCCATCGTCTGGGCCAACACGCCGTGGTCGGACGCCTACACCGCGCTGCGCGACTGGACCGTCGGCCCCGCGGCGCTCCACCTCGACCTCAGCCTGGGCGCCTGGGCGGCCGATGGGCTGCTGGCGATCTTCTTCTTCGTGGCCGGGCTCGAGCTCAAGCGGGAGTTCGTCGCCGGCGACCTGCGCGACGTACGACGGGCCGCCCTGCCCGTGGTCGCGGCGGTCGCCGGCATGACCGTGCCCGCCCTCGTCTTCGTCGCGGTCAACCTCGGTGCCGGCGGCGGGCTGAAGGGCTGGGCCATCCCGACCGCGACCGACATCGCCTTCGCGGTGGCGATCCTGGCCGTGATCAGCACCCACCTGCCGTCCGGGCTGCGCACGTTCCTGCTCACCCTCGCGGTCGTCGACGACCTGCTGGCCATCACGATCATCGCCGTCTTCTACACCTCCGAGCTGCACCTGCTCTACCTCGCGCTGGCGGTGGTGCCGATCGCCGTCTTCGGGTTCCTCGTGCAGCGGCGGATCCACCGGGGGTGGCTGCTCATGCCCCTGGCGTTCGTGGCCTGGACGCTGGTGCACGCGTCCGGCGTGCACGCGACGGTGGCGGGCGTCGCGCTGGCCTTCACCGTCCCCGTGCTGCGGCGCGACGGGCAGGACGGCGCCGGGCTGGCCGAGCACCTCGAGCACGTGGTCCGCCCGGTCTCGGCGGGCATCGCCGTGCCGGTCTTCGCCTTCTTCGCCGCGGGCGTGACGGTGGGCGGCCTGCACGGCCTGGCCCAGGCACTCCGGGACCCGATCGCCCTCGGGATCGTCGCGGGCCTGGTGGTCGGCAAGACGGTCGGCATCGCGGGCTCCACCTGGGCACTCGCGACGTTCACCCGGGCCGACCTCGACGACGAGCTGAGCTGGACCGACGTGATCGGCATGTCCATGCTCGCGGGGATCGGCTTCACGGTCTCGCTGCTGATCGGCGAGCTGGCCTACGGGACCGGCAGCGGGCGCGACGACCACGTCAAGGTGGGCGTGCTCATCGGGTCCCTCGTGGCCACGGTGTGCGCCGCCGCCGTCCTGCGCACCCGCAACCGCGCCTACCGGCGGATCTGCGAGATGGAGGAGGTCGACGCCGACGCCGACGGGATCCCCGACGTCTTCCAGCGCGACGGCCGGGAGGAGCCGGGACCGGCCTGAGCGGGCGGTCCCACCCCGTCCTTCTGTAGGGTCAGCACCGGCCCACAAACACCCAGCACCAGGGGGAACACCGCATGGCAACCGAACCGGTCACGGCAGCACCCGCTTCGGACGGCGACCCCACCATCGGGCGTCTGGTCACCGACGCCAGCCGTGACATCTCGACCCTGATCTCCAAGGAGATCCAGCTCGCGAAGTCCGAGCTCAAGGTGAGCATCAAGGCGGGCGGCACCGGTGTCGGGCTCTTCGCCGCAGCGGGGTTCCTGGCCGTGCTGGCCGTCATCATGCTGTCGGTGGCGATCGCCTACCTGATCAACTGGAACGGCGACGGGCTGGCCCTGCAGTGGGCGTTCCTGATCGTCTTCGGTTTCTACCTGCTGCTTGCCGGCCTGCTGGTCTTCATCGGCGTCCGCAAGGTCAAGCAGGTGCGCGCCCCCGAGAAGGCCATCGCCCAGGGCAAGCAGATCCCGAACGCCCTCAAGGGCAAGGCCTGACGGAGCCGCAGCCGCGGATCCGCCGAGGACCGGCCGACCACCGGGCCGACCACCCGGGCCGACTACCCGGCGCAGTCTCCGGTCGAGACCGCGCCGTTGCTGGACCGGCCGAGGGCCGCGCTGCGCGACACCTGCTCGGCGGTGAGCGCGTAGCCGGTCTGCTGGTCGGTGACCGAGGCCGCGAACACCACGCCGACGACGTCACCGGCCGAGGAGATGATCGGCCCGCCCGAGTTGCCGGGGCGCACCAGCCCGCGCAGGGAGAAGACCTGGCGGATGACGGTGCCGTCGCCGTAGATGTTCGGCGAGCGGAGTCGCTGCTCGGAGCGGATGCGGCCGGGCTCCACGTCGTACGGCCCGTCCTCGGGGTAGCCGAGGATCGCGACACCCTCGTTGGCGTCGCCGTTCTGGTCGAAGTCGAGCGCCGGCGCCGCACCCGTGTCGAGGGCGAGGACCGCCACGTCGATGTCGGGGTTGTAGTAGACGACCTCGGCCGGCACCGACGAGTCGCCGACGATGACCTCGGGGTGGCTGACACCGGCGACCACGTGGGCGTTGGTCATCAGCCGGTCCGGGGCGTAGACGAAGCCCGAGCCCTCGACCCCGCGGCCGCAGTCGTTGGTGCCCCGCACCTTGAGCACGCTGGCGGCGGCGTCGGTGACGTCGGGGTCCTTCAGCAGCCGCTGCGGGCCGGGGGCGACCTGGACGATCCGCTCGGGAGCGAAGGGCTCGAGGTAGCGGGGGAAGAAGCTGGTGCCCACGACGTCGTTGAAGGCCTGGAGCACGCCGCTCGCCGAGGCGGGGAGGACGCCGTCGACCTCGCCGAGCACCGTGGAGCTGCGCACCATCGGCGTGATCCCGCCGATCCGGGTGCCGGAGATGGCCACCCCGAGCGCCCACGCGACGATCAGCACGGCCGCGGCGCTGAGTGCTGCGCCGCCGACCGCGTCGATGGCCCGGATGGGCTGCCAGGTGATCCGGTCGCGGATCTTGGCGCCGATGAACTGCAGCAGCGCCTGGCCGAGGGAGGCGCTCAGGATCACGATGAAGAGCGCCCCGAGGGAGACCAGCAGCGAGGGCGTGGCGTCGCCGAGCGCGACCGGGGCGAGCCACACCCCGAAGAGCCCGCCGAGCAGCAGGCCACCGGTGGCGAAGGCGCCGGTGATGAAGCCCTGCCAGTAGCCGGAGAGGGCGTAGGCCAGCACCAGGACCACCAGCAGCCAGTCGAGCAGGTTCACCGGCGTTCCTCGAATCGGGTGTTGGGCTGCACGTCACGCGGGACGGGCTCACCCTGCAGCATGTAGTCGGGCAGGTCACGCATCGGCGGGTCGTCGACCTCGTCGACCCACCCCAGGAAGTCGAAGAGGCGGACGATGATGCCGGCGGTGAAGCCCCAGACGATGACGTCCTTGTCCTCGCCGATCAGGAAGCCGGGGCCGACCCATCCTGAGGGATGGCGTACGGCGATGCGATGGGAGGGGTCGAGCAGCTCACGGATCGGGACCCGGTAGACCTCGTGCACCTCGTCGGGATCCACCACCGAGACCTCGGTGGGCTCGTGCCACCAGGCGAGGACCGGAGTCACCGCGAAGTTGCTCGGCGGCAGCCACAGTTCCGGCAGCTCGGCGAAGACCGAGACCCCCGAGGGGTCGAGCCCCGTCTCCTCCCAGGCCTCGCGCAGCGCCGCCTCCACCGGTGTCTCCCCGGGGTCGAGGGACCCGCCAGGGAAGGACACCTGCCCGGGGTGCGAGCGCATGTGGTGGGCGCGCTCGGTCAGCAGCAGGTCGGGACCGTCGGCCCCCTCTCCGAAGAGCATCAGGACCGCGCCCAGCCTGGCGTCGGAGTCCTCCGGCGGCATGAACCGGGTCAGGTCGTGCACGGTGATGGACTCCGCTCCGTCCGCGACGGGGCGCAGCCACTCCGGCAGCTCGGGGGTCTCGCTCACGCTGTCCGCCTCATAGGCCGACCCCCAGGTGGTCGTTGACGAGGGAGACGAGCTGGTCGACCGAGTCGACGCCGCCGGCTGCGAGCTCGACCTTGCCGTCCGCGTCGACGAAGGCGAAGAGCGGCAGGCCCATCCGGGCCGGGAACGGCGCCTTGCCCACGAGCGCACCCTGGGGGTCGGCCAGGAGCGGGTAGGTCACCCCGGACTTCTGGACCAACGCCATCGCGCTGAGCGTCTGCGGGTCCTCGAAGTCGACGCCGACCACGTCCACCCGGTCGCCGTACCTCCGGTGGAACTCCTCGAGCACCGGCATCTCCTTGCGGCACGGTGCGCACCAGGAGGCCCAGAGGTTGACCACCAGCGGGCCGCGCAGGCTCGAGAGGGCGACGTCCTTGCCGCCGCCCAGGCAGGGCAGGGTGACGTCCGGCAGGCCGCCGTCGACGGCCGCGGCGCCGCCCGGCTTGCAGGCCTCGACACCGGCGTCGTGCTTGAGCTGTCGCAGCTGGGCGGTGTCGACGTCGATCTTCGCCGCCCCCGGCGACGGGACGCTCGCCGAGCCGCAGGCACCCAGCACGAGCCCCGCTGCGGCCAGCGCAGCCGCCAGCACCGGTGGGACCCTCACGCGCGGCCCTCGGTCTTCACCAGCTTCGCCGCCGCCACCGGGTCGGTCGGGCCCTCGCCGAACGCCGGGCACCAGCGCGCGACCGGGCAGGCACCGCAGGCGGGGTTGCGCGAGTGGCAGATCCGGCGCCCGTGCCAGATCAGTGGTGGCTGAGCATCGTCCAGTCCCGCTTGGGGAAGAGCGCCCCGATGGCGTGCTCGACCTTGACCGGGTCGGTCTCGTCGGTCCAGCCGAACCGGCGCGCCAGGCGCCCGAAGTGGGTGTCGACGGTGATCCCCGGGATGCCGAACGCGTTGCCGAGGACCACGTTGGCGGTCTTGCGGCCAACACCGGGCAGGGTGACCAGGTCGGCCAGACGCGGCGGGACCTCGCCGTCGTACCGCTCGACGAGCGCCTGGCTCAGCTTGAGCAGCGACTCGGTCTTGGCGCGGAAGAAGCCCAGCGGACCGACGATCTGCTCGAGCTTGTCGCGCTCGGCCGCCGCCATCGCGGCGGCGTCGGGGTACGCCGCGAACAGGGTCGGCCGCACCGCGTTGACTCTCTTGTCGGTCGTCTGGGCCGACAGCACGGTCACGACGAGCAGCTCGAAGGGGTTGTCGAAGTCGAGCTCGCAGCGGGCGTCGGGGTAGGTCTCGGCGAGGGCGCGGTCGATCTTCCGGGCACGGCGGACCAAGCCGGTGGGGGTTTCCTCATCGAGCACGCGCCCAGCCTACGGCGCCCCGTGGACAGCCGTCGCAGCGCGACTTCCGGGGTGGGGTTGTTCCTGTGATGAAATTCCACTGGCTAGGATCATCGCGGCCGTCCGTATGGGGCGGGTGAGGTCACCAGGAGGATTCGTGGACAACGACGTACTGCGCCAGGCGCCGCTGTTCAGCGCGCTCGACGACGAAGCGGCCACCGCGTTGCGGTCGTCGATGACCGAGAGCCGGTTGCGCCGAGGTGACGTGCTGTTCCACGAGGGCGACTCCGGCGACAAGCTGTACGTCGTGCTGGACGGCAAGGTGAAGCTCGGCCGCACGTCCTCGGACGGTCGCGAGAACCTCCTCGCCATCCTCGGCCCCGGCCAGATGTTCGGCGAGCTCTCGCTCTTCGACCCGGGCCCGCGCTCCGCCACGGTGACGGCGGTGACCGACGCGTCGTTCGCCTCCCTCTCCCACGAGGACCTGCTGCGCTGGCTCGAGGGCCGCCCGGTCGTCGCTCGCGGACTGCTCGCGCAGCTCGCCGGCCGGCTCCGCAAGGCCAACGACGTGGTCGCCGACCTGGTCTTCTCCGACGTGCCCGGCCGCGTGGCCAAGGCACTGCTCGACCTCGCCGACCGCTTCGGCCGCACCGCCGACGACGGCGTGCACGTGCACCACGACCTCACCCAGGAGGAGCTCGCCCAGCTGGTCGGCGCCTCCCGAGAGACGGTCAACAAGGCGCTGGCCGACTTCGCGTCCCGCGGCTGGCTGCGCCTCGAGCCGCGCTCGGTCGTGATCATGGACGTGGAGCGGCTCTCCCGCCGGGCCCGCTGACCCTTCTCGAACTTTCTCGGGACCGGTGACCCCCGGAGCCGCCCCTGCGCGCGTCGTAGAGGTGAAAGGGGGCTCGAGTGCCGACTGCTGAGGACGACTTCCACGCGTTCGTGGTGGCGCGCACGCCTGCCCTGTCGCGCACGGCGTACCTCCTGACGGGGGACGCCCATCTCGCGGAGGTCTCGTGCAGACGGCACTCTTCAAGGCGGCGCGCAGCTGGCAGCGCATCCAGGGCTCACCGGAGGCCTACGTCCGGCGGATCCTCTACACCCAGAACATCTCCTGGTGGCGCACCCGCCGCGTGAAGGAGACCGCGCTCGGCTCGTACGACGTCCCCACGGCCACCGGCGACGCCGACCTGCGGATCACCCTGGAGCAGGCCCTGGCCGGGCTGACCACCCGACAGCGGACCGTGCTGGTGCTGCGCTACTTCGAGGACCTCACCGAGGTGCAGACGGCGGCCACGCTGGGCATCGGGGCCGGGACGGTCAAGTCGATCACCCGCCAGGCGCTGGCGCGGCTGCGGACGCTGGCACCCGAGCTCGCCGAGCTGGTCGGAGCGGACTCGTGACCGGGCGGCTGCGCGAGGAGCTGTCCCGCATCGGCGACACGGCGCCCGTCGCCCACGTCGACCCCGACACCTGGGGCCGGGCCCGGCGTGCGCGGACGCGCGACCGGGTGCTCGTCGGCGCCGCCGCGGTCGCCGTGCTGGCGCTGGTGGGCGGCCTGGCGGGGCTGCTCCCCGATCGGTCCTCGACCCCGGTGGCGGGCGCGCAGGGGGCAGTGCCGGACCACATCTACGCAGTCACCTCGACCGAGGACGTGCCGGTGACCTCCGACCTCGCGGTCGGACGGACGGCCGCGGCGTACGTCACGACCATCGGCGCGACCGCACGGGTCGTCACCATCGGGGCGGCGGACGGCGTCTACCACGTCCTCGACCTCCCCCGGTTCGCCGAGCGCGGCGGGCTGGAGTACGCCGCGTCCGCGCCGGTGGCCCTGTCCCCCGACGGCACGCAGATCGCCTACTCCTACTCGGGACAGGTCCGTGGCCACGCGCCCGTGCCGACCGGCCTGACGATCGTGGACCTCAGGTCGGGTGCGACGAGGAGCGTCCCGGTGACCGGCGGGCAGGGCGTCCTGGTGCAGACCGTCGCCTGGTCGCCGAACGGGCGCTGGCTGGTGTGGTCGGGCCAGGTCTCCACCCTCTGGACCGACCGCGAGCGCCGCTTCGGCGAGGAGATGGCGGCCGGCCGGATCGCGCCCGGTGCCAGCACCTCCGAGCCTGTCCCCGTCTCGAACCGCACGTCGCAGGCATTCGGCATCGGCAGCTCGGGCCAGGTGGCGATCACGTCCGCGAGCAAGCTGGTCGTTTGGGACGGCACCGTTGTCGAGCAGATCAGCGTGCCGCGTCGATGGGGACTCCCAGTGGACATCGCCCACGCCGGCGATGTCCTGGCGGACGTGCGCGCCGGACCGGCCGGGCAGGGGCGCCCCGCCTTCCACGTGCTGCGCTGGTCTGGCAACGGCAAGAGCCCGCGCCTCGCAACCCCGGACGCGGACGGCCTGACGATGGCGGTGCGCGGCTGGCTCGGTGACACGCCCGTCGTGGAGACGCAACCGCTCCGCGGCGCCTGGACCACCACCGCGCTCGAGCTGCTCACCGACTCCGGGCTGCGCGAGGTCGGACGGGTCGACTCCGGGGTGCAGGACCTGACCGTGGCCACGGACCTGATGACCGCCTCGCAGCCCACCGTCGCCGTACCCGCTCCCGACTGGGTGCCCCAGGACGGGCCCCCCTGGTGGTGGATCGGCCTCGGCGCCGGCCTCGTGATGCTTCTCGGCCTCGTCGCGCTGGTGACCGCCCGGCGCCGCCGCCCCACCCGTTGAGTTGGGCGGGGTTCGGCCTCGAGTTGGGCTTGATTCGGTCTCGAGTTGGGCCTCGTTTCGGCGTCCTGGTCCGCCAGGTCTGGCGACCACCGACTCAGCGCAGACCCAGGGAGTCGCGAATCTGGCGGATCCATCGATCCGTGCCCTCCGCCGTGAAGTCGTGCTTGGTCACCACGATCACCGTCCAGCCGTTGTCGCGGAGCCACTGACGACGCACTCGGTCTGCCGCGCGATCCTCCGGACTGGTGTGGAACTCCTCGCCGTCGTACTCGATGGCAACCCGCGCATGTGGATAGGCCAGGTCGAGCCGGTACGTCGGCACCCCATCCACATGGACCCAGTGCTGGAGCCTGGGACACGGAAGCCCGCGATCCAGGATCTCCAAGCGGGTCCACGACTCGCCGGGTGACTCGGAGGCGCCGTCCACCAGGGGAATCAGCTCCCGCAGCTGGATCACGCCGCGCCGCCGGAAGTACCGCGGCACGACCCTCATCATCTCGGCCAGCGTCAGCCCGTGCACGCGCGCGAGCGCATCCATGGCCGCGAGCGCATCGCGCCGAGACAGCTTGCAGCCGAGATCCATGGCGGTGCGCAGGGGCGTGTCACGCGGACACCATCGAGGGTCATCCAGTCGGTCGGCTTCAGTCTCGCGTCCCTCCAGAGCACTCCGGGCGGTCGGTCGGGTCATGACCTCTCAGGACGAACGACTCGAGCCTCGGCCCGACGTCTCGTTCGCGGAAGGGGTGCACGTCGGCACCGTGCAGCCACGCCGCGCTGCGGTCGCAGAGCACCGAGTGCTTGCTGATGACCAGAGCGCGGCTTGCGCCCGCAGCAGGGGCGTGAGCTCGACGTCCGCCCGCACGTAGACCCGCTGAACAACCGGACCAGCTGTCGTTGCCGTACGGCCGCGTCCACCTTCCATCGGCGGACGCCGAGCCTGGCCACCTGCGCCCAGGTGAACGGCGTCGAGGGGAACTCGGGTGAGACCACATGCGCCCACGGTGCGACGGCCCTGACACCGTCCGAGGCCGCTGACGCCGTACCTGTGCACAAAGGCGGCAGGAGGATGCGCTGTGGACGATCTGCGGCCGGATGCGCAGCGTCCCCTGTGCACGACACGCGGACTCGAGCCCAAGTCGGAACCGAATCAGGCCCAACTCAAAGCTGAATCAGGCCCAACTCAACGGGCGGAGAGGTAGGCCAGCTGGGCCCGCACGGACAGCTCGGCGGCGCCCCAGAGGGACCTGGTCGACGTCGGCGTAGACGATCTCCACGACGCGGCGGGGCAGCTCGTCGGCGGGGAGGCCCTCGGGGTGGTCGGCCACGAGCCGGGCGACCGCCGCCTCGACCTGCTCCAGACGCTCGCGACGGTGGGCGATGTAGAAGTCGAGGGCGCCCAGCGCGTCGCCGATGACCGGGCCGTGGCCGGGCCAGATGGCGCCCACCTCGTGGGCGGCGGCGAGGGCGTGCAGGCGGTCCAGGAGTCGAGGTAGGCGCCCAGCTGGCCGTCGGGGTGGGCCACGACGGTGGTGCCCCGGCCCAGGACAGTGTCGCCGGTCAGCACCACGCCCTCGGCGGGCAGCAGGAAGGACAGCGAGTCGGAGGTGTGGCCCGGCGTGCCGACGACCCGGATCTCGAGGCCGTCCACCGAGACCACGTCCGCCGTCGCCGAGGCCCTCCGAGCCGAGGCGGTACGCCGGGTCCAGCGCACGTACGCCGCACCCGACCCGCTCGGCGAACTCCGGGCGGCCTCGGCGTGGTCGGCGTGGTGGTGGTGAGCAGCACGACCCCGACCTCGCCGGCCTCGGCAGCGACCGCATCCAGGTGGGCCGGGATCGAGGGACCGGGGTCGATCACCACCGAGCGCCGGGCACCCGGCTCGCGCAGCACCCAGGTGTTGGTGCCGTCGAGCGTCATGATGTCGGCGTTCGGGGCGAGCACGCACCGGCCCCGCTCACCGAAGGTTCCTCCGGTCCAGCTCATGCGGGGCGCGACTCCACCAGCGGGCGCAGCGTCTCCGGCATCGACAGCGTGGCGTCCTCGCCCTCACCGACGACCTGCGGGGTGAACATCTCGACGGTGCGGCCGCCGGCGGCTGCGAGCACCGACGCGGGATCGGGGTACTGGGCGACCTCCAGGCAGGTCAGGTAGGTCGGCGGCAGCATCAGCATCTCGGAGGCCTCGACGGCCTCGACCGCGCCCATCGCGGGCAGCCAGGTGACTGACGACGACTCGGTCGACACGTCCCTGGTCCGCTGCCCTTCCGGCAGCTCCGCGACGAAGAACCACGTCCGGTAGCGGCGCGGCTCGAAGACCGGCGTCAGCCAGCCCGACCAGACCCCGAGCAGGTCGGTGCGCAGCACCAGCCCACGACGCGCCAGGAACTCGGTGAAGGCCAGCTCGCGCTGCTCCAGGGCGACCCGGTCGGCCTCCCAGTCCGCACCCGTCGTGTCGTCGACGACCGTGTGCGGGGAGGGCCCGGCCAGCAGCACGCCCGACTCCTCGAACGTCTCCCGGACCGCCGCACACACCAGCGCGAGCGCGGTCTCCTCGTCGGTGCCGAGCCGCTCTGCCCACTCGGCCGGGGACGGCCCCTCCCAGCCGACGTGGGCCGCGAAGTCGCGCGGGTCCACGCCGCCGCCCGGGAAGACGCACATGCCGGCCGCGAACGCCATCGACGTCTGGCGGCGCAGCAGGTAGACCGACGGGCCGGACTCCGAGGGCCGTAGCAGCACGACGGTCGCCGCGTTGCGCGGCTCGGCGGGCGTGCGCGTGCCGTCGGCGTACTCGCGCGC
Source organism: Nocardioides ungokensis (assembly GCF_013466985.1). Classification (GTDB taxonomy): domain Bacteria; phylum Actinomycetota; class Actinomycetes; order Propionibacteriales; family Nocardioidaceae; genus Nocardioides; species Nocardioides ungokensis. The sequence goes on along the minus strand of NZ_CP059164.1, from coordinate 426,574 downwards.
CTGCTCGACCAGCTGCGGCGGCAGCGGGATCCGGAGCACGGGCCTCAGACCTCGACGAGGATCTCGACCTCGACCGGGGAGTCCAGCGGCAGCACCGGCACGCCGACCGCCGAGCGGGCGTGGACACCCGCGTCGCCGAAGACCTTGCCGAAGAGCTCGGAGGCGCCGTTCGCGACCAGCGGCTGGCCGGTGAAGTCCGGCGTGGAGGCGACGAACGCCACCACCTTGACGATCCGCTTGACCAGCGAGAGGTCGCCGATCTCGGCCTTGACCGCCGCGATTGCGTTGAGCGCGCACTGCTGCGCGCACTCGACGGCCTCCTCCTGGCTGACCTCGCCGCCGACCTTGCCGGTGAGCATCAGCTCGCCCGACCGCATCGGCAGCTGGCCGGAGGTGAAGACGTGGTTGCCGCTGCGCACGGCCGGGACGTACGCCGCCACCGGCTTGGCCACGTCGGGCACGGACAGGCCGAGCTCGGCCAGCTTCTCCTCGGGAGTGCTCATCTCAACCCTCCAGCGGACGCTTGAAGTAGCCGACGAGGTTCTCGGGGTTCATGCCCGGCGCGATCTGCACCAGCTCCCACCCGTCGGCTCCGAAGTTGTCCAGGATCTGCTTCGCGGCGTGCGTCAGGATCGGCGCCGTCAGGTACTCCCACTTGGTCATGGGCCGCACCCTACTCGGCGCCGCGACGGCCCGGGTCAGCGCTTGACGGCGTACCGGACGTGCGTGGCGTACGCCGAGCTCCACACCCCGCGCACCTCCAGGTCGAGGTCCTGCTCGAACCCCTCGAACAGCCGCTTGCCCGCGCCCAGCACGACCGGCGCTGTCGAGATCGCGAGCTCGTCGACGACCCCCGCCGCCAGGCCCTGCCGGATCAGGTCGGCGCCGCCGCCCAGCGCCACGGTTCCGTCGCCGGCGAGCTCACGCGCCTTCAGCAGCGCGGCGTCGAAGCCGTCGACGAACACGAACCCGGCGGAGGGGTCGGGCTGGTCCTCGGTCCGGTGGGTCAGCACGACCAGCGGGCCGGGGAAGGGGTTGGTGCCGCCCCAGGCCCCGGCCGCCTCGTACATGTTCCGGCCGACGATGCCGGCCCCCATGCCCGCGGTGAGGTCGTCGAAGAACTCCTTGTCGGCCCCGTGCATGCCGTCGGCGCTGCGGCCGTCGTCGGCATAGGTCCACGGCCCGCCCATGACCCAGTGGTGGAGGCGCTCGCCCCCGACGCCCAGGCCCTGGCCGGGGCCGTCGTCCGGCCCCACGACGTGGCCGTCGACCGACGTGGTGATGGAAGCGATGGTCTTGCCCATGGTGTCCCTCCGAGGTGCTGGTTCGAGCGTTCAGACCGGCGCCGTGACCCCGACTCATCGGTGACCTGTCGGTCGCGCCGTCGAAACTGCCTTGACCTCCAGCGGACTTGAAGTCCTAGCGTTTCCACTCGTGACCCTCGCCCCGCCCCGGCCGCCACGTCGGGAACGCCTCCTCGACCCGGCGTACGCCGCCACCACCAGCGGGATGTTCGCGCTCATCGCGTTCGTGGCCTTCGAGGCGATGGCGGTGGCCACCGTGATGCCCACGGTGGCCCGAGACCTTGACGGGGTCGGACTGTTCGCGCTGTCGTTCGCGGCGCCGCTCGCGAGCGGCGTGGTCGGGATGGTGGCGGCCGGCATGTGGAGCGACAGGAACAGCCCGGTCCGACCGTTGATCGCCTCGCTCGTCCTGTTCTCGGCCGGCCTCGTCGTGTGCGGGCTCGCGCCCTCCATGGAGGTGCTCGTCGCCGGTCGCGTCCTCCAGGGGCTCGGAGGCGGGGCCCTGACGGTCGTGCTGTACGTGGTGGTCGGACTGTGCTTCCCCGCGGCGCTGCAGCCGGCCGTCTTCGCGAGCTTCGCGGCGGCCTGGGTGCTGCCGTCGCTGTTCGGTCCTGCGCTCGCTGCGTTCGTGGCGGACGCCGCGGGCTGGCGGTGGGTGTTCCTCGGCACGGTCGCCCTGGTCGGCGTCGCGGCCCTGCTGATCACCCCGGCGCTCCGCCGGCTCGGCCGGCGGGGCGAGGGTGAGCCCGCGCCCCGGTTTCGGCTGGCCTGGGCGGTGCTGGGCGCGGCGGCGGTGCTGGCGCTGGAGCTGCTCGGCTCCTCCGGCGGGTGGTCCCTCGTCCTCGCCGCGGTCGCGCTCGGCGTCGTGGCCCTCGCGCTGCACCACCTGCTCCCGGCCGGCACGCTGACCGCTCGCCGCGGGCTGCCGGCCGTCATCGGCACCCGCGGCCTGATGAGCGGGGCGTTCTTCTGCGCCGAGGCCTTCATCGTGTTCGTGCTGCAGGACCACTGGGGCCTCAGCCCCGGGCGGGCCGGGATCGCGCTCACCCTCGTCGGGATCGCCTGGGCGACGGCGAGCCAGACGCAGTCGCGCCTGGGTGACCGGGTGTCCCACGTGACGGCGATGCGGGTGGGCACTGCCGTGGTCCTGACCGGCGTCGCTGCTCTTGCGCTGGCGGTCGCGACCGACGTCCACCCGGCGCTCGCCGCGGCGTCGTACGTGCTGGCCGGCGCGGGCATGGGCTTCGGCTACCCGCGCACCAGCGTCGCGATGCTCGCCGCGTCCACCGACCGCGACCGTGGGTTCAACTCGTCGGCGCTGTCGGTCGCGGACTCCCTCGGGGCGGCGTTGGCGCTGTCCCTGTCCGGCGTGGTCTACGGCTCCGTCGACCGGGCGGGTGGGGACCCGTTCCTCGCGGTCTTCGTCGTGGCGACCGGGATCGGCGTCCTGGCGGTGCTGACGGCCGCGCGGACCCGGGCGACCGTCAGCCAGGTCGGCTGACCGAGTCAGCCGACGAGGACCTCGGGCTCGGTCTTCTCGCGCACCTCGTCCTCGGTGACCCCGGGTGCGAGCTCGACGAGCTTCAGGCCGTCCGGGGTGATGTCGATGACGCACAGGTCGGTGATGATCCGCTCGACGACGCCGCGGCCGGTGTAGGGCAGCGAGCACTCCTCGACGATCTTGTAGGAGCCGTCCTTGGCGACGTGCTCCATCAGCACGATGACCCGCTTGGCGCCGTGGACCAGGTCCATCGCACCGCCCATGCCCTTGACCATCTTGCCGGGGATCATCCAGTTGGCGATGTCACCGCCCTTGCTGACCTGCATCGCCCCGAGGATCGCGGCGTCGATCTTGCCGCCGCGGATCATCCCGAAGGACGTCGCGGAGTCGAAGAACGACGCCCCGCGTCGCAGCGTGACGGTCTCCTTGCCCGCGTTGATCAGGTCGGGGTCCTCCTCGCCCTCGACCGGGTACGCGCCCACGCCGAGGATGCCGTTCTCCGACTGCAGCACCAGCTCGACGTCGTCGCCGACGTAGTTGGGCACCAGCGTGGGCAGCCCGATGCCGAGGTTGACGTAGGACCCGTCGTGCAGCTCGGAGGCCGCGCGTGCGGCCATCTCCTCACGGGTCCACCCATGCGACTCAGCCATGTCAGTTGCCCTCCTTCGGACGCACGGTCCGCTTCTCGATCCGCTTGTCCGCCGCCTGCTCCGGGGTCAGCGGGACCACGCGCTGCACGAACACCCCGGGCGTGTGGATCTCGTTGGGGTCCAGCTCGCCGGGCTCCACCAGCTCCTCGACCTCGGCGACCGTCACCCGGCCGCACATCGCGGCCAGCGGGTTGAAGTTCCGCGCGGAGTCGCGGTAGACGAGGTTGCCGTGCCGGTCGCCCTTCCAGGCCCGCACCAGCCCGAAGTCGGCCACGATCGCGTGCTCGAGCACGAACTCCTTCTCGCCCTCGGCGGTCTCGAAGCTCTGCGTCTGCTTCGGCGGCGAGGAGACGACGACGTTGCCGTCCGCGTCGTACTTCCACGGCAGGCCGCCCTCGGCCACCTGGGTGCCGACGCCGGTCGCGGTGAAGAACGCCGGGATGCCCGAGCCGCCGGCCCGCATCCGCTCCGCGAGCGTCCCCTGCGGTGTCAGCTCAACCTCGAGCTCGCCGTGAAGGTACTGCCGCGCGAACTCCTTGTTCTCCCCGACGTAGGAGGAGATCATCCGGCGCAGCCGCTTGGCCATCAGCAGCCTGCCGAGGCCCCAGTCGTCGACGCCGCAGTTGTTCGACACCGCCTCGAGGTCCTCGGCCCCGGCCTCCAGGACCGCGTCGATCAGCACCGACGGGATGCCGCACAGCCCGAAGCCCCCGACCGCCAGCGTCGCACCGCTGGGGATGTCGGCCACCGCCTCGGCCGCACTCGCCACGACCTTGTCCACGTGATCGTCCTCCCTCGCCCACCAGGGGCCACACCTGTTTCGGGCCACGAAGGACCCCGACGTCAGGCGATCCTAGTCATGACGGACGTCACTCCCTATGGCCGCTCACCACACCCGGCCCCCGCTGCGGTGGTGCCCCCGGACATGGTCCGGCCCGCGGGATCCGCCGCAGGGAGGAGCGGCGGTGCGGACGCGCCGCCTAGGCTGCTCTACGTGTCCGAGCAGAAGCACGACTGGCCGCGTGTCCGTCTCCACGTCGTCACCGGCAAGGGCGGCACGGGCAAGTCGACGGTCGCGGCGGCCCTCGCGCTCGCGCTGGCCACGCACGGCAAGAACGTCCTGCTCTGCGAGGTCGAGGGGCGCCAGGGCATCGCCCGGATGTTCGACGTCGACCCGCTCCCCTACGAGGAACGACGGATCGCCACCGGCCTGCCCGGGCCCGAGGGCAACCCGGGCGTCGTGCACGCGCTCCACATCGACCCCGAGTCGGCGCTGCTGGAGTACCTCGCCATGTACTACAAGCTCGGGCGCGCCGGCCGGGCCCTGGACCGCTTCGGGGTGGTGGAGTTCGCGACCACCATCGCGCCGGGCGTCCGTGACGTGCTGCTCACCGGCAAGGTCTTCGAGGCGGTGCAGCGCAACAGCCGGAACAAGAAGGCGATCCGGTACGACGCCGTGGTGCTGGACGCGCCGCCGACCGGCCGGATCGCGCAGTTCCTCAACGTCAACAACGAGCTCGCCGGGCTGGCGCGGATGGGGCCGATCAAGAGCCAGGCCGACACCGTGATGACGCTGTTCCGTTCCCCGCGCACGGCGGTCCACCTGGTGACCGTGCTCGAGGAGATGCCGGTGCAGGAGACCGCGGACGGCATCGAGGAGCTCCGGGCGGCCCGGCTGCCCGTCGGCGGTGTGGTCGTGAACCTGGTCCGCCCCCGCGACCTCGACCGAGGCGACCTCGCGGCCGCCCTCGAGGGGAACATGGACCGCGCCGCGATCCGGTCGGACCTGAAGGAGGCGGGGTGCAGGACGGCAACGGCCTGGTCGACGGCCTCGTCGCGGAAGCCGGCGACCACGCCGAGCGACGCGCCCTCGAGGACGACCAGCGTGCACTGGTCAGCGAGCTGGAGGTGCCGACCTACGAGCTGCCCCGCCTCGCGGGCGGCGTCGACCTGGGCGGGCTCTACGAGCTCGCCACCGCACTCAGGGAACAGGGCATGGCATGAGCACCGCGCACCGGCAACGCAGCCGCTCACGTGTTGGCCCGCTGACCGAGGGACCGGCCTCCTCGCTCGACGTCGACGTGCTGCTCGACGATCCCGGCACGCGCATCATCGTCTGCTGCGGCTCGGGCGGCGTCGGCAAGACGACGACCTCTGCGGCCCTCGCGCTGCGGGCCGCCGAGCGTGGGCGCCGGGTGGTCGTCCTGACGATCGACCCGGCCCGCCGCCTGGCCCAGTCGATGGGCATCGAGGCGCTCGACAACACGCCCCGCCCGGTCGTGGGCGTCGACGCCGGGGCCGGCGGCTCGCTCGACGCGATGATGCTGGACATGAAGCGCACCTTCGACGAGGTCGTGGAGAGCCAGGCGACCCCCGAGAAGGCCCGCCAGATCCTGGAGAACCCCTTCTACATCGCGCTGTCGAGCTCCTTCGCGGGCACGCAGGAGTACATGGCGATGGAGAAGCTGGGACAGATCCACGGGGACGCCCAGCGCGACGGCAGCTACGACCTGATCGTGGTCGACACCCCGCCGTCCCGGTCGGCGCTGGACTTCCTCGACGCCCCCGAGCGGCTCTCGAGCTTCCTCGACGGCCGGTTCATCCGGCTGCTGCTGGCACCGGCCCGGGGGCCGGCCCGGATGATGTCGGCCGGCGTCGGCCTGATCACCAACGCGCTGACCAAGATCCTCGGCGCCCAGGTGCTGCGCGACATGCAGACATTCGTGGCAGCCTTCGACACGCTCTTCGGCGGCTTCCGGCAGCGCGCCCAGAAGACGTTCGAGCTGCTGCAGGCCGACGGTACGGCGTTCCTCGTCGTCGCCGCGCCCGAGCCGGACGCGCTGCGCGAGGCGGCGTACTTCGTGGAGCGGCTGAGCGAGGACCGGATGCCGCTGGCCGGGCTGATCGTCAACCGCGCCAGCCCGGAGCCCCAGGGCGACCTTTCGGCCGACGAGGCGATGGCGGCCGCGGCCCGGCTGCGCACGCAGGACCCGGAGTCGCTGACGGCGGGGCTGCTCCGGCTGCACGCCGACCGGTCCCGCATGGTCGAGCGGGAGGCACGGCTGCGCGAGCGCTTCGGCGCGGCCCACCCCGAGGTCCCGACCGCCGTGGTGCCGGCACTGGCCGGCGACGTCCACGACCTCGAGGGCCTGCGCCGCATCGGCGACCTGCTCGCCGGCGGCTGAGGATCCCTCAGCGGACGCGGCGCCGGGTCGTCAGACGTCCGCCGTGACCTTGACCGGGTTGGCACCCTGGTCGCGTGCCGCCTCGAGCACGGCGCGCCAGGAGGCGGTCGGCCGGCGGCGGAGCAGCGCGCGGCGCTCCCGCTCGGTCATGCCGCCCCAGACGCCCCACTCGATCTGGTTGTCGAGCGCCTCGGCGAGGCACTCGGTGCGCACCGGGCAACCGGCGCACAGCTGCTTGGCCTTGTTCTGCTCAGCACCGCGCACGAACAGCTGGTCCGGCTGTGCCTGACGGCAAGCGGCCGCTGAAGTCCAGTCTTCAACCCACATAGTTGATGTCCCCACATCGTCCGAGATAGGCGGCGTCCCCATGACGTCTACCCGGGTAAGTCCCCTCAGGGTATGAAAGTTAAGGACTTCGCGAGTGTTGCGGCAGACCCCTTCTACCCAAATGTCCTAGTCCGAAGTGACTAGTTACTTCGGGTCATGAATGGGTTGGGGGTCGGCCCCTCCCGTACTCTGGGCCCATGTCCAGCCCTCGGTCCACCCCGCCCGGCGAACGTCTCTCGGCCGGCCGCGTGGCCTCCCACCTCGGTGTGATGCTCGCGGTCGCTGTCGTCATGGGCGTCGTGGTCGCCGGTCTGGCCATCCCCTTCGCCGGTGTCCTCGGCCTCGGCGCACGCGATGTCGCGAAGACGATGGACAGCCTCCCGGAGGCCCTCAAGACCGAGGCACTGCCAGAGAAGACCACGATCGTCGACAGCCGCGGCAACACCATCGCGACCCTGTCGACGAGAACCGTGTCAGCGTGCCGCTGAGCCAGGTCTCCCGCACGATGGTCAAGGCCATCGTCGCGATCGAGGACTACCGCTTCTACCAGCACGGCGCCCTCGACCTGAAGGGCACGCTGCGGGCACTGGTCACCAACCAGGCCAGCGGCGGCGTGTCCCAGGGTGGCTCCTCGATCACCCAGCAGATGGTCAAGCTGACCCTGCTGAGCCAGGCCAAGACCAAGGCGCAGCAGCGGGCGGCCACGGCCGACACCTACGCCCGCAAGCTGCGCGAGCTGCGCTACGCCATCGCCTTCGAGCAGAACTACTCCAAGGACTGGATCCTCGAGCGCTACCTCAACATCGCCTACTTCGGCGACGGCGCCTACGGCATCCAGTCCGCGGCCCGGCACTACTTCAACAAGAACGCCAAGGACCTCGACCTGCGCGAGTCGGCGACGCTCGCGGGCCTGGTCAAGAACCCCACCGGCTACGACCCGACGAACGACCCGGAGCGGTCGATCGAGCGCCGCAACACCGTCCTGGACCGGATGGCGGAGCTGAACGTCATCAACCCGGTCAAGGCCGACAAGATCAAGAAGGAGCCGCTCGGGCTCCACCCGATCCCGTCCAGCAACGGCTGCGTCGACTCGCGGGCGCCGTTCTTCTGCTCCTACGCCATCTCCACCCTGATGAGGGACCCCGCTCTCGGCAAGACGCCGGAGGAGCGCAAGAAGCTGCTGTACGCCGGCGGCCTCACCATCCGCACGACCCTCGACCTGCGCGACCAGGCGGCGGCCGACAACTCCGTCCGCAACCACGTCGACCCCACCAACCAGGCGATCGGCGCGCTGGCCATGATCGAGCCGCGCACCGGTGACGTGAAGGCCATCGCCCAGTCGCGGCCGATGGGCAGCGACAAGGCGCGCGGCGAGACCTACCTGAACTACGTCGTGCCGCAGCAGTACGGCCACTCGGCAGGGTTCCAGGCCGGCTCGACCTTCAAGGCGTTCGTGCTCGCCGCGGCGATCGAGAAGCACATCCCGCTGAGCACCACGATCAACGCCCCGCCCACGGTGTACCTCAACGAGGGCTCCTTCCCCGACTGCCAGGGCCACTACCCGAGCACGCAGATCTGGCCCGCCCACAACTCCACCGACAGCGGCACGTTCAACCTCTACACCGGCACGCAGCTCTCGGTGAACACCTTCTACGCCCAGCTCGAGCAGCGCACCGGGCTCTGCGAGCCCTACCGGCTGGCCAAGGCCATGGGCGTCGAGCTCGACGACCCGGCCCACGAGCGGGTCCCGTCGTTCACCCTGGGCGTGCCGAGCACCAGCCCGCTGGAGATGGCCGAGGCCTACGCCACGTTCGCCGGCCGCGGCCTGCACTGCGACGCCCGCCCGGTCAGCGAGATCCTGGACTCCAACGGCAACACGCTCAAGCAGTACCCCTCGCAGTGCCAGCAGGTCATCCCCGCACCGGTCGCCGACGCGGTGAACGACGTGCTGCGCGGTGTCCAGGAGCCCGGCGGCTTCGGCTACGACGCGGGCATCTCGCTCAACCAGCCGTCGGCCGGCAAGACCGGCACCATCAACGACAACATGGCCGTGTGGTTCGTGGGCTACACCCCCAACCTCACCACCGCCTCGATGATCGCGGGCGCCAACAGCCTCGGCCACTGGGTCTCGCTGAACGGCCAGACGCTGCACGGCACGTACGTCGCCTCGGCGCACGGCTCGACCACGGCGGGCCCGATGTGGGGCGACGCGATGAAGGTGATCCAGCAGTGGCTGCCGGACACCGACTTCACCAGGCCGTCGGCCTCCGACGTCGCCGGCGTGCTGACCACGGTGCCCGACACCGGCGGCATGAACGTCACCCAGGCGCAGCAGGTGCTGCGGGCCGCGGGCTTCAGCCCGGTCCTCGGCGGCTACCGCGACTCGCCCAACGCGCTGGACTCGGTCGCCTACACCTCACCCGCGGCGGGCAGCCAGTCCGGCAGCGGCACCACGATCACGATCTACCAGTCCACCGGACACGTCTACGTCCCGCCGCAGCACCACGGCGGCGGCGGCAACAACGGCGGCGGCGGCAACACCGGTGGCGGCGGCAAGCCGGGTGGCGGCCCAGGTGGCGGCGGCCCCGGTGGTGGTGGCCCCGGCGGCGGGCACTGACTGATGCGCCGACCGCGGCCGGCCCGGATCCGGGCCGGCCGCGGTCAGGACGCCTGAGGCGTCACGCCAGCTGGCGGCGTACCTCCGCGGCGACGGCGCCACCGTCGGCGCGGCCCTTCACCTGCGGCTGCACCACGCCCATGACACGCCCCATGGCCTTCATGCCCTCGCCCGCGGCGCCGACCTGCTCGACCGCGGCGGTGACGAGCCCGGCGATCTCCTCGGCGGTCAGCTGCTCCGGCAGGTAGTCGGCGATGACGGCGGCCTCGGCCTTCTCCTTGGCCGCCATCTCGGCCCGGCCGCCGTCCTCGAAGGCGGTCGCGGCCTCCCGACGCTTCTTGGCCTCGGTCGAGAGCACCCCGACGATGTCGTCGTCGCTCAGCTCGCGCTGCTGCTTGCCGGCCACCTCGGCGTTGGTGATCGCGGTGAGGACCATCCGCAGCGTGGAGGAGCGCACCTCGTCGCGGGCCTTCATGGCGGAGGTGAGGTCGGTGCGCAGACGGTCCTTGAGGGTGCTCATGTCCGCCATTGTGGCAGCCTTGCGCCATGACTCCCCCCGCACAGGCTCCCCCGGCAAAGGCCTGGCATCCGCTGGCTGCCCTCGTGGGCACCGGAGCCGTGGCAGGGGCCGGCCTCGCGGCGTACGCCGCGTGGGAGGCACGGCAGTACACCCTGCGCCGCGTCACCGTGCCGATCCTGCCCCGAGGGCGCAGGCCGCTCCGGGTGCTGCACCTCAGCGACGTGCACATGACCCCGGGCCAGACCCGCAAGCAGGAGTGGCTGCGCGGCCTCGCCGACCTGCGGCCGGACCTGGTGGTCAACACCGGCGACAACCTGGCCCACCGCGACTCGGTGCCCATCGTGCGCGACTGCCTGGGGTCGCTGCTCGACGTCCCCGGGGTGTTCGTCTTCGGGTCCAACGACTACTACTCCCCCACGCTGCGCAACCCGCTGCGCTACGTGCTCCCCGACGACGGGCAGCGCAACATCCACACCCCCAGCTGCCCTGGCGTGACCTCGGGCGGGCGTTCACCGACGCCGGCTGGGTCGAGCTGACGAACACGCGCGAACGGCTCGAGGTCAACGGGACCAGCATCGCCTTCGCCGGCGTGGACGACCCGCACCTGGAGTACGACCGCCTGAGCGACGTCGCGGGCCCGGCCGACGCGGGGGCCGACGTCCGTCTCGGGGTCGCGCACGCGCCGTACCTGCGGGTCCTGGACCAGTTCGCTGCCGACGGCTACGACGCGATCATCGCCGGGCACACCCACGGCGGTCAGGTGTGCCTGCCCGGGCGTGGGGCGCTGACCACCAACTGCGACCTCGAGCCGGCCCGCGCGAAGGGGCTGCACCGCCATCCCGCGGCCTCCCGGCCGGGCGACCCGGGCTCGTCGTGGCTGCACGTGTCGGCCGGTCTCGGGACCAGTCCGTACACCCGGGTCCGGGTCGCCTGCCGCCCCGAGGCGACCCTGATGACGCTCACGCCGGCCTGCTGAGAGCACCCCTCCGACCACCACCCGGGCCGATTACAGCGGGCCGCCGGGGCTCGGGTATGCTCGCCGTGCTTGCGGGCCGGACCGGTTGGTCAGACCCGCAATCGGGCTGTGGCGCAGCTTGGTAGCGCGCCTCGTTCGGGACGAGGAGGCCGCAGGTTCAAATCCTGTCAGCCCGACCACACCAGGACCCCGATCCGCCGCCGCGGGTCGGGGTCCTGTCGTTGGCGGCTCGTTGACGGCATGACCCAGATGGGGTGGAGCGGGGGACGACCCGGGCATCGGTTCTGGCACACTGCCCGGCATGGTTGATGAGGACCGCGGGAACGACAAGCCGTCGCTGGAGCTGCCCTCGCTGCGCTTCGGACGCAAGCGGAAGCGCGCCGCCGAGGAGGCCCCGGCCCCCGACGCCCAGGCCCCCGACGCTCCCGCCCCGGTGCCGGAGCCGGCGGCGGTGGAGCCGACGCCGACCGAGCCGGTGCCCTCGGTGCCTGCCGACGAGACGCCGACCGCCCTCACGCCGCCGCCGGCGACCGCCGAACCGGTGCCGTCGCCGGATGCTCCCCCGCTGTTCGCCGACGAGGTCGCCCCGACCCCGCTGGCGCCACCGACCCCACCGGCCGCGGCGCCCGTGGTCGAGACCGCCGAACCCGCTGCGCAGGAGCAGCCGACCAAGCCGGCCCGGGTGCGCCGCCAGTGGTCGCTGCCCGCGATCGGGGGGATGGCCGCAGCCATGATCACCGGCGTGCTGGTGGGCGTCTTCACCGTGGGCCTGGTCTGGGCCTCCATGCACCTGTGCGAGGTCGTCCGTGGCACGTCCTCGTGCGGCGGGCCGGGCTACCTGCTGCTGCTCGGCATCGTCGTCGCCATGGTGCTGCTCGGGGCCGTCCTGCTGCGCGCGTGGGGCCTGCCGGACCCGTCGGCCACCAGCTTCCTGGCCGTGGGCCTGATGGGCGTCCTGGCCCTGCTCATGGTCGACCTGCTCTTCAACTGGTGGATGATCATCGTCATCCCCGCCATCGCGGCGGCCACGTTCGCACTGGCGCACCGGCTGACGGCGTCGTTCACGGAGCCCTCCGGGCGCTGACCGACGCCGACGAGAGCGTTCGTCGGCCGGTCAGCGGGAGGCGATCAGCTCGGCGATCTGCACGGTGTTGAGCGCCGCGCCCTTGCGCAGGTTGTCGTTGGAGACGAAGAGCGCCAAGCCGCGGTCGCCGTCGACGCCGGGGTCCTGCCGGATGCGCCCGACGTACGACGGGTCCTTGCCGGCGGCCTGCAGGGGCGTGGGGATGTCGGCCAGCTCGACGCCCGGGGCGTCGGCCAGCAGCTCGCGGGCCCGCGCCACCGTCATCGGCGCGGCGAACTCGGCGTTGATGGCCAGCGAGTGCCCGGTGAAGACCGGGACCCGCACGCAGATGCCCGAGACGCGCAGCTCGGGGATGCCGAGGATCTTGCGCGACTCGTTGCGGAGCTTCTGCTCCTCGTCGGTCTCGCCGAGCCCGTCGTCGACGATGGAGCCGGCCAGCGGCAGCACGTTGTAGGCGATGGTGCGGTCGTACTTCACCGGCTCCGGGAAGGCCACCGCCTCGCCGTCGTAGGCCAGCTCGCGTGCCTTGTCACCGGCTGCCGCGACCTGGGTGGCCAGCTCGTCGACACCGGCGACGCCGCTGCCCGAGACGGCCTGGTAGGTCGAGGCGATGAGCCGCACCAGCCCGGCCTCGTCGTGCAGCGGCTTGAGCACCGGCATCGCCGCCATCGTGGTGCAGTTCGGGTTGGCGATGATGCCGCGCCCGGCCGCGATCACGCCGTCCATCGCCTCGGGGTTGACCTCCGAGACCACCAGCGGGATCGCGGGGTCCCTGCGGAAGGCGCTGGAGTTGTCGACAACGATGACGCCGGCGTCGACGAACCTCGGCACCAGTGCGCGCGAGGTGGTGGCGCCGGCCGAGAAGAGCGCGATGTCGAGCCCGCTCGGGTCGGCGGTCTCGGCGTCCTCGACGACGACGCTCTGCACACCACGGGGTCCCGCGAAGGGCAGCACCGTGCCCGCGGACCGGGACGAGGCGAAGAAGCGGATCTCCTCGATCGGGAACTGCCGCTCCTCGAGGATCTGGCGCATGGCGACGCCGACCTGACCGGTCGCGCCGACCACGCCGAGCCGGACGGGCCTCATCGGCCGGTCCCGCCGTAGACGACGGCCTCGACCTCGTCGGCGTCGAGGTCGAACGCGGAGTGGGTCGCGCGGACGGCTTCGTCGACCTGGGCCTCGTCGACGATGACCGAGATCCGGATCTCGGAGGTGGAGATCATCTCGATGTTCACCCCCGCCGAGGCGAGCGAGGCGAAGAACTTCGCGGTGATCCCGGGGTGCGAGCGCATCCCGGCGCCGATCAGCGACACCTTGCCGATCTGGTCGTCGTAGAGCAGCTTGTCGTAGCCGACCTCCTCCTGGATCCGCGCCAGCGCGCCCATCGCGGACTGCCCGTCGGCACGCGGGAGGGTGAAGGAGATGTCGGTCAGGCCGGTCGCGGCCGCCGAGATGTTCTGCACCACCATGTCGATGTTGACCTCGGTCGCGGCGAGCGCCTCGAAGATCCGGGCGGCCTCGCCCACCTTGTCGGGCACACCGACGACGGTGATCTTGGCCTCGCTGCGGTCGTGGGCGACGCCGGCGATGATCGCCTGCTCCATGGGCTCTTCTCCCTCGGTGGGGTCGGGGATGATCCAGGTGCCCTCCTTCTGGCTGAAGGAGGAACGCACGTGGACGGGCATGTTGTAGCGGCGCGCGTACTCCACGCAGCGCAGGTGCAGGATCTTGGCGCCCGAGGCGGCCATCTCCAGCATCTCCTCGGTGGAGACCCGGTCGAGCTTGCGCGCCGCGGGCACGATCCGCGGGTCGGCGGTGAAGACGCCGTCGACGTCGCTGTAGATCTCGCAGACGTCGGCACCGAGGGCGGCCGCGAGCGCGACCGCCGTCGTGTCGGAGGCGCCCCGGCCGAGCGTGGTGATGTCCTTGGTGTCCTGCGAGACGCCCTGGAAGCCCGCCACGATCGCGATCGCGCCGTTCTGGATGGCGTTCTCGATCCGGCCGGGGGTGATGTCGATGATCTTGGCCTTGCCGTGCGCCGAGTCGGTGATCACGCCGGCCTGGGAGCCGGTGAACGACTGCGCCTTGTGACCGAGCTGCGCGATGGCCATCGCGACCAGCGCCATGGAGATGCGCTCGCCCGCGGTCAGCAGCATGTCGAGCTCACGCGGCGGCGGCAGCGGCGTCACCTGCTCGGCGAGGTCTCGCAGCTCGTCGGTCGTGTCGCCCATGGCGGACACCACCACCACGACGTCGTGACCGGCCTTGCGGGTGGCGACGATCCGTTGCGCGACCCGCTTGATCCCGGTCGCGTCAGCGACGGACGAGCCGCCGTACTTCTGCACGACAATGCCCACTGCACAGTCCTCGAGGGTCGGTTGGCATCTCCAGGCCGCCCGCGCCGGCCGGAGCCGGAGCAACGCCGCGCTGCGCCGCGACCGGCCCCGAGTCTACCGGGGTGCGGCGTCCTGCGAGCCGAGCATCTCAGCGTCGAGCATCTCGTCGGCCGCGGCCACCCGCTCCTCCTCGCCGTCGATCTCGGCGTCGAGCCGGTCGTGCGCCACCACCGAGAGCAGGGCGTTGAGGGCGGCGCCGGCCAGGTTGCCCCACGAGGCGACGTAGGAGAACTGCCACCACCACAGGGCCTCCTCGACGTTGCCGTTGCGGTAGTGGCGCAGGCCGTTCTCGAGGTCGGTGGCGATGCTGGTCAGGTCGTCGGAGAGCTGGCTCTCGACCACCTCGGGGACGTAGGGGTCGAAGACGAAGCTGTAGGTGTCGACGCTGTCGAGGATCCCGGCCAGCCGCAGCCGCATCTGGTCGAGGTCGGGCTCCGGGCCCACGTCGGGCTGGTACTCCGCCCGGGGCGTGAAGTCCCGCTGGGCACCCAGCCGGGCGCCGGCGAGGAGCACCTGGCTGATCTCGAGCAGCAGCAGCGACACCGCGCGGCCGCCGTCGGCCTCCCGGGCAATCGCCTTGAGCGCCAGCAGGAAGCTCGACACGGAGTCGGCGATCTGCTGCGCGAAGTCCTCGGTCTCGGCGTCGAGACCCGCGATCTCGGTCATTCAGCGTTCCGCCTTCCTGCGAATGCGCGCCCGAGGGTGACCTCATCGGCATACTCCAGGTCACCACCTACGGGCAGTCCACTCGCCAAACGCGTGACGCGCAAGCCGAGAGGCTTCAGCATCCGCGTGAGGTACGTCGCGGTCGCCTCGCCCTCGAGGTTGGGATCGGTGGCCAGGATGGTCTCGGTGATGGTGCCGTCAGCGAGCCGCACCATCAGCTCGCGGATGCGCAGCTGGTCGGGCCCGATGCCGTCGATCGGGGAGATCGCGCCGCCGAGGACGTGGTAGCGGCCACGGAACTCACGGGTCCGCTCGATGGCCACGACGTCCTTGTACTCCTCCACGACGCAGAGCACCGACGGGTCGCGGCGCGGGTCGCGGCAGATGCGGCACTGCTCGTCCTCGGAGACGTTGAAGCAGATGCTGCAGAACTTCACCCGGGCCTTGACCTCGATGAGCACGTCGGCGAGACGGCGCACGTCGGCCGGCTCGGCCTGGAGCAGGTGGAACGCGATCCGCTGCGCGCTCTTGGGACCGACGCCCGGCAGCTTGCCGAGCTCGTCGATGAGGTCCTGGACGACGCCTTCGTACAACGCAGCCCTTCCTAGAAACCGAGCTGACCGGGCAGGCCGCCGCCGCCACCGCCGCCGGCCAGCGGACCCAGGGTCTCGCTGGCGAGGGCGTCGGCCTGGGCCTTGGCGTCGCGGTAGGCGGCCACGATCATGTCGCCGAGGTCGGAGAGGTCGTCCGGGTCGCTGCCGTCGAAGCCGCCCGCCTTGATCTCGACCCCGACCAGCTCGCCGACGCCGTTGACCTTGACCGTCACCGCACCACCGGCGACGGTGCCGTCGACGGTCGTCTCGCTGAGCCGGGCCTGGGCCTCCTGGAGCTGCTCCTGCATCTGCTGGGCCTGCTGGAGCAGCGCGTTCATGTCGAAGCCACCGGCTCCGCCGAGCGCGTCGAAGGGGTTCTGGGTCATGGTGCGGTCACCTCTCGGGTTGGTCGGATGCTCACTGGTTCCGGATCTCCTCGATCACCCGGGCGCCGAGCTCACGCTCGAGCAGCTCGGTCCCCGCGAGGCCCTGGTTGTCCGCGTCGATGTCGTCGGGGTGGGCGTCGGCATCCGCGGCCGCCAGGGAGTCGGAGCGGCTGGCCGGCTCGCCGCCACCGGTCTGGCGGGTCTGCTGGATCGCAGCCTTGGCGGCGGCGATCGCCTCGGGTCCGGCCTTCTCACGCGTCGGCGGTGCGACCTGCTCCGGCGCCGGCTCGGCGCCCCCGCTCCCACCGTCGTGGATCTCGTCACGCGGCGGCTCCGGCGCACCGTCGGGCTGCTCGGTTGCCCAGGCGGGCGGCGCCTCGGGCGCGGACACCTGAGGGCCCGCCGGCGGCGAGTCCGGCGCGGCGGGCGTGCTGGGGGTGATCACCCGCGGGGCGTGGGGGTCGGCCTTGGCTCCCGGGTCGACGATGGTCACGACGCGCCAGTCGGCGCCGACGACGTCGATCGCGGCCTGGCGCACGATCTCGGCGCTGCCTCCGTTGTCGAAGGACTCGCGCGCACCGGCGTTGGAGAAGCCGAGGGTCAGCACCTTGCCCTCCACCGAGATGACCTGGCAGTTCTGCGTGAGGTGCATCCAGGTGACGCGCCGGCGCAGCTTGGTGGCCTCGACGATGTCGGGCCACAGGCGGCGCACCTCGACCAGCGTCAGGGCGCCCGACTCCGGTGCGGCAGCCGCCGCGGCCGACTCGGGTGCGGGGGTCGACACGGGGGCCGACACCGGGGCCAACACGGTGGGCGGCGTCACGGGGGCCGTCTCGGCGCGCGCGGCCGGCTCCTGCGCCGGCGCCGCGACGCGCTCCGGGTCCGGCGGTGCGGCCGGCGGTGCAGCCGGCGTCGCCTCGGGCCGGACCACTGCGGGCCCGGACGCGGGCGCGCTGGTGGGCGCGACGAGGTCGCTCTTGACGGTCACCGAGGCCGGGCGGTCCTGCGCGGGCGGCAACGAGGGCGCCGGTGCCGCGGCCGCCGGAGAGGGGGTGCCGGTGATCGCGTTCCGCTTCTCGAGACGGTCGAGGCGGGCCAGCACGCCGTCGGTGGCGTGGTCGGCCCCGGGCAGGAGCACCCTCGCGCACACCAGCTCCAGCAGCAGCCGCGGCGCGGTCGCCCCCCGCATCTCGGTCAGGCCGGTGGCGACCAGGTCGGCGGCCCGGCTCAGCTCGGCACCCCCGAAGCGCGCGGCCTGCGCCACCAGGCGCTCCCCCTGGTCCTCGGAGACGTCGATCAGCCCGGTGGCCGGGGCGTCGGGGACGGCGGCCACGATCACCAGGTCACGCAGCCGCCGCAGCAGGTCCTCGGTGAAGCGACGAGGGTCCTGGCCGGTCTCGATCACCTTGTCGACGACACCGAAGACGGCCGCGCCGTCACCCGCCGCGAACGCGTCTACGACCTCGTCGAGCAGCGTGTCGGGGGTGTAGCCGAGCAGACCGGTGGCGAGGACGTGGGTGACGCCCTCGGGACCGGCCCCGCCGAGGAGCTGGTCGAGGACCGAGAGCGTGTCGCGGGCCGACCCGGCACCGGCGCGGACCACCAGCGGCAGGGCCGCCGGCTCGATCGAGACGCCCTCCTTGTCGCACAGCTCGGAGAGGTACGACGAGAGCAGCCGCGGCGGGATCAGCCGGAACGGGTAGTGGTGGGTGCGCGAGCGGATCGTCGGCAGCACCTTGTCCGGCTCGGTGGTGGCGAAGATGAACCGCAGGTGGGGCGGCGGCTCCTCGACGAGCTTGAGCAGGGCGTTGAAGCCCTGCGTGGTGACCATGTGGGCCTCGTCGATGATGTAGACCTTGTAGCGGCTGCGGACGGGCGCGAAGAAGGCCTTCTCCCGCAGGTCGCGCGCGTCGTCGACGCCGCCGTGCGAGGCGGCGTCGATCTCGATCACGTCGATGGAGCCCGGGCCGCCGCGCGCCAGGTCGCGACAGCTGTCGCACTCCCCGCAGGGGTCGGACACCGGCGCCTGCTCGCAGTTCAGCGCCCGGGCGAGGATCCGTGCCGAGGTGGTCTTGCCGCAGCCCCGGGGGCCCGAGAAGAGATAGGCGTGGTTGACCCGGTTGTTCGCCAGCGCGACCCGCAGCGGCTCGGTGACGTGGTCCTGGCCGATGACCTCCCGAAATGTCTCGGGCCGGTAGCGGCGGTACAACGCGAGGGGTGACTCCACGCAAGAACCCTAACCACCCCCACCGACACCCGGTAGCGCGCGGCCCCGGGAAAGCAAAGGCCCCCCGCGTACCCGACAGAGCTCGCTTACCCTTGCTGCCTTCCGGCCCTGGGGGAGTTGGGCAAGATGCCGCCACACGGGGGGTTGGCCCCGAGTGTAGGGGAGCCGCTCGGCGGTCACCAAGACGGCACCCGCACCCGGGGGATTTCACGGCTCGGCGAACCGACCGGTACTCTCCTCCGCGGAGGATTCGCCTAGTGGCCTATGGCGCTCGCTTGGAAAGCGGGTTGGGTTAATAGCCCTCAGGGGTTCGAATCCCCTATCCTCCGCCACTCCCGAACGGCGTCGCACCACGTGCGGCGCCGTTCGTGGTTCCGGGTGCGGGTTGGGTCAACAGCACTCCCTGTCTCCAGGGGTCGAATCCCCTGTCCTCCCGGCGGTCCTCGTGTGCAAGGGTCACGTTCCGTGACCGTTGCGCTCTTCACCCTCGGTGGCACGATCTCCATGGCCGGCGTCGCGCCCGACGGCGACGGCGTCGTCGCCCGGCTGACCGGACGAGACCTGACGGCCGCCGTGCCGGGTCTGGCCGACCTCGGCGAGGACCTCGAGATCCACGACGTCGAGGCCGTGCCCAGTGCGTCGCTGACCTTCGCGCAGGTGCTCGACGTGGCGGCGGCCGCGTCCCGGGCGATCGAGGCAGGCGCTCGCGGCGTCGTGCTCAGCCAGGGCACCGACACGCTCGAGGAGACGGCGTTCCTCGTCGACCTGGTGTGGGCGCACGCCGAGCCCTTCGTGGTGACGGGAGCGATGCGCAACCCCACGCTGGCCGGGCCCGACGGCCCCGCGAACCTCCTCGCCGCCGCCCGGGTCGCGGCCTCCCCCGACGCCCGCGACCTCGGAGCGCTCGTCGTGCTCAACGACGAGATCCACGCCGCGCGGTGGGTGGGCAAGCAGCACAGCACCAGTACGGCGACGTTCGGGTCTCCCGACGCGGGCCCTCTCGGGCACGTCATCGAGGGCCGGGTCCGGCTCCTGACGCGGCCGCTGAGGAAACAGCCCCTCTCCGCGCCCGACCACGACCGCCTCGCAGCCCGGCGCGTGGCGCTGCACGTGGTGTCCCTCGAGGACGACGGGGACCGGTTGGACGGGCTTGCGGACACCCACGACGGCCTGGTCGTCGCGGGGTTCGGCGTGGGGCACGTGCCGGCCGCGCTCGCGCCACGGCTCGGAGCGCTGGCGGAGCGGATTCCCGTCGTACTCACGTCGCGCACGGGCGGCGGGTCGGTGCTGACCCACACGTACGGAGCACCCGGGTCGGAGGTCGACCTGCTCCGACGAGGGCTGGTCAACGGCGGGCTGCTGGACCCCTACAAGGCCAGGATCCTGCTGCGCCTGCTGCTCGCCGCCGGGTCGGACGGCGCCGCAATCGCGAGGGAGTTCGCGGAGCGCGGCTGAGGGAGGCCAGTCAGCGCCCGGACCGCAGGGCGTCGTCGACCGAGAGGCGCACGCCCCTGTCGAACAGCTCCACCCAGGAGCCGGGGACGACGGCGACGGGGTAGTGGGCGTAGCCCAGCCGGTCCGCGGCGTCCGGCCCCACCAGCCGGTGGCTCCGGCCCTGCGCATCGACGACGAACGGTCGGCCCCGGTCGATGTGGGACCAGTCCCCGGTGAGGACGTAGGCGCCGCGGCCCGGCTGGACGGCGACCTCGCGGTCGCCCGCGCGCAGGGTGGTCGGCGACGCGTCACCGGTGGCGTCGGTGGCGATCCGGACCGTTGGGGCGGCGCCGCAGGTCGCGTCGAGCACGGCGCAGTGGTCGCCGCCGGGGTCGTGCAAGCGGCCGGCGGGCCAGCGCGCGGCGGCGTACGCCGGACCGGCGCGGCCGATGTGCGGCGGCCCGTCGACGCGGAACTCGACCGGCTCGCCACCTCGGCGCGGCGCCTCCCCGAGCCTCCCCATGGGGGTCGGCCCGTTGCGGTAGACCGCCAGCGCGAAGTCGTTCAGCTCGACGACGGCCCTCCCGGTCAGCAGCAGGGACTCGGAGCCGGTGGTCAGCACGTCGCCCACGCGGGCGTCCGCCGGCAGGCCCAGCGTGCCCGCCCGCGGCACCCGGTCGCCGAACCCGCGGACCCGGAACGACGCCCAGTCCAGGTCGCCACCGTCGGGGAAGAGCCGCAGCCACTCCCCCGGCACCCGGGCGGCGCTGGAGCGGGACGGCAGCCCGAGCGCGTCGAGCAGGTTGTCCTGGTCGTCCCCGCCGCGTCCGGTGCTCGGCGGCAGCGCGTAGCGATGGGCACCCAGTGAGGTGCCGGCCCCGTCCACCGCCTCCGCGACCAGGTAGTAGGCGCCCTCGCTCTCGACCACGAAGCCGCCCTGGGGCACGTCCCGCACGGCGGCCTCCCCGGGGACCGCGACTCGCAGGCCTTCCCGATCGGCAGTGCACGCCGTCCAGCCGTCCCGGACCAGCCGCGAGGGGGCGGGCAGGCTCGCCGGCGCGCCGGGGATCCCGAGGTCGGCGCCGACCGTCTGGGCGTCGATGCTCCGCTGGGAGACGATGCGCGGCGAGGACCCGACCCCGGTGTCGAGGGCCAGGCGTGCGGAGGTGATGTTGTCGACCGGTCGCAGCACCGGGTGGTCACTCCGCTCGAGGATCACGTAGGCCGCTCCGGTCTCCCGCGAGACGACGAGGCCCGGCTCGGTCCACCCGGCCGGGTCTCTCGGCGACAGCATGCCTGCGATGGCAGCTCCCGCGACGAGCAGCACCGCCAGGGCCGCGCCTCCGGCCAGGGTGCGACCGGCGCGGAGAGGCTCGACCCCGCTGCCGGCGGGCGACCCCGAGACAAATGCGGTCACCAGGCGCCGGCGGCCGAAGGAGTGGGCCTCGGCGAGGTCGCGCCCGGTGGCCACGACTCAGCCCCGGATCGCCGTGAGGAGACCGCCGGCCACCACGAGGAGCGGCAGCAGCGAGACCAGGGCCACCGTCTCCGCGAGGTCGCCGGCGCGGCCGCGACGATCCGACCGGCGAGGCGGGTCGGCCCGCTCGGTCGGGGCCGACCGCATCAGCGTGACGAGCAGCAGCACGCCGCCGAGGGTGACGAGCGCGACGGCCGTGGCCGGTCGCCAGCCGACGTGCCCCATCAGCAGCGAGGTCACCACCGAGACCAGGCCGAGGACCCCGGACGACAGGCCGACGAGAACGGCCGCGTGGGCGTGGTACTGCCGGGTGCGCAGCATCGTGACCAGGGCCACCAGCACCGCGAGCGCGCTGCCGGCGAGCCCCAGCGAGACGGCGGCCGGCGCCAGCAGGACCAGCAGCAGGCCCACCGTCGCCGACAGGGACACGAGGACCTGGTGGGCCAGGCGGGCGTCTGCGCGCACCCGGGCCGGGTCGATCTCCGCGGCCGCGGTCGTGACCGGTGCGACCGCGCTGTGCCGGCCGGCGGTGGCCCCCGTGGCGCCCAGGGCCAGCCACGGGAACACGCTGCCCGCCATGGCCACCAGGACCAGGGCGGTGACCAGCACGACCGCGGGGTCGAACGCGGTCGCCCGCATCACGAGCCCGGCGGCCAGGAGGACGGCTCCCACCCCCGCGGGTGGGATCGCGAGGACCCGCCCCGCACCCAGTCCGAGCAGCGCGACCAGTCCCGCCACGAGCGCCCCGGCGCCGGCGCCGGCGATCGCGAGGCCGGGGAAGCGGTCGTGGGTCGTCGGCACCAGGCCGGCGACTCCGGCGTAGCCCGACGCCAGCCAGCTCATCCCGACGGGGACCGCGGTCTCGTCCCCGAGGCGGGAGAGCACGACCGCGCCGACCAGCAGCGAGATCGCCGCCACCGCCGCGGCCGCCGCGGCGAGCGGCGACCCCCGCTGGACCACCAGGGCGACGGCGCCGCCGAGGAGGAGCAGGCCCGCGGCCGTCAGGGCGGTACGCCGCCCCGCGGCTGCATCCCAGCCCCTGAGGTCGTGCAGCACGACGTCGGACATCGCCTCGACCACGTCGTCGTAAACCCGCGGCGCGGGGTCGTCGACGCCGGCGGCGAGGGTGAGCAGGCCGCCGTCCTCGATGCCCTGGACGACCAGTCCCGAGTCGCCCGACAGCTCGCGACCACCGGGCGTGACCACGCGGTAGCCGCCGGCCACCGTGGCGGCGTCGAGCAGTCCGACGCTGCGGGCCAGGTCGGGCACCAGCTCGGCCAGCGGGACGACGCCCGGGAGCGCGAGGTCGACCCGGCGGGTGCCGGACGCGACGGTGACGCGCAGCAGGGTCGAGGCGCCGCCGGGCGGCTGGCTCACCCGCCGAAGGACGCCGCGCCGCGCAGGTCCGCGGCGCGGTAGTCGGCGTTGGACTGCTGGACGGTCCTGCTCGTCTCGTCGAGGAGATCACGCATCTCCTCGATCGCCCTGTCCCACCTGGACTTGGCGACGCCGTAGGCCTGCTGGGCGCTCCCGGTCCAGTCGCTGCGCAGGGGCGCCACCTCCTGCTCGAGCCGGCCCATCCGTTCGTCGATCTCCCGGACCGTGCGGCACATGTCCTGCGCCGCGGTGTCGAGCCCGGCATGGTTGACGCGAAGTGCGTCGAGCGTCATGGCTGTGTCTCCTCGGTCCTCGTCGGTGGTCAGCCGAGGCGGCCGGCGGTGCGCTGGTAGCCGGCGGCCTGGGTCTGGTCGGTGTGGGTGTTGTCCCGCTCGGTGGACCGCAGGGACGCCTCGAACTCGTCGAGGGCGCCGGTGATCACGCGCTGCCTCTCGGTCCAGGCCTGGTGCAGCGCGAAGAACGCCGTGCCCCCGGCGCCGCACCACGCGCCCCGCAGCCCGGCGATCTGGCCGTCGAGCCTGCGGCTGAACCCGTCGAAGTCCTGCTTGGCCTCCGCCACCATCCCCGCAGCCCGGGACAGCGTCCGCTCGCCCTGTCCCATCTCGGGAGCGCTGTTCGACATGTGCCTTCCTCTCCTCACCGTGGCGGGCCACCGCCCCGGGATCCCCGTGGCGCCGCCCCTGCGACGCCCTGTCACTGAAGCACTTCCGGCGCGTCGGGGTTGATCGGTTTCCACAGGGGCGAAAGGAGGGCCGGGTTCTCCACAGGCGCCGCGGTCGACGGCCTCCGGGAGCCGGCCAGCGTGCCTAACATCGGGCCACGAACGGACGAGAGGGGCGTCGTGGGCACGAGGTTGCGCGGGACGCGGCCGGACGCGCCCGAGGTGCCGGCCGGCCGGGTCGACCTCCAGGCACCGCCGCGGCTCGAGGCCGGCGAGGGGGCCGGCGGCGTGCTGCTGAACGCGATCCCCATGCTCGGCAGCCTCGGGTCGATCGTCGTGATGGCGACGGCGAGCGGAGGCGCCGACGGCCGCAGCTACGTCACCGCCGGTGGCTTCCTGCTCGCCACGGTCAGCTTCGTCCTCGTGCAGCTGGACCGGCAGCGCCGGCAGCGCGCCCGGCAGGTCGCCGGGCCTCGCACCGAGTACCTCGGCTACCTGGCGGGAGTCCGCGACCTCGCGCGCCGGGCGGCCGACCAGCAGCGTCGGGCGCTGACCTGGCACCACCCGGACCCCGACGCCCTGCCGGCGCTGGCCGAGGAGCGCTCCCGGGTGTGGGAGCGTGACAGCTCCGACGACCACTTCCTGCACGTTCGCTTCGGCCTGTGCACGCAGCCGCTCGCCCTCGAGCTGGTCGCGCCGGAGGACGCGTCGCCCGACCGGGCCGACCCGGCCTGCGCCACCGCACTCCACCGCCTGCTCGCCGTGCACCGGGTGCAGCCCGACCTCCCGACCACCCTCGACCTGCGCGCCTTCATGCGAGTCGAGGTCTGCGGACCCGAGGAACCGGCACGGTCCCTGGCCCGCGCCCTGCTCTGCTCGGCCACCGGGTCCCACTCGCCCGAGCACCTCGTGGTCGCCGTGCTCTGCCCGGAGCAGGACCTGGTCCGCTGGGACTGGGTCAAGTGGTTGCCGCACGCCCTGAGCCGCCGCCGCTCCGACGCGGTAGGGCCGAGACGGATGGTGTCCAGCTCGCTCACCGACCTGGCCGCGCTGCTCCCGCCCGGTCTCGACGACGGCCCCCGCACGGGCGCTGACGAGCGACCCGGGCCACCGCACGTGCTGCTGGTCACCGACGGGATGCCGCTCCCGCCCGGGAACCCCGTCGTACCACCCGAGGGCCGGGACGGCGTCACCGTCCTCGACCTGCCGGTCAGCTGGAACGAGCTCGACGACGGGAGCCGGCTGCGCCTCCTGCTCGACGACGAGGCCGCGGCGGACGGTCGCCACCCGATGCAGGCGCTGCGGCTGCGCGAGGAGACCGTGCGCGGGCGGGCCGACCGGTGCGACCTTGCCACGGCCGAGGCCTTGGCACGCCGGCTGACCCCGCTCCACACGACCGGCCTCGGCCGGGTCGAAGGCAGTGCGAGCACCGGCCCCTCGGACGCGATGGAGCTGCTCGGTCTCGGCGACGTCGGCTCCCTCGACCCGGCCACCGCTTGGCGGCCGCGGCCGGCTCGCGACCGGCTGCGGGTGCCGATCGGCCTCGGCGAGGGTGGCTCGGTGGTCCACCTCGACCTCAAGGAGTCCGCCCAGCAGGGCATGGGCCCGCACGGCCTGGTCGTCGGCGCGACGGGCTCCGGCAAGTCGGAGCTCCTGCGCACCCTGGTCCTCGGGCTGGCGCTGACCCACTCGCCCGAGCAGCTGAACATGGTGCTGGTCGACTTCAAGGGTGGCGCCACCTTCGCCGGGATGGCGCAGGTGCCGCACGTCTCGGCGGTCATCACCAACCTGGCCCAGGACCTCACGCTCGTCGACCGCATGCAGGACGCACTGTCGGGCGAGATGGTGCGCCGCCAGGAGCTGCTCCGCGACGCCGGGAACCTCGCGTCGGTCCGCGACTACGAGAGGGCCCGGGCGGCGGGCGAGGACCTGGCCCCCCTCCCTGCGCTGTTCATCGTGGTCGACGAGTTCTCCGAGATGCTGTCGGCCAAGCCTGAGTTCATCGACCTCTTCGTCGCGATCGGGCGCCTCGGCAGGTCCCTCGGGCTCCACCTCCTGCTCGCGTCGCAGCGGCTCGAGGAGGGCCGTCTCCGCGGCCTCGAGTCGCACCTGTCCTACCGGATCGGCCTGCGCACCTTCAGCGCCGCCGAGTCACGCTCGGTGCTGGGCGTCCCCGACGCCTACGAGCTGCCAGCGGTACCCGGACTGGGCTACCTCAGGCCCGACCCCGCCACGATGCTTCGCTTCGAGGCCGCCTACGTGTCCGGTCCCGCGGCGGACCGGGTGCGGGCGCGTCGCGACGAGCGCGGCGACCCGCCGGGCATCCTGCCGTTCACGGTCGCCGAGGTGCACGGGCCGGGTCCCGCCGAGCCGGAGTCCCGGCCCGTGCCCGTCCCGGCCGCCGGCCCGGGCGACCAGCGGTCGCTGCTCGAGGTCGCCGTGAGCCGCCTGGCGGGGCACGGCCCCGCCGCCCACCGGGTGTGGCTGCCCCCGCTAGAGGCGCCCGACACGCTCGACGGGCTCATGGCCGGCCTGGACGAGGACCCACGCCTGGGCCTGGTCTCGCCGCGCTGGCTCGAGCGCGGTGGCCTGGTGGTCCCGGTCGGCACCGTCGACCTGCCGCGCGAGCAGCGGCGCGACACGCTGACGGTCGACCTCGACGGCCACGTCGCCGTCGTCGGCGGCCCGCGCTGCGGCAAGAGCACGATGCTGCGCACGATCGTGACCAGCACGTCGCTCACCACCACGCCGCTGGAGGCACAGTTCTTCGTCCTCGACTTCGGGGGCGGCACCTTCGCGCCGCTGGCGCGGCTGCCCCACGTCGCGGGGGTCGGCGCCAGGTCCGAGCCCGACGTCGTACGCCGCATCGTCGCCGAGGTCCGCGGTGTCGTCGACCGCCGCGAGGCCTGCTTCCGCGCCCACGGGATCGACTCCATCGAGACCTACCGGTCGCGTCGGGCGGCCGGCCGCGTGGACGACGGGTACGGCGACGTGTTCCTCGTCGTGGACGGGTGGAGCACCCTGCGCGCGGAGTTCGACGACCTCGAGACCGAGCTGCAGCAGCTCGCCACGCGAGGCCTCACCTTCGGCCTCCACGTCGTCGCCGGCGCGACCCGGTGGTCGGACTTCCGGGCCGCGACCCGGGACCTCTTCGGGACGCGCCTCGAGCTGCGGCTCGGCGACCCGATGGACTCCGAGATCGACCGTCGGGTCGCGGCGCAAGTGCCGCGTGGACGCCCCGGCCGCGGCCTGGTGCCGGGGGGCCGGCACTTCCTCGCGGCCCTGCCCCGCATCGACGGGGCGGCGGACGCGTCGACGCTCGGGGACGGCGTCGACGACCTGGTCGAGCGCGTCGCCGCGGCGTGGCGCGGCCCCGACGGACCCAAGCTCCGGCTGCTGCCGCGCGCATCGACCTCGACGACGTTCGCCGGCTGACCGCACCCCGGGAGGGCGACCGGCGGCTCCTGCTCGGGGTCGACGAGCGGGAGCTGGCCCCGGTCGCGCTGGACGCCGACGCCGAGCCGCACCTGCTGGTCCTCGGCGACGGACAGGCCGGCAAGAGCGCTGTGCTGCGGGCCCTCCTGCGGGAGGTCATGCGCACGCGGACCCCGCAGGAGGCCCAGATCGTCGTGGTCGACTACCGGCGCTCGCTGCTCGGCGAGGTGCCGGACGACTACCTGCTCCACTACCTGACCTCGGCGTCCCAGGCCCGACCGGCGGTCCGCGACCTCGCGACCTACCTGGAGGGCCGGCTCCCCGGGCCCGACGTGACGCCCGGCCAGCTGCGCAACCGCGCGTGGTGGCAGGGGGCCGAGGTGTTCGTGGTGGTGGACGACTACGACCTGGTGGCGACCCAGCAGGGCTCGCCGGTGCAGACCCTGCAGCCGCTGATGGCACAGGCCCGCGACGTCGGCCTGCACCTCGCGGTGGCGCGACGCTCCGGGGGCGCCTCGCGGGCGATCTACGAGCCGGTGCTCCAGTCGATGCGCGACCTGGCGGCGCCGGGCCTCCTGCTCTCCGGCAGCCCCGACGAGGGCCCGCTGGTCGGGAACCAGAAGCCGCAGCCGGCCCCGCCCGGCCGTGGCCGGCTGGTCACGCGCAACCGCGGCACCGAGGTCGTGCAGATGGCCTGGACCGACCCTGCGCCGTGACCCACGCAGAGCGGGCGGCCGTCGCCGACATGCCGCACCTCACACCTCGAGCCGGTCTCTTGACGTGGCTGTAACGCGTGGTCAACCTCCCGGCGATCTGGACCCCGCAGGCTGGTGCCTCCAAGGGGATCACCAGGTCAGGAGGACGAGATGGAGAGCACTACCTCGATGGAGCAGGACGTCGACCGCACGCGGGAGGTGCGCACCCAGCTGCGCAACCGCCACTCCCACGCCCTCACCTCGTTGATGGAGGCGCGCACGGACCTGCGGGGGGTCCACGCCCTGGCGGACTTCGTGGACGACTCGGTGCGCTGGTCCGCCTGACACAGGCCGGCCCCGGGGACCGGCCGTTGCCCAGCGGCGGCCGGTCGCCGGCGTACGGCGGGGCTCTGACCGCTCCGCCGGAGACCGCCCGGTGGCTATAGTCACGGGCGTGATCTTCAAGCGCGTCGGCGAGGGGCGCCCCTACCCGGACCACGGGATGTCCTCGCGCGCGTGGGCCGCGGTCCCGCCGCGCCAGGTCCGCCTCGACGAGCTCGTGACGACCAAGGACACCCTCCAGCTCGCGGCGCTGCTCGACGAGGACTCGACCTTCTACGGCGACCTCTTCGCCCATGTCGTGGAGTGGCGCGGCGAGTACTACCTCGAGGACGGCCTGCACCGGGCGCTCCGCGCGGCCCTGCAGCAGCGCAACGTCCTGCACGCCCGCGTCCACACCGTGGAGGACTGACGTGCGGGCGGGGGTCAGGTCGGCAGCGACGATCGGCGTCCTCTGCTTCATCCTCGTGCTCGGCGCTGTGTGGGGCTGGAAGGCCGTCACCGCCCCCTTCCCGAAGAAGGTGGCCGCGCCCCTCTGCGAGGACCAGAAGATCAGCAAGGGCGACAAGGTCTACCCCAGCGAGATCATCGTCAGCGTCTACAACGCCGGCACCCGCAACGGCCTGGCCGGCACCACGATGCAGTTCTTCACCGACCAGGGGTTCCAGGAGGGTGACGTCGGCGACGCCCCCGGCAAGAGCAAGGTCCCGTTCGTCCAGATCTGGACGACCGACCCGCACAACCCGGCCGTGAGGCTGGTCGAGAGCCGCTTCGGACCGGCGCACAAGGTCGTGAAGAAGAAGGGCCCCGGCAGCGGCATCAACGTGGTGGTGGGTGACGGCTTCACCAAGCTCCGCAAGGGACCGCACTTCGTGGTCGCCCGCGCCGACGCCGTGATCTGCAGCCCTCCCCTGGGTTGACGGGCTGGGCCGACGGGCTGGGCCGACGGGCTGGGCTGACAGGCCGGCTTCCATCAGGCCGGCCGGTGCGGAGGCCGTCCCAGCCACTGGGCCAGCCGCCCGCCCTCGCTGACCTGGCGCAGCCGCTGCTCGGTCTGGTCGCGGAGCCGGCGCGGGGTCACGACCAGCAGGTCGTCGCCGTGCCGCAGCACCGTGCGACGCTCCGGGACCAGCGTCTCCCCGTCCCGGATCACCATGCTCACCGAGACCCCCTTGGGCAGCCGCAGCTCGCCCACCTCCACCCCGTGCATCCGTGAGACGGGGCTGATCGTGACCTGCAGCAGGTCGGCCGCGATCCGCTCCAGCGGCGCGGCCTCCATCTCCAGCCCGCGGGGCTCCGAGCGCCGCGCGACCTTCAGCAGTCGCGCCACCATCGGCAGGGTCGGACCGGTCAGCATCGTGTAGATCACGACCATGACGAAGACCAGGTCGAAGAGCCGGGTGGCGCCCTCGACCCCCTCGGCCAGCGGGATGGTCGTGAGGACGATGGGCACCGCGCCGCGCAGCCCCGCCCACGACAGGAAGGACAGCTCGCGCCAGGACATCCGCTGCACGACCGAGCTGACCACCACCGACACCGGACGTGCCACGAAGGTCAGCACCAGCCCGGCCACGATGGCG
The DNA here is from genome assembly GCF_013466985.1 of Nocardioides ungokensis. Classification (GTDB taxonomy): domain Bacteria; phylum Actinomycetota; class Actinomycetes; order Propionibacteriales; family Nocardioidaceae; genus Nocardioides; species Nocardioides ungokensis. Next base: position 397,123 of record NZ_CP059164.1, on the reverse strand, counting down.
AGCCCGACCGTCGACAGGCTGATCCGCGCCGGGGACAGCAGCAGGCCCAGCATCACGAAGAGGCCGATCTGGGCGAGCCAGGCCACGCCCTCCGCGAAGGAGCGGGTGGCCGCACGGTGGGGCAGCTCCATGTTGCCCAGCACCAGCGCGGCGACGTACACCGCGGCGAAGCCGGAGCCGTGCGCGGTGGCGGCGGCGCCGTACGCCAGGAAGGTCAGCGTGAGCACGGCGAGCGGGTAGAGGCCCGAGGACGGCAGCGCGGCCCGGCGCATCACCCACGCACCGCCGAACCCGCAGAGCAGGCCGAAGCCGGTGCCGGCCAGCAGCTCGTAGGCCACGATGCCGCCCGTGCCCAGCAGCCCGTGGTCGGACACCGCGCCGGTGGAGATCAGCGTCACCAGGACGACGGTGGGGGCGTCGTTCAGGCCGGACTCGGCCTCCAGCGCCCCGACCAGCCTCCGCGGCAGCGGGACCACGCGGAGCACCGAGAAGACCGCGGCCGCGTCCGTCGGGGAGGTGACCGCGCCGAGGAGCACGGCGAGCTCCCAGGACAGGCCGAGCAAGTAGTGCCCGGCCAGCGCCACCACCGCGACCGAGACGCAGACGCCGATCGTCGCGAGCGAGAGGCCGAGCCGCATGGAGGGACGGGCCTCGCTCCAGCGGGTGGTCAGGCCGCCCTCGGCCAGGATGACCGCGAGCGCGGCGAAGCCCAGGGAGTGGGCGAGCTCGGCGTTCTCGAAGTGGATGCCGAGTCCCGACTCGCCCAGCGCCACGCCCATCAGCAGGTAGACCAGCAGGCTGGGCAGCCCGGCGCTCGAGGAGAACCGGACGGCGAGGATCGCGAGCAGGGTGACCGCGGAACCCACCAGCAGGAATGTGTCGAGCTGGTGGACGTCGAACGACAAGAGGTCACCTCGTGCAATTGCAGGGGCGGCGAGCACGCAGTCTATCGGCCCCCGCTTCCCGGAACGGCCGTCCACAGCGCTGCCGCACCGGCGTTGCGCCGCCTCCGGGCCGGGAGCAGCATGCCGTCACCCGACCCGAGGAGCACGAGATGTACGGCGACACCCGCGTCCTCCGCGGCCTCGCCCGGGCGATGCGGGACCAGGCGGCCGACATCCGTCAGGAGGCCGACCGTCTCGCCGCCCGGGCAGAGCGCGTGCACTGGAGCGGCCTGGCGGCCGACGCGATGCGGCGCCGGTCGCACGACCGGGCGGCAGCCCTGAGGCGGACCGCGTCGCTCCACGAGGACGCGGCGGAGGCGCTCGATCGCCACGCGGCCGAGGTCGACCGCCTCGAGGAGCTGATCGCCGCCGTCGAGCGCCGGGTGCGCGCCCTCGTGGCGGGCGCCCGCGACCGGCTGGCCGCCCTCCGCCACGACCTGCTCGACGGGGTCCGGCACGTCCTGCCCGACCCCGTCGACGAGATGCTGGACCGCTTCGTCCCACCACCGCGGGGCAGCAAGGAGTGGCTCGAGGTCGACCTGCCGGGGCTGCCCTGATGGTCGCCGTGACCCTCGCCGCGGACGGCCGCACCGTCGCTCCTCCGGCGGAGCCGGCCCTCCGGCTGCCGCGCAGGCTCCGGCTCTCGCGGGCCGCCGTCGAGCACCTCGCGGACCGCACCGGCACCCCGCTGCCCTGGGAGCGCGGGCGCCGTCCCTCGGCCGACGCGCAGGATCCCGTCGCAGAGCTGCGTCGCCACCACCTGGTGACGCCGGACGGCCGGATCGACCCCGAGGTCGTCGGCGCGTGGGCGGTCCTCGGCTACCCCGAGGTCCTGGTCGACGTGGACGTGTCCGTCCGCCGCTCGGACGCCCCCGCCGGGTTCGTCCACCTGCACTCCTGGCAGCGGCGTCGTTGTGGTCGGGTGGCGAGCCTGTCCACCGCCGGGGGCCGGCTGCTCGAGCTCGGGTGGCACGACGACGACCTGTGGCAGGTCGAGCTCGCCCGTGCCGTGACCGTGCGGACCCCGTCGGCGCCCGGGCCCCCACCCGCCGCGGTGGTCGACCTCCCCCACGAGCTGCTGCTCGGCAGCGGGGCGGCGTTGCGGCTGCACCGCGAGGACGTGCTGGCCGACCTGGAGCGACGCCACGCCGGCGGGGTCCACGTCGACGACGACCCGGTCCCTCTCGGGCCGGCGACGACCGATGCGCAGGTGCGCCGGCTGCACGCCGCGGCGGTGGGCAGGATGCGCACGGTCGTGGCCGGGGTCGGCACCCGCGGTGCCCGGCGGATCGGCTGGGTCTCCTGGCTGCTCTTCCCCGACGGCTGGCGCGCGCTGGTGCCGCAGTTCCGCGACGGGCAACCCCGCGTCCGTCTCCAGCCCGTCGCGCCGTTGCGGCTGGGCGCCGAGGTGGCGCGGCTCGTCGTGGAGGTCCGGTCGTGACGGCCGAGAGCCGCGACGGCGGCCCCGTCGCGATCACCGGGGTCACCGGCGGATCGGCGGGCCTGGCCGCGACGTACGCCGCGGTGCTCGAGCTCGCCACGACGTACGACACCGCCGGCGACCGGATGCGCGGCTGGGCCGGGCTGGGCGCACGCATCCTGGCCGACGGCGACCTGGTGGCGTCCGCGGTGCTCTCACCGGTGACGTTCGCCGCGGTGGAGGGAGCGGTCCTCGACGCCACGACCGGTCCCGACGGACTGCTCGCCGAGTCACTGGGCTGGGAGACCGACGCGATCCTGGTCCGGGTTACCGTGCGGGTGCTCCAGGACGCCGACGAGATCGTGCACGCGACGTTCGAGGCCGTCGACTACCTCGTGGGCCGCGCCTCCGGGTCCGCCCTGATCCCGACAGTACCGGCCCTGCTCACGGTCGCTGTCACCGCCGGGCCGCTGGCGCTGCTGACCTGGCAGCACCTGCCGCCCGGGCTGCAGCAACAGCTGCGCCGGGGCGGCGCCGGCGCGGGCGCCGCCACCCAGTCCTGGCTGATGGACCACCCAGCCCTGGTCCAGCACCTGGTCAACGGGGGCGGCGGGCTGCTCGACGGGCTGTGGGACGGGACGACCCCCGGCCTGCCGGGCGGGCCGTTCGGGATCCCGGCGTTCACCCCCGACACCGAGTCGGCGGCCGGCACCCTGGCCGCGCTGTACGGCGACGACGGCGGCTTCGTGGTGCACGGCACCGACCTGACCACGACCGGCGGGCACACCCGGCCGGGCAGCCTCTCCGACGTCCTGGCGCACCTCGACGAGGTCAACGAGCTGTCCGACGTGCAGCACCCGGGCGCCAACGGCACCGTCGAGATCCAGACGATCCACCTCGGCGACGGGCAGGTCCGCCACATCGTGTACCTGCCGGGCACCGACGACATGACCACGCTGCCGTGGACCCAGGACGGCGACGTGCGCGACATGGGCACCAACCTCCAGCTGGTCGGCCGCCACGACAACGCCTACCTCGGCGGCATCCTGCAGGCGATGCACGACGCCGGCATCGGGCCGCACGACCCGGTGCTCCTGGCGGGTCACTCCCAGGGAGGCATGGAGGCGGCGGCGATCCTCGGCAACGGCAGCGACTTCGACGTGACGAACGTCGTCACCGCGGGGTCGCCGACGGCGCAGGTGGACGGCTTCCCACCCGGGACGCACGTGCTCTCGCTGGAGAACCACGGTGACGTCGTGCCGCTGCTCGACGGCGAGGAGAACCCCGACTCGCCCCAGCAGGTCACCTGTCACTTCGACGATCCCGGCACCGGGATCGGCGACAGCCACAGCCTGACGCACTACACCCACGGCGCGGCCGCGGTGGACGCCTCCGACGACCCGTCCCTGGTCGAGCAGCTGCACAGCCTGCGCCACCACGGCTTCCTCGCCGGGCCGGGCGCGGCCGACGTGACGGTGACCAGCCAGGTCTTCCAGATCACCCGGGCGCCGTAGGGTTCCCGCCCGGTGCGGGTCAGAGGATGTCGTGGACGAACTCGCCGAGCTGCGTGAGGTTGCGGCACTCCACCATCGGCACCACCTCGGCGTACCTCCCCGCCGCGGAGTCGCCGGTGTTCCAGTGCCGACGGTGCTCGGGGTTGAGCCACCAGGCGTGCCGCGCCGAGCCGGCCAGGTCCTTCAGCACCGGCAGGGAGAGGTCGCTGTAGTTGGAGCGCGCGTCGCCGAGGACGAGCAGCGAGGACTTCGGCCCGAGGGCGTCGGGGAACCGCTCGGCGAACGTCGAGAAGGCGCGCCCGTAGTTGGTGCGCCCCCACAGCGCGGCATGGGCGGTGCTGGCCGCGAGGTCGGCCATCACGTCCGCGACGTCCGCGCCCGGCCGGAAGTGGCCGGTCACCTCGTGGACGTCGTCGACGAACGTGAAGGCCCGCAGGTTCTGGAACTGGTCGCGCAGCGCGAAGACGAGCAGCAGCGTGAACTGGGCGAAGTTGGCGACCGAGCCGCTCACGTCGCAGAGCACGACGAGCTCGGTGCGGTGCGGGCGCTTCGGCTTGTGGTGGGTGACCAGGGGGACGCCGCCGGTGGAGATCGACGCCCGGACGGTACGCCGGAAGTCCAGCGGCCCGCGCCGCCGGGCGTGGTGCTCCTGGGTCAGCCGGGTGGCGAGCCGCCGGGCCAGCGGGTAGATCTCGCGCCGCATCTCCTCGAGGTCCGCCTTGCGCGCCGAGGTGAAGTCGATCCGGTCGATGGTCGGACGCAGCGCCACGTCGGCGACGTGGTCGGCGCCCTTCTCCTCGGCGATCCGCCGGCGGGCGTCGTCCTCCACCAGCCGGGTGAAGCCGCCGATCCGGCGGCCGGCGACGCGGGTCGCCTCCTCCTCGACGCGCCCCTCGCTCAACAACGACTGGACGATCCGGTCGGTGAGCTCGGCGGGAGACACCCGCTGGAGGGCGGTGTAGGCCGACCACGACGACAACCCCGGGCCGCGGCCTGGCATCGCCCCGAACCGGCCGACCATCTCGACCGCGAGGCGCTGGAGGGCCTGCCGATCGTCGGCCTCGAGCGCCGCGGCGAGCTCGGTGCGGAACGCCGAGAGGGCCGCGGCGTTGTCACGGACCGTGCCACCGTCGTCGCCGGCCTCAGCAGTCGCGGCCGCGGCCGCCCCCTCCCCGACCAGGCGCGGGAAGTAGAGGTCGAAGAGGCTGTCGAAGGTGGGCCGCTGCGAGTGCTTCTTGACCAGCGTGGCGGCGTACGCGTCCCTGACCGTCTCGCGGTGGTCCCACGGCAGGGCGCTCAGCGCGGCGATCGCGTCGAGGTCCTCGGCCAGGGACACCGGCAGCCCCGCGCCGCGCAGCGCCTCGAGGAACGCGATGTGGGAACCGACCAGCGACACGACGACCTCCCGGCTCAGGCCCGCCGGGCGAGCTTGAGCTCCCTGACCGCGCGGTCCTGGTCGGAGGCGTGCTTCAGGACGACGCCGAGGGTGTCGGCCACCGCCTGTTCGTCCAGGTCGCCGATCTCGAGCGCGATCAGGGTCCGCGCCCAGTCGACGGACTCCGCGATCGACGGCGCCTTCTTCAGGTCCAGCTCGCGGAGCCGCGCCACGGTCGCGACCAGCTGCCCGGCGATGCGGTCGTCCAGGCCCGGGACCTGGGAGCTCACGATCTCCCGCTCCCGCTCGGCGTCGGGATAGTCCAGGTGCAGGTAGAGGCAGCGGCGCTTGACCGCCTCGGACAGCTCGCGGGTCGCGTTGGAGGTCAGCACCACGAAGGGGCGGCGTACGGCGGCCACGGTGCCGAGCTCGGGGATCGTGACCTGAAAGTCCGAGAGCACCTCGAGCAGCAGACCCTCGACCTCGACGTCGGTCTTGTCGACCTCGTCGATGAGCAGGACCGTGGGCTCCGCGCGCCGGATCGCGTGAGCAGCGGCCGGGTCAGCAGGAACTCGTCGGTGAAGATGTCGTCGTGCGTCTCCGACCAGGACCGGTCGTCACCCTGCGACGCTTGGATGCGCAGCAGCTGCTTCTTGTAGTTCCACTCGTACAACGCCCGCGCCTCGTCCAGGCCCTCGTAGCACTGCAGCCGGACCAGGTCGGCGCCCGTCGCCCGCGCGACCGCCTTGGCCAGCTCGGTCTTGCCGACGCCCGCGGGACCCTCGACGAGGAGCGGCTTCTCCAGCGCGCCCGCGAGGTACGCCGTCGTCGCGGTCGCCGCGTCGGCGAGGTAGCCGGACCTCGCAAGGCGGTCGGCGGTGTCGGAGGGAGAGGAGAACCAGGCGGAGGTCACGCGACGAGCGTAGGCGCCACGCGCTGTGACCACCCGCCGGGCTCGGCACGCCTGGTGTCTGGCGGTCCTCTCCCCCGGGTGCGAGTCTCGGGGCATGAGGATTGCGCTGGCGAGCGACCATGCCGGGTTCGCACTGAAGGAAGAGATCAAGGCGTGGCTCACCGGGGAGGGCCACGAGACCGTCGACTTCGGGGCGCCCGACGAGACCGCCTGCGACCTGCCGGACCACGTCTACCCCGCCGCGCTGGCCGTGGGCAGGGGCGAGGCGGAGCGGGGCGTGTTCGTCGACGGGGTCGGCTACGGCAGCGCGATGATCGCGAACCGGGTCGCGGGCGTCGACGCCGCCGTCTGCCAGGACCCGTTCTGCGCGGGACTGGCGCGGTCCCACTCCGACACCAATGTGCTCTGCATCGGGGGGAAGATCATCGGCTCCGCCCTCGCGATGGAGGTCGTGAGGACGTGGATGGCCACCGAGTTCCTCGGTGGCGAGGAGAAGTACGCCCGACGGGTGGCCAAGGGACGCGCGATCGCCGAGCGCCACCTGCGCCCGCTCGCGGACCTGTAGCCGGCCGGGATCGGGCGGGCCGGTCAGGGCAGGACCGGCCGCGCGAGCCGCAGCGCCAGTGCCACCGCGCCCATCACCTCGGCCCGCTCGCCCAGCTCCCCGGCCACCACGTCGAGGCCGGCGGCCGCGGACCCGAGCACCGAGCCCGCCAGGGCGGCTCGGAGCGGTCCGAGCAGCAGCTCGCCGGTGGCGGCGACCTCGCCCCCGATGACCAGCCGCTGCGGGTTCAGCAGGTTGGCGAGCCCACCGAGGGCCACCCCCAGCCAGCTGCCGGTCCGGCCGATCGCGGCGGCAGAGGCCTCGTCACCCGCGAGGGCGGCGTGCACGACCTCGCGCACGGAGGCACGCCCGGAGCGGGCCAGCAGCGCCTGCCCGCCGGCGAGCACCTCCAGGCACCCCCGGCTGCCGCAGCGGCACCGCCGGCCGCCGGGGTCCAGGGACACGTGCCCGATCTCGCCGGCCGTCCCGGCGTACCCCCCGAACGGCTCGCCACGCAGCACCAGCCCGGCGCCGATCCCGGTGGCGACCTTGACGTAGGCCAGCTCCGAGCAGCCGCGGCCGGCGCCCCAGGTCGACTCGCTCAGGGCGCCGAGGTTGGCGTCGTTGCCGACCGCGGCGGCCGTGCCGAAGACCGCCTCCAGCCGCTCGACCGGGCGCACGTCGCGCCAGCCCGGCAGGATCGTCGGGTCCACGCCCCCGCCCCCAGTGGCCCGCACCGGGCCCGGGAAGCCGCACCCCACACCCACGACGTCCGCCCCCGGGGCACCCTCGGCGAGCAGGTCGGTCGGCGAGGCCGCGGGCCAGCTCGAGGTGGTGGTCCGCGGGGGCGTCCGCCTCGAGCGGGACGCTCCGCTCGCCGATGACCCGGTGCGCCAGGTCGGCCAGCGCGACCCGCACGTGGGCCTTCCCGAGGTCGATGCCCAGCACTACGCCGGCGGACCGGTGCAGGGTGAGCAGGGTGGCCGGGCGGCCGCCCCGCGCACCGGGCGCGGAGCGGTCCGCCAGCTCGACCAGGACGCCGGCGTCGGCCAGGTCGGCGACCAGGCCGGAGACGGTGGACGGCGCGAGCGCAGCCCGCCGCGCGAGCTCGGCCTGCGAGAGCGGGCCCCAGCGGCTCAGCGTGCCGAGCACGCGGGCCCGCCCGTCGCGGCGTGCCGTGCTCATGCGGGTGGTCTCATCCCGGTGCCGTCACCTCTCGATCGGGACCATCGGCAGCCGGACCGTCCCGTCCTGCCACTGCATCACGGTGTGCTGGTCCTGGCCCTGCCCCACCACGATGTCGAGGGCGTTGGGGTCGCGGGTGTCCGTGTCGTGGTCGGCACTGTCCTCCCACTGGCCGGCACCGCCGCCGAAGCGGTACTCCTTGATCCACCACGGGTCGCCGGCGTCCCAGTAGGCCTTGTCGTAGACCGGGCGGATGTAGCCGATGCCCTCGCCGGTCTCGGCGTTGCCGAACATCGCCACGCCGTACGACGCGGTGGCGGGGTCGAGGCCGCCCAGCGCCGACTTCGGGACGATCGCCGCGATCTGCCGGGTCTCCGGCACCGCCACCAGCCGGACGTCGCCGACCTTGCTTCCGTCGGGCGCGAAGACGCCCTTGCTGTCGTAGCGCCCGTCAGCCACCACGACGCGTTGCCAGCCCGACGCCGTGTCGAGGTTGGTCCCGGGCAGCGCCGCCGCCGGGTCGCCCGAGCCGTCGCCGAGGTAGACGTTGATGCGCTGGTGGCTGATCTGGTCGCCGCCCCACGGGTTGGTGATCTCGCCGCGGATCCCGGACACGAAGACCACGTTGTCGCCGTCCTGGTAGACGTCCTCGCCGGTGAGGTCGAAGATCCCGGGCAGGTAGACGGGGTTGGTCGGGTAGACGTAGGTCCCCGGCCCGTCGTCGTCGCCGGTCGGGTCCGTGAGCCCGCCGATGCGGGTCCCGTAGGAGACCACCGTCGCCGACCTCACGTTGGTGCCGCCCCGGCGGTCCACCGCGGCGACGGTGACCGGGTTGCGCACCTCGGCCAGCGGCACGGTCAGGTCGAAGGAGCCGTCCGGGTCCAGGTGCACCCGGCGGCGCTCGCCGGCCACGTCGACGTACACCCGGGTGCCCGAGGTCCGGCCGGTGACGCGCACCCGGTCGCCGTCGGCGACCGTGACGCGGTCCGGCGAGGTGAGCCGGAGCATCGGACGGCTCGGCGTCCCGTGCGTGTAGCGGTCGGCGACCACCGACGGGGTCTCGACGGGGTGGCCGGCGGCGATCGCCCGCGCCAGACGGACGTACTGCGCCATCGCCCAGGCCAGCGGTCCGGCCGATCCGGTGCCGTCGCCGAAGACGTGCCCGTACGACGTGGGCTCGGGCTGGTCCCACACCTGCTCGGGGATCATGAAGCCCTCGTTGGCCGAGCGGGCCATCGTCTCGAGGTAGCCCAGCCCCGCGTGGCCCCGGGCCACCTCGTACTCGCCCCGCTCGCCACCGAGCAGCGGCCACAGCCGGCCGATCCCGGTGCCGTCCCACGGCGAGCCGTCGGCCTTCTCGCCGTACCCGTCGTAGGTGTAGCGGTGCCACATCCGTCCGTTGGGCGTCATCTGGGAGATCGACGAGTCGGTGTCGGCGAGCGAGCCGGCGACGTACTTGTCACCCGGCGACTTCACGCCGAGGCGGACCAGCTCGAGGAAGCCCTGGTCGAGGACGCTGCGCTCGTCGTGCACCCCTGCCCCGTTGCCGTAGTCGCGGGTGTCGTCGTCGTTGGGGTCGGTGTCGCCGTCGATGCGCATGTAGTAGTGGTGGTCGCCGACCGGGCCGGTGGTGGTGTACAGCCAGCTCTCGATGCGGCGCTGCCAGTCGTCGGCCGTCGCCTGGTAGACGGCGGCGGACGCGTCGTCGTCGTTGCGGCGGGCAATGTCGGCGGCGGCGGTCAGGCCCGCGATCTGGCTGGCCAGGGTCGAGGGCGAGTAGCCGCCCGTCTCCTCCCAACGCTCCTGCGGGGTCTTCGGCCCCGCGGCCACCAGGTAGTCGGCGGCCGGCTTGACCTGCCGGCGGTAGAAGTCGTCTCCGAAGCGGTGGACCTGCCAGGCGAGCACGATCGGGAACGCCGTCTCGTCGAGCTGGACGGCCTGCTGGTCGGGGGTGCCGTCGACGTGCGAGGTCTGCGGGAAGTGCCCGTCGTCGCGCTGCTGCTTGCGGAAGAGCCAGGTCACCGCCCGTTCGGCGGCGCCGCGGTCGCCGGCGGCGAGCAGGCTGCTGACCTGCTGGTAGAGGTCGCGGGCCCACACGAAGTGGTAGCCCCCGCCGCCCTGGTCGGCGTTCACGCGCTGGCCCCACGGCAGTGTCAGGCTGGCGATGAAGGCACCGGGGTGGGCCTTGTCCTCGTGCGACCGCACCGTCATCAGTGCCACGTTGTACTGCGTACGCAGGTCACCGGTCAGCGCGGCCGGAGCGGGCTTGAGCCCGGCCAGGTAGTCGTGCCAGCCCGACTGGTAGTCGGTGCGGACGGCGGCGAAGGGTCGGGCCAGCGAGTCCCGGGCCGTGGTGAGCGCCTCCTGCTCGTCGGCGCCGAAGGCGAGCGCCAGGTCGACGTGCGCGCTGCCGGCGTCGGAGGTGGGGATCCGGCCGGTCTGCACGATGTTGCCCGGGCCTGCCGAGTCGTACGTCGTCAGCGCGTGGTCGCGACCGAGCTGGGCCCACCCGTCGCTGCCGCTGTCGGCGTCGCCGAGGTAGCCGGTGGACACCTGGCTGAAGCCCGAGGAGGCCACCAGCGCGCTGCTGACCGGCTTGCCGTCCACGTGCGTGTCGGAGGAGACCAGCGCGGGCCTGCCGTCCACCTCGGCGGTGTGACCGGAGTCGTCGGAGGCGTTGTTGGCCAGGGACATGTCGTCGACGACGTAGAGGCTGAGCGGGTCGCCGGTGAGCGTCTGGAAGTCGACGTCGACGAGCACGGTCGAGCGCGCCGGGTCGGTCACGTAGGTCTTGGTGAGCTGCCAGCGGCCGTCGTCGTCCCGGGTGACCTGGCGGTAGGTCAGCGACCTGGTGTCGGTCAGCTCGACGGTCCGGGTGGTGTGGTCGGTCTCGCGCTGGGTGAACGTCGACCCGTCGGTGACGACGAACGACAGGTCGCGGATGTTCGCGGTGTCGGCGGCCGGGTAGTAGACCTCGCTGAGGGTGCCCTCGGTGAGGGTGTACCAGACCTTGGAGGCACGGCTCAGGGCCGTGCCGACGCCGTCCTTGTCGCCGGTGCGCCAGGTGGTCGATGCCCCCGGGGCGCCGGGTGCTTCCCCCGCGGCGGAGCCTGCGGTCGAGCCCGCGGCGGCGGCCGGTGGGGCCCCGGCGAGCGTGGGGGTGAGGGTGGACAGGGCCACGGCCAGGCCGGCGGCGACCGCCAGGGACCGGGAGACAGCGAATCCGAGCATTCGGGCCTCGAGGGGTGTGTGAAGTTTGGTCGAAATCGAACAAACCGGACCCTAGGCGTGACCGCGGTCACAGGTCAACGGACCCGGGCGGTCCAGCCCGACGTGACCTGCGACCCGTGTGCTCGTTGGATGATCATGGAGCCTCTCACCCGTCGACCCCGTCTGCGCGGCGTGCGTCATCGCGTCCTGCAGGCGGCCGGGGTGACGCTGGTCGCCGCAGGCGTGGTGGCGGCGCTCCTCCCCGGCGGCTTCGACGTCGCCGACATGAACCTCCCCGGGAGCGGCAGCAGCACCGTCGGCTCCTCGCTCCAGACGCCGACAGATGCCCACCTGGCCGCGTTGATGCAGCGATACCGGTGCAGCACCGACGGCTTCGGGCACTCCCAGATCCCCGGGTCCGCGATCATCCGTCGAGCCGACGGCACCGTCGCGGTGGTCTCGTTCGACCGGGGCTGGCAGATCTTCAAGGCCGACGGCCCGGCCTCGCTGGTGGCCGTCTGTCTGCGACCGCACGACTGAGGCCGCGCGGGGGCCTCAGCCCTCGAAGGAGCCGTGCCGGCCCTCGCCGGCCACGAAGCGGGCGGCGCCGTCCAGCGCGCCGGCGGCGAGCGAGCGCACGCCGTGGTGGTACTCCCCCAGCAGCGCCTCGTCCTCGCCGAGCCCCTCCTGCTCCAGCGCCCCGAGACGGTCCCCGCGCATGCATGCCTGCGGGAACGCCGCCAGGGTCGCGGCCAGCGCCTCGGCCTCGGCCCGGGTCGTGCCGGGCGGCACCACCCGGTTGACCAGCCCGATGCGCTCGGCCTCGGCGGCGTCGACGGCGCGTCCGGTCAGGATCAGGTCCATCGCCCGGCTGGCACCGATCAGCCGGGGCAGGCGCACCGTGCCGCCGTCGATCAGCGGCACCCCCCAGCGGCGGCAGAAGGCCCCGAGGACCGCGTCCTGCGCCGCCACCCGCAGGTCGCACCAGGCCGCCAGCTCGAGGCCGCCGGCGACCGCGTGCCCCTCGATCGCGGCCACCACCGGCTTGGACAGCCGCAGCCGGGTCGGACCCATCGGCCCGTCCCCGTCCTCCTCGACCCGGTTGCCCCGCTCGGTCCCGACCGCCTTCAGGTCGGCGCCCGCACAGAAGGTGCCGCCCTCGCCGTACAGCACGGCGACGGCCTTCTCCGGGTCGGCGTCGAAGGCGCGGAACGCATCGGCGAGCGCTCGGGCCGTCGGCCCGTCCACCGCGTTGCGGGCCTCAGGACGGTGGAGGACCACGGTCGTCACGGGCCCCTGGCGTTCGACGCGGACGGTCATCGCGTCAGCCTAGGAGATCCGCCACGACAGAAGAGGACGAGGAGAGCCTCATCCCGTTTGACACGGGTAATGGAGTCTCGGGCGTCGGTCCGGTCTCCCGGACCTCGGTCCCGCAACCTTGGTCTGGCTCTCCTCGTCGCAACTTCAGTCAAGCCGGATCCGCGACGCCTCCCAAGGGCCCAAGGTCACCAGCAGCACGGGTGTCGAATCGCACCCCCGCCCCGGGACCAATGCCCCTGAGTCCGCCACTCGCAGCGCTCTAGCGTCGCAGGCAGGCGATCGGGAGGAGGCCGCGATGGAGGCCGCCGTCAGGACCAGCGGGCTGCGCAAGGAGTTCCGCGGCACGGTGGCGCTGCAGGGGCTCGACCTCGTCGTCCCTCCCGGCTCGGTCTTCGGCTACCTCGGGCCCAACGGGGCCGGAAAGACCACCACGATCCGGCTGCTGACCGGGCTGCTCCGCCCGACCTCCGGCACCGCCGAGGTGCTCGGGCTGGACGTCGCGAGCCGCCCGGACGAGGTGCAGCGCCGGGTGGGCTACCTGCCCGGCCGCTTCGTCGGCTACCCGGACCTGACCGGTGGGGAGTACCTCCGCTACCTGGCCGCGCTCCGCGGCGGCGTCGAGTGGTCCGAGGTGGACCGGCTGGCCGACAGGTTCGAGCTCGACCTCGCCCGCCGGCTCGGCACTCTCTCCCACGGCAACCAGCAGAAGGTGGGCCTGGTGCAGGCGTTCATGCACCGGCCGGACCTGCTGGTGCTCGACGAGCCGACCACCGGCCTGGACCCGATCATGCAGGCCGAGTTCCTGTCGCTGGTGGGCGAGGCGAGCCGGTCCGGGGCGACGGTCTTCCTCTCCTCGCACATCCTCTCCGAGGTCGAGGCGGTGGCCGACACCGTGGCGATCCTGCGCGAGGGCGAGCTGGTCCGCACCGCGACCATCCCCGAGCTGCGGGCCCAGGTGGTGCGCCGCTGGGACGTGACGTTCGTCCACGAGGTCCCGGCCGACGTGCTCCGCGCCATCCCGCAGGTAGCCGAGGTCCGGGTGCGGGACCGCACCGCGCACCTGGTGCTGGCCGGGTCCGCCGAGGAGCTGCTGCGCACGGTGGCGCCGTACGGCGTGGAGAACGTCGAGACCCACGAGACCGACCTGACCGAGGTGTTCCTCCGCTACTACACCCACGAGGAGGAGCCTTGGCGAGTCGCGTGATGCCGCTCCCCGGCACCGATCCGGGGACCCCGTTCCTCCTGCGCAGCGTCTACCTCAAGAGCCTGCGCGACGTGCGGCACGGCCTGGTCGGGTGGTCGATCGGCATCGCCCTGCTGGTGATCACCGAGTCGCTGATCTGGCCGTCCTTCCGGGACATGCCGGACATCGAGAAGCTCTTCTCGCAGTACCCCGACTACATGCAGCGGCTCTTCGACGTCTCGGCCATGACCAGCGGCATCGGCTTCATCAACTCCGAGCTGTTCACGCTGATGCTGCCGGTGCTGTTCCTGGTCCACGCGATCGGCCGCGGCGCCCGGCTGGTCGCCGGTGAGGAGGAGGACGGCACCCTCGACGTCCTGCTGGTCACGCCGCTCTCCACCACCCGCATCCTGCTCGAGAAGGCGGCGGCGCTGGTGACCGGCGTGTTCGCCCTCGGCCTCGTCCTGTACGTCGTGACGATGACCTGCAGCCTGTCCATCGGCATGGGCATCGGCCCACTCGACGCCCTGAGCGGATGCCTGTCCATGGTCCTGCTGGGCAGCGAGTTCGGCCTGATCGCCCTGGCCGCCGGTGCAGCCACCGGCCGCAAGTCCCTGGCCGTCGCCGTGCCCGCGGCACTGGCGGTGGCGGCGTACGTGCTCTACGTGGCCGGGCTGCTGGTCACCTCCGTCGACCCGTGGCAGCACCTGTCGCCGATGGAGCAGGCGCTGGCGAGCGGGCCGCTGGGCGGCGGTCTGCCGCTGGACTTCCTGTGGCTCGCGCTCGGCTGCGCGGTCGTCACGGTGGCGACCCTGCCCATGCTGGACCGCCGCGACATCGCGGCCCCCGGCTGACCCCCGTCCGATCCAACCAAGCCCCGATCCAACCAAGCCCCGATCCGATCCCGAGGAGACACCATGCAAGCCACCAAGGGTGACCGGCTGGTCATCCGAAGCGCCCACGTCGACGAGGCCGTCCGCGACGGCGAGATCCTGGAGGTGCACGGCGAGAACGGCGCCCCGCCGTACGTCGTCCGCTGGTCCGACACCGGTCACGAGTCGTTGACCTTCCCGGGGCCGGATGCCTATGTCCAGCACTTCGAGCACGACGACGCCGAGTCCTGAGCCACCCGGGGCCGCGCCGGTCGGCCTGACCGCGGCCGAGGCCGCCCGCAGGCTCACCGACACCGGCCCCAACTCGCTGCCCCAACCACCCCGCACCGGCCCGCTCGGCCGCATCGTCGGCCAGCTCCGGGACCCGATGATCCTGCTGCTGCTGGCGGCGGGGGTGGTGACGGTCGTGATCGGCGACGCTGGCGACGCCGCCGTGATCGCGCTGGTCGTGGTCGTGAACACCGCGGTCGGGGTGACCCAGGACCTGCGCGCCGACCAGGCGATCGCCGAGCTCGACCAGCTCACAGCGCCCGTCGCCGAGGTGGTGCGCGACGGCCGACGGGTCGAGGTGCCCGCGGCCGAGGTGGTGCCGGGGGACGTGGTGCGCCTCGACGCCGGCGGCATCGTGCCCGCGGACCTGAGGCTGGTCGAAGCGGTCACCTTCAGCGTCGACGAGTCGGCGATGACCGGGGAGTCCCAGCCGGTCGACCGCCGCGCCGGCGAGGAGGTGCTCTCCGGCACGGTCGCGACCCGGGGCCGGGCCGTCGGCGAGGTGCTGCGGACCGGCGCGGACAGCGGCCTCGGCAGGATCGCCGGTCTGATCGGGTCGGCCCGGGTGCGGGAGACACCCCTGCAGCGTCGGCTCCGCCGGCTCTCCCGCGACCTGGTCGTCGCGGTCCTCGCGATCGGGGTGGTCGTGGTCGTGCTCGGCCTGGTCCGCGGCGAGCCGCTGGTGCAGACCTCGATCCTGGCCGTCAGCCTCGCCGTGGCCGCGGTGCCCGAGTCCCTGCCCGCCGTCGTCACCATCTCGCTGGCCCTCGGCGCGCACCGGATGGCGCAGCGGCACGCCCTGGTGCGGCACCTGCCGGCGGTCGAGACCCTCGGCTCGGTGACCGTCATCGCCTCGGACAAGACCGGCACCCTGACCGAGGGACGGATGGTCGCCGGGGCGGTGTGGGTGGCACCCGGGCACCGCTACGACGTGACGGGCACCGGCTACGCGCCGCACGGGGAGGTGGTGGCCGACGGGGGCGCCGCGCCCGTGCCGGGGCTGGAGCGCCTGCTCCGCGACGCCGTGCTGTGCAACGACGCCCGGCTCGTCGAGCCGGCGGCGGACGGGGAGCCGTGGGGGGCGGCGGGCGACACCCTGGAGGCCGCCCTGCTCGCGCTCGCGGCGAAGGGCGGCGTCCCCGTCGAGCAGGCCGGACGGGCGTGGCCCCGCGAGGACGAGGTGCCGTTCGACGCCGAGCGCGGGTGGATGACGACCACGCACCGTGCGTCTGACGGCGACCGGCGGCTGCTGGTCTGCAAGGGCGCGCCCGAGGCGGTGCTCGACCTGGTGGCGCCGCCCGGGGAGGTGCGCGCGGCCGTGGAGGCCGAGACCACCCGGCTGGCCGGCCTGGGCTTCCGGGTGATCGCCGTGGCCGACGCCGCGTCCCACGACGGCACCTCGCCCGCGGAGTGTCCGCTGGACCTGGTGGGCCTCGTCGGCATCGCCGACCCGCCCCGCGAAGTCTCGCGCGAGGTGGTCGCCGACTGCCACGACGCCGGCATCGCGGTCGTGCTCGTCACCGGCGACCACCCGCTCACCGCCGACGCCGTCGCGGGCCGGCTCGGGATCACCGGGCCCGGCTCCACGACGGTCACCGGGCCGGAGGTGGCATCCGGGATCGACCCCGAGGCCCTCGGGGACACGCGCGTCTTCGCCCGCATCCGTCCCGAGCAGAAGGTGCAGATCGTGCACGCCCTCCAGGAGCGCGGCGAGGTCGTCGCGATGACCGGGGACGGCGTCAACGACGCGCCCGCCCTGCGCACCGCCGACATCGGCGTCGCGATGGGGAGGGGCGGCACCGAGGTCGCCCGCCAGGCCGCGGACCTCGTCCTCGCCGACGACGACCTGCGAACCGTGGTCGCGGCCGTCGAGGAGGGACGCCGGATCTACGGCAACATCCGCAACTTCCTGCGCTACGCCGTCTCCGGCGGCCTCGCCGAGGTGGTCGTCGTCGTGCTCGGCCCGCTCGTGGGGCTGGCGCTGCCGCTGCTCCCCGGCCAGATCCTCTGGATCAACATGCTCACCCACGGTCTCCCCGGCGTCGCGTTCGGCGCCGAGCCGGCCCGCGCCTCGGCGATGCGGAACCCGCCCCGCGCGCCCGACGAGTCCGTGCTGGGCGCCGGGCTGGCGCGCCAGATCGCCTGGATCGGCGCGCTGATCGGCGCACTCACGCTGGTGGCCGGCCTGGCCGCGCACCAGGCCGGCTGGCACGTGCAGACGACGGTCTTCCTCGCCCTCGGCTCGGCGCAGCTGGCGGTGGCGATGGCCCTGCGGGCCCCCGGACGACGCGGGGAGCGGCGGCCCCTGGACCTCGCGGTGGCGGGAGCGGCAGCGCTCCAGCTCGGCGGTGTCTACCTGCCGCCGCTCCAGGGACTGCTCGGGACCACCGCGCTGCCGGCCGCGGCCGCGGCGACGGCGATCGGCCTGGCGCTGGTGCCCGGGGTCGCGGTCTGGCTGCGGCTGAGCCCGTCGCGCCGCTGACCGCCACCCGACCCGTGGCTCGGTCACGCGCCCAGGCGTGGCGTCACCCACCGTTCACGTCGTCGTTGTTACTTCGTCGACCCGGGCGGGAATGTTCCCGGCGAGGGAAGTCGGGGAACCCGGTCCGAGCACGCCGAACCCATGAGGAGCACCTGCCCGATGCACGTCTGGAGTCTCACCACCCACGCCGTACGACGGGCGGTCGCCCCGCTCGCGGTCGCCACGCTCGCCGCCGCCGCACTGACCGCCGGGCTGGTCGCCCACCAGGCCGGCCCCGCCGACGCCGCGGCGGCCACCAGGAAGCAGATCGCGGCCGCGCCGGCCATCCGCCACGTCTTCGTCGTCAACCTGGAGAACAAGGGCTACGACCAGACCTTCGGGCCGGACTCACCCGCGCCGTACCTCTCGAAGACGCTGCGGGCGCAGGGCCAGCTGCTCACGCAGTACTACGGCACCGCCCACAACAGCCTGCCCAACTACATCGCGCAGATCAGCGGGCAGGGCCCGAACGCGCAGACCCAGGGCGACTGCCAGACCTACAGCGACTTCGTGCAGACGGGCACGGTCGCGCCCGGCCAGGCGGTCGGCAACGGCTGTGTCTACCCCTCCGGGGTCAAGACCGTGGCCGACCAGCTCGAGGCCAAGGGCCTGACCTGGAAGGGCTACATGGAGGACATGGGCTCGCCGTGCCGGCACCCGCAGCTCAACTCCGCGGACGACACCCAGAAGGCGAAGGTCGGCGACCAGTACGCCGCGCGCCACAACCCGTTCGTCTACTTCCACAGCATCATCGACAGCCCGACCTGCGCCCAGCACGACGTGGACCTCTCGCAGCTCACCGGCGACCTCGGCTCGGTCTCGACGACCCCGAACCTGAGCTACATCACGCCCAACCTGTGCGACGACGGCCACGACAGCCCCTGCGTCGACGGGCGACCCGGCGGGCTGGCCAGCGCCGACCAGTGGCTGAAGACCTGGATCCCGAAGATCCTCGCCTCCCCGGCGTACCAGCAGGACGGCCTGCTCGTCGTCACCTTCGACGAGGCCGACACCAATGACCCGAGTGGTGCCGACGCGTGCTGCGGTGAGGGCCCCGGGCCGAACGCCCCGCTCCCGGGCATCTACGGCCCCGGCGGCGGTCGCACCGGCGCGGTCGTGGTCTCGCCGTACGTCACCCCCGGCACCTGGAACGACACCGGCTACAACCACTACTCGCTGCTGCGCACGATCGAGGACACCTTCGGGCTGTCCCCGCTCGGCTACGCCAAGGACGCCCGCGGCTTCGGCACCGAGGTCTACGGGGCCGGCAAGTGACCCCGGCCAGCGGCCCGAGCCGCCGCCAGGTCCTGACCGGGGCAGCCGGCCTCGCCGGCGCCGTCGCGCTCGGGAGCGTCGAGACCGCGGACGCCGCGTCGACCCTGCCGTCGCCCTCGAAGTCGGGGATCGACCACATCATCGTGCTGATGATGGAGAACCGCTCCTTCGACCACTACCTCGGCTGGCTGCCCGGCGCCGACGGCAAGCAGGCCGGGCTGACCTACGTCGACCGAGACGGGGTCGCCCGCTCCACCCAGCACCTGACCGACTACCAGGGCTGCGCGCACCCCGATCCCGACCACTCCTTCGAGGGCGGGCGGGTGCAGCTCAACGGCGGCCGCTGCGACGGCTGGCTGCGCTCGGGGAGAACGACGAGTTCTCGATCGGCTACTACAAGCAGGGTGACCTGGGCTTCTACGGCCAGGCGGCGCCGTACTGGACCGTCTTCGACCGCTACTTCTCCGCAACCCTGGCCGAGACGTACCCCAACCGCTTCTACCAGCACAGCGCGCAGACCGACCGGATCCACAACTCGACCGACATCGCCACCATGCCGACGATCTGGGACCGGCTGGCCGACCGCGGCGTCTCGCACTCCTACTACTACGTCGACACTCCTTTCCTCGCCCTGTGGGGACCGAAGTACCTCGACATCGCGCGCACCTGGCCGCAGTTCCTCGCCGACTGCGCGACCGGGAGCCTCCCCGCGGTGTCCTTCCTCGACCCGAAGTTCCAGGACGAGGGCACCGGCACCTCGGCCGACGACCACCCGCACGCCGACATCCGTGCGGGGCAGTCGTTCCTCAACCAGGTCTACGAGGCGGTGACCGGCGGCCCCGCGTGGGGACGGACCGCGCTGGTGATCAACTACGACGAGTGGGGCGGGTTCTTCGACCACGTGCCGCCCGCCGTCGCGCCCGACGCCACTCCGGAGCGGGGCACCGGCCAGCGGGGGTTCCGCACCCCCGCGATGATGATCTCGCCGCGGGCGAAGCGCCACCACGTCGCGCACCACGTCTACGACCACACCTCGGTCCTGAAGATGATCGAGTGGCGGTGGAGGCTCGACCCGCTCACCAAGCGCGACGCCGCGGCGCGCAACATCGCCGAGGTGCTCGACTTCTCGCGGGCGCCGAACCTGCACGCACCACGCTGGTCCGTGCCCGCGGCCGTCAGCGCCCCGTGCGGGCCCGGCGGGACGGCCGACTACACCGACTGGCGCAACCTCGGTGCCCTGGCGCAGGAGCACGGGTGGCGGGTGGGTGGCACGGTCTGATCAACCGGGCCGACCTCGGTCACCGGTAGAGGTGCACGTGCTCCTTGGTGATCGCGCCGATGTCGTCGGCGGCGGCGTCCAGCAGCTGGTGGGCGAGGTCCGAGAGGGCGCGGGCCGTGGCGAGCTCGTCGCCGATCTCGGGCACGTCGGAGTCGGTGGGGTTCCGCCGGGCGGTCCCCTCGCCGGTCAGCTGCCGGGCCGACTTCTCCGAGTGCAGCCGCGCCTCGGCGTGGGTCCTGCCGTCCTTCTCGCCGATGAAGATCTCCACCGTCCAGGTCCTGGTGTGCATGGCTCCTCCTGCCCCGAATCGTGTCCCGTGTCCCCTCATCGAGCCACCCGCACGGGTGGCGCGTCAGGGGCCAAGGTCACCTGCGGGGTCCCGCGGGTCCCGCGGCCAGGTCCACCCGCTCCCCGTGGGCCGGCAGCACCGCGACCGTGCCGTCCCCCAACGCCTCCGCGAAGCGTCGTCCCGGCGTGACGAAGAGGTGCTGGTGCGTGCGCGGCGCGACCCGCCGCAGGCCGGTGCCCCAGAAGGTGCCCCAGTGCACGGGCAGAGCCCAGGTGGCACCGACCGTCTCCACCGCCTCCGCGGCCTGCACCGGGTCGAGGTGGTCGAGACCGAGCGTCGGCCCCCAGCCGCCGATCGGCGGCAGCGCCAGGTCGACGCGGCCGACGTCGCTCAGCTCGACGCCCGGACCGGTGTCGCCGGGATGCCAGAACGACCGCCCACCGCCCTCGACCCGGAACCCCACGGCGGTCCCCCGCCTGCCGGGCAGGGGCAGCCGGCGACCGTCGTGGTCGGCGGGCAGCACCTCCACCTCCAGCGTCCCCGCGTCACCCTCGAGGCGCACGGTCGAACCAGGCACGGCCACCACCACGCGGCGGAAGCCGAGCCTCCCGACCAGCTCCGCGGCCCCCGGGGCAGCGACGACCGTGGCGGTGCGCGGGAACAGCTTCAGCGACGGCACGTGGCAGTGGTCGGCGTGCGCGTGCGAGACGAGCACGACGTCGGCGTCCGCCGCCTCCGGTCCCGGCGACTCGGCGTACCTGCGCAGGTGGAGCAGCCGGCTCGTCAGCAGCGGGTCGAGCGCCACCCGCACGCCAGCCAGCTCGACGGTGGCCGACGAGTGACCCCACCAGGTGACGGCAAGCGGTTCGCCCATGTCTCCACGGTAGGGAACGGCCTCGTCGCCCGCCGAGTGCCGGAGGTCACCGGGTCATCGGCGTCCCTTCAGGATGCTCGACCCCGGACCGATACCCACGGCATGTGGACCCTCCTCGGCATCCTGCGCCACATCTTCTCCCGCGTTGCCGTGCTGGCCTGGTGGCTCGGCCCGGAGAACGGACCCGCCGTCGGCAGGCGTAGCAAGCGAGCCTGGCGCGGGTTGGTCGCCATCGGTCGCTTCGAGTGGCGGGCGGCGGTCATGCTCATCGTCGCGTTCTTCGCCTGGCTGGTCTATGCCGCCCACTGAGGCTGGACCACCACGTCCGCGGGCGATGCACGCACGGCCCACTGCTGGCGGACCAGCACCTGGGTCTTGAGGGCCAGCACGACCAGGCCGGCCAACAGGACCGCCGCGGCCGTCAGGGCGAGGATGCGTCGTGCGGTCACGTGGGGTGCTCCAGGCTCGGGCTGCATCGCCACCCGGTGGTGGCGATTCTCCTCCCAGAGACGCACGAGGGTGCCGATCGGTTGCCTTCGGCGGCGCGAACACGTTCCTCGGCAGCGTCGACGACGGCCTCTGTGCTCACTTCAGCTGAGTCACGAGCGGCGGTGGATGCGCCCCGGGCAATGACGAAGGGCCGGACCCCGGCGTGGGATCCGGCCCTTCGGCTGGCGGTGGCGGAGGGATTTGAACCCTCGGTGGGCTTGCACCCACAAACGCTTTCGAGGCGTTCTCCTTAGGCCGCTCGGACACGCCACCGCCGGAGAGAGTACCGGAGGGCCGGGGTGGCGGTGAAATCGGCTGCCCCGTGCTTGTAACGCGGTGTCCACGCATCTGGTGCGCCGTCGCAGCACCGCACCAGATGCGTGGACACCGCGTTACATGGAGACGGACCGACCCTCACGCGAGCTCGAGCAGGTGCTCCAGGCTCGCGAGGTGAGGGGCGATGTGCCAGCCCTGGGCGGCCACCCAGTCGTCGTCCCAGTACGTCGAGGAGTAGCGGTCGCCGCCGTCGCAGATCAGGGTGACCACGCTGCCGGTCTCGCCGGCGTCCCGCATCCGGACCGCGAGCTCGAGGGCGCCGACCAGGTTGGTGCCGGTGGAGGCGCCGACGCGCCGGCCGATGACCCGCTCGACCGTCCGCATCGCGGCGACCGAGGCGGCGTCCTCGACCCGGATCATCTCGTCGATCACGCCCGGGACGAACGACGGCTCCACCCGCGGGCGGCCGATCCCCTCGATACGCGAGCCGGGCGCGGTCGCCTCACAGCTGCGGGTCCGCCAGGCCTCGAGGAACGCCGAGCCCTCGGGGTCGACCACGGCCAGACGGGTGCTGGTCCGGCGGTAGCGGCAGTACCGCCCGATGGTCGCGCTGGTGCCACCCGTCCCGGCCCCGACCACGATCCAGGTGGGCTCCGGGTGCCGCTCCATGGCCATCTGCTCGAAGATCGAGCAGGCGATGTTGTTGTTGCCGCGCCAGTCGGTCACCACCGAGGCCCGGCCGAACTGGTCGAGGTAGTGGTAGCCCGGCTGCGCGCCCAGCCGCTCCGCCTCGGCGTACATCAGCTCGGCGCGCTCCACCAGGTCGCAGCGGCCGCCGGCGCGCTCGATCAGGTCCAGCTTGGCCTTCGTGGTGCCACGCGGCACCACAGCCACGAACTCCAGGCCCAGCATCGCCGCGAAGTAGGCCTCCGAGATTGCGGTCGAGCCGCTGGTGGCGTCGACGAGCACAGTGCCCTCGCTGATGTCGCCGTTGGCCAGCCCGTAGAGGACCAGCGACCGCGCGAGCCGGTGCTTCAGCGAGCCGGTGGGGTGCACCGACTCGTCCTTCAGGTACAGGTCCACGCCCCACGAGCGCGGCAGCGGGAAGACGTGCAGGTGCGTGTCCGCGCTGCGGTTGGCGTCTGCCTCCAGACGGCGGATCGCTTCGGTGACCCACGCTCGCTCCGGGTCGGCGGCGCGCGACGGGGCTGCGGGGGTGGTTGCGTCAGGCTCGACCGGCATGTCACGGAGCCTGCCAGAGAACGCCGGATCCGGCGCCCCCGGATCGCGACGGCAGGGCTCAGATCCACCGTCCGCGCACCGCGTGCACGACCGCCTCGATGGTCGAGTCGACGCCGATGTCGTCGGCGATCGAGCGCAGGCGTCGCCGCACGGTCCGGTCCGAGACGCCGAGGCGGCGCCCGATGCTCTCGACCGTGTGGCCCTCGGCGAGCAGGGCCAGGATCTCGAGGTCGGCGGGGTGCGGCGACCACGGCGCGCTCCCCGCGCCCGGTCCGGTCCGTCCGGTCCGTCCGGCCGGTCCCGAGGTCCTGCGCGGCTGGTCCATCGAAGGTCTCAGTCGACCACGATCACGTGGAGGGTGCGCGGGCCGTGGACGCCCTCGACACGGTCGAGCTCGATGTCGCTGGTGGCGCTCGGGCCGCTGATCCAGGTCAGCGGGTGGGTCGGGTCGAGCAGGTCCACCGCGTCCGGCACGTCGGCGACGACCTGGTCGGCGCGGACGATGCAGACGTGCAGGTCGGGCACCAGGGAGATCGCCCGGCGGCCCTGCCCGGGCCCGTGGTCGAGCACGATGGTGCCGGTCTCGGCGATCCCGACGCGTGCCTCGGTCACCACCGCGTCGATCCGGTCCAGGTCGCGGGCGGACAGACCGTCGTCGACGACGGCGCCTGGCACGTCGACACCGAGACCGACCGGCACCACGACCCCGGCACCCGCGGGCAGCGCGGCCGCCACCGCGGCGGGAAGGTCGGCCTCGGCACAGCGCTCGACGACGGCGCGGTAGTCGGCCACCCGCTCGGCGAACAGCCCGACCAGGTCGGCCGCGGGGTCCGGCGTGCGGCGCGGGGCCGGCGGGACCTCGGTGGGCGCAGACCGGTCCACGTCGGCCAGCGCCGAGCGCACCCGGGCCAGGATCTCGTCGCGGGCGCTCATCGCTCGTCCTTCCGTCCGCCGTCGGTTCCCCCGTGGGTGCCCCCCTGTGTGCGCAGCCACCACGCGCGGAACGACTCCCGCGGCGGCGCCGGCAGGTCGCGGGCACCGGTCCAGGCGGCACCGGGTCCGGGCAGTCGTCCGGCGGCCGGGCGGCCGCCGGGCAGCGTCGTAAGCCCCAGGCGACCGAGCACCCGCCCGGCCAGTCCCGAGGCCTTCTCGACCAGCGCCAGCCGCCGGCTGTCGCTGAAGGCGTACGCCGCCCCCTTCATGGCCACGGCCTCGGCCTTGGGCACCCGGTCGCCGCGGTGGGAGTCGACCACCTTCGACCGGAGGTGCACGAGCACCTCGGGGATGTCGATGCGCACCGGGCAGACCTCGAAGCAGGCGCCGCACAGCGAGGAGGCGTAGGGCAGCGAGTCGACCTGCGGGTCCTCACCGGTGCCGCGCAGCAGTGGGTTGAGGATCGCGCCGATCGGTCCGGGGTAGACCGAGCCGTAGGCGTGGCCGCCGACCCTCTCGTAGACCGGGCAGACGTTGAGGCAGGCCGAGCAGCGGATGCAGCGCAGCGCCTGGCGGCCGACCTGGTCGGCCAGCGCCCGGGTCCGGCCGTTGTCGAGGAGCACGACGTGCACCTCCTGCGGGCCGTCACCGGGGGTGACCCCGGACCAGGTGGAGGTGTAGGGGTTCATCCGCTCGCCGGTCGAGGAGCGCGGCAGCAGCCGCAGGAACGCGTCGAGGTCGGCCCAGGTCGGCACGACCTTCTCGATGCCCACCACCGACACCAGGACCTCGGGCAGCGTCAGGCACATCCGGCCGTTGCCCTCGGACTCGACGACCACGAGCGTGCCGGTCTCGGCCACCGCGAAGTTCGCGCCGGAGACGGCCACCCTGGCGCGCAGGAACTTCTCGCGCAGGTGCAGCCGGGCGGCACCCGCGAGCATCGCCGGGTCGTCGGTCAGGTCGTCGGGGGCGGCGCGGCCGGCGGCCGCCATCTTGTCGCGGAAGATCTCGCGGATCTCCGCACGGTTGCGGTGGATGGCGGGCACGAGGATGTGGGAGGGCAGGTCCTCGCCGAGCTGCACGATCAGCTCCGCGAGGTCGGTCTCCCAGGCGGCGATGCCGTGCTCGGCGAGCGCCTCGTTGAGGCCGATCTCCTGGGTGGCCATCGACTTGACCTTGACGACCTCGTCGGCGTCGTGGGCCCGGGCGACCTCGGCGACGATCGCGCAGGCTTCCGCCGCGTCCCGCGCCCAGTGCACGGTGGCTCCCCGCGCGGTCAATGCCGCCTCGAGGTCGACCAGGTGCCGGTCGAGGTCGCGCAGCGCGGACTCCTTGATCGCGGCACCGGTCAGCCGCAGGTCCTCCCAGTCCTCGATCTCGGCGACGACGCGGGCGCGCTTGTCGCGGATCGTGCGGGTGGCGTGGGCGAGGTTGTGGCGCAGCTGCGTGTCGGCGAGGGCCTCGCGCGCCGCCACCGGGAAGGCCGGCATGCCGACGAACGTGCCGCTCACTTCTGCTCCTCGGTGGCCGCCAGGATCTCGGCGAGGTGCATGACCCGCACCCCGGCTCGCTGCCGGGAGAGCACGCCGCCGATGTGCATCAGGCACGAGTTGTCGCCGGCGACCAGCACCTCGGCTCCCGTCTCCCGCACGTGGCGGGCCTTGTCGGCGCCCATGGCGACCGAGGTGTCGGCGTTCTTGACCGCGAAGGTGCCCCCGAAGCCGCAGCACTCCTCGGCCGCCGGGAGGTCGGTGAGCCCAATCCCCCGCACCGCCTCGAGCAGCCGGCGCGGACGGTCTCCCACGCCGAGCATCCGCAGGGAGTGACAGGTCGGGTGGTAGGTGACCCGGTGCGGGAAGTAGGCGCCGACGTCGGTCACCCCAAGCACGTCGACGAGGAACTCGCTGAGCTCGTAGACCTTCGGTGCGGTCTCGGCCACGGCGGCCTCGAGGCCTCGGTCCCCCGACCGGCGGGCCACGATCGAGTGCTGGTGCCGGGCCGACCCGGCGCACGACCCGGACGGGGTCACGATCGCGTCGTACCCCGCGAAGGCGTCGACGAAGGTGCGCACCACCGGGACCGCCTCGTCGAGGTAGCCGGTGTTGACCATCGGCTGGGCGCAGCACGTCTGCGCCTGGGGGAACTCCACGTCGACCCCCAGCCGGCGCAACAGCGTGACGACGGCCTTGCCGGTGTCGGGGAACATCGCGTCGTTGACGCAGGTGACCATGAGCGCGACACGCATGCGGCCCATCATCACACCGCTTCCCGGACACGGCGCTCGGCCGCGTCCCAGTCGAGCCCCGGTCGAGGTTCGTACCTGCGGACCTCATGCGTACGCCGCACCAGCGCGCGCATCGCGGCCAGGTCAGGAAGGTCGGCGCCCAGCGCACGCGCCTGCACCAGGGCGTTGCCGAGCGCAGCCGCCTCGGCCGGGCCGGCCAGCACCGGCAGCCCGAGCGCGTCGGCGGTGAGCTGGCACAGCAGCGCGTTCTGCGAGCCGCCGCCGACCACGTGCACCACCTCGACGTCGCGGCCGGCGACCTCGGCGGCCCGGCGCACGTGGAGGCGGTAGGCGAGCACCAGGCTGTCGAGGATGCAGCGGGTGATGGCCACCGGCGTCCGGGGCACCGGCTCGCCGGCCTCCGCGGCCAACCGCTGCACCCGCGCAGGCATGCTGTCGTCGGGGCCGGTGCCGGGCCGCAGCAGGCGCGGGTCGTCGATGTCCACGACCGTCCGCAGCGGGGGCGCCGCCTCGGCGCCGGCCAGCAGCGACGGCAGGTCCGCCTCGCGGATCCGCTGGTCCGACCAGGCCCGCATCGACTCGGAGAGCACCCAGAGTCCCATCACGTTCTTCAGGAACCGGAACGTCTTGTCGACCCCGCCCTCGTTGGTGAAGCCCGCGAGCCGGGCCTCCTCGGTCAGCACGGGCTCGTCGAGCTCGAGGCCCACCAGGGACCAGGTCCCCGACGAGATGTAGGCGAAGCTCTCGTCCCCGGCGGGGACGCCCACCACCGCCGAGGCGGTGTCGTGCGAGCCGACCGCCACCACCGGTACGCCGTGGGCGCCGACGTGGTCGGCCACCTCGGGCAGCAGCGTCCCGACGATCGAGCCGGGTTCGCGCAGCGGCGGCAGGATCGCCCACGGGATGCCCAGCCGGCCCGCGACGTCGACGGCCCACTGGCCGGTCCGCGCGTCGTACAGCCCGGTGGTGGAGGCGTTGGTGCGCTCCGCCCCGACCTCGCCGGTCAGCCAGTGCGTCAGCAGGTCGGGCAGCAGCAGCAGCGTCTCCGCTGCCTCAAGGGCCGCGGTCCCGAGGGAGGACACGAGCTGGTAGATCGTGTTGAAGGGCAGCTGCTGGAGGCCGGTGACGGCGTACAGCTCGGCCGGGTCGATCTTGACGTCCACCCGGGCCGGCATCCCGTCGGTGCGGGAGTCGCGGTGGCTGAACGGGTTGCCGAGCAGCCTGCCGTCGCGGTCGAGCAGCCCGTAGTCCACCGCCCAGGAGTCGATGCCGACGCCGTCCAGCGGGCCGGTCCGGGCCACCTCGCGCAGCCCGGCCAGGGTCTCGCGGTGGATGCCGAGCACGTCCCAGTAGAGGGAGCCACCGGCCCGGACCCCGCCGTTGGGGAAGCGGTGCACCTCCTCGAGGTGCAGCGACCGGGGGCCGACCCGGCAGGCCATCACCCGGCCGCTGGTCGCCCCGAGGTCGACCGCCGCGACCCGCACCGGCCCAGCCGAACGAGGGCTCATCGCAGGAACGCTGCGGCCACGCCCGCGTCGACCGGCACGTGCAGCCCCGTCGTGTGGCTCAGGTCCGGGCCGCACAGCACGAACACGGCGTTCGCGATGTTCTCCGGCAGCACCTCGCGCTTGAGGATGGTGCGCTGGGCGTAGAACTTGCCGAGGTCCTTCTCCTCCACCCCGTAGACCGCCGCCCGGTTGGCGCCCCAGCCGCCGGCGAAGATCCCGGAGCCCTGGACGACCCCGTCGGGGTTGACGCCGTTGACCTTGACGCCGTGCTCGCCGAGCTCGGCCGCGAGCAGCCGGACCTGGTGGGCCTGGTCGGCCTTGGTGGCGGAGTAGGCGATGTTGTTGGGGCCGGCGAAGATCGAGTTCTTCGAGGAGATGTAGACGATGTCGCCGCCCATCTCCTGGGCGATGAGCACCCGAGCGGCGGCCTTCGACACCAGGAACGAGCCCTTCGCCATCACGTTGTGCTGGAGGTCCCAGTCGTCGGCGGTCGTCTCGAGGAGCGACTTCGACAGCGAGAGCCCGGCGTTGTTGACCACCAGGTCGAGGCCGCCGAAGGCGAGCACGGTCGCGTCGACCATCGCCTGCACGGCGCCCTCGTCGGACACGTCGGCCGCGACGCCGACGGCCAGGTCGGGGCCTCCGATCTCTGCTGCCGCCGCCTGCGCCTTCTCCAGCGACAGGTCCGCGATGACGACGCAGGCGCCCTCGGCCGCGAGCCGCTTGGCCGTGGCCTTGCCGATGCCGCCGGCGGCGCCGGTGACCAGGGCGATCCGGGTGGCCAGGGGCTTGGGCTTGGGCATCCGCTGGAGCTTGGCCTCCTCGAGCGCCCAGTACTCGATGCGGAACTTCTCCGCCTCGTCGATGGGGGCGTACGTCGACAGGCCCTCGGCACCGCGCATCACGTTGATCGCGTTGACGTAGAACTCCCCCGCGACCCGGGCGGTCTGCTTGTCCTTGCCGTAGGAGAACATCCCGACGCCGGGCACCAGCACGATCAGCGGGTCCGCGCCGCGGATGGCCGGGGACTCCGGGGTCGCGTGCCGGTCGTAGTAGGCCTGGTAGTCCTCGCGGTAGGCCACCGCGAGCTCCCGCAGCCGGGCGATCGAGTCCTCGACCGAGGCCGAGGCGGGCAGGTCGAGCACCAGCGGCTTGACCTTGGTGCGCAGGAAGTGGTCGGGGCAGGAGGTGCCCAGCTCGGCCAGCCGCGGGTGCTCCGAGGCGGCCAGGAAGTCCAGGACGGCCTCGGACTCGGTGAAGTGCCCGACCATGGGACGGTCATGGGAGGCGATGCCGCGGATGGTGCCGGCCAGCGCGGCCGCCTTGGCTCGGCGCTGGTCCTGCGGCAGTGCGGCGTAACCCTCGAGCGGGGCACCGAAGGGCGCCGGCGAGCTGTGCTCGGCGATGTAGGCGGCGGCGGTGTCGATGATCCACAGCGAGTTGGCCTCGGCCTCGTCGCTGGTCTCGCCCCAGGCAGTGATGCCGTGCCCGCCGAGGATGCAGCCGACGGCCTGCGGGTTCTTCTCCTTGATCGCCGCGATGTCGAGGCCGAGCTGGAAGCCCGGACGGCGCCACGGCACCCACACGACCCGGTCGCCGAAGATCTTCGAGGTGAGCTGCTCGCCGTCGGCGGCCGTCGCGATGGCGATGCCGGAGTCGGGGTGCAGGTGGTCGACGTGCGCGGCGTCGACGAGGCCGTGCATGGCGGTGTCGATCGAGGGGGCGGCGCCGCCCTTGCCGTGCAGGCAGTAGTCGAAGGCCGCGACCATCTCGTCCTCGCGCTCGACGCCGGGGTAGACGTCGACCAGGGCGCGCATCCGGTCGAGTCGGAGCACGGCGAGACCGGACTCGGTCAGGGTGCCGAGGTCGCCGCCCGATCCCTTGACCCACACCAGCTCGACGGGCTCGCCGGTGACCGGGTCGGTCTCGGTGCCCTTGGCGGAGGTGTTGCCGCCGGCGTAGTTGGTGTTCTTCGGGTCGGCGCCGAGCCGGTTGGACCGGGCGATCAGCTCGGCCGCTGCGCTGTTGGTGACCGCGTTCGTCATGGGGTCAGTTCCATCCTGCCTGCGTCCCGCCCACGCGGTCCGCCTCGATTCGTTCCTGGTAGCCGCTCTCGAGGTAGGCCCGCATCGGGTTCGCCGGCAGGCCACGCTCCTCGCGCCACTGCGCGAGGTCGGCTCGTACGTCGGTGTAGAAGGCGTCCATGAAGATCTCGTTGGCCAGCAGGACGTCGCCGTCCTCCTGCGCCGCGCGCAGCGTGTCGGTGTCGACGAGCAGGGCCCGCGCGGTCATCTCCTGGACGTAGAGCACCGAGCGGATCTGGCCCGGGATCTTCCGCTCGATGTTGTGGCACTGGTCGAGCATGAAGGCGACGTCGCTGCGCCCCTCGGGGGTGGCGGGGCCGTAGCCGCCGCCGCGGACCACCTCGACGAGGATCCGGAACAGCTGGAACGGGTCGGCCGCGCCCACGATCAGGTCGTCGTCGGCGTAGAAGCGGCTGTTGAAGTCGAAGGAGCCGAGCTTCCCGAGCCGCAGCAGCTGGGCCACGATGAACTCGATGTTGGTGCCGGGCGCGTGGTGGCTGGCCGGTGTCGAGGCAGACGAACGCCCGGTCGCCGAGGGCCGCCACCTGGGCGTACGACGTGCCCCAGTCCGGGACGTCGGTGTGGTAGAACGCCGGCTCGAAGAACTTGTACTCCAGCACCAGGCGCTGGTCCTCGCCGACCCGGTCGTAGATCGCGGCCAGCGACTCGGCGAGCCGGTCCTGGCGGCCGCGCATGTCGCCCTGGCCGGGGTAGTTGGTGCCCTCCGCCAGCCAGATCTTCAGGTCCCGCGACCCGGTCGCGTCCATCACGTCGAGGCACTCGAAGTGGTGGTCGATCGCCTTCCGGCGGATCTTGGCGTCGGTGTGGGTGAGGGCGCCGAGCTTGTAGTCGTCGTCCTGGAAGGTGTTGGAGTTGATCGTGCCGAGCCCGACGCCGAGGTCCTCGGCGTAGCGGCGCAGCGCGGCGAAGTCGTCCACGAGGTCCCACGGGATGTGCAGGGAGACCAGCGGGGCGAGGCCGGTGAAGCGGTTCACGGCCGCGGCGTCGGCGATCTTCTCCTCCACGGTGCGGGGGGTGCCCGGAGAGCCGAAGACCTTGAACCGGGTGCCCGAGTTGCCGTATGCCCACGAGGGGACCTCGATGGCCTGGCCCTCCAGCAGGTGGCTGATCTGGCTGAACGTCGTCATCTCACATCACTTCTCGGTGTTCGTGGATCGGGCTGCCAGCTGGTCCTCGAGGTGGAAGACCTCCTCCAGCACGAGGAACCCCCGGTCCGGGGCGGCGCCTTCGAGGTCCTCGAAGAACTCCGACATCTCGGCCTGCCAACGGGCGTTGACCTCGGTGCGGGCCATGCCCGCGAGCGCGTCCTCCAGCGACGGGGTCTCGACGTAGCCGATGAGCATCCCGTCGGGGCGGAGGAAGAGCGAGTAGTTGTGCCAGCCGTTGTCGGCCAGCGCCCCGAGCATCTCCGGCCAGACCGCGGCGTGCCGGGCGCGGTACTCCTCGAGCCGGTCCGGGCGGACCTGGAGCTGGAAGCAGACGCGCACGACGGACTCCTTGGGTCGGGGAGATGGGGTACGGGGTGGTGGCCGCCCGGCCGGCGGGCGGGGATCCCGCCGGCCGGGCGGGGCGATCAGAACTTGAACTTGTCGATGTTGCTCTTGTCGAAGACGTACGGGTCACCCAGCAGGACGGTCGCGTCGGCGCCGACGGTGAAGGAGCCGAGCTTGCCCGCGTCGAACTTGTCACCCTCCTTGCCGGTGATGGTGCCGTCCACGAGCGCCTTGGCGGCGTACGCCGCGAGGTAGCCGAGGTCCTCGGGGTTCCACAGGGCGAACGAGGTGACGGTGCCGTCCTTGACGTACTCGCGCATCTGGTTGGGCGTGCCCAGGCCGGTCAGCGCGACCTTGCCCTTGTACTCCGAGGTGGACAGGTAGCGGGCGGCCGCCGCGATGCCGACGGTGGTCGGCGAGATGATGCCCTTCAGGTCCGGGTGGGCCTGCAGGAGCGCCGCGGTCTTGTCGAACGACGTCTGGTCGTCGTCGTTGCCGTAGACGGTGTCGACCAGCTTGATGTTCGGGTGGTCGGCGGCCAGGTCCTTCTTCATCAGCTCGATCCAGGCGTTCTGGTTGGTCGCGTTGGCGGCCGCCGAGAGGATCGCGATCTCACCGGAGTCGCCGATCTGCTTGGCGATCTCGTCGACCTGGACCTTGGCGATGCCCTCCGCGGTGGCCTGGTTGATGAACAGGTCCCGGCAGTCGGGGGACGTGTCGGAGTCGAAGGTGACGATCTTGGTGCCGGCGCTCTGCGCGGTCCCGATGGCGTTGCAGATGGC
This sequence comes from Nocardioides ungokensis, assembly GCF_013466985.1. Taxonomy (GTDB): domain Bacteria; phylum Actinomycetota; class Actinomycetes; order Propionibacteriales; family Nocardioidaceae; genus Nocardioides; species Nocardioides ungokensis. Next base: position 365,041 of record NZ_CP059164.1, on the reverse strand, counting down.
CTTCGGGTCGTCGGCCGAGATCACCAGGGCGTCGACGCCCTGCTGGGCCGCGGTGTTGATGAACGGCACCTGGGCGTCGGGGGTCGCGGTGTCGGGACCGACCTCGGCGTACGTGCCGCCGAACTCGTCGACGGCCGCCTTGCCACCGGCGTCGCTGGTGTCGAAGTACGGGTTGCCGAGGTTCTTCGGCAGGAAGGTCACGGTGGTCTTGCCACCACCGCTGCTCCCTGATGCGCCGTCGCTGTTCCCACCGCAAGCGGTCAGACCCAGGCTGGCCACCAGCGCCACTGCGGCCAGGGCGGAGAGCCGATTCTGGAACTTCATTGATCTCCCTTTCTGTGGTGCATCGCCGCTTGCCGGCGCCTGCCGAGGCGGAGCGCCCCGTTGGTCCTGCCTGAGGTCAGAGCCGAGAGCCAGGCGAGGAGGCTGGTGGACATCACCGAGAGCACGAGCAGCGCTCCGATGACGATGTTGATGACGTTGACCGTCAGGCTCTCCAGGCGCATCGCGCTGGAGAGGGCGCCGATGAGCACCACGCCGGCGATGACGCCGTGCAGGGCTCCGCGGCCGCCGAAGATCGAGACGCCGCCGAGGAGCACGGCCGCGATGACCTGCAGCTCCATCCCGGTCGCGTTGTCGCCGCGGGCGCTGCCGTAGCGCAGCGTGTAGTAGACGCCGGCCAGCGCCGAGACGGTGCCGGTCATCACGAACAGCCAGAACTTGGTGCGCTCGACGTTCACGCCGGTGAAGTGCGCGGCCTCGTCGTTCAGGCCGATCTCGAACCCCGCGGCCGAAGGGCGAGAAGTGCAGGAGCAGGGCGAAGAGGATCGCGAGGACCGCGATCGGGATGAGCACGACCGGGTAGCTGGAGGTGCCGATCCGGTCCTGTGCGAGGGTCGTCCACTTCTCCGGGAAGTCGGTCACCGCGGTGGTGCCGAGCAGTCCCACCGCGATGCCGCGGTAGAGCGCCAGGGTGCCGATCGTGACGGCCAGGGACGGCAGCCCGACGTAGGAGACGAGGAAGCCGTTGAACGCGCCGCACACCGCGCCCACCACCAGCGCGACCACCGCCGCCGCGGGGATCGAGAGCCCCGCGTCGTGGTGCAGCATCCCCACGAGCACGCTGCTCAGGCCCACCACGCTGGCGACCGAGAGGTCGATCTCGCCGGTGATGATGACCAGCGTCATCGGCAGCGCGATCAGGAGGATCGGCGTGATGTCGAGGAAGAGGAAGTAGAGGGTCAGCGGGCCGTCGAAGTTCGGCACGTTGAGGTTGGACCACACCAGGACGCCCACCAGCAGCGCGATCACGGCCATCTCGCGGGTCAGCATCACGCGCTGCCACAGCGGCCGGGAGTACGACGCGTAGGTGCGGGTCGCGGGGGTGTCGGGACGGGTCAGGACGGAGCTGGTCACGAGAGTTCCCTCGCTTCGACGAGTCGGCGTGCCTGGCGGACCGAGAGCACCCGGTCGAGCACGACGGCGCAGATGATCAGGGCACCGACCACGGCCTGCTGCCAGAAGTCCTGGATGCCGACGATCGGGAGCGCCCGGTTGATGGTGACGAGCAGGAACGCGCCGATGGCCGCGCCCCACACGGTGCCGCTGCCCCCGAAGATGGCCACGCCACCGATGACGGCGGCGCCCACGGCCTGGAGCTCGATGCCGTAGCCGGCACCGGAGCTGACCGTTCCGTAGCGCGCCGTGTAGACGACGCCGGCGAGACCGGCGAGCGCACCCGAGACGACGAACGCGGTGAGGACGCGGCGGGTGACCGGGAGGCCGTAGAGCTTGGCCGCGTCGGGGTCGGAGCCGATCGCGTAGAGCTCGCGACCGCCGCGGGCGGTCCAGAGCACGTAGCCGACGACCGCGAGGACGACCAGGGCGATGATGATGAGCACCGGGATCGTGAGGATCGAGGCGGTGCCCAGGTTGAGGAAGCCCTCGGGCATGTCGGAGGCGTTGATCCGGTTGCTGCCGGCCCAGGTCAGGAAGATGCCCCGGTAGATGTAGAGCGTGCCCAGGGTGATCACCAGGGCCGGCACCTTGCCGAAGGCCACCAGCACCCCGTTGACCGCGCCCAGCACCGCGCCGGCCAGCATGCCGATCACGAAGACCGCCACGATCGGCAGGCCCGGGTGGTCGAGGAAGAGTCGCCCGGTGAGGTACGCCGTGAGGCCGAGCACCGAGCCCACCGAGAGGTCGACGTTGCGCGTCACGATGACGACCGTCTGACCGATGGCGAGCGGCACCAGGATGCACGGGGTGAGCAGCAGGTCGCGCCACCCGTCGGAGCTGAAGAGGAAGGAGCTGCTCTTCAGCGTCGTCACCAGGATGACGGCCACGAGGACCGCCGCCACGGCGACCTCACGGGAGCGGAGCACGGTGCCCGCGGCCCGCTGCACCGGGGAGACGCGGCTGGGCCGCAGCATCAGGTCGGTCATGCCGTCACCTCCGTGGTGGTGGCCCCGTCGTGGTCGTGGTGGTCGTCGTGGTCGTCAGGGGCCTCGTCGCCGTGGCTGGCCTGGCCCCCGGCGTGGGTGGCGGCGTGCATCACGGCCTCCGGGGTGGCGTCGGCGCGGTCGAGGTCGGCGGTGATCCGGCCCTCGCAGACGACCAGGACGCGGTCGGCCATGCCGAGCACCTCGGGGAGCTCGGAGGAGATCATCACGATGGCCATGCCCTGGCCGGCCAGCTCGGAGAGCAGGCGGTGGACCTCGGCCTTGGTGCCGACGTCGATGCCGCGGGTGGGCTCGTCGATGATCAGCAGCCGGGGCTGGGTCGCGAGCCACTTGGCGATCACGACCTTCTGCTGGTTGCCGCCGCTCATGGTGGCGGCCTTGGCGTCCAGGGCGTTGGTCTTGACCTCGAGCCGCCCGGCCCACGGTCCGGCGGCGCGGTTCTCCGCGGCGCTGGTGAGCAGGCCGGCGTGGCTCAGGCCGCGGCGGATGACGCCGGCGACGTTGCGGGCCACCGAGCCCTCGGTGACCAGGCCCTGCCTGCGACGGTCCTCGGGGACGAACGCCATGCCGGCGCGGATCGCGGCGCGGGGGTTGTGGGCCGCCACCTGCTTGCCGCCGAGGCGGACGCGGCCGGCGTCGTAGCGGTCCACGCCGAAGACGGCGCGGGCGATCTCGCTCCGCCCGGCGCCCACGAGCCCGGCCAGGCCGACGATCTCACCGGCGCGGACCGTGAAGCTGACGTCGTGGAAGACACCGGCCCGCCGGAGCCCCTCGACCTCGAGGACCACCTCGCCGATCGTGGCAGGCGTCTTCGGGAACAGCTCGGCCACCTCGCGGCCGACCATCCGGGAGACGATCTCGGGGACCGTGGTCTCGGCGATCTTGTCGGTGGAGATGTAGGCGCCGTCGCGCATCACCGTGACGGTGTCGCAGAGAGCGAAGACCTCGTCGAAGCGGTGGGAGATGAAGACCAGTGCGCGACCCTCGTCGCGCAGGCTGCGCGCCACCGCGAACAGGCGCTCCACCTCGACCCCACTCAGCGCGGCGGTGGGCTCGTCCATGATCAGGAGGCTGGCGTCGAGCGAGATCGCCTTGGCGATCTCGATGATCTGCTGGTCGGCGATCGAGAGGCCGAGGGCCGGCCGGCGCGGGTCGATGCTCACGCCGAGGCGGGTGAACAGCGACTCGGCCTCGGCGTACATCGCGGCCCGGTCGATGCGACGCATCCGGCCGAGGGGCTGTCGGCCCATGAAGATGTTCTCGGTGACCGAGAGGTCGGGGAAGAGCGTCGGCTCCTGGTAGATCACGGCGACCCCGGCGTGCTTGGACTCCGCGGTCGAGCCGAAGTCGACGTCCTTGCCGTGCAGGCGGAAGACGCCACCGTCGCGGCGGTGGACGCCGGCGACGATCTTGACCAGCGTCGACTTCCCGGCACCGTTCTCACCCACGAGGGCGTGGATCGACCCGGGATGCACCTCGAGGCTGCCGGACTTCAGGGCCACGACGGAGCCGAAGGACTTGGCGACGTCGCGCAGCTCGAGCGCCGCGCCTCCGTTGGCCGGTCCTGACATCGGGAGCTCCTCTTGAAAGGTTTCAATTCTGTTGCCGATGACGGTAGGTGACCGCCATCACAGCCGTCAAGGTTCTTCTCAAAATTGACTCCGAGATCGGGCAAGAACTGGCGGACATCCCGGCCGAAGTCGTTGACGGAGACTACTTTGACCGTTTCAATTCGATCAACGAACAAGGGAGAATCGATGAGCGTCGGGGAGCGTCGCCCTCCGGGCGCGCGCAGCGCGTCGGTCAAGGACGTCGCGGCCACAGCGGGGGTGTCGCTCGGGACGGTCTCCAACGTCCTGAACCGACCCGAGCGGGTGAGCGCGGCCACGCGCGAACGCGTCGAGCGCGCGATGAACGACCTGGGCTTCGTGCGCAACGAGTCCGCACGCGCCCTGCGTGCCGGCAAGAGCCGCACGTTGGCCTACGTGATGCTCGACGCCACCAACCCGTTCTTCACCGACGTCGCCCAGGGCATCGAGCTCGCGGCCGAGGCGGCCGACCTGTCGCTGTTCATCTGCAACAGCGACAACCGGGCCTCCCGGGAGGACACCCACCTCGGCCACCTGCAGCAGCAGCGGGTGCAGGGCATCCTGATCACCCCGGTCGATCCCGAGGCCGACAGCCTCGACACCATCGCCCGGCACGGCACACCGCTGGTCATCGTCGACCGGATCCGACACGACGAGAGCTTCTGCTCGGTCGCGGTCGACGACGTCCTCGGGGGCCGGATCGCCGTGGAGCACCTGATCGACCGCGGGCACACCCGGGTCGCCTTCGTCGGCGGCCCGCTCTCCATCGGCCAGGTCGACGACCGCTGGCGGGGCGCCCGGGAGGCGTGGGCCGAGGCCGGGCTCCCCGAGGACGCACTCATCCTGATACCGACCACCGCGCTCTCCGTCTCCGAGGGCCGCAGCGCCGGCGAGCGACTGGCCGGCCTGCCCTCGCGCCGCCGGCCGACGGCGGCGTTCTGCGCCAACGACCTGATCGCGCTCGGGCTGCTCCAGCAGACGATCAGCAGTGGCCGCAAGGTGCCCGGAGACCTCGCGATCGTCGGCTACGACGACATCGAGTTCGCCGCGGCCGCCGCCGTACCCCTCACCTCGGTGCGGCAGCCGCGCCACGAGCTGGGGCGGATGGCCGCCGACCTGGTGATGGACGAGGCCGACAATCCCCGCCACGCCCACCAGCAGGTCACGTTCACCCCCGAGCTGGTCGCCCGCGCCTCGACCCTGGGCTGACCTGCCCGCATCCCATGTAACGCGGTGTCCACGTCACTGGGGCGGTGCTGCGACACCGCCCTGGCTGCGTGGACACCGCGTTACAAGGGCGGTCAGGAGGTCTCCCAGACCACCTCGAGCTCCTCGCGGGTGCCGAAGCGCTCGAGGTGGACCTTGACCACCTCGGCGAAGCGGTCGGCGTCCCCGTCGTCGGGGACCGACGCCTCGACGCGCAGTACGTCGGGCTCGGGGCGGAGCACCACCACCTGGCCGGTGTCGAACCTGATGACGGTGGCGCCGTCCTCCTCGCCCGCGCTGCCCTTGCGGGCCCAGTGTCCGGCGAGCTGCTTGGCGTAGCGGGCGGGCCGGTCGGTGGCCATCTGTCCGTGTCTCGTGTTCATGTCTTCCTTCTCTCAGGTCTGTGGGACGGGGGCGCCCGGGAGCACCGCTGACCAGCCCCCGTCGACGACGAGGTTGGCGCCGGTGACGTACGACGCCGCGTCGCTGGACAGAAAGAGCGCACACCGCACCACTTCCTCCGGCAGGCCGACTCGTCCCAGCGGGATGGCTCCGGCGATGCGGCGCATCGGGTGGTCCTCGGCGAGCAGGTCGCCACGGGTGGCCGGCGTGTCGACCATGCCGGGGCTGACGCAGTTGACCCGGATGCCGTGTGCGGCCCCTTCGGCCGCGAGCTGCTTCGTGAGCGCGATGACGCCACCCTTGGTGACCGTGTGCGCCACCCGTGCGTTGGTCACCGACCCGGTCAACCCGGCGGTGGAGCCGACCAGGACGACCGCACCGCCCGCGGCGCGCAGGTGCGGCCAGGCGTGCTTGACCGGGAAGAACACCACGTCGAGCTCGTGGCGGAGCACGAAGTGCCACTCGTCGCTGGTCACGTCCTCGACCGGGTTGAAGCGCGTGGTGCCGGCGTTGGCGTAGAGCACGTCGACCCTGCCGTGCTCCGCGACGGCGTCCTCGACCCAGGCCCGGACGGCGTCCTCGTCGGTGAGGTCGACCCGGGCGGTGCCGTGCGCCTCGCGGACGTCGCAGCCCACGACTGTGGCGCCTGCCTCGGCGAAGAGCCGCGCGGCCACGGCGCCCTGGCCACCCGCCGTTCCCGTGATCAGGGCGACCTTGCCGGCCAGGCTCACCTTCACGCGGTGGACTGTCCGGCCGGGGCCATCTCGGCGAACGTGTCCTCGATCCAGTCGGCCGTGTAGGCACCGACGTGCGGCAGGTGGTCGAGGCCGACGTGCTCGGTGGCCCCCTCCTCGGGAGTGAAGACCCGCAGCGTCCGCTTGGGGCTGTTGACGGCCTGGTCGTAGGACTGGTGGGCGTACTTCACGTTGATCTGGCGGTCGTTCTCGCCGTGGGTGATCAGGAAGGGGCAGGTGATCTGCTCGACGACGCCGTTGAGGTGGACGTCCTCCGAGGCCTTGATGAACGTGTCGAGGTCGTCGTAGCCCCACACCCACAGGACGTGCTCCCAGTAGTGCGGCACCGGGTTCTCGCCCTCGCGCTCGAGCCTGGCCCTCTGCACCTCGCCCCAGTTGTGGTTGGCGCCCCAGGCGACGACGAGCTTGATCCGCTTCTCGTACGCCGCGGCGCGCGGTGCGTAGTAGCCGCCCAGCGACCAGCCGACCAGGCCGATCCGGTCGTGGTCGACGTCGGCGCGGGTCTCGAGGTGGTCCACGCACGCGCGCGCCCAGTCCTCCGTCTCGACCCGGGACTTCAGGTCGAGGAAGCGCAGCGCCTCGCCGCTGCCGGGGCAGTCGACCATGAGCGTCGAGATCCCGCGCTGGGCCAGCTCCTGCGGCCAGCCCGAGGTGTACATGTGCTCCTTGGTGGAGTCCAGGCCGTTCCACATGATCACGGTCGGCGCCGGCGTGCCGTCGGACCGTTGCGCCTTCAGGAAGTACGCAGGCAGCTCGCTGCCCTCGAACGGCACGGCGACCCGGGTCGTGGCCGGGTCGACGAGGTCGAACGACCTCTGCAGCGCGGCGAGCCCCTGCCGGTAGAACGGGATCCGCTCGGGATCGGTCGAGCTCAGCATCCGCTCGGCCTGGCAGACGTACGCCGCGGACCGGAACCACTTCTGGCCGGCTGTGCGCAGGTGGCCGGCCTCCTCGGCCTCGGCCGCCTGCGTGGCGACCTGGTCAGCGACCCGCTTCCAGGCCAGCATCAGGTCGCGGGTCCCCGCGTCTCCCCGCTCGGCGGCCTCACGGATCGGCCGGCAGGCGCGGTCCACCTCGTCGATCGCGCCGCCGCTGTTGAGCGTGGCCGCGACGCCGAGGCTCCAGATGTAGTTGGTGGGGAAGTACTCGAACACGGCCGCCCTCGTCAGTCAGGTGTTGGTCTGCTCCGACTCTGCCGCGCGCACCGCCGACCCGGAACCAGCCAGCGGTGATGCTCGGCATCGGCCCCGGCGATGCCCCGGTCTCGTCCGGGAGTCACGTAGTGGACTCCGTAGTCCCGCGGAGGCCAGAGGCCGCCGGGCGCGTCAGGATCGATTCATCAGCCCTACGCGGAGCCCATGGAGTGATACCGAGATGCACGATCCGTTTCAGCGTCCGAGCCTGCTGTCGGTCTCGTTGGTCATCGAGTCCCCGTGCCTCTTCCTCAACCTGGCCGGGGAGCTCGACCTCTGCAGCGTCGACGAGGTGCCTCGTGAGGACTTCTCCTGGCGGCAGGACCTGACCACGGTCCTGGTCGACCTGGGTGAGCTCTCGTTCTGCGACGCGACCGGCATCAGGGCGCTGGTGGGCTTCGGCCGGATCCACGAGGCGCAGGGCCGGGCGGTCTCGGTCGTCCGGGCCAGCCCGTTCATCTGGCGCCTGATGCGCCTGTGCGGGATCTCCGACCGACTCTCCCTCACTCCCCCGACCAGCACCACCGCCGTGTGAGCAGCACTCCCGTGTGAGCGCTGCCGCGCGGGGGCTCAACGGCGACGCGCCTCCCGCTCGGCCACCCAGGCCGCCACCTGGGTGCGCGACCCGAAGCCGAGCTTGCGCAGGATGTGATCCACGTGGCTCTCCACGGTGCGCTGGGAGATCACGAGTTGCTCGGCGATGTCCCGGTTGGACAGGCCGGCCCCGACGAGGTCGGCCACCTCGAGCTCCCTTCGGGTCAGGAGGACCTGCTCCTCCGGTGCCTCTTCCACCGGAGTCCGCTCCAGCGCCAGGGCCAGCACCCGCTCGTCGGTGAGCTCCGCTCCGCGCTGGAACGCTGCACGGAAGGCGGCGTCCCCGCGGTCGATCCCGGCGCGCTCCTCGCTGTCGCGCCGGCACGACGAGAGGTGCGGGACGGCATCCGGGTCCACGCCCAGCTGCCGCCACACGGCGCCGGCGGCCCCGAGCAGCGTCGCGGCGTGCACCCGGTGGGGCTCGGCGGCTGCCACCAGGGCCAGCGCCTCGAGGACGAGGGCCGTGAGGGAGCGGTCGCCGAGCTCCGTCGCCATCACCAGCGCCTGCCGCTCGAGGGTGGCGGCCGCATCCAGGTCCCCGCGGAGCAGGGCCAGCACGCCCAGGGCGGACAACGCGTAGGAGCGGACGTGGACCTCCCCGGCCGGTCCGGTGAGGTCGACGCAGGCCTGCAGAGCAGCGCCGGCGCCGTCGGGGTCGCCCGAGAGGCCGCGGCAGACACCCAGGAGCACCAGCGCCGAGGACTCCAGTGGCCGGTCGCCGGCGGTGCGGGCCTCTGCCACGGCGAGCTCCAGCGGCGCCAGAGCCTCGGCGGGCGAGCCACCCCAGGTGGTCACGAGGGCGTCCGCGAGCAGCACGCGGCCCCGGACCGCGCCGTCGGCGGCGGCACCACCGGCGAGCAGGGCGACGGCCTCGTCGAGCAGGGACCGGCCGACGTCCGGCTCCCCCTGCAGGGTCGCCGCCCAGGCCGCCGTCGCCAGGCCGCGGGCCCGCGTGCCCGGGTCGGCCTCGACGACCTCCATCGCGCGCGCCAGCCAGTGCCGCGCCTCGCCCAGCTGCGCGGTCACCGCCCAGTAGGCCTCCAGCGCTGGCACCATCTCCAGCGCCTGAGCCGCGCGTCGGGGCTCGCCGACGGCGTGGCGGAGCGCCGCGCGCAGGTTGCCGTGCTCGCGCCGCAGGGTTCGCAACCAGCCGACCTGCCCGGGTCCGAAGGACTCGGCTGTCGCGCGGCGGACCAGGTCGGCGTACCACGCCAGGTGCCGGTCCCGCCCGTCCCGCTGCTGGTCCCCCGTGAGCTCCCCCGCGGCGTACGCGCGCAGCGACTCCGGCATCCGGAAGCGCACGTACGACGCGCCGTCGTCGTCCCGGGTCAGCACCGACTTCTCCAGCAGTCCGTCGACGAGGTCCAGCACGTCCACTGCGTCGAGGCCGTCTCCGGCGCACACCACCTCGGCGGCCTCCAGCGGGAACCCGCCGGTGAAGACCGACAGCCGGGCCCAGAGCAGGCGCTCGTCGGGGGTGCACAGCCGGCTGGTCGCCTCCAGCGAGGCGCGCAGCGAGCGTTGCCTGGGCGGCGCGTCCCGGGCGCCCTTCGCGAGCAGCCGTTGCCGGTCGCCCACGCTGTTGTCCAGCCGGTCGAGGATGCCCCGGGGCGTCAGCACGAGGATCCGGGCCGCGGCCAGCTCGACGGCGAGCGGCACGCCCTCGAGCTCCGCGCAGAGCTCCGCCACCGCGGCGGCGTTGTCCTCGGTGAGCCGGAACGTCGGCAGCGCGGCGCTGGCGCGGGCGACGAAGAGCGCCTGCGCGTCCTCGTCCGCCAGCGGTCCGATCGGTACGACGACCTCGCCGGTCACGCCCAGCTGCCGCTGGGAGGTGGCCAGCACCCGCAGCCGAGGGGCCGTGGCGAGGAGCACCGCCACCAGCTCGACCGCCTCGTCGAGCATCGCCTCGCAGCCGTCGAGCACCAGCAGGCCCGCACGATCGGCGACCGCGTGGGCGACGTCGCCGGCACCGGCCGACCCGTGGGCCAGCCGGACCCCGAGGGCGCCGGCCACCGAGTGGCCGAGGAGCTCGGGATCGACGAGGTCGGCGAGGTCGACGGCCCAGGTGTCCTCCCGGCGTACCCGCTCGTGGTCGGCAGCGGCGGCTCGGGCCAGCGCCGTCTTGCCGATCCCGCCCTGCCCGGTGAGCGTGACCAGCCGGGCCGACCCGAGCGTCTGCCGCAGGTCGGCGAGCTCGTGGCGACGCCCCAGCAGCTCACCAGGGCGCGACGGGGCGGTGGCGGTGCACGGAGGCGCCGTCAGCTGTTGGATCGCGTGCCGCATCGTGTCCGGTCAGCCCCGTCTAGTAGCCGTAGGGCTTGGCAGTGCCGAAGTCGTAGGGCATCGGCGGCGCGTCGTCGTGGTGCGCGGCGCACCACTGGTCCCGGGCAGTGGACGACGTCAGCGGCGGCACGTAGGACTGCGTGGCCAGGATGTTCTGCGCCTCGGCGGCGGCGTCGTTCTCGATGTTGGCGGCGACGAGGGCACGGGCCTGCGGGGTCGGCGCCGACACCAGCGCCTCGGCGTTGCGCCAGGCCTGCTCGCGCCACCCGGAGACGATCTGGAACAGCACGAGGTTGTTGAGCCCGAAGGGGTCCTCCGCATCGTCTGCGCTGGGGTCGAAGCGAGCCGCGACCTCGGCCAGCAGCGGCTCGGTGGCGGTGTAGAGCCACTTCTCGACCGCGTCGTAGTCAGGCTTGCGCGAGGACCCGTCCGGCGCGACCAGCCCGACCGAGGCCAGCACGAACGGCAGGTCGCGGTTGATGTGGGCGTTCATGCCGAGCAGGAGGCTCCCGGTGGCGCTGACCCGCTCGTCGCGTGAGGCGTCGAACGCGATGCGCCACGCCTGCGGCACCGAGGCGAGATCGCCCGAGGTGTAGGCGTAGTAGGCGTCGGTGTAGTGCTTGGCGAAGACGGCGTCCTGGTGGTTGGCGAACGGCACGTCCTGGTAGTAGCCGGGGATGTCCCGGCTCCAGCCGTACGTCTGCGTCATCCGCACGTAGGCGCGCGCGAAGACCGCGTCGTGCGAACAGCTCTTCGCGGTGGCGTCGGCGATCCTTGAGAGCTCCTTGAGCGTCGCCTTGAGGCAGTTGTCGCGGCCGGCCACGCAGTCGTTCGAGCTGGTCGGCACGTACTGGTCGGTCCAGCCGTTGAGGTACGACGACCACGGCACGTTCGGTGCGGTGGTCGCCGACGCACTCGTGCCGCCGACGGCCAGCGCGACGGCCAAGGCCGCCGCCAGGACCTCCCCCGTCCAGCGGGCGCGACGAAGCAAGGACTTCGCGGACACGTGGCTCCCTCCCCAGGCAGCGTGCCCCCCGCACCCGTCATTGTGCTCAACACCCCGGAGTTGTCGCGGGCCCGTGCCCCAAACGGGGGAAGCACGGCTGGGGTCCGGCCGGGACGGTCTAGTCCGGTCGCGGCTCGAGCCGGTTTCGGGCCGCAGTTCCTGTCGCTGATCCTGTTGTTGGTCGGCCACCCACGCGGCCAGCTGGGTCCGGGAGGTGAGGCTGAGCTTGCCGAGGATGTGGCCGACGTGGCCCTCGGCAGTACGCCGCGCCATCACCAGCCGCTCGGCTATCTCGCGGTCGGTCAGGCCCTCGGCCACCAGCGCGGCGACCTCGCTCTCCCGCCGGGTCAGCCGGACGCCGTCGCCGGATGCGGCCGTCGGAGCCGGCGTACGCCGCCCCACGGCGATCGCGACCGCGTCGTCGAAGCGCAGCAAGGTCCCCTCCTCGAACGCCGGGTCGAAGGCGTCGCCGAGCGCCTCGCGGGTCCGTGCGAGGCAGCGGTCGTGGTCGTCGTGCAGGTGGCCGAAGAGGCTCGCCCCGATCGAGTCGAGCGCGGCCTGCACCGCACCCAGGAGCCGGGCGGCCTCCACCGTGCGGCCCGCCTCGGACTCCGCCCACGCGACCACCTCGACCGACATCGCCATGCCCATCCGGTCGCCGAACGGCTCCTTGAGCCGCAGCACCTCACGGGCGTAGGTGCGTGCCCGGGCACCCCGGCCGAGCCGCCACTGGACCAGGGCCTGCACCCAGCGCGCCATCGCGGCGCACCAGCGCTCGGACGCCGCCTCGCTGAGCCCGATGCACTCCTCGGCGTACGCCATCGCCCGGTCGGGGTCGCCCAGGGTGGCGTGCACCGTGGCGAGCTGGACCAGGGCGAGCGGGACGCCGAAGGGGTCCGTGCCCTTCCCATGCAGCGCCAGCGCCTCCTCCAGCAGTGGCAGTGCCGCCGCGGGCTCACCCCAGAAGGCCGAGGCCAGCGCGAGCCCGTGCAGGGCGTGCGCACGCCACGTGGGGTCCCCGGCTGCGGTCGCCGCCGCGAGCGACTGCTCCAGCAGCGGCCGACCGACGTCGATCTCCCCCTGCAGGACGGCCAGCCGGCCCGCGACCTCCTCGCCGGCGGCCCGCGCAACCCTGCTTTCGGGGGGCTCGTCGTCGGTTGATGGCGGCAGCCGGGCCAACAGCCGCTCCGCCCAGGCGCGGCCCTCCCCGAAGCGGCCCACCATCACCCAGTGGTGCTGCAGCGTCGAGGCCATCCGCAGGCCCTCGACGGCGGCGCCCGGGTCGTGGGCCGGGTCGTGGGCCGGGTCGGCGGCCGGGGCGCGGGCAAGGCGTCCGAGGGCGGCGGCCAGGTTGTCGTGGTCGGCGCGCAGTCGGGCGAACCAGTCCACCTGGGCCGGGCCGAAGAGCTCGGCGGCGGCGGTTGCGGCCATCCCGGCGTACCAGCGGCGGTGCCGTTCGGCGTGCACCTCGACACCGCCGACCTCGGCCAGCCGGGCGTCGCCGTACTCGCGCAACGACTCCAGCATGTGGAAGCGCGATGCCCCGCCGACCTCGGCCGGCTCACGGACGAGAATCGACTTGGACACCAGCCCGTCGACGACCTCGGCGAGCGCGGCCGCGGGAAGGTCGTCGTCGCAGGCGACGGCCTCCAGGGCCGCGAGGTCGAACCCGCCCCGGAATACCGACGCCCGCGCCCACGCGAGCCGCTCGCGGGGCTCGAGCAGGTCGTGGCTCCAGTCGAGCAGCGCCCGGAGGGTCTGCTGCCGGGGCAGCGCGGCGCGGTTCCCCCGGGTGAGCACCGCGAAGCGGTCGCCGAGCCGGTTGAGCAGCTGCTGCACGGTCAGCGACCGCACGCGCACCGACGCCAGCTCGATCGCGAGCGGCATCCCGTCGAGCCGCCGGACCAGCTCGGCGAGCGCGTCCTGGTTGGCCTCGGTGACCTGGAACGACGGCCAGCTCGCGGTGGCCCGGTCGACGAAGAGCCGGACCGCGTCGTAGTGCATCAACGCCTCCGGCGAACCGGCGGCGCGGCCCGGGACGGGCATCGGCAACGGCGGCACCCGCAGCACCAGCTCCTCGGGCAGGGCCAGCGCGTGCCGGCTGGTGACCAGGATCCGGACGCCGGGACACCGGGCCAGCAGCTCCGCCACCAGTGCCGCGGCGGCCTCCTGCACGTGCTCGCAGTTGTCGAGCACCAGCAGCAGCTCGCGGCTGCGCAGGTGCGCGACGAGGCGTTCGGTGGGGCTGCCCCGCTCGGTGGACCGGATGCCCAGCGCCCCGACCACCGCCTCGGCGACCAGCTCGGGCACCTGCACAGGAGCCAGCTCCGCGACCCAGGCGCCGTCGGCCAGTCCGCGCTCCTGGTCCGCCGCGACCCGGAACGCCAGCCTGGTCTTGCCGATCCCGCCCGATCCGAGCAGCGTCACGAGCCGGTGCGAGGCCAGCCCGGCCCGCACCGAGGCGAGCTCATGCCTGCGTCCCACGAAGCTCGACAGCTCCGCGGGCACGTTGCTCCGGCGTTCGACCGAGGTCCCACGCATTGCCCGCCAAGCCTAGCCGCGGGCACCACTAGGGTGCCGTCGTGGATCCGAGGACCGAGGAGCTGCGCGCCGCCCACGACGTGCTGGCGGAGGCGTGGCCACGGCCTTCAAGCTGGGCGACGACTCGCTCCGCCGCGGAGGCGCCTCGCTGGATCTCGGCATCGGGTTCGACATCTACTGGCTGTCCCGCCACGAGATGGAGCGCTGCTTCACCGAGGCCCGCTTCGAGGTCGTCTTCTGGGCGGACCGGCCGCGGACCCCGACGAGGTCCAGCCGCAGGGATACCTCGTCGCGCGTGCCATCGTGTCCGCATGAGTGAGTCGAGCACTGCACCCACCGCCCTCGTCGTGGTCACCGGGGCCAACGGCCTCGTCGGCTCGCGCACCTGCGCGGCGCTGGTCGAGCGCGGCGCGACCGTGCGCGCCGTCGTACGACGCCCCGGCAGCGCCCCGGCGCTCACCGGCGTCGAGGAGTGGGTCGGCGACTTCCACGACCCCGAGCTGGCGGCCGCGGTCGTCGCTGGCGCGAGTGCCGTGGTGACGACGGTGCACCCGATGGGGTCCGACCTCGAGACCCAGCACCGGATCGCGGTCGAGGGCACGCCGGTGCTGGCACGGGCCGCGCGCGGTGCCGATGTCGAGCGGCTGGTGCACATCTCGACCGCGGGGGTCTACGACCGCTCGCCTGGAGTCGGGGACGTGGACGAGACGTCACCGCTCGTCGGCGACGACGCCGACGCCTACGCCGTGACCAAGCGCGACACCGACGCCGCGTGGCCGGGATCGACGGGCTCACCCGCGTCCTCGTGCGTCCGCCGGCGATCCTCGGCCCGGGCGAGACGTCGATCTGGAACGCCGTCCGCCCGGCCATGATCCGCGACCAGGAGCAGGCCCGGCACGCCGTCCCGGGGCAGAGCTTCGCGTGGGTCCACGTCGACGACCTCGTCGCGCTCACCGCCGACGTGGCCTCGGGTCGCGTCGAGTCCTCGACGGACGCCGGGACCGGGCCGGTGGAGGGCGGGTGCACCGCCGTCAACGTCGCCGCGGACCCGGCCACGGTGCGTGACTACTACGAGACCGTCACGGCCGCCGTCGGGGTCGACCCGGTCTGGGACGACCGCCCCGCGTGGACCGGCCGCATCCTGGCCGGACGGGCGCGGGGGTGGGGCTGGGCTCCGACCGTGGACCTCTCCCGGGCGCTGGCCGAGCTCGCCGAGGGGTTGCGCGCGCACCCGTCGGGCTCTGCGAGCGACTGACCCGGAGTGACGATGAGTCCTCCCGCTGGGCCCGGTCTGACTGGTCATGAAGACTGACGTGCTCGCCACCGGACTCGCCATGGGCGAGTCACCTCGATGGCACGACGGACTGCTCTGGGTGTGCGACTGGCTGGCCGGTGAGGTCCTCACCGTCGACTCGCACGGTCACACCGCCGTCGTCCGCCGGATCGAGGGACTGCCCTTCTCGGTCGACTGGCTGCCCGACGGCCGGGAGGTCTACACGACCCGTCGCGGTGTCTTTGTCGGCCCGGACCTGGCGCCGTACGGCGGCACCGGGCGTCCGTGGAACGAGATCGTCGTCGACCCCCTCGGCCGCGCCTTCGTGAACATGCCCGGCTCGATGCCCGGCGAGGAGCCGCGTCCCGGCGTGCTCGCGGTCGTCACCCCCGACGGCGAGACCCGGGACGTCGCCGACGACCTGTGGTTCCCCAACGGCATGGCCGTCACCCCCGACGGCTCGACCCTCATCGTCGCGGAGTCGCACGCGCACCGGCTCACCGCCTTCACCATCGCCGCCGACGCCTCCCTCTCGGACCGCCGGGACCTGGGCGGACCTGGGCGGCGACGCTGCGCCGGACGGCATCTGCCTCGATGCCGACGGCGCCGTCTGGTACGCCGACGTGCCCAACCGGCACTGCCGTCGGGTCAGCGAGGGCGGGCGGGTGCTCGAGACCGTCGAGGTCGATCGTGGCTGCTTCGCGTGCATGCTGGGCGGTCCCGACGGTCGGCTGCTGCACATCGTGGCGACGGACTGGGAGCGGCTCGACTGGCAACACGGTGGCGGCGAGCGCACCGGGCAGGTGCTGACCCATCCGGCTCCGGCACCGCACGCCGGTCGACCCTGAGCGTCGTCGAGGCGTCAGCTCGCGGCAGCCGCCTGATCCCTGATCCAGTCGCTGGCCGGGCGCGGGGGATGCCTCGTTCGCGCAGCGGGGTGTCGTCCCAGGTGGCCTCGTGCTGATCCATCATCAACCCGAGGCCGAAGACCGTCGCCAGCGCGGGATTCGGGCGGCCCAGCAGCAGCCGCATGCCGACGCTCGCCACGGCACGGGGCATCCGCTGGACCTTCATGGTCCTCCCGGTCGCCTGCTCGGCCAGGGCGATGGCCTCGTTGCGGCTCAACGCCTCCGGGCCACCGAACGTGACCACGTCGGGTGGGTCCTCCTCACCGGTCACGGCGACGACGAGCGCCGCGACGTCCTCGGTCGCCACCCAGCGACGCCTGGTGTCGCCCTTCCCGAACACCGCCACCTTGCCGGCGCGGACGTCGAACCGTCCGAGGGGCGCCAGGTGGACCTCCTGGAACGCATCGGGTCGCACCACGACCCTGCGCATCGGTGACCGCGCGAGCCGCGCTTCGGTCGAGACCTTGGCGCGCTCGAGCGGCGTGCCCAGCGCCGAGTCGACCCCGGCGTACGAGACGTAGACGAACCTCGCCACGCCGGCGCCTGCTGCGGCGTCGACGAGTGCCGCCATCCCCACCTCGTCGACCTCGTGGATGTCGGGGTGCCTGGCCCCGGCGAGCATCCGGGCGACCGCCGTCGCCGACGCGACGACGGTCTCCACTCCCTCGCACGCCGCGCGCAGGCTCGCGGGATCGGTGAGGTCCCCGCGTACGACGTCCACCCCCCACCCGCGCAGCGTGGCGTCGCTCACGGCCGGACGCACCAGGCACCGGACCTCCGCCCCGCCGTCCCGCAGCCGTCTGACGATGCGGCCTCCCAGGTCTCCCGACCCGCCCACGACGAGGATCATGGCGTCTCCTCCTCGGCCGTCGCCCTGCGAGGTTCCGGCCCCGTCCTCAGCATCGTGACTTCCGATGGTGGACGCAAGGGGGTCAGCTGGGCAGCCGGTCTCCGCGGCGATCGACCAGCGCGGCCGGCGCCGTGAGCCGCCACGCCTCGAAGGTGAGCTCGGCCAGCTCGTCGCGCTCGACCCCCTCCAGCCGGACCACGACCCAGCCGAACCCACCCGTGGTGAACTGGACCTCGAAGGTCTCGGGACGTTCGGCGACCAGCGCGAGCTGCTCGGCCAGGGTCTGCTTGAGACCGACGGTGCGGGTGGGCTCCCAGAGGTAGCCGAAGGTGTGGTTGCCGACCGCGATGCGCCAGTAGGCCGTTGTCGACCCGGGTGACCTCCGGCAGCTGGTCGGCCAGGTCGAAGAGGTCCGCGATCGTGCAGCCGGTCACCGAGTCATCCTGACAGCAGCCGCCGACGTAGGCTCCACACGCCGACCCAACAGGAGTGCGACATGACGGCGAGCCGATCTGCTCGTGAGAAGAAGGCCGCAGCAGAGGCAGGTCCTCTGGCGAGGGTGAAGATCGACCTCGGTGCGGACCAGCAGTTCGTCTACAAGATCAGCTGCACCACCTGCCGCGTCAAGGGCAACCGCAGCTGGTCGGCCTACCGCCCCGGCGCCGACAACGGCTTCATGGCGGCGATGGACCGATGGATCTTCCACCTCAACGAGAAGCACCCGGGGGCCGAGGCGCCGTGCCTGCCTTCCTGCCGGCGGCCCAGCAGCGCCCTGCACGAGCGGCGCGAGCTGTCCGACGACGGTCGATGATCGACGGGCCACTGATCAGTCGCTGGGCGGCGGCGATGACTCGGGGATCTCGAAGGTGTACACGTTGGTCCCGGCCGGGAGGTTCCCGTCGTCCGCGGTGATCAGGTCGACCAGGCGGCACCGTGACCCGGCGAGGTCGGGCCGGTAGCAGTCGACGGGTTCCCAGGTGACGACGTACGTCAGGGCGTCCTCGAACATCTGCCGGCCGTGGACCACGGCGTTGCCGGGTCCCGTCACCATCGCCAGGCTCACCACGGCGTCGTCGGTGGTGACGCACTGGAGTGCGCCCGCGAAGCACGCATCGAAGGCATCCGTCCACGAGACGTCTGCCCTCGCCGCGGCCGGCGGTGGGGTCATCGTGATGCCGGGGTCGGCGTACTCGTGCCTGTGCGTGACCGCACCGACGAAGCGGCCTTCGTGGCCCTGGATGGTGGTGCTGCGGACCTCGGCAGGCTCCGGTGCCGTCGCCCCGGTGGTGGTCGCGTCCGCGCAGCCACCCGCGACCAGCGTCGTGGCGATCACCAGCCCGGCCGTCGTTCGTCGCGTCACGCCCGGCATCGTGCCAGTCCCGTCCTGCCGCCGCTCCCGCAATCTGGCAATCTGGCGGCATGGAACGGGTGCTCGGAATCGGTGGTTACTTCCTGCGGGCCGACGACCCGGAGTCCCTGAGCGCGTGGTACCGCGACTGCCTCGGCCTCGACGCAGACGAGCACGGCCTGTGGCGACAGGGAGACGGGCCGACGGTGTTCGCGACGTTCGGCTCCGACACCGACTACTTCGGGTCCCGCACCCAGGGCACCATGCTCAACTTCCGCGTCGGCGACCTCGACGCGATGCTCGCCCAGCTCCGCTCCCGCGGAGCGGACGTGGCCGACGAGACGCAGGACATGGAGGGTGTCGGTCGCTTCGGGTGGGTCACCGACCCCGAGGGCAACCGGGTGGAGCTGTGGCAGCCCGTCTGACCTGACCTGCGGTCCGTGGCCGCGGACCTCCGACCCTGGCGAGCCCGTCCCGGGCCGGTCACGCTCGAGGTGTGTCCGAGGAACCTGGGACGAGTGCCGGGGAGGCGCGTGGGCGGAAGGCCCGGCTGCCGCCCCGGTGGTTCGTGCGGCTCTTCTGGCACGGGCACCGCGCGCTGCTGCGCGTGTCCGGCGGGCGGGTGGGTCTGTGGCGGCCCAAGCCGGACGGGTGGGGAGCGCTGCGGCTCACCACGACCGGCCGACGCACCGGGAGGCAGCGGCAGGTCGTCGTCGGCTACTTCGAGGACGACCGCAACCTGGTCACGATGGCCATGAACGGGTGGGGCGCGGGCGAGCCGGCCTGGTGGCTGAACCTGCAGGACCATCCGGACGCGATCGCCCAGACCCGCGACGGGACACGACCGGTGCACGCACGTCGGGCGGAGGGCGAGGAGCGCGCGCGGTTGTGGGCCCGCTGGGCCGAGATCGACGACAACCTCGACGCCTACGCCGCGCTACGACCGACCGAGACCGCCGTTGTCGTGCTCGAGCCCCGGTGACGGGCGCCGGGGCTCAAGGGCACGTCAGGCGTCGAACGTGCCGAGGTACTGGCCCAGGGACGGCCGGCCCAGGTGACCCGCCTCCTGCAGGATGCTGGCGGTCTCCGGGTCCGTCGCGAACGACGTCCACCCGGCGTCGTCCCAGTCGAACACGGCCCAGACCCGGTCCTCCTCGATCGGGTCGCGGTAGACCGTGGCGCCGGCCGAGCCGTGCGATCCGCGCTTGTCGGCGCCCTTCGTGCTGAACACCTCGAGGAAGTGGTCGAGGTCCTTCACCTTCGTCGTTGCCAGGATCATGTCGTCCTCCTCTGTCCGGGACCTTCCGGTCCCCGTGTCGCCGGCCTCGTGACCGGCTCGACCCGATCCTCGGCCTCCGACGGGCCTCCGCACATGAGGAGATGTCCTCATTCGGGGTCCCCATCTGCCGGGGCGGGCGGTCAGCCGGCCCCTGCCTCCACGACCTCGTGGTCGAACGCCCAGCGCGTGGCCGCGGCCCGGTTGGTCACGCCGAGCTTGATGTAGATGTGCTGGATGTGGTTGTCGGCGGTCTTCGCCGAGATGAACAACCGCTCGGAGATCTCACGGGTGGTCGCGCCGTCGGCGATCAGCCGCAGGACCTGCAGCTCGCGGGCCGTCAGGCGCGGCGGCTCCGCCGGCGCGCCCCTCGGCCGCCAGGGCGCGACGGGCCAGCTCGATCTGGTGCAGGGCGTACGACGCGGTGTCCCGGACGACCATGGCGCGGCCCGCCGCGTCGTACCGCTCCGAGGCCTCCTGCCCGAGCTGCTCGTCGAGCCGGCCACCGAGGTCGGCCAGGCCGGGCACGTGGTGGAAGCTCGCCTCCTCCCCGGCCATGGCGCCCAGGACGGTGCGCGCGACACCCGGACGGTCGAGCCGCTCGAACAGGGCCGGGAGGCTGGCCAACGAGATGACCAGCTGGGCCTCGGCGCCGGACCTCACGAAGGCCTCCACCGAGACCGCGAAGAGGCGCAGCGCCGTCTCCAGCTGGCCGTCCGAGGTGTGCAGCAGGGCGGCGTCGCGGGCCAGGAACCCCTCGAAGAACCGCACGTCGTGCTCGTCCAGGTAGGCCACGGCCTCGTCCCAGGTCTGCAGGGCGCGCTGGGGATCCGTCCTCGACCAGGCCAGCCCCACGATCCACAGCGTGTAGGTGAGCCAGTAGGGGTTGCCCAGCTCGCGCGCCGCGGCAACGGCAGGCTCCGTGAGCGGCAGCGCCTCGTCGACCCGTCCGGCCGACTGCAGGCCGTCGACGTAGGCGGCGATCCCGTACGCCCGCCCTCGGCCGGGCATCCCGGCGACCTCGCGGGTCAGCTCGACGTAGCGGTCCAGGTGCCCGCAGTAGACCTGGCCCAGCGCCTCGATGAAGGTCGCGTAGCCCGGCTCGCAGGACTCGTGGCCGGGGCGGCCCTCCAGCTCGACTGCCCGGTGGGCGTTCGCGGACGCCACCTCCGCCCGGCCCACGAAGCAGGCGTATCCCGCCGCGGCGTACAGGCGCGGGAGCCGCCGCACCCCGGCCTGCTCCGCTGCCGGCAGCACGGCCTCGGCCCACCCGATGGTCTCGAACAGCTCGACGGAGAACCCCATCAGGGCGGTGTGGGCGGCTACGTCCGTGGCGGTCTCGACCCGGCCGCGGTCGAGGCTCCACCGGTACGCCGACCGCAGGTTGGCCAGCTCGGTCTGCACCCAGTCGACCTGGGTCCGCCACCCGGGACCGTTCCAGAGCTCCCACCGGCGTACGGCCTCGCCGGCGAGGTACGCCGCGTGCCGGTCGTGGGCCGCGTCGCGCCCGCCGGTCTCGGCCACCCGCTCGTCGGCGTACGCCCGGATGGTCTCGAACAGGCTGTAGCGGGTCCGTGCGGAGCCGTGGTGGGCGATGACCAGGGACTTGCGCACCAACGAGTCCAGCAGCCGCAGCACCTCGACGTCGTCGCCCGCCCCGGCGACGGCGCAGAGCGCGTGGAGGTCGAAGCCGCCCGAGAACACCGACATCGTGCGCAGGATCGCGCGCTCGTCGTCGTCCAGCAGGTCGTAGGACCAGCCCACCGCGTGCCGCAGGGTCGCCTGGCGGTCCGGCCCCAGCTCGGGCCCGGTCAGCAGCCGGAGCCGGTCGCCGAGCCGGTCGCACACCTCGACCGGGCTCATGGACGCCATCCGGGCCGCAGCGAGCTCGATCCCCAGGGGCAGCCCGTCGAGCGTCGCGCAGATCCGGATCACCGCGTCCGCTGTCTGCTCGTCGAAGATGCCGAAGCCGGGTCGCACACCGCGGGCCCGCTCGACGAACAGGGTCACCGCGTCCGAGGTCACGCCGTCCACGGCCAACGGGGGCACGTCCACCAGGGCCTCGCCCGGCCCGCGCAGGTGCTCCCGCGACGTCGCGAGCACGTGGGGCGCGTCGGAGCGGGCCAGGACCTCACCGATCGCCTCCGCGACCGCCGGGAGCAGGTGCTCGCAGTTGTCCACGACGACGAGCACGCGACGTCCGGCCAGTGCCTCGGCCACCGTGTCGATGACGCGGGCACCGCCCTGCGCGGTGATGCCCAGGGCGGTGGCGATCGCGTCGGGCACCGCGTCGGCGTCGCCCACGGGTGCCAGCTCGACCAGCCACACACCGTCCGGGAACTCGTCGGCGAGCTCCGCGGCGACGGCCAGGGCGAGCCGCGTCTTCCCGACGCCTCCCACCCCGCTCAGGGTCACCAGCTGCCGCGAGCGGACCAGCGAGGCCACCTCGGCGAGGACCCGCGAGCGCCCGACGAGAGCGGTGGTGGAGCGCGGCAGGTTCCGGCGGCCGGCCTGCGTGCTCACCGTGCCAGTCTGACATCGGCGCCGTCGGCCCCGCGGCCCCGACGACGTGCCCTCACGGCGAGCGTGGTGTCTGGTTCAATCGACGTATCGACCAGGGAGGTGCCGATGGACGACCTGATGCTCCTGGAGCACGCCGAGGACCAGCTCGACCGGGTGATCCAGGGCCTCGACGAGGCGGAGATGACCGGCGTCACCAACTGCCCGCCCTGGACCGTGCGCCGCCTGGCCAGCCATGCCCTGAAGAACCAGCTGTTCTGGGCGGGCACCGTCACCGGCCGGCAGCTGATGACGCAGGAGGAGGCGATGGCCGCGGTCGCGTACGACGGCGACCTGGCACCGATCGCCGCCGACGTCACCGCCCGGGTCGTGGAGCTGTGGCGCGGCGACGGCGTGGTCGACGCGCAGCACGAGACCCCGTTCGGCGTACTGCCCGGAGCGGTGGTGCTCGACTTCGCGATCATCGACGCTGCCGCACACGCCTGGGACCTCTCGGCGAGCCTGGGCCGCGCGATCGAGTTCCCGGCCGAGACGATCCCCGCGATGAAGGGCGTCGTCGCGACCACGTGCACCGACCACGCGGTGGAGCTCGGCCTGATCAAGCCCCCGGCGGAGCCGCCCGCGGACGCCACCGACACCGAGCGGCTGATGGCCGCCGCCGGCCGATCGATCCCTCGCTGACCCCCGGCCGGATCGGGCGCCTGCGCCCGCTGATGCGAGGTATCGCCGACGCCGTGTTCCGCCCCGGCGGGAACTCGACTTTGCTGGTCGACGAAGCCCGCCGCGACCGGGAGCCGAGCACGACGAGGAGCCACGCATGACCCAGCGAACCTTCCCGAGCACCTTCCTGTGGGGTGTGGCCGGCTCGGGCCACCAGACCGAGGGCGACAACGTCGACAGCGACACCTGGTACGCCGAGCACGTCTCCCCCACCGTGTTCAAGGAGCCGTCGCTCAAGGCGTGCAACAGCTGGGAGCTGTGGCGCGAGGACATCGAGCTCGCGGCGGGGCTGGGCCTGGACGCCTACCGCTTCTCGGTCGAGTGGGCCCGGGTCGAGCCGGTCGAGGGCACCGTGTCCGACGAGGTGCTGGACCACTACGAGGCGGTCGTCGACGAGTGCCTCGCCCGGGGTCTGGCGCCGGTCGTGACGTTCAACCACTTCACCTCGCCGCACTGGTTCGCCCTGCGCGGCGGCTGGCTCGACCCCGAGGCGCCCGCGCTGTTCGCCCGCTACTGCGACCTGGTGATGTCACGCTTCGGCGACCGGATCGCCGTCGCCATCACGATGAACGAGCCCAACCTGGCCCGGCTGCTCACCTGGCTCCAGCTGCCGGACTTCGTCCGCGACCTCGAGCGGGCCACCCTCGCGGCAGCGAGCGAGGCCGCCGGCGTACCTCGCTACCGGCTCTCGAACGTCATGCTCCCCGAGGAGATGGACGCGATCGCCGACGGCATGACCGCCGGCCACGTCGCGGCGCGCGCCGCCATCAAGGCCCGCCGCCCCGATCTCCCGGTCGGCCTCTCGATCGCGGTCGTCGACGACGTCGTCGTGGGCGACGACCCTTCGGTCCGCGACCGCAAGCGCGCCGAGGTCTACCAGCGCTGGCTGGAGCTGGCCCGCGACGACGACTTCGTGGGCGTGCAGAACTACGAGCGGGTGCCGTACGACGCGTCCGGCGCCGTACCGCCCCCGCCCGGCGCCGCGCTCAACCAGATGGGCACGGAGATCGAGCCGCTGTCCCTGGCCGGTGCGGTCCGCTATGCCTACGAGGTCGCCGGTGTCCCGGTGCTGGTGACCGAGCACGGGATGGCCAGCGACGACGACACCCTCCGGGCCGCCTTCATCGAGCCCGCCCTCGACGGACTGCACGACGTGATGGCCGAGGGGGTGCCGGTGCTGGGCTACTGCCACTGGACGCTGCTGGACAACTTCGAGTGGATCTTCGGCTACGACTTCCACTACGGGCTGCACGGGGTCGACCGGGAGACGTTCGCGCGCACGCCCAAGCCGAGCGCGGGCGTGTACGCCGCGTACGTGCAGGCGCAGGCCACCCGGCCCGCCCCCGCGTCGGCCTGAGGGACCGTCAGGGCCGGGCGGCGACCCGCTCGGCCAGGCGCGAGGCGGCGAGGGCCACGACGTCCGCGGTCTCCGGGTCCGCCGCGGCCTGCTCCGGCACCAGTCCGCCGAGGAGCGCGGCCGGCTGCGTGAGCCACACCCAGGCGCGCCAGGGGTCCATCCGGGCCGCGAGCAGCGGCTCGAGCACCGCAGCGAGCTCGGGCCTCGGCTGGCCCTCGGGGGTGAGCTGGAAGGCGGGCACGATCGCGCGCTCGTCCGCCGGCACCACCAGCAGCCGGTGGGTCTGGCCGGCCTTGTGGACCGCGAACCGGGTTGCCTCGAGCGATGTGCCGCGGACCTCGGCGAGGGTCTCGTAGGTGAACCACCGGCCGGCGAGCAGCTCACCGCGCACGCGCGCCTGCCGGGCGATCAGCACCAGCGGCACGGGCACGGCGTGCTGCGGGTCCGAGCCCTCGCTGTGCAGCAGCCGGTCGAGCTCCGCGAGCCGGTCGGGGGCCAGCGGACCACCCGCGTCCGGCTCGCTCCAGACGGCCCGGCCCTGCTCGTCGCGCTCGAAGGTGGGCAGGCCCGCCTCGGCCAGGTGCGTGGCGAGGTCGAGGTCCTCGAGCCAGGCGGCGAGCCGCTCGCCGAGCTCGTCCACCCGCGGGTCGTCCTGGGTGCCGTCCGCCGAAGTCATGGTCCAAGCCTGAGGCACCCGCCCGCGCGACGGCGAATTCCCCGAGCCCCGCGTGCTGTCGGGAGCCTGCTTGGGAGGTGCCCGATGATGGGCGCATGCGGTTCCTGCGCGGTGCTCTGGTCGACAGCGAGCCGGCGCTCGAGCTCGCCCTGGCCCGCGCCCTGGTGATGGACGCGGGCTCCGGGCCGGTCGAGGAGTCGTTGCGGGTCTACCGGCCGGCCTCGCCCGTGGTCGTCTTCGGCCGCCGTGACACCCGGCTCCCCGGCTTCCCCTCGGCGGTCGCCGCGGCCCGGGCCGCCGGCTTCGAGCCGGCGGTGCGGGCGACGGGAGGCAGGGCGGTGGCCTACACCTCCGACGCCCTGGTGGTCGACCACGTGCGGCACGAGCCCGGCGCGACCGGTGGGCAGGATGCCCGCTTCGAGACGTTCGGCGAGATGTTCGTGGACCTGTTCCGGGGGTTCGGCGTCGACGCCCGCCTGGGCGCCGTACCGGGTGAGTACTGTCCGGGCGCCCACAGCGTGAACGCACGCGGCGTGGAGAAGCTCGTCGGCACCTCCCAGCGGATGGTCCCCGGCGCGTGGCTCTTCAGCTCACTCGTGGTGGTGGGGGACGAGGGCCGGCTCCGGCCGGTGCTCGCGGAGGTCTACCGCTGCCTCGGGCAGGAGTTCGACGAGGGCTCCGTGGGCTCGCTGTCCCGCGAGGTCCCGGGCCTCGACGTCGACACCGTGGAGGCGGCCGTCGTCGACGCCTACGTCGCGGGCCGTCCCGCGACTCCCGTGCCGGTCCCCGATGACCTGCTCGAGACGGCCCGCGACCTGGTCGACCAGTACCGAATCCGCTAGGTGCACCCGCCCTGGTTCAGGTTGCGGGCGTCGGCGGGACGGGCGACGGCCGCACCCCGACCGTCTCCTCCGACGGCATCAGGATCCACAGGATCGGGTAGGCGAGGATCTGGCTGCCCGGGATGACCATGAGCAGCAGCACGAAGAGGAGCCGCGCGGTCCACGGAGCGAGTCCGAACCGGCGCCCGAGGCCGGCGCACACACCTCCCAGCACCCGCCCGTCCCGTGGCCGGACGAGGCCCTGCTGGGCGAAGGTCTGGTGGATGTCGTTCATGGTTGCTGCCCTTCCTTGACTTCAGTTCGGTTCGGTTGTCCGGGGCTTCTCCCCGACACCTCCACTGTGCGCCGCGCACGGTGTCCGCCACATCGGGCGCAGCCCTGAGCCACCCCCGGTCGTCGCGGTCCGGCACGTCAGGGTCGGGAAGGGAAAGTTTCACCGCGTTCCCGCACGCAGGCGACGTCCCGCGTGAATACTCCGCGCATGTCCACGACACCGCCGGCTCGGCCGACTGCCGCGCCTCCCGCGTCGCCTCCGCGCGGCGCCGCACCCCGGCGCCACCCCGGTGCCGGTTCGGCGCTCGCGGTCGCCGGCGTGCTGCTCGTCGTCGGGGCCGGGCTCGCAGCACGTTGGTGGACGCATCCGGCCCTCTTCGACGACGCAGGCGATGCCTTCGTCGCCGACCCGGTCCCGGTGGCCGAGGCTGCGCTGCACGCCGGCGTGGTCCTTCCGCCCGTGGACCCGAAGGACGAAGCGGTCGTGACGATCCACAACGTCCGGGCACACTTCGTCACCAACACGGCGCGCGCCACCGCGTCCTTCTCCATCTGTCGGGGAGGCGGCACCCTGATCGGGTACGTGCACGGCGATCTCCACCGGTACTGCCCGGACGTCGTGCCGCTCGACGAGCCCACCCGCTTCAGGTACGCCGCGGACTCGGGCGACGTCCTCGTGCTGACCCTGTCGCCCCGACAGGCGGGCAGGGCCCGGGTCGACGGCGTACACCTCGACTACGCGCTCGACGGGTCGCACCTGTGGCAGCGCGGCGACCAGACCATCGCCGTGGACGTCACCGCCCGAGCGCGCTGACCCTCGCGCGCCCGCGCGCCGGGGGTCAAGATGGAGGCATGTTCATCGACACCACCCCGGAAGAGGCCGCCGAGGGCGCCCTCGCCGAGTTCTACGGGCAGCAGCGAGCGGCCTGGGGCTTCCTGCCGAACTTCGCCGAGGTCTTCTCGACCCGACCGGACGTGGCGAAGGCCTGGGCCAACCTGAACAAGACGGTGCGTGACGGGATGGACCGCCGCCGCTTCGAGATCGCCACCATCGCGGCTGCTCGGGCGCTGCACTCGACGTACTGCACCGCCGCGCACTCGAAGTTCCTGCGCGACGAGTGCCACGACGAGGCCGCCATGACCGCGATCGCGCGGGACCCGAGCGGCGCGGGCCTCGACGAGCAGGACCGCGCGGTCTACGAGTTCGCCGCGCGGGTGGCCCGGGACGCGTCGTCGGTCGAGCAGAGCCACGTCGACGCGCTGCACGAGGTCGGGCTGACCGACGCCGACGTCGCGGACGTCGTCTTCGCGGCGGCCGCCCGGTCCTTCTTCACCCGGGCCCTCGACGGGCTCGGGGCCCGGCTCGACGTGCAGACCGCCGCGACCTTCGCCCCGGACATCCTCGAGTCGATGGTGGTCGGACGCCCGGTCGCCGAGGCCTGAGCGGCACCGCGTGGTCGGTTGCCGAAGTGGAGACTCCAGCCGGCCCGATCGCGATCCACCACGTGGAGCACGGAGCCGGCCGACCGGTGCTGGTGCTGCACGGTGCCGGCGTCGACCACCGCGAGCCCGAGGCATGCTTCGAGCCCGTCTTCAGCGGCGTGCCGGGGTTCCGGCGGATCTATCCCGACCTGCCCGGCATGGGCCGGACGGCGGCTCCCCAGCGGCTGCGCAGCGCCGAGGACGTCCTCGCCACGCTCCGCGACTTCGCCGCGGAGGTCACCGACGGCACTCCCTACCTCCTCATCGGCCACTCCGCCGGCGCCTACTACGCGCAGGCGATGGCCGCGAGGATGTCGCGGCAGGTCGCTGGCCTCGCGCTGATCTGTCCGCTGCTGCCGGGCGTGCGTGACGTCCCGCAGCACCGCGTCGTCGCCGGGTCCGGCGAGATCGGCGACGACCGGTTCCGGAGCTACTTCGTGGTCCAGAGCCCGGAGATGCTCGAGCGGTACGAGCGCCACGTCGCCCCTGCCGCCAGGCTCGCCGACCAGGAGGCGCTCGAGCGAATCGGTGGGAGGTGGGAGCTCGCGCCCGCTGACGGACCGGCGTACGCGGGTCCGACACTGGTCGTGGCGGGCAGGCTGGACTCGACGGTCGGGTACGCAGCCGCCGCCGACCTCCTCGACCACTACCCGCACGCCTCGCTCGCGGTGGTCGATGACGCCGGGCACGCCCTGCCGCACGAGCAGCCGGACCTCCTGCGCGCGCTCGTCACCGAATGGCTCGCGCGCGTCGAGCGCTCGGCCTGAGACGCAGCCACCGAGCGGCTGGCGGCCCCCGTGTCACAACAGGGCGCCGGCCGGTGTCTCCATGGGGAAACCGATCCCACACGTCGATCACGATGGAGGAGACATGACC
This sequence comes from Nocardioides ungokensis, assembly GCF_013466985.1. Classification (GTDB taxonomy): domain Bacteria; phylum Actinomycetota; class Actinomycetes; order Propionibacteriales; family Nocardioidaceae; genus Nocardioides; species Nocardioides ungokensis. The sequence continues at coordinate 336,609 of NZ_CP059164.1, read as the reverse complement.
AGCACGACCCGGGTGCCCGCGGCGGAGATCACCGGCGTCAAGGGCGCACTGACGAAGCGGATGGCCATCAAGACGCTCGGCAAGGTCCCGACCGCGGTCGGGGTGTACTGGCACAACCCCAAGGTGCTGATGACGACCTTCGGCCTGGGCGGCAAGGTGCAGAAGTGGGACGCCTGCGACGAGCAGCTGAAGTCGTTCGCACACATGGCGGTCGCCTCGATGGTGGGCTGCAGCTGGTGCCTGGACTACAACTACTTCCAGGCCCACAACGAACATCTCGACCTCGAGAAGGCTCGAGAGGTGCCGCGGTGGCGCGCGTCCGACGCCTTCACGGCGCTCGAGCGCGACGTGCTGGCGTACGCCGAGGCGATGACCCAGACCCCACCGACGGTCACCGACGAGATGTCGACGCGGCTGCTCGAGCAGCTGGGCGCACCGGGCCTGGTCGAGCTGACGGCCATCATCGGGTTCGCCAACCTCACCACACGGGCCAACGTCGCGCTCGGCATCGAGTCCGACGGCTTCGCCCAGGCCTGCGGCCTCAGCCCCTGGCCCAGCCGACCGGGGACCCGTCGCTGTCATGACGCCACCTCCGTCCCCCGCAGCCCCGCACTCTCGAGGACCGGAGAGATGATGAGCGGCATGCTGGGGGACAGGTGGGGCGTCACCGATCACGAGACCACGCTGCACTACCCGTGCGACGACTTCGTCGCCGCTGCGAACCTGCAGGCGTGGAGAGGCGTCACGGTGCATGCCACTCCCGCGGTGGTGTGGTCGTGGGTCACCCAGGTCAGGGTGGCGCCGTACTCCTACGACTGGATCGACAACCGCGGGCGCCGGTCGCCCCGGCAGCTCGTGGACCTTCCCGAGCCGCGGGTCGGTGAGGCGTTCACCTCCTCCGGCTCCCGACCGCTGGGACGGATCGTGTCGGTCGACCGCGGACGCCACCTGACGGCGACGATCATGGGCGCGTTCATGTCCTACGTCCTGATTCCCACGACACCACGACGAGGCTCCTCCTCAAGGTCTCGATGTCGACCAACCGCCTCGCGGCTCCGGCCATCTGCATCGGCGACCTGGTGATGGCGCGACGCCAGCTGCTCAACCTCAAGCAGCTCGCGGAGCGCGCACCCGACCACCCAGAACCCCGATCGCCTCGACCTCCATCGTGACCTCGTCGCCGGGCTCGAGGGGCGGCGGGGTCCGGGTGCCGTTGCGGCCCCAGAGCTCGGCGAGGCAGCCACCCCCGCCGGTGGTGCCGGAGGCGAGGAGGTCGCCGGCGAGCACGACGGAGTCGCGGGACGCGTGGGCGATCATCTGGGGAAAGGTCCAGTGCATGTGCGCCAGCCGGTCGTGCCCGATGACGGTGCCGTTGACCGAGACACGGCAGTCGAGGTCGAGGAAGCCGTCGGCGTCGTGGCGTTCCTCGACCTCGTCCGCGGTGACGATCCAGGGGCCGATCGAGGTGGCGAAGTCCTTGCCCTTGGCCGGTCCGAGGCCCACCTGCATCTCGCGGGACTGGAGGTCACGGGCCGACCAGTCGTTGACGATCGTGTAGCCGAAGATCGCCGCGCGGGCCTCCTCCTCGGTGAGCGACGAGCCGCCGCGGCCGAGCACCACGCCGACCTCCAGCTCGAAGTCGAGGGCGCGGCAGGTTGCCGGTCGCGGGATGGGCGCGCCAGGGCCGTAGAGGGCGTGGGGGTTGGTGAAGTAGAACGTGGGCGCGTCGTACCACGCCTCCGGGACGCCGACCGCGTGGTCGATGCTCCGGCGCACCCCCTCGACGTGGCTCTCGAAGGTCACGAAGTCCCGGATGCTCGGCGGCTTGTAGGGCAGCTCGAGGGACACCGCGGCCAGGGGTACGCCGGGCCCGGCGAGCGCCGCCGCGCCGAGCTCGAGCGCCCGGCCGAGGCCGAGCGCGACCATGTCCCCGACGGAGTGGCCGGGCACCTCGTGCACGAGCCCGGCGGCCACCACCGCGGCGTACGCGCGTCCCTCGTGGCTGACGGTCGCCAGCCTCATGTCGCCAGCCTCATGACGGCCGCGTCGCGTCGGCGATGCCCTTGTGGGACACGTGTGCGGTCAGGCCGCCGTCGATGACGATCTCGGCGCCGTTGTAGTAGGCCGCGTCGTCGGAGACCAGGAAGACGATCGTCGGCGCGATGTCGGCGGGCACGCCCACCGGCCGAGCGGGATCTCGGCGAGCGCGGCCTCGGTGAACGCCGGTGAGGCCGAGGCCATCAGCGGGGTGTCGACGAGGCCGGGCATCACCGCGTTGACGCGGATGCCGCGCTCCCCGAGCTCCAGCGACGCCGTGCGGGTCAGGCCACGCAGCGCCCACTTGCTCGAGGTGTACGCCACGGCCGCGTGGCCGGCCATCGCGGCGACCGAGCAGATGTTGACGATCGAGGAGCCCGGCCGCATCAGTGGCACCAACGCCTGGATGCCGAGCATCGGCCCGGTGACGTTGATGTCGAAGGTGCGCTGCCAGGCGTCCAGCGAGACGTGGGGCAGCCGCTCGCGGGCGGCGACGCCGGCGTTGTTGACCAGCGCGTCCACCCGCCCGTGCACCGAGTCGATCCGGGCCGCCAGCGCGGCCCACTCCTCCGGGCTGCGGACGTCGAGGTGCCGGTAGTCGACGGCCAGCCCGTCGGCGGTGAGCTTCTCCGCCAGGACCTGCCCCTCCTCGTCGAGGACGTCGGTCGCGAGCACCGTCGCGCCCTCCCGAGCCAGCGCCTCCACCTCCGCCGCACCCTGCCCGCGGGCGGCGCCGGTGACGACGACGACCCTGTTGTCGAGCCTCATGGCTCAGACCGGCGGGGCGACGAAGACGCCCTTGTCGGGGGTTCGTTGAACGAGTCCCGGGCGATGATCTCGGACATCGGGTCGGCCGTGCCCCAGATGTCCTGCGTCATCGGGTCCGCGATGTCGTAGAGCGAGGGGTGCCACTCGTCGGTCTCGATCTTCGCGAGCTCGGTGGTGTACTCCATCGTGTTGCCGCTCGGGTCGAGGAAGTAGGTGAACGTGTTGTTGCCGGCGTTGTGACGACCCGGGCCCCAGATCTTCTTGATCCCGGCACGCATCACCCGACCGGTGCCGCGCATGTACTCGTCGAGGCCGCGCATCTCGAACGACACGTGGTGCACGGAGGTGAACGGACCCTTCGCGATGGCGAAGCTGTGGTGCCAGTCGTTGCACCGCATGAAGTGCATCATCTCGCCCATGTGCTCGCTCCAGAGCGTGTCGGAGAGCTTGAAGCCGAGCACCCCTGCGTAGAAGTCCCTGGTCCGGTTGGGGTCCTGGCTGTTCATCACCGCGTGCGAGATACGGACCGGGATGGCCTCTCCCTCCTCGATCGCCCGGTGCTGACGCGTCTCCACGTCGGCCGAGATCTCGACGGTCCGGCCGTCCACGTCGAAGAACCGGAAGCCGTACCCACCGCCGGCGGTCTGCAGCACGCCGGGCTCGCTGACGAGCTGGACTCCTCCGGTGCCGAGCTTCTGCGCGAGCGCGTCCACGGCCTGCGGGCTCTCGGCACCGAAGGAGATCAGGTCGAGGCGCTTGTCGTCCGTGCCGCGGAGGCGGACCACGTACTGCTCCGGGGAGCCCTCGGCGGCGAAGTACGACAGGTCGCCGTCCTTGCCGACCTCGGTGAGGCCCCACGTGTCCTTGTAGAAGGTGCGCTGCGTCTCGAAGTCGGGCACGGCGAGGTCGACGTGCCGCAGGTGGGTGATGCCGTGCTCGTTGAGGTGACTCATGGTTGCTGTTCCTTCTCTTGTGGCGGGGTGCTCAGCCGAGGACCGAGCCGCCCCCGTCGACGACGATGTTGGTGCCGCTGATCCACGAGGACTCGTCGGAGGCCAGGAAGATCGCGGCGTTGACCACGTCCTCGGGACGGCCGTGCCGTCCCAGGGGGATGCGGTCGAGGACGACCCCGGGGAAGCGTTCCGACGGGTCGGCCAGCAGTGGTGCGGTGTTGGGGGTCTCGGTCATGCCCGGGCTGATCACGTTGGCGCGGATCCCGTGCGGCCCGCCCTCGACCACCAGCTGCTGGGTCAGGGCGATGACGCCGGCCTTGGCGCTGGCATGGGCGTTCTGCGACATGAACTCCACGCCGCGCAGCGCCGCGATGGAGCCGACGTTGACGATCGAGCCGCCGCCGTACGCCTTGAGGTGCGGCCAGGCGGCGCGCACCGTGTAGTAGACGAGCGAGAGCTCGTTGCGCATCGTGAAGTCCCACTCCTCGACGGTGAGCTCGTCGATCGCGCCGAAGCGCTGGGTCGAGGCGTTGTTGTAGAGCACGTCGATGCCGTCGTACGTCGCCACCGCGGTGTCGACCCACTCGCGCGCGGCGGCCGCGTCCCCGAGGTCGACCCCACCCATCACGGTGATCTCGCCGCCCTCGGCGCGGACCAGCTCCTGGGTGCGGGCAGCGCCGTCCTTGTCGAGGTCGCAGCCCACGACACGGGCGCCCTCGGCCGCGAACATCCGCGCCGCGGTCACCCCCATGCCGCCGGCGACGCCGGTGATCAGCGCGATCTTGCCGGTGAGGCGCCCGGTCATCGTGCCGCTCCCGCGGACGTGCGGTCGAGCAGCTCGACCAGGTTGCCCTCCGGGTCGGCCACGTAGGCCATCCGCACCCCGGGCTCGGGTGAGGGCCGCGGCGACATCCGGTCGGTGGCGCCCGCGACGACCAGGGCGGTGTACGCCGCGTCGACGTCGGGCACGTCCAGCGCCAGGTGACCGAAGCCGCGGGTGAGGGCGGCGTCGACGGGGTTCGCGGCCTGGGGCCCGGCGGCACTGCCCGTCCGGTGCAGCAGCTCGATCGCCCACCCGTCGGGGTGGCGCAGCATCGTGCCGCGGAAGTCGACGTGGTCGAGGGCGAACTCGAGCTCCACCGTCAGGCCGAGCTGGGCGCAGTACCACTGCCGCATGGCTTCGAGGTCGCCCACGGCCAGGCCGACGTGGTCGAGCGTGCCGGTCATGCGACCACCACCGTCCGGACGTTGGTGAACTCCCGGACGCCCTCGGCTGACAGCTCGCGGCCGTAGCCGCTGCGGCCGGTGCCGCCGAAGGGCAGCCGCGGGTCGGAGGCGACCGGGGTGTTGACGAAGAGCGCCCCGGAGCGGATCCGCCGGCCCACGGCCAGCGCGTGCTCGGCCTGGCCCCACACCGACGCGCCGAGCCCGAAGTCGGTGTCGTTGGCGAGCTCGACGGCGTGGTCGTCGTCGCGGGCACGGACGACGGCGGCGACCGGGCCGAAGGTCTCCTCGGCGAAGGCAGCCATCCCGGGCAGCACGTGGTCGAGCACGGTCGGCTCGACGTAGCAGCCCGGCGCGTCGACGGCACGCCCACCGGTGACCAGGGTTGCTCCCTCGGCGACGCTGCGTTCGACCTGCGCGAGCAGGGCGGCGCGGAGGTCAGGGCGGGCCATCGGCCCCATCGTGGTGGCCGGGTCGGCGGGGTCGCCGAGCCGCAGCATCGCGACCTGCCCGACCAGCAGCGAGAGGAACTCCTCGGCGACGGCGTCGTGCACGATGAAGCGCTTGGCCGACACACGGCTCTGTCCGGCGTTGCCGAAGCGGGAGCGTGCGGCGGCTGCCGCAGCTGCCGTCAGGTCGGCGTCGGCGAGCACGACGAAGGGGTCGGAGCCGCCCAGCTCGAGGACGCTCTTCTTGACCGCGGCGCCGGCCGCGGCCGCGACCGCGGCGCCGGCCCGCTCGCTGCCGGTGAGGGTGACCGCGGCGACCCGGGGGTCGGCCACGACCCGCGCGCTCACCGCGGCGACCTCGTGCGGCGCGACGACCAGCGCGCGGAACAAGCCGGAGGGGGCACCGGCGTCGGCGAAGAGGTCCTCGATCGCCAGGGCGCAGCCGGTCACGTCGGGGCTGTGCTTGAGCAGCGCCGCGTTGCCGGCGGCCAGCGCCGCGCACGCGAAGCGGAGCACCTGCCAGAACGGGAAGTTCCACGGCATCACCGCGAACACGACGCCCAGCGGCTCGTAGGACAGCCACGAGCGGGAGGCGCCCGAGAGCACCTCGTGGTCGGCCAGCCAGCCGGGGGCGAGCTCGCCGACGACGGCGCAGTTCCAGGCGCACTTGTCGACCTCGGCGAGCGCCTCGGTGACCGGCTTGCCCATCTCGGCGGTGATCAGCGCGGCGTACTCCTCGCGACGCTCGGTGAGCAGCTTGCCCACGCCGCGCAGCAGGGTCAGCCGCTCCTCGAGCGCGGTGGTCCGCCAGGCCTCCGAGGCGGCGTACGTCGACGCGAGCGCGGACTCGACCGCGGCGTCGTCGTGGCCGGCGTACCGGCGCAGCTCCCGGCCGGTCGCGGGGTTGCGGGTGACGACCTCGGTCATGCCGACACCGCCGTGACGTCCGGCCGCACCCGCCGACGGGCGGGGACGCTCGCGGGCACGTCCTCGGTCGCAGCGACGACGGTGTTGCGGATCGAGCCGAGCCGCTCGATGGCCATCTCGACCACGTCCCCGACCTGCAGCGGCGGGGGCGTCAGCGCTCCGGTGCGTCCCCACGACTCGGCCAGCGCCCCGGAGGCGCAGGTGCCGGAGGCGAGCACCTCGCCGGCCTTGACCCACGACGCGCGGGAGGCGTGCGAGACCAGCTGCTCGAAGGACCAGCCCATGTGGCCCGACCGGTCGGCGCCGAGCTCGACTCCGTTGACCCGCACCGCCATCTCGAGGTCGAGGAAGCCGTCGTCGTCGCGGCAGTCCTCGAGCTCGTCGGGGGTGACGACCCAGGGGCCGATGGTGGTGGCGAAGTCCTTGCCCTTGGAGGGACCGAGCTTGAGCCGCATCTCCTTGCCCTGCACGTCCCTGGCCGACCAGTCGTTCATCACGCAGTAGCCGCCGATGGCCTCCCGGGCCTGGGTCGGCGTCACGTTGCGCACGTCGCGGCACACGATCGCCGCGATCTCCAGCTCGAAGTCGAGGCGCTCGGTGTCCGGCGGCATCGCGACGTCGTCGTGGGGCCCGGTCACCGCATGGGGTGCCATGAACAGGAAGACCGGGGCGTCGTACCACTCCTCCGGCGTCCCGGCGTTGCCCTGGCCACGCTCCATCCCCTCCACGTGGGCCTCGAAGGTGAGGAAGTCCCGCATCGCGACCGGGTAGACCGGCGGCAGGAGGACCACCTCGTCGGGGTGCAGGCCGTCACCCTGAGCGGCCACGTCCGCAGCGGCCTCCCGCTCGTCGCGGTCCGCGGCGAGCAGGGCGACGAGCTCGGTGCCGTCCGCGAAGGGGTGGATCGACCAGCCGGCCCCGTCGCCCAGCACGAGTCCCACGTGCCTGGTCGGGTCCGGCTCGCCGAGTCGGCGGAACGCGGCCAGTCTCATCCCAGCTCAGCCGATCGTCTCGAAGAAGGCGCGCTCGCGGCTGGCCAGCACGGGGATGGCCTGCCCGAGCGCATACTCGCCGAAGTGCTCGGACGCACCGTGCGCGGCGTACGCCGTCTCGTCGTCGTAGACCTCGAAGAGGCGGAAGACGGTCGGCTCGGCCGGGTCCTGGTAGGCCTGGTAGAAGCGGTTGCCCGGCTCCATCCGCGAGGGTGGGGTCAGCTTCTCGATCGCGTCCAGGACGACGTCCTCCTTGCCGGGTTGTGCGGTCCAGGTGGCGCTGACGACGTAGGCCATGGGTTCTCCTCGAAGGTGGTGTCTCAGTGGTGGCGCCATCACGCTAGGTCGCCGCGCGACCCCGGGGGAAAGAGCGGACGTCGATGGTTGGCATCACTCCGATCGGGGTTCCGGAGTGCCGGGACCGGGGGTTTCCTGTGACGGACCACACAGGCGGCCAGTCCGGTTCGCCACCGAGCTCCAGGAGTGACCATGACGTCCCTGACCACCCCGAAGCGGAAGACGGCGCTGGCCGCCGTGGCCGCCGGGAGCCTCATGCTCCTCGCCGCCTGCGGCGGCAACACGCAGCCCGCCGCCGGCGCCGACCCGAGCTCCGGCTCCGGCTCCTCGTCCAAGAGCATCGCCTTCTCACCCCTGGGCCTGCAGATCCCGGCCATGCAGGACCTCTCCAAGGGCGTCCAGGGCTACGGCCAGAGCAAGGGCTACACGGTCACCGTTCAGGACCCGGCCCTCGACCCGCAGAAGCAGTCCACCGACCTGCAGAGCGTCATCGAGTCCGGCAAGGTCGGCGGCGCGTGGGTCATCGCCGTTCAGCCGTCGGCGCTGTCGGCCCTGGTCAAGACCGCCCAGCAGAAGAAGGTCGCGCTGCTGCTCAACGGCGTGCCCGCGGACTACGGCCTGTCCGGCATGCAGCCCGGCATCACCTTCGACCAGATCGACTACGAGGCCCAGGGACAGGCAGCCGGCGAGGAGCTCGGCAACTGCATCAACGACAAGCTCGACGGCAACGCCCAGGTGCTCTTCGAGGAGTCCTCGCCCGGCACCGCCGGCAAGGACCAGTACGAGGGTGCGGTGAAGAAGGCCCTCGCCGCAACGGCCCCAGGCGCCAGCATCGTGGCCACCACCACGGTGACCGAGCGGGCCAAGGCGCAGACCGACGTGGGCAACGCACTGCAGGGCCACCCCGACATCAAGGCCGTGTTCGGCCAGAACGACGAGGGCGCGCTCGGCGCGATCGGCGCCTTCGCCTCGGCGGGCAAGGACCTGCCCTGCGTGACCGAGACCGGCGGCAACGACGAGGTCCTCCAGGCCGTCAAGGACGGGAAGATCTACGCCGTCGTGGCGCTGCAGTTCGCCGAGGACATGACGCAGTCCTTCGACACGCTGACCGCGATGATGGCCGACCCGACCAAGGACGGCCAGCAGCTCACCGTGCCGCAGAAGGTCATCAAGGCCGGGAGCTGATCGTGACCATGACGACCCCCGCCACCACTCCCGATCAGGCCGCCGCGGCCGCCCCCGACACCGGTGCCGCGACCGGTGCCGAGACCGGCCCCGAGGCGACCACCGTCCCCACCGGGCACGAGATGCCGCGCACCATCACCGCGCTGGTCTTCGTCCGCGACCGCGGGATCTTCATCCTGTGGGGACTCCTGATCGCGTTCTTCGCGTTCTGGTGCTCGCCGTACTTCTTCACCACCGACAACGCCATCCTGGTCGCGAATGCCGGGGCGCTCACCGCCCTCTTCGCGGCCGGGGTCGGCATCGGCGTGATGACCGGCGTGCTGGACCTCTCGCTCCCGGGCACGGCGGCCTTCGCCAGCTGCGTCTGCGGCTGGCTGCTCACCCACGGGGCGAGCACCTGGGAGGGCCTCGCCGCGGGCATGGTGTGGGGTCGTCGTGGGCCTGGTCAACGGGTTCATCGCCCTGCGCGGCTTCAACCCGATCATCATCACCATCGGCACGCTCTCGGTGCTGTCCGGTCTCGCGGCGGTCGTGGCGGGGGGCTACACGTTCCCCGGCCTGACCCAGCTGGAGTTCATGGGCACGCACCGCTACTTCAACGTGCCGGCGCCCGTCTACGTCGTCGCCGTCGTCTACCTCGTCGGCACGGTCTTCCTGACCCGCACCCGTGACGGGATCCGGCTGATGGCCGTCGGCGGCAACGCCGAGGCCGTACGCCGGGCTGGCATCCACAGCAGCCGCTACACGGTGCTCGGCTTCGTGATCTCGGGCCTGCTCGCCGCACTCGGCGGCCTGGTCACCACCGCCGTCGTCACCGAGGCCAACCCGGCCGCCAGCCCGTCGATCATCTTCACCGCGCTGACCGCGGTGGCGCTGGCCGGCGTCGCGCTGACCGGCGGGCGGGGCAGCCTGCCCCGCGTCCTGGTCGGAGCGCTGATCCTGGCCACCATCTCCAACGGCCTGACCATCCGCGGCATCCAGCCCTACTGGGCCACCGTCGTGACCGGCGCGCTGCTGCTGGGCTCGCTGCTCTTCGAGCGGGTCATCCAGGCCAGCGTCTCCAAGCGGCTGATGGCCACAGCCAACCTCTCCGTCCACCAGAAGAAGGTCTGAGATGACGACGACCCCTGTCGGGACCCCGGCCCTCGAGCTGCGCGGCGTCGACCTCCACTACGGCTTCGTCCGGGCGCTCGACCAGGTCGACATCCACGTCCTGCCCGGCGAGGTGGTCGGCCTCCTCGGCGACAACGGCGCCGGCAAGTCCACCCTGCTCAAGGTGATGTCCGGGGCCCACCGCCCCTCCGCCGGCACGATCCGGGTGCGGGGCGAGGCGAAGACCTTCCACGCCCCGAGCGACGCCTCGTCCGCCGGCATCCAGATGGTCTACCAGGACCTCGCGCTGGTGGAGGCCCAGGACATCTCGATCAACCTCAACCTCGGCGAGGAGAAGCTGCGCCGCGGCCCGCTCGGCTGGCTCGGCTTCGTCGACCGCAAGGCGATGCGCAAGAGCTCCGAGGCCGAGCTGGAACGCCTCGGTGTCCGCACCGCCCCGATGAGCCGGCCGGTCGAGATGCTGTCCGGCGGCCAGCGCCAGGTCGTCGCCCTGGCCCGCAGCGCGATCCGGGTGAACGGCGAGTCGCAGGGCGTGCTGCTCCTCGACGAGCCCACCGCCGCGCTCGGCTACGAGCAGACCCGCAACGTCGAGCGGTTGATCCGCCGGATGGCCGACCAGGGCATCGCGATCATCGTCGTCACCCACGACCTCCCGCTCTGCTACGAGGTGGCCGACCGGATGGTGATCCTCAACCGGGGCAGGAAGGTCGCCGACGTCCCGGTCGCCGGGACCGACCGCGACCACGTCGTCGGCTGGATCACCGGCTCGCGCGCGTCGATGTTCCCGGCCTCGACAGCGGTCTGAGGACACAGGGATGGGCATCCATGAGGCCGTCGCGTCACGCTTCCACCTGCTCGACGGCATCGCGTCGTTCGAGCAGCTGATGGGCGACCCGGCCCTCGAGGAGCGCTTCCACGCGTTCATGCAGCACCGCGACGCGGCGCCTGCGCCGGACACCACGACGTACGACACCACCGCGCCGGGTCCGCACGGTCCCGTGCCGGTGCGGGTGTACGGCGACACGTCGGCCGGCGGCAACACCGGCCGACCGTGCCTGGTGTGGCACCACGGCGGGGCGTTCGTCATGGGCGACCTCGACATGCCCGAGGCCGACCGGGTGGCCCGCGAGATCGCGGTCCGCGCGGACGCCGTCGTCGTGAGCGTGGACTACCGGCTCGCGATCGGTCCCGTCACCTACCCGGTGCCTCTCGACGACTGCGTGGCCGCGGTCCGCTGGGTCCGCGAGCGAGCCGGCTCGCTCGGCGTCGACGCAGGCCGCATCTCGGTCGGCGGTGCCAGCGCCGGCGCCAACCTCGCGACCGCGGCCACCCTCCGGCTGCGCTACGAGGACGCCTGGCTCCCGGCGGCGCTGCTGGCTGCCTACGGCGTCTTCCACCCCGAGCTCCCACCCGCCGGCCGGGCGCTGGCCGCGCGCATGGACGAGGTGCCCGGGCTGCTCCGCTTCCGCCCGGCGGCCGTCGCCGGCTTCAACGCCAACTACGTCGGTGGGCCTGCCACCGCCTGCGACGGCTACGCGATGCCTGCCCTCGCCGACCTCGCAGGGCTCTGCCCCGTGCTCCTCGCCAACGCGGAGTACGACGACCTGCGCTCCTCGGGCGAGTCCTTCGCGGCGGCGCTCGGCACCGCCGGCGTGGACGTGCAGCAGGTCGTCGCTCGCGGGGTGCTCCACGGCTTCCTCAACCTCCCGGCCGAGGTCGACCCCGTCGGCCGCGTGCTCGACCTGATGGCAGCCGCAGTCGCCGCCACCCCTGCCTCGATCCCCCACCCCGTCCCCGTCTCCTAGGAGGAGATCCCCCATGGCCGAGTCCCAGACCCCCCGTGTCGAGCGAGTCCTCGTCGTCGGCGGCGGCATCACCGGTGGCGTGCTGTCGCTCGCGCTGGCCCAGCGCGGCGTCGAGGTCGTCCTCGTCGACCTGCGCAGCGAGCTCGGCGGCGTCGGCCACGGCATCACGCTCCAGGGCAACGCGCTGAAGGCGTTCCGAGCCGTCGGCATCTACGACCAGCTCGCGGAGCACGGCTTCCCGTTCAGCCACCTGCGGCTCAAGACGGCCGACGGAAACGTGATCGCCGAGATCCCCACACCCCCGATGGGTGGTCCCGACCTGCCCGGCACCATGGGCGCGGTCCGGGGCGACATCGCCGACATCCTGGCCGACGAGGTCGAGAAGGCGGGTGTCGACGTACGCCTGCGGACCACCGTCACCGCCATCGAGGACCACGGGGATGCCGTCACCGCGACGCTCTCCGACGGCACCACCGAGACCGTCGACCTGCTGGTCGGCGCCGACGGGATCCGTTCCCAGGTCCGCTCGATGATCGGGATCGACACCCAGCCGCACCCGGTCGGCATGGGCATCTGGCGCACGGTGGCGAAGCGTCCGGCCGGGATGGACTGCTCCGAGCTCTACTACGGCGGCCCCAAGTACAAGGCCGGCTACACCCCCATCTCCGAGGACCTCTGCTACGCCTTCCTGCTGGAGGAGAACCTCGACCGCTCCTTCGTCGGCGAGGGTCCCCACGGCGCCGTGCTCAAGGAGCGCGGCCAGGGGTACGGCGGCCTCTGGGGCGAGGTCCGCGACAGCCTCGCCGACGACGCGATCGTCAACTACCAGTGGATCGAGGCGATCTGCGTCGACTCCCCCTGGCACCGCGTCCGGTCCATCGTCATCGGCGACGCCGCGCACGCCTGCCCGCCGCTGATCGCCCAGGGCGCGGCCATGTGCGCGGAGGACGCGGTGGTCCTCGCGGAGATGCTGACGTCCGGCGACAAGGTCGAGGACGTGCTGCCGGCGTTCATGGAGCGGCGCTACCCGCGCGTGAAGATGGTGCTCGACAACAGCCTCCAGCTCGCCGAGTGGGAGATCCACCCGGAGACCCCGGGCGCCGACCCCGGCCGGATCATGGGCCAGACGCTGCACGCGCTGGTCGCCCCGGCCTGATGGGCGTCGACCTGGACGCCCTGACCGGGACGCTGGTCCTGCGCGACGACCCGGCGTACGCCGACGCCCGGGTGGAGCGGATCTTCAACCGGCGGCTGTCCTCGCGGCAGCCGGCGGCCGTGCTGAAGGTCGCCGACGAGCGCGACGTGGTGCTCGGCGTCCGGCTCGCGCGGGAACGGGGCTGGCGGGTGGCGGTCCGCTCCGGCGGCCACAGCTGGGCGCAGTGGTCGGTCCGCGACGACGCGCTGGTGCTCGACCTCGCCGCCCTCCAGGAGATGGACCTCGACCCGGAGACCGGGATCGTCCGGGTCTCCCCCGCGGTCCAGGGCGGCGCCCGGCTCGCGCCGTACCTCGCCGATCACGGGCGCTTCTTCGTCGGTGGGCACTGCCCCACCGTCGGCCTCGGCGGCTTCCTGCTCCAGGGCGGCCAGGGCTGGAACGCGCGCGGCTGGGGCTGGGCCGCGGAGTACGTCGAGGCGATCGACGTGGTGACCGCCGGCGGCGAGCTCGTGCGCGCCGACGCCACCCAGCACAGCGACCTCTACTGGGCCGCCCGCGGCGCCGGGCCGGGCTTCCCCGGGGTCGTGACCCGCTTCCACCTGCGCACCCTTCCGGCGCCCGGCCATGTCGCGCAGACCGTGCAGGCCTTCCGTCTCGAGGACTTCGACGAGGTGATGACCTGGCTGCACGACAGGCACGCCAAGGTCGCCGACTCCGTCGAGATCGTGGCGCTGACCAAGACCGACCGGACCATCGCGGACGAGCCGGTGCTGCTGGTCACAGGCGTGACGCTCACCGACGACGCCGCCCAGGCGGACCGGGCACTCGCCCCGTTCCGGGACAACCCCGCCCTCGACCGGGCGATCCTGGTGCTCGACGCCGTGCCGACGACGCTCGAGGAGCAGCGGAAGCGGCAGCTCGAGGACAACCCCGAGGGGCACCGCTGGGCCGTCGACAACGCCTGGCTGAGCGGGCCGGCCGCGCGGGTGGTCCCGTCGATGCGCCGGGCGTACACGACCCTGCCCAACGACAAGGCGTTCACGATCTGGTTCAGCATGGCGCCGCTGCGGTCCCTGCCCGACATGGCGTTCTCGATGCAGTCCGAGGTCTACCTCGCGTCGTACGTCGTGTGGGAGGACGAGGCCGACGACGAGCGGCACCGGCAGTGGCTGGCCTCGGTGATGGCCGACCTCGAGCCGGTCACCGTCGGGCAGTATCTCGGCGACGGCGACCTCAGCCGGCGCCAGGTGCGCTTCATGGCCGACGACAGCTGGGCGCGGCTGCAGCAGGTCTGCGCCGAGCGCGATCCCGAGGGGCTCTTCGTGGGCTACCTCGCCGGCCCGGACGGGGCCACCAACCGCAACCACTGGGCCTAGCCGCCTCACCTGCGGCACGTACGACTCGGCCGGCGAGCTTGCCTACCGCGTCGGACTGTCGGCCAAGAGCGGCGTCGGCGGCGGCATCTTGGCCGTCATCCCCGACCGGGGTGTCGGCTGCGTGTGGAGTCCCACGCTGGTTGCTTCCGGAAGCTCTGCAGCCGGGCTGGCCGCGCTGGACGCGTTCACGACGTACTCCGACTGGACGGTCGTCTGACACCCGCCCCCTCCTCTGATGTGTCGAGGTCGGCGGTGGCGCGGCGGTCGACGTCTCATCCAAGTCGGGGATGCCTTCGGCCGCTGATCGCACGATGCTGCGACAAGAAGCCGGGGGATCCACCCTTTTGGCCCCGTTGAGAGGTCGCCTCATGTTCAACGACAACGGCTCGTTCCTGCTGGCCCTGTTCGAGTTCTTCCTGTTCTTCGCCTGGTTCATGTGCCTGTACTGGGTCCTTTCAGACATCTTCAGGAGCAAGGACCTGGGCGGAGGCATGAAGACGCTGTGGGTGATCTTCGTGATCGTCATCCCGTGGCTGGGCATCCTGGTCTATCTCATCGCTCGTGGGCACGGTATGCACGAGCGTCAGCTGGAGCAGGCCAAGGAGATCCAGGCGGCTCAGGCGGAGTACATCAAGTCGGTCGCCGCACCGTCCTCAGGCGACCCTGCCGGCCAGATCGCCAACGCCAAGGGTCTGCTCGACAGCGGGGCGATCACCCAGGCGGAGTTCGATCAGATCAAGGCGAAGGCGCTCGCTTCCTGAGGGCTGGAGCAGGGCCGTGAGGCTGGAGCCGTTGTACCGGATTCGCTTCACCTACCCCGAGAGCTGGGCGGTCTCCCTGGAGGGCGGCTGGGAGCAGCACCTCTACCTCGCTGAGGGCCGCTGTGAGGGCTCCGTCGTCGGTCGGTTCCGCGGCGCCAACTTCCCCTACCGCCGGACGTCGGAAGGGCCGTTCTGTCCCGACTTCCGTGCCGTCATCGTCACCGACGACGAAGCGACGATCATGGTCGATCTCCAGGGATACGGTCGCGCCTACCCGGCGGGCCGCCGGCAGATCGTCGGCTCAGTCCGCCACACCAGCGACAGCGATGCCTACCGCCGCCTCAACGATGTCGTGTGCGTGTGCGTCGGAGAGGTCCGTGCCCAGGACGACCCGGCGGACAGCCCGAAGCTCGTGGTCGACGTCGCCGAGCTCGTCTGGGAACCGATCGCCGACTGAGGCGGCGGCACCTGTCAGCGGACGAGGCGCGCCACCCGGCCCCCGCCGCCGGCTGCCCAGCAGGAACCGTCCCGCGTGCAGTCGAGGGCGTGGTAGCCCGTGTCGCTGATCCGGGTCCAGGTGCGACCGCCGTCGCTGCTGATGCTGGTGCCCATCACGTCGCCGGACTCCCCGGTGACGACCAGGCGGTCTCCGCGACCCGGCAGGTAGGCGACGTCCTCGCCGAGGTGGGTGAGGTCGCCGGCGTTGCGCCAGGTGTTGGCGTGCCGGGTCGTCGCGACGACGTCGTGGCCGTCGGCCGGGTCAGCGAAGTCGCCTCCCACGGCGATCCCCTGCGACGGCGTACGGAAGGCCAGGGCGAAGACGCCCGCGGCCTCGCCTGCCGGGATCGTGGACGGGCTGGCGGTCCAGGTCAGGCCGCGGTCGTCGGACCGGAAGACACGGGTGTCGCCACCGCCGGAGCCGAAGTAGGCCGAGTGGCCGGCCGTGACGAGGCAGTCGCCGCTGGCGGCGAAGCCGTACTCGGTCGGTGCCTCCGGCATGCCGTCGCTGGGCAGGACGGTCCACGAGCGGCCGAAGTCGTGGGTGGCGAGGATGCGGAACTTCCCGTCGACCGGGTCGCCCATCACCAGCCCGTCCCGGCCGCCGGGGTAGAACGCCATGCAGTCGTAGAACGCCGCCGGGTCGTCGTTGACGAAGGCCGAGTCCCAGGTCGCGCCACCATCGGTGGTGCGGTAGATCCGGGACGCGTCGCCCGGCCCGATCGCGAGGATCACGGCCTCCTCCGCGCTCCGGGCCTCGACGTCGCGGAAGAGCAGGCCCTCCGTTCCGGCGGGGCTCACGTCCGCCCAGGTCCGACCGCCGTCGGTCGTCCGGAACACCCGGCCCGGCGCACCCTCGGTGGCGCTGCCGCCGGTCACCCAGGCCGTGCTGCGGTCGACGGCATCGAGGCCGCGGAAGCTCTGGTCGGCGTCGATGATGCTCTGCTTCCACGACAACCCGCCTGGGGGTGTCGCACTACCGGCGGCCTGGGCTGCGCTGCCCAGGAAGGGAGTGGCGAGGAGAGCGGTGGCGAGGAAGAGGGTCCCGAGACGAAGCATGGCGGCACTCTGCTCCGCGTCGGGCTGTCTGTCCACACCTCTTTCGGCATGCGTCGTCAGCGGTCGGTCGCGCTGACCCAGGTCCGGGCCCTGGGCCCTGACCCAGGGCTCCCTCGTCACCGGTCGACAGCCAGCTCCAGGATCGAGCCATAGCCGACCGAGACAGCGAGACCTCGCGGGCCGAAACGGGGTGCGGTGATCATGGGCGAGTGGGGCCAGGCGCCGACCAGCCGGTGGCTCGGGTCGTAGATCTGGATCAGGTTCCCTGTCTCCTTGGTGGGGATGCAGCCTGTCACGTAGACGTAGTTTCCGGAGTCGACGGTCGTGTCGCAGGCGCCCTCGGGGAAGTCGGAGGCGTGACCGCTGGTCTTGCCGTGACCGAACGCATCGACCTCCTCCCCCTGGGGAGAGAGGTACACGATCCGGCTGGTGTCGTCGTTCGCCACGACCAGACGGCCGTGGCTGTCGAGACTCCCGAAGTGCGTGTGCCCGACGAGATCCGGCGGGGCACCGGTCCCCCTGGGCCCGCCCAACCGCCATTCCTGGTCGCCGTTGGGGGACAGCTTGGTCAGCGCCGTCCGGCTGTCGTCGCTGAGGTAGACCGACCCGTCCGGGCCGACGGCGATCGCGGTCGGGTACACGAACTGGCCCGCCCTTCCTCCGAAGCTGCCCATCTGCCGGATGAACTTTCCGGAGCTGGTGAACACCTGGACGCGGCCGTTCCCGGAGTCTGCGACGTAGACCCGACCCTGTTGATCCACCGCGATCCTCCCCCCTTCCGCGAGCCGGAACCGGCCCGGTCGTGCGCCATCTCCTCCCCAGGTGCGGACCACTCGTCCGGAGGTGGTGGCCTCGGTGACCGTCTGGTGCACGGAGTCGGTGATGTAGAGTTTTCCGTTGGGCCCGATCGCCGCCGCCTCTGGCTTGGCCAGGCCCAAGGAGGACGCCGAGAGCGTGCGAACGACGCGGAGGTGCCGGGCGGGCTCGGGGACCTGGTCCGTCTGACGGCCACTGAGCAGGTAGACCGCCGCGGCTGCGCCCGCGACCAGCGCGGCAACAGTCGCAGCGGTGAGCACCCGCCGGCCTCGGCTTCGCCGGAGATCGGATCGGGCGGTGGCTGCCCGGCCTTCCGTCGGGACCTGGAGCGCGTCCAGCCGCTGGTGGATGCCTCGCCGGATGACGTCGTCGATGTCGCTCATCACAACCCCTCCGCTCGTGAGACGCACGTCCGCAGGGACTCCCTCGCACGATGCAGATGCACCTTCACCGTCGACACCGAACATCCCAGCACGCCTGCCACGTCCTCGACGGACAGGTCTTCGTAGTAGAACAAAGCAACGACGGCGCGTTGTTGTGCCGGCAGTGACCGCACCGCAGCCCACAAGGCGTCGTCGGCCCCGACGGGCGAGAGCGCATCCGACACGGTGCTCGCGGCGGCGCGGCGCTCGAACCACGAGCGTCTCGCCTCCCGCTTGGTCACCTGCACGGCCTTGCGGATCGCAACCCGCCGCACCCAGGCACCAGGCCGGTCGTAGCGCGACACCCGCCCCCAATGGCGCAGGAGCTCGAGAAACGCCTCCTGAGCCACATCCTCGGCACGACCGATGTCCTGGCACACGACAAAGACGGCGCGGACCACGCCTGAGAACTCGGCGTCGAAGAGTTCCTCGAACTCACGATCGTCTACGCCCATGACTCCCCCTGAGCGCCGCCGCGCTCGGCTGGTCTTTCGAGGCTAGATCGCCTTCAGCCCGAGGTAAACCAGCCAGAGCACTCGTTGCTGTGTCTAGGTGACCACTCCTGAGGTGACGGGATGGCGGGGGTCGGTCCTTCCGCCCAAAGCACAGTCGAGGGGAATCCCATGAACAGATCCATGGCCCTGTTGACGGCGGTCCTCACTGGATCAACCGTCCTGCTGGCCGCAGCACCGGCCCAGGCCACGGCCCACGGGAAGGACGGACGAATCGCGTTCCGCCGCTACTACAACGCCGACCACACCCGTGGCGACATCTTCACGATCAGTCCTGACGGCACCGCCGAACGGCAGCTGACCCACTCCAGACGCACCCGGCTGGCCACCGAACCGGACTGGTCGCCTGGTGGCCGCTGGATCGAGTACCAGGTGGCCCGGCACGGGGACCTGGACAACTCCCGTCTGTACAAGCTCCGCCCCGACGGCACCCATCGGACCTTCATCGACGAGTCGTGCAACGCGCCCTGCCGGTCGGACGGGTTCGCACAGTGGTCGCCAGGCGGGCAGCGGATCGCGTTCCAGCGCGAATCCGGACCGGCAGACGATCCGACCGCGCTTGTCGCCGTGTACGTCATGCGGGCCGACGGGACCCACGTCCGTCAGGTCACCCAGCGGGGCGCCGACCCGAACGTTGATCACCGCTTCCAGGACAGGGGGCCCACCTGGTCGCCCACGGCCAAGCGTCTGGCCATCGAACGCCAGAACAACAGCACCGGCCTCCACGCCATCTGGACTGTCCGTCTGGACGGCACACGTCTACGGAGGATCACTCCCTGGCGGTTGGACGCCGCGCAACCGGACTGGTCACCCGATGGCCGGTGGATCCTGATGCGGTCCCAGGAGGAGTCCGATGATTCGGGGAACGTGTGGCTGGTGCACCCCGACGGGACCGATCTGCACCGGGTGACGCACACCGCCGCTGGAGCGGGCAAGTGGGGCTCGGGTTCGTTCTCTCCGAGCGGTCACGAAATCGTTGCCTCCCATTCCCCCGGGGTCGGTGCCGCTGGCAACGCCGACGTCTTCGTCATGAGGCTCGACGGCAGCCACAGGCGGAACGTCACCACCTCAGGGGCTTTTGAGAGCGCGCCCGACTGGGGACCCCGTTGACGACAGGTGCGGGGTTGGCCGAGATGCCCGGCATCGCCGGCCAGCACGAAGAGACAGGGGACACAGATGACCACTTCAACAGCCCACAGGATCCGTTGGTACGCGGCTCGGCATCGCCGCGCGATGTATGGCCTCGCCATCACCGGAGCGGTGCTGCTGAGCCTGACAACTGGCACGCCATCTGCGTCTGCGAAGCCGTCAGGTTCCAACGGTGAGATCACCTTCTTCCAGACAACCATGGCTGATCGCGGGCCGGCCTCGGTCTATACGGTCAACCCCGACGGCACCCACCAACAGCTGGTGCACCAGTCTGCGGACCTCCCGCATTGGTCGCCCGACGGGACGCAGATCGCGATGGAGTGCAACGGCAGCACCTGCGGCACCGCATCTGCTCTCATAGTCGATGTGGACACCGGGAGTTCCCGACTCCTTCCGAGCAGCGACCCCGCACTCGGTCTCGGCTGCTTGACGTGGTCCCCGGACGGGTCTCGGCTTCTGTGCGGCACCCTGGACGAAGCCGACCCGAGCCGCAACGGGATGTACACGGTCCGGGCCGCGGACGGCGGTGACCTGACCCGGGTGACGGACTTCGGCCAAACCCCGGGGGACTTCTCCCCGGACGGCACGAAGATCTCGTTCGTCGGGAACGACCCGAACGGCGATCTGCGCCTCTACGTCGCGAACGTCGGCGGCGGGAACCCCACGCCCATCACGCCCGTGGGGCTGGCTCTCGTCGATGACTACGGCGGCAGCTGGTCCCCCACAGGGAACCAGATCGTTTTTGTCGCTCGCCCCACCGCGGACAGCCGTCGGGCCCTCTGGGTGGTCAACGCCGACGGAACAGGGCTCCGTCAGCTTCCCGTCCCGGACTGCGGGGGACTCCTCGGCGCACCGGCATCGAAGTCCATCGCTTGCGACGCACCTTCATGGTCCCCCGATGGAACCAAGATCGCGTTCTCACGCTTCAGCGCGAAGACACACGTGAAGAACATCTACACCGTCAACTCCGACGGCACCGGCCTCTTCCAGGTCACAAGGACCGGATTCCAGGACTTCGCCCCGGACTGGGGGACACACGCCCTCGCGCACTAGATGCAGGATCCGCGGGCCGTTCCAGAGTCCTCACTCAGCCAGGTGCGAGCATGCCGCCGACCTCCTCGAGCCGGTCGAAGAACCACCGGTGCGCGGGGTCGGAGAGCCGGTCGCCTGCGAACCAGTAGCCCTCGGCGAGCACCACCTCGTCGAACGGCGGCTCCACCTGCACCAGCGGCCCAGCGCCGCGGACGTGGATGCGGGCGAGCATCTCGGGCACCATCGCGACCAGGTCGGTCCCGGCGATGACGAACGGCAGCGGCAGGAAGCCGGAGACCTGGAGCGCCACCCGGCGGTCGATGCCGACCTCGCCGAAGGCCCGGTCCGCCGGCGTCAGCACCCCGGGACCGAAGCTGGGGACGGCGTGCGGCAGCCGGGCGAGGTCCTCGAGCGTGAGCACGCCGTCGCGCAGCCGTGAGTTGCCGCGGTCGGCCAGGATCACCATCCGGTCGCGCCACAGCGGCCGCGACTCCCCCGGGAAGCCGAAGCCCAGGGGCGCGATCAGCACGTCGTGGTCGAGCAGCACCCGCTCGGAGGAGCGCGCGTCGGGGCCGAGGTTCTCGATGGTCAGGCGCACCCCCGGTGCGGCCTCGCGGACCAGCCGCACCAGCGGCTCGTGGACCACGGCCAACGCGTAGTCGCTCATCGCCATCCGGAACGACCGTTGGCTGGTCTCCGGGTCGAACTCGTCCTCGAGGTGCAGCGCCCGCCCGAGGAGGCGTACGGCGTGCTGCACCTCGGGCAGCAGGTCCCGGGCGAACGGCGTGATCTCGTAGTCGCGCCCGGCCCGGACCAGGAGCTCGTCGTCGAAGCGCCGGCGCAGCTTCGCGAGGGCCGCGCTCATCGCCGGCTGGCTCAGCTCGAGGCGCTGCCCGGCACGGGTCACGTTGCCCTCCTCGAGGAGGACCTTGAGGAAGAGCAGGAGGTTGAGGTCGGTGCCGCCGAGCGTCATCCGCACCCCTCCCTGCGGCTCTTTCGCCGCGCTCATGTGTCGACCGTCACTCTGCCACTAGAGTTGCCCCGCACGGCTGAGGAGGCACGGTGAGGGAACGACTGCGCGCGGTCGACGCCAACCTGCTGCTCGCGCTGCACGCGCTCCTCGAGGAGCGCAACCTCACCCGCGCCGGCGAGCGGATGTCGATGAGCCAGCCCGCGATGAGCGGCGCGCTGACCCGGCTCCGCAAGCACTTCGACGACGAGCTCCTCGTCCGGGTGGGCCGCGGCTTCGAGCTCTCGCCGCTGGCTGAGCGGCTGCGCCCGGAGGTCGAGGAGGCCGTCGAGGCGGCCGAGGCACTGCTGGGCAACCAGCGGGAGTTCGACCCGGAGTCGAGCAACCGGCGCTTCACGGTGAGCATGTCCGAGTACGCCATGACCGTCCTGGCCGAGCCGCTGACCCGGCTGCTGGCCGAGCAGGCCCCCGGCTGCAGCATCGCGCTGGACGCCGTCGACGTCGCCCCCACGCACTTCGAGACCCAGCTGATGCGCCGCGACCTCATCATCGGCCCGCTCGGCTTCGACTTCCCGGGCCGCCGTCAGCCGGTGTTCACCGACCACCTGGTCTGCGTGGTGGCCCGCGGCAACCCGCGCGTCGTCGACGGGCACCTCGGCCTCGACGACCTGCGGGAGATGCCGCACGCCGTGGCGGCGTTCGGTGCGGCCGGCGACCGCAAGCGGCCGCTCGAGGTGGTCCTCGAGCAGAGCGGTCTCGTCGACCGCTCGGTGATGGTGCAGGTCACCAGCCTGCTCACGCTGCCGTTCGCGGTCAGCGGCACCGAGATGTGCGCGTTCGTCCCGGCCCGGCTGGCCCGCCGCTGCCTCGACGTGCTCGGCCTCGAGATCGCAGCGACCAACCTCGAAGCCGTCCAGATCACCGAGGCCGCGCACTGGCACGTGCGCCGCGAGAACGAGCCCGCGGTCGTGTGGCTGCGCCGGCTGCTCTACGACGTCGCCGTCTCGGTCGAGGACGAGCTCAGCGCGGTCTGAGCGCCCGGTTCCACATCTCGTCGGCCGACCCGGCTCGCGGCGAAGCCGAGCACGGACGCCGCGGCCATGACCAGCGCCGGCACCAGCGCTGACTCCTCACCGCCGAGGCCGACCAGCGGCGAGACGGCCGCCCCCAGGGCGAACTGGCTGAACCCCAGGATCGCCGAGCCAGTCCCCGCCACCGCGCGCACCTGGCTCATCGCCATGGCGGCGGCGTTGCCCATGATCCCACCGTTGCACACGACGGCCACGAAGATCGCCACCGCGAAGGTCCACGGCGGCGCCTGGGTCGCGGCGAGGGCGACGTACGCGAGGGTGGCCAGGACCTGCGCGGAGATGCAGGCCCGGACCAGGACCATCGGGGCGACCCGGTCGACCAGCCGGGCGGCCACGCTGCCGGCCGTGATCAGCCCGATCGCGTTGACCCCGAAGGCGATTCCGTAGCCGACCGCCGACAGGCCGAGCACCCCCTGGTAGACGAACGGTGAGGCGGAGATGTAGGCCATCATCACCGCGAACGACAGCGCGAAGACCCCGACCGGCGGCCAGTAGCCCGGCGTGCGCAGCACGGTCCGCAGTCCCTCGGCGTACGACGTGTCGTCGTGCGCGCGGACCTGGATGGGGCGCGTCTCGGGCACCACGAGCAGCACGCCGAGGAGCATCAGGGTGCAGAGCCCGGCGACCGTCCAGAGCATCCCGCGCCAGCCGACCGGCCCGGCGAGGACGCCGCCGACGAGCGGAGCGAGCACCGGTGCCACGCCGCCGACGGTCAGCATCAGCGTGAACGCCTTCGCGGCGGCCCGACCGGTGACCAGGTCCGCGATCACCGCCCGCCCGATCACCATGCCGCCGGCGCCCGCGAAGCCCTGCACCAGGCGGGCCGCGGCCAGCACCGGCAGGGACGGGGCGACCGCACAGGCCACCGCGGCGAGGACGCAGACGACCGCGCTGACCACCAGCGGGCGGCGCCGGCCGTACCGGTCCGACAGCGGTCCCATGACGAGCTGCCCGAGGGCGAGCCCGACGAGGAACGTGGTCAGGGTCAGCTGGACCTCGCTCGCCCCCACGCCGAGGTCGGACCCGAGCTCGGGAAGCCCGGCAGGTAGAGGTCGGTGGCGACCGGGGCCACGGCGGCCAGCGAGGCGAGGACGACGAGCAGGGGCCAGCGGACGTGGCTCGCGCGGGATGATCCGACGGTTTGGCGCGAGGGCTGGCACGCGGCCAGTCAAACAGCGGCCGACCGCGCCCGGAACGAGCGATGCGGCGATGCCAACGATCGGTGCTGGCGATGGTCGAAAAGGTTGTCCCGGCGCGGCCGGTGCGGCTGACTGGGTGGCAGCAATCGCATCAGGAGGAGGGTCACGTGACCTGGGATGACGGCACCCCGTACGTCGAGGAGCTCGCCGCCGGCGTGCACGCCTACGTGCAGCCGGACGGCGGCTGGATGGTCAACAACTGCGGCGTGGTCGTGGACGGTGCCGGCACGGCCGTGCTGGTCGACACGACGTCCACCGAGCGCCGCAACCGTGCGGTGCTCGCCGAGGTCGCGAAGGTCTCGACCGGAGCACCCCGCGCGCTGGTCAACACCCACCACCACCCCGACCACACCTACGGCAACGGCTTCCTGCCGGCCGAGACGCTCGTGATCGGCCACGACAAGTGCCGCGAGATGGTGCTCACCGCGGGCCTGGAGGCCACCCGGGTCATCACGGCCCCCGACTACGGCGACCTCACGCTGCGCCCGCCGGAGATCACCTTCCCCGACCGGATGACCCTCCACCTCGCCGACTTCCCGGTCGAGCTGCACCACGTGGGCGGCCCGGCCCACACCACCAACGACGTGCTCGTGTGGCTGCCCGAGCAGAAGGTGCTCTTCAGCGGCGACCTGGCCTTCAACGGCGGCCAGCCGTTCGTGCTCGAGGGCTCCATCTCGGGCTTCCGCCGGGCGGTCGCTCAGATGCAGGAGCTCGAGCCCGAGGTGCTCGCCCCCGGCCACGGCCCGGTGTGCCGGGGCGACGACGTGGCGCGCCTGCTCGCCGACATGGATGCCTACCTGGCGTACGTCGAGGACGTCGCTGCCGCGTCGTACGCCGCCGGCCTGTCGCCGCTCGAGGCCGCGCAGAAGAACCGCGACAACCCGTACAGCACCTGGGCGGAGACCGAGCGCTTCGTCGGCAACCTGCACCGGGCCTACTCCGAGCTGGCGGGCAACCCGATCGACACCCGGCTCACCGTCCCGTCGGTCTGGCCGGACATGGTGACCTTCCACGGCGGCCCGATCGCGTGCCACGCATGAGCACCCCCGCGGTGCCGCGTCGCGTCGTCACCGGCCACACACCCGACGGCGTCTCCGTGGTGCTCTCCGACGGGCCGGTGCCGGTGAGCAGGGACCTGCCCGACGACGGTGTCTCCTTCCACGAGGTCTGGTGCACCGAGGGCGCCCCCGCCACGATCACCGCCGTCGAGGACGACCCGACGCGACGCGAGCTGGCCGTGCCCCCACCGGTGCGGGGCACGAAGATCCGGGTCAACGAGTTCCGCCCCGGCCACCTCGACGAGCGCGGTCTCCAGTCGCCGGTGCACCGCACCGCGACGATCGACTACGGCATCGTCCTCGAGGGCGAGATCACCCTCGTCCTCGACGACTCGGAGGTGACGCTGCGGGCGGGCGACGTCGTCGTCCAGCGCGGCACCGACCACGCCTGGGCGAACCGCGGCGAGACCACGGCCCGCGTCGTCTTCGTGCTCGTCGACGGCGAGTTCCGGCCCGACCTCGCAGCCACCCTCCCCGGCGGCCTCGCCGGCCTCATGCAGGCTGGACCACGAGACTGACCCTTGTCCTCGCGCCGCGCGCGGGTGAAGGATCGGCCTGCCTGCTCGGCGCTGGCACACCCCCGGGACCTGGTAGGCGTCCACCGGCGATCGCCGGCGCGACTCGGGCAACGCGGAGGTATCTCGGTGAAACGCATCCTCAGCACGACCACGATCGCCACCTCGGCCATCCTGGCCACTCTCGTCGGCGGCAGCGTCGTCGCCGCCACGACGGTCAGCCAGTCCAGCGACGAACAGGCGTTGGCGCCGGCCAGAACACCTGCGAGCAGGAGCATCGAGCAGAAGGTCGATGTGCTGCTGGCGAAGATGACCACGAAGGAGAAGCTCGAGCAGGTCCAGCTGCTCTCGGACGGCCAGATCAACGACGCCGAGGCCAAGAACGGCGTCGGCGGCGTCTTCAGCCTCACCGACCCGGCGCAGATCAACCACTATCAGCACGTCGCCGTGGACGACTCCCGGCTGCACATCCCGATCCTGTTCGCCTACGACACGATCCACGGCTACCGGACCATCTTCCCGGTGCCGCTCGGGACCGCGAGCTCGTTCGACCCCGACGTCGCGAAGTCCGACGCCACGATCGGTGCCCGCGAGTCGGCCACCGTCGGCCTGAAGCAGATCTACAGCCCCATGGTCGACGTCTCGCACGAGCCCCGCTGGGGCCGCATCGTCGAGGGCGCCGGCGAGGACCCCTACCTCGGCTCCGTGATGGGAGCCGCCCGCGTCAAGGGCGCCCAGGGCGACAGCTACAGCGACCGCGACAAGGTGGTGTCGAGCGTCAAGCACTACGTCGCCTACGGCCAGCCCGAGGGCGGCCGCGACTACAACACCACCGACATGTCCGAGGCGCGGCTGCGCAACATGTACCTGCCGCCGTTCAAGGCGGCGATCGATGCCGGCGCCGACACGGTGATGTGCTCGTTCAACTCGCTCAACGGCGTCCCGGGGTGCGCGAACAAGTACACCGAGACCCAGATCCTCAAGAAGCAGTGGGGCTTCGACGGGTTCGTCGAGAGCGACTACACGGCGGTCTCCGAGACCCGCGCCTGCCCGCCGAGGACCCCCGACGAGGGGCCCTGCGGCCACGGCACCGCCGCGGACGGCCCGCAGGCAGGCGCCAACGCGCTGATGGCCGGCACCGACTCCGAGATGGTCAGCACCAACATCCGTGACTACGGCCAGCAGCTGCTCCAGCAGCACCGGATCACCATGTCCCGGCTGGACGACGCGGTGCGCCGGATCCTCCGGGTGAAGTACCGCGCCGGCCTGTTCGCCCACCCGTACGTCAACCAGGCCAAGGCCACCGACCCGGCGAGCTTCCTCACCGCCGACGACCGGAAGGCCGCCCGCAAGGCCGCCGGTGAGTCGATGGTGCTGCTCAAGAACAGCAGCAGCACGCTGCCGCTCGACAAGTCCAAGAAGACCGCCGTCATCGGGCCGCTCGGCGACAGCAAGCACGACATGCTCGGTCCCTGGTGGGGCCGCGGCCAGGACTCCGACGCGGTCAGCCTTTACGACGGCATCAAGGCCGTGGATCCGTCCGCGACGTACACACCGGGCTGCACGATGAGCCACGCCGAGCCTCCGGAGGCCGCGACCGCCGACGACTGCAGCACGACGACCGGCTTCGCCGACGCCGTGTGCCGCGGCCCAGAGCGCGGACCAGATCGTGCTCGCCCTCGGCGAGACACGGGAGATGAGCGCCGAGGCGGAGGCACGCTCGACGATCGACCTGCCGGGCAAGCAGCAGGAACTGCTCGACGCGGTGAAGCAGGCCGTCCCCGACAAGCCCATCGCGGTGGTGCTGTTCAACGGGCGACCGCTGACCCTGTCGAAGGTCGACGAGACGGCACCGGCGATCCTCGAGGCGTGGTTCCCCGGCGTCGAGGCCGGCAACGCGGTGGCGGACGTGGTCTTCGGCGACGTGAACCCCAGCGGCAAGCTGCCGGTCACGTTCCCGCGGACGCTCGGCCAGGTCCCGATCTACTACAACCACGAGCCCACGGGTCGGCCCTGCGACGCGACCCAGAAGTACAACTCGCGCTACCGGGACCTCAACTCCTGCGACCCGCTGTACGAGTTCGGCTACGGGTTGAGCTACACCACGTTCTCGGTGTCCGACTTCTCCATCGACCAGTCGCGCATCGGTCCCGACGGCAAGGTGCACGCGACGATGACGGTCACCAACACCGGCTCCCGGGCCGGCACGGACGTCGCGCAGCTCTACCTCCACGACCCGGTCGCGAGCATCTCGCAGCCGGTACGACGGCTCCGCGGCTTCGAACGGGTGACCCTCGACCCCGGGCAGTCCCGGACGATCCACTTCACCGTGGACCGGACCGACTTCGGGTTCTACGACAACCGGGGCAAGTTCGTCGTGGAGCGGGGACGATCGAGCTGTACGCCGGTGACTCGTCGAAGGCGTCGCTGCGCCAGACGTTCACCGTCACGCGCTGACCGTCCGGCCTCGCAGCCACGTAGCGACCACGGACCCGGCCACCTCAGGCCGGGTCCGTGGTGCTGCCGGGACCGGGGCAAGTGGTCATCGAGTGACCCGATCAGGGCATGTCGGGGCGCGCGTGCCCGCCGGCTCAATCCGCGAGAGCCTCGATGACGTCCTTGCGGTGGGTGAGCGGGATCCGATTGCCCTCGAGCTCGATGCGGGAGCCGGTGGTGGTCTCGATGAGCTCCAGGACCCGGACGTTCACCCGATGGTGGACCTTGACCTGAAGGGTCTCCCGGGGCACCCGGAAGACGATCGGCCCGGCCGCGCTGTGGCGCGTGGCGGCGCCGAAGCCGCAGACGTGCGTGGCGGTCACGCCGACCAGCATCTTGCTCGGGAGCCCGCTGGCCGCGTCGTGGGCGTGCGCGCCGGCGAGCGAGCCGCCCACCGTACCCACCGAGTCGGCCACCCCCCGCCGAGCCGGCGAGGCTGTCGCCCACGAGGCCCCCGGCGAACATGCTCCCGGTGTGCCCGCGGCGGCATGAACTGCCCAGCCGCGGCCACCTCCTCGGGTACGCCGCTCTCGCGCAGCGCGGTCTCGATGATCGCGATCATCTCGTCTCGGCCATGACCTCTCCCTCCGACGGGCACCCTGCCCTCCGGCCATGCTGCTTCCCCCGGGCGCCGGCCGCCATCGCCGACGAGGGGATCGTCCAACCGAGCGGACCGGGATGGGTGGCGATGATTCGGGCGCCTGAACCGAGTCGGTACTGGTGTCGTGACAACAGATGAGAGAGGAGGTGGGAACGATGAACACCGAACGGCACGCCTGGTGGTCCAACCGGGTCGTGGAGCTGGCCGAGCGGCGCACGCCCCCGGTCTGCGGCTGCGGCCAGGACCTCGACACCTGCACCCGCACCCACTGCCCTCGGTGCGGCACCTCGCTCACCCGGCACGCCGCCTGACCGGTCAGCGAGCCCCCGCGCCACCGACCTCGGCGGACAGCAGGAGCAGCCGGTTGAGCAGGTCCGCGGCCCGGGCGACCTCCTCGCGCTCCCGTCACCAGCAGGTCGAGGAGCAGGCCCCGCGCGGCCCCGAGGGCGAGGCGCGCATGGGTCCCGGCCTGCTCCTCGGCAACCCGATCGCCCGGCAGAGCTCGGTCACCGACGGGAGCCAGGCCGCGATCAGCTCCTCGCGCAGGCCCGCGGCGTGCTCCCTGCCCTGCATGGCGTGCGCCGCGAGCTCGAAGAAGAGCGGGCCGTAGCGCAGCGTCGCCTCGACCGTCTCCTCCCAGTACCTCGCGCCCGCCTCCAGCGGCGGCAGGTCCGCGTCGTACGCCGCGGTCATCAGCGCGCGCGCTGGCGAGCCTCGACCTCACGGGTGACCTCGGCGAGCAGCCCCTCGCGCGACCCGAAGTGGTAGATCAGCATCCGGTGGCTGGTGCCGACCGCCTCGGCGATGCCACGCAGGCTGGTGTCCCCGATGCCGTGGCGCCCGAAGTGGTCGATCGCGGCGTCGAGCAGTCGTGCGCGTGGCGACGTGCCCGCAGCCGTGACCGACCGGCTCACGCAGCCGGCTTGCCGGTGACGCGGCTGTCCAGGCTCGCGGCCTCGAGCTCGATGTAGCGCTGGGTCAGCCCCCGCCACACCCGGGCGGCGAGCGCGCCCATCGGTCCGGTCTGCTCGATGCTGAGCGTGACCCGGGAGCCGTCGCCGTCGGGCACGACCTCGTGGCGCGCGATCGTCCGCATGCCCGGTCCGGTGGCCTCCCAGGTGAAGCTGCGGCCGTCCACGACCTCGGTCACCTCCCACTCCGCCCTGGGGAGCTTCGGCTGGCGGACCCGGGCCCGCGAGCCCACTCGGAACGGCCCCTCGTCGAGGCGTTCGACGTCGTCGATCGTCGGGGTCCACTCGGGCCAGCGGACGACGTCGAAGAGCACCTCCGCGACCGGCTGGGTCGGTGCGTCGATGTGTCTGGTTGTCTCGAATAGCGTGCTCATGTACCAAACGGTACAACCGTGGGCGGGGGCCGCCCATCCCCAGATCGAGCCATTTCGCCGTCGGGCGCGGTGGTCAGGCAGCCCGGCTCCGCAGCTCGTGCTCGCCCGGGCCGGCGGAGGTCGTCGTACCGTCCGGCAGCACCACCTCGGCCGAGCAACCCGGCGGCACGACGAGGTCCAGCACGAGCTCGTCGCCCTCGAGCCGCCACGCGACCGAGATCCGACCGTGCGGCGAGTCGTGATGGGTGCGCGCCCAGGTCAGCCCACCGCCGGGCCGGGGGGCGACCCGGAAGGCGCGCCAAGTCGGCGAGGTGCGCTGGAGGCCACACGTGTAGCGGTGCAGGAACGAGATCACCGCACCCTTGGAGTAGTGGTTGAGCGACTCGTGCGGGACGCCGTCGGCGTCGATGCCGTCCCACAGCTCCCAGACCGTGGTGGCGCCCCGGTCGATCATCGTCAGCCAGGACGGCGATGTGTCCTGCAGCAACAGCTCGTAGGCCAGGTCGAGGTGGCCGTGGTCGGCCAGCACCGGCAGCAGGTCGGGGGTGGCGAGGAAGCCGGTGCCGACGTGCTGGCCCGAGTCGCGGACCAGCTCCGCGAGGTCGTCGCCCGAGCGCTGCCGCAGCTCGTCGGGGACGAGCCCGAATCGCAGCGCCCGCACCAAGTTGGCCTGGGTCCGAGGCGTGATGCGACCGTCGTCGTCGATGAACTCGGTCCGCCACGCCTCGACGACCGACCGCGACAGCTCGTCGTACCGGTCGGCGGCGACCTTGTCGTCGAGCACACGCGCGATCTCGGCGGCGTGGCGCGTCGACCACGCGTAGAACGCGGTCGCGACCTCGGCCTTGTCGGCCGCGATGAACGCCGGGAAGTCGGTGGGCGTGCCACCCGGCTCGAGCCACTCACCCCAGTGGAAGCCGGTGTCCCACACGTACCGGTCGTGGGGGCGCGGCTGCGGGTGGCGGGCGATGCGGTCGGGGTGCCGGTCGTTGGTCGCCATCCGTTCCATGCGGTCCAGCCAGCGCACCATCGCCGGCCAGAGCTCGGCGAGCACGTCGCTGTCGCCGTACTCGCAGAAGAGCTCCCACGGCACCAGCAGCACGGCGTCGCCCCAGCCCGCCGAGCCGTTCACCTGCTCGAGGAAGCCCGTGCGCTCGGCCTTCGGGATCGGCGCCATGTTGTTGAGGGTGCCGTCCTCCCACTGGGTGGCGACAAGGTCGCGCAGCCACTTGAGCGAGAAGCCGGCGACGTCGTAGAGGTACGCCGCGGTCGGGACGTAGAGCTGCCAGTCACCGGTCCAGCCGGCGCGCTCGCGGGTGGGGCAGTCGGTGGGGATGTCGCAGGCATTGCCGCGAAAGCTCCACACCGCCGCCCGGTGGAGGCGGTTGAGCCGGTCGTCCGAGCACCGGAAGTCGCCCCGCTCCTCGAGGTCGGTGTGCACGACGACGCCGGTCACGGAGGCGGCGGGGATCGCCGGGAGATCGCCCTCGATGCGCACGTAGCGGAACCCGTGGGTGGTGAAGCGGGGCTCGAAGACGTCGCCCTCGACCCCGGCGGAGACGACCCGGTCGACCTGGCCGGCGTTGAGATCGGGCAGGAACGGCAGGTTGGGCACCAGGTGGTCCATGGTGACGTCGCCGTCCGCGCCGAGAGCCTCTCCGTGGGTCAGCGTGAGCTCGGTGCCGGCCGGCCCGAGGGAGGTGAGCCGCACGTGGCCGTTGATGTTCTGGCCGAGGTCGACCACGTGCACGCCCGGCCGCAGCACGGCCACCGAGACCGGGCGCAGCTCCTCGACCGCGCGCACCGGCGGGGCCGGCGACGAGGTGAGTGCGTCGTGACCGATGTCGGCGACGACGACAGGCCGCCAGCCCGTCCCGTCGACCAGCCGGCGGTCCTCCACCTGCCCGTCGATGAGGTCGGCGGCCAGGACGTGCGAGGTCGTCCACCGCCAGTCCGGTCCGGTGCCGTGCACCGACGTCGTCCCGTCCTCGTGCTCGACAACGAGCTGGGCGAGGTACGCCGTGCGCTCACCCCACTGGTCACTGGCCCGGGGCGCGCCGACCTTGCCCCGGAACCAGCCGTCGGCGAGCAGGGCCTCGACAACGTGCCTGCCCGGGGTCACCAGGTCGGTGACGTCGTGGACCCCCACGATCGTGTGCACGTCGTACTCGGTGTAGCCGGGCGCCAGCTGCTCATCGCCGATGCGGACCCCGTCGATCGAGGTCTCGTGCAGGCCATGGGCCGTGACGTGGAGACGGACACTGCGGACCGGGGCGTCGACCACGACCTCGCCGCGGAGGCGGTAGGCCGGCCGGTGGCCCGCGGGCGGCACCTCGTCCTCGGCCGGGCGGACCCAGTCGGCGGTCCAGTCCTCGGGGTCGAGCAGCCCGGCCTCGAGCGTCGTCTCCTCCGACCAGCCGAGGTCGCCCCGGTCGGTCCAGACCCGCACGCGGACGGTACGCCGCTCGCGCGAGCGCAGCGGCCGGCCCGGCCACGGGACCAGCACGTTGTCGGCCGAGTCCACCCGGCCGGTGGTGGTGCCGTCGTCGAGCTCGAGCTCGTACGCCTTCTGCTCCGCGACCCCCGCCGGCAGGGTCCAGGACAGCCGGGGTCGGCGGTCGCCGAGGCCCAAGGTCTCGTCGAGGTGCTCCACTCTCACGCGCATGCCGCCAGCCTCGGGCACCCCGGTGGCGGGCACCAATCACCAGCGCCGACGACAGGTATCGGCCGGGCCGATACGGGTGGCGGGCCCGTCAGGACCGCTGGGCGGCGAAGAACTCGTCGAGCAGCTTTGTCGACTCCTCCGCGAGCACCCCGCTCACGACCTCGGGCCGGTGGTTGAGGCGCCGGTCGCGGACCACGTCCCACAGGCTGCCGACCGCGCCGGCCTTCTCGTCGAACGCGCCGAAGACGACCCGCTCCACCCGCGCCAGCACCGCCGCACCCGCGCACATGGTGCAGGGCTCGAGGGTGACGACCAGCGTGCAGCCCGCGAGCCGCCACTCCCCGCGGGCCCGGGCGGCCTCTCGCAGCGCCACCACCTCGGCGTGGCCGGTGGGGTCGGCGTCGGCCTCGCGCACGTTGCGCCCGCGACCGACCACGGTCCCGGCCGGGTCCAGGACCACCGCCCCGATCGGCACGTCGCCGGTGGCCAGGGCGGCCCGTGCCTCCGCGAGCGCGGCGAGCATGGGCTCACGCCACGCGGCGTACGACGGAGGCATGCGGCGGGGAGGCTCAGGCGTTGGCGAGGCCGACGGCGTCGTCGAAGAGCTGGCCGAAGCCCAGCCGGCGCGCGACCTCGGAGAGCATCTCGTCGGGGTAGAGCTCGAAGTCGTCGATCAGCACCGCCAGGTCCATGGCGTGCATGCCGAGGTCACGAGGAGGTCGAGGTCGCCGGCCGGCACCTGGTCGTCCTCCTCCTCGACGTCGGGCAGCGCCAGGAAGTCGACCACCGAGCGGGCGAGCTCCCACTCGTCGGCGGCCGTGATGTCGGAGAGCAGCACGCGGGTGCTGGCGCCGGCGACGCGCACGACGATGAAGAAGTCCTCGTCCACGGCCACCATGCCGACCGCCCCGCCGTCGCCGGGGAAGCGGCGCAGCGCGTGCGCCAGGGTGTCGAGGTCCACGAGCACGTCGTGGGCGAGCTCCTGCACCTGCCAGACGCCCTCCTCGCGGTAGGCGGCGAGGGCGAAGTCGACTCCGTCGATCTGGTCGGCCATGTCGTTCCTCCGATCTAGCCGTCATCCTGCGAGCAGAGACCAGCCTGACAGACGACACGGAAGCGGCCAACCCCCTTTCGACCCATATCGGCGTGTCCCGTTGCGTAGGCCTCCACTAGGGTTTTCGCCATGCGCACCCACGTCGTCGACCACCCGCTCGTCGCCCACAAGCTCACCGTCCTGCGCGACGAGACCACGGACTCCCCGACGTTCCGCCGTCTCGCCGACGAGCTGGTGACGCTGCTGGCCTACGAGGCGACGCGCGACGTGCGGGTCGAGGAC
Source organism: Nocardioides ungokensis (assembly GCF_013466985.1). Classification (GTDB taxonomy): domain Bacteria; phylum Actinomycetota; class Actinomycetes; order Propionibacteriales; family Nocardioidaceae; genus Nocardioides; species Nocardioides ungokensis. Next base: position 302,802 of record NZ_CP059164.1, on the reverse strand, counting down.
GTCGACATCGTCACCCCGGTCTCCCCCACCACGGGTGTCCGCCTGGCCACCCCCAAGCCGCTCGTGGTGCCGATCCTGCGCGCGGGCCTGGGCATGCTCGACGGGATGATGCGGCTGCTGCCGACCGCCGAGGTCGGCTTCCTGGGCATGGTGCGCAACGAGGAGACGCTGGAGGCCTCGACGTACGCCGAGCGGCTGCCCGAGGACCTCTCCGGCCGCCAGTGCTACGTGCTCGACCCGATGCTGGCCACCGGCGGCACGCTCGCCGCGGCGATCAAGTTCCTCACCGACCGGGGCGCCGACCACATCACCGCGATCTGCCTGCTCGCCGCACCCGAGGGCTGCGAGCGGCTCGAGAAGGACCTCACCGGGCTCGACGTGCCGGTGACCGTCGTGACCGCCGCGCTCGACGAGAAGCTCAACGAGAAGGGCTACATCGTCCCCGGTCTCGGCGACGCCGGCGACCGGCTGTACGGCGTCGCGGGCTGACCGCCCGGCGCCTGCCTGCCCCAGCGGTGAGCTGGCCACCGTTCCGGCCACTCATTCGGTGGCTGATCCACCGCCGCCCGGCGCCAGCCGGGCGGACTAGCCCGGGAAGATCTGGACGGTGCCGGTGGCGATCAGCACCAGCAGGACCAGCACGAGGATGCCGAGGACTGCGTACGTCCACTCCTTGCTGACCCGGCTCTCGTCGGACTCCGGCGCGTCGTAGCGGTGTCCGTCCGGGCGCCCCAGGCGGCTCTCGTTCTCGTCAGCCATGCCCGTTCAACGACGCGGGCGCCGAATGGTCACCAACTGCATGTCCCGGCGCCGAAAACTTGCCGTTTGGTCACCAACCGTGGGTCCGCGACCCGGCTCAGAGCGCCTTGACCGCGTTCAGCAGCTTGCCGAGCGACTCCTTGGCGTCGCCGAAGAGCAGCGTGGTCTTGGGGTCGAAGAGCAGCTCGTTCTCGATGCCGGCGAAGCCGGGCCGCATCGACCGCTTCATGAAGACGACCTGCTTGGCCTCGTCGGCGTTGAGGATCGGCATGCCGTAGATCGGGGCGCCCGGCGTGGTCTTGGCGGCGGGGTTGACCACGTCGTTGGCGCCGACGACCAGCACCACGTCGGTGTTCTTGAACTCCCCGTTGATGTGGTCCATCTCGACGAGCTGCTCGTAGGGCACCTGGGCCTCGGCGAGCAGGACGTTCATGTGGCCCGGCATCCGGCCGGCGACCGGGTGGATCGCGTAGTCGACCTTGGTGCCACGCTCGCCGAGCACGTCGACGAGCTCGCGCAGGGTGTGCTGGGCCTGGGCCACGGCCAGCCCGTAGCCGGGCACGATGATCACGCGGTCGGCGTACCCCAGCAGGATCGCGACGTCCTCGGGCCCGGCGGAGCGCACCGGCCGGTCCGAGGCCACGCCGGCGCCCAGCGTCGAGCCGCCCTTGAGGGCGCCGAAGAGGATGTTGGCGACCGACCGGCCCATCGCCCGCGCCATCAGCAGGGTGAGGAACGTGCCGGAGGCCCCGACCAGGGTGCCGCCCACCAGCAGCAGCGTGTTGGACAGGACGTAGCCGCCGGCCGCCACGGTCAGGCCGGTGAACGCGTTGAGCAGCGAGATCACGATCGGTACGTCGGCGCCGCCGACGGGCAGCACCAGGAGCACGCCGAAGAGCAGCCCGACCAGGCACAGCCCGATGCCGATCCCGATGGACGCGCTGGTCACGGTGAGGACCGACAGCACGATGCCGCCCAGCAGCAGCCCGCCGAACGCCACCGGCAGCCCCGGGAAGACCACCGGGCGCGAGGTCATCAGCTCCTGCAGCTTGGCGAAGGTGATGAGCGAGCCGGCGAACGACACCGACCCGACGAAGATCGTGAACGCCGTGGCCGCGTAGACGAACCAGCCGTAGGCGTCGACCTGAGGTCCGCCCAGCGCGTCGAGGGCGGCCTGGACGTCGAGCATGTGGTTGAGCTCGAGCAGGGCGACCAGCGCGGCCGCGCCGCCGCCGACCCCGTTGAAGAGCGCCACCATCTGCGGCATCTGGGTCATCTGGACCTTGCGGGCGCCGAACACGCCGCCGGCGGTGCCGACCGCGATCGCGCCGAGGATCAGCGGCACGTGCTCGAGGTGGTCGACGTAGATGAACGGCAGCGCGCAGCCGACGACGGCCGCGGCCGCCCCGATCAGGTTGCCCCGACGCGCGGTCTTCGGGCCGGAGAGCCCCTTGAGCGCGAGGATGAAGCCGACCGCGCAGATCAGGTATACGACCTGGACCCAGGTAGGCATCAGCGCGCCCCCTCCTTCTCGGACGCGGGCTTCTTGCGCACGAACATCTGCAGCATCCGGTCGGTCACCACGAAGCCGCCGACCATGTTCACGGTCGCCAGCACGATCGCCACCAGTCCGACGACGAGCGCGACGGTGGAGTGCGTGGACCCGGTCACGAGGATCGCGCCGAGCAGGATGATCCCGTGGATGGCGTTCGCGCCGGACATCAGCGGTGTGTGCAGCGTCGAGGAGACCTTGGAGATCACCTCGATGCCCACGAACACGCTGAGCACGAAGATCGTCAGCCAGACGACACCCTCGTTCATACCTGCTCTCCTTCGATCGCCTCGCGGGTCGGCTCGTGGCGGATGGCACCGTCGTGGGTCACGCAGGAGCCGGCCACGATCTCGTCCTCGAAGTCGGGCGCGAACGCCGCCGCGCCCTCCTCCTCGGAGGTCTGCGTCATCAGGGTGACGATATTGACGATGTTCTGGGCGTAGAGCTTGGAGGCCGGCCCGGGCATCTGGCTGGGCACGTTGCGCCCGCCCCACACCTGGGCGTTGCCGATCCGGACCACCTCGCCCGCCTCGGAGCCCTCGACGTTGCCGCCCGTCTCGGCGGCGAGGTCGACGACGACCGACCCCGGGCTCATCTGCTCGACCATCGCGCGGGTCACCAGCATCGGCGCCTGCCGCCCCGGCACCGCCGCGGTGGTGATCAGCGCGTCGGCGGCGGCGATGTACGGCGTGAGCATCTCGCGCTGCCGGGCGGCCCGGTCCTCGGTCATCTCCCGCGCGTAGCCACCGGCGCCCTCGAGGGTCTCCAGCTCGAGGTCGATCGCCTGGGCGCCCATCGAGCGGATCTCCTCGGCGGCCGCCGCCCGCACGTCGTACGCCTTGACGACGGCACCGAGCCGCTTGGCGGTGGCGATGGCCTGCAGCCCGGCGACGCCGGCGCCGAGCACCACCACCTCGGCAGGCGGCACGGTGCCGGCGGCGGTCATGTTCAGGGGGAAGAAGCGGCGCAGCATGCCCGCGGCGACGATCGCGCGCAGCGGTAGCCCGCCACCAGCGCCTGCGAGGACAGCGCGTCCATCGACTGGGCGCGGGAGATGCGCGGCACCAGCTCCATGGCGAACGCCGTGACGCCGCAGTCGCGCAGGTCGGAGACCACCGCGCGCTCCTGCATGGTGGGCAGAAACGAGATCGTCGCGGTGCCGCGCGGGAGTCGCCGGATCACGTCGGTGGCGAGCGGTTGGACCGACACCACGAGGTCCGCGCCCTCGAGGGCGGCGGCGTCGACGCTCGCGCCCGCGGCCACGTAGTCCTCGTCGCTGAGCAGTGCGTGCGTGCCCGCGCCGGGCTCGACCACCACGTCGTAGCCCAGTCCGGTCAGCTTGCCGACCAGCTCGGGCACCATCGCCACCCGGGCCTCGCCGTCCCGGGTCTCCCTCGCCACTGCGATCTTCACCCGTCGCAACCTAGGGCAGAAACCGCATGGCGAACAGGCATCTCACGTTCTCGGCGTGGTGATCGATGCCTCAGCGGTTCCCTCTGGACAGCTCGAGCTCCTCCACCACCTCGTAGCGCGGTCGCCCGCGCGGACCCTCGCCGAGGTACGACGCCACCAGGCTGATCCGGTCGGCGGTCCAGCTGGGGCCGGAGTAGCTGTCGAGCAGGCGGACCCAGCTGGTGACCTCGGCAGGGTGCCCGAGCCGGGCGAGCGTCAGGTGCGGCCGGAAGCGCTGGCCGTCGACGGCGATCCCGGTCCGTGAGGCGGCCGCGCGGGCCCCGGTGGCCAGCCGGTCGATCTCGGTGCGTGCGGTCTCGGTCAGGTCGAGGCCGGCCCACAGGACCCGCGCCCGGCCGACGTTCGGGAAGGCGCCGCCGCCGGCGATCCGTGCCTCGAACGCCGTACGCCGGGCGGCCGCGCGCGCCAGCCGCTCGACCAGCTCGTCGAGCCGCCGGTCCTCGACGGAGGCGAGGAAGGCCAGCGTGAGGTGCAGCTGCCCCGGGCCGGCCCACCGGAAGGGCGCCGCCTCCCGGCGCGGCTCCAGGAACCCCTCGAGGTGGTCGACGACCTCCTCGGGGGGCACCAGGGCCACGAACATCCGCACGCCCACCACCGTAGGCAGCCCGCGGTCGGGCTCAGCCCTTCGTGCCGCCCGCGGTGAGGCCGCCCACCAGGTGCCGCTGGGCGAAGAAGAACACCACGCCCGCGGGGATCGTGATCAGCACGGCGCCGGCCGTCAGGAGGTCCCACTGCGGGTTGTAGCGCGGCACGAACTGCTGGAGCCCGGCACCGAGCGTGAGGTTCTTGTCGGTCTGGAGGAAGGCGATCGCGTAGGCGACCTCGCCCCAGGCGGTGAGGAACGTGTAGAACGCCGTCACCGCCAGCCCCGGGCGCGCCAGCGGCAGGATCACCCGCCAGAAGGTCCCGAACGGCCCGAGCCCGTCCAGCGAGGCGGCCTCGTCGAGCTCCCTGGGGATGGTGTCGAAGTAGCCCCGCATCATCCAGGCGCAGAACGGCACCGCCACCGTGCAGTAGGCGATCACCAGCGAGGCCTTGGTGTCGATCAGGTTGAGCTTCGCCATGATCGTGTAGATCGGCACGATCAGGATCGCGACCGGGAACATCTGGGTCAGCAGGAAGACCCACATCAGTCCCCGCTTGCCGGGGAAGTTGAACCGGCTGAGTGCGTAGCCCGCGGTCGCCGACATCGAGATGCCGATCAGCATCGTGAAGGCGGCCACGACGACCGAGTTGAGGAACCAGCGGGGGAAGCTGGTGTCGAACAGGACGTGCCGGTAGTTGTCCAGCGACGGATGGTTGAACAGCTCGATGTGCGTGCTCTGGATGGCGTACGCCGGCTTGAGCGAGCTGAGCAGCACCCAGATCACGGGGAACAGCGCGATGAGCACGGCCACCAGGAGGGTGCCGTGGAGCAGCACGGAGGCCAGCACGCTGCGCTCGCGTCGCTGCTTCGGCGGGCGGTCGCTGGTGAGGTCGGCGACGACCTCGTTGCCGGGGATCGTGGAGATCGCCATCAGAACACCTCTCCCTGCTTGCGCAGCGCGCGCCGGTAGAACGATGCGTAGACCATCAGCAGCGACAGGATCAGCACGCCGTAGGTCGCCGCGAGCGAGTAGTTGCGGACGCCCTCGAACGCCGCCCGGAAGGCGCCGGTCACCAGGATCTCGGTCTGGCCCGCGGGCTGGCCGCCGGTCACGAAGTAGATGATCGGGAACATGTTGAAGGTCCAGATGGTGCCGAGCAGGATCACCGTCGAGCTGACCGGGCGCAGGCCCGGCAGGGTGATGTTGCGGAACTGCTGCCAGGGCGAGGCGCCGTCGATCGAGGCGGCCTCGTAGAGGTCCTGGTTGATTGACTGCAGGCCGCCGAGCAGCGCGACCATCATGAAGGGGACGCCCAGCCACACATTGGTGACGACGGCGGCGAACATGGCGGTCCAGCGGTGGTTGAACCACTCGACGCCGTTCAGGCCGACGTGCTCGAGCATCGAGTTGATCAGGCCGAACTTCGGGTTGAACAGGAACTTCCACGAGAAGGCGCTGACGAACGCCGGCACCGCCCAGGGGACGATCAGCAGCACCCGGTAGAGACTTCGGCCCCGGAACCTGCGGTTGAGCAGGATGGCGAGCCCCAGCCCGATCGTGAAGTGGAAGAAGACGCAGGCGATCGTCCACACGATCGTGTTCTCGAACTGCAGCCAGAAGCGCCCGCGCTCACCGGACAGGACGTCGGTGTAGTTCTTCAGCCCGACGAACTTCGCCTTGTCGGGGTTCGGCTTGCACTCCGTGCCACCGCCGAGGGTCTTGGTGCAGATCGTGTCGCGCTGGTTCGACTCGTTGAGGTCGGTGAAGGACTGGTAGATGCCCTGCACGAGCGGGGCGAGCACCAGCGCGCCGAGCACGACGACCGTGGGCAGCACCATCGCCCACGCGTACCAGTGGCGGTCGAAGCTGCGACGCAGGCGGCCCGGCTCCCGGGTCGGCGGGCGGGGGGCGTCCGGGTCGGACGGGGCGGGTGCGGGGGTGACGTCGGTGGCGGACATCGGGCCTCCAGGAACTGCCGGGACTACCGGGGGTGAGACGGGGGGACGCGTCGTACGACGCGCGGGTGCGCCGCCCGTGGAGCCACGGCTCGGGGCCGGGCTCCACGGACGGCGCGGTGGATCACTCGGAGGCGTAGTCCGGGACCACGTCGCTCTTGTACTGCTGAGCGGTCTCGTCGAGCGCCTTCTTCGGGTCCTCGCCCTGGACCATGACCTTGGTGGCCATCTCGTCGAGCGGGCCGAAGAACAGGCCGCCCTCGGGGATCCACGGACGCGGCTTGGCGACCTGGAGCGCGGACTTCCACGCGGCGACCTTCGCGTTGTCCTTCAGCAGGTCGTAGGAGTCGGAGTTGCCGGGCAGCAGGCCCAGCTTGTCGGCGACGAACGCCTCGGACTGGGCCGAGCTCATGAACTTCACGAACGCGATCGCGGCGTCGGCCTTGGACTGGTCCATGCCGGAGTAGATGACGTAGTTGTGGCCACCCACCGGGGCACCCTGACCGGCAGAGCCGCCGGGGACCGGAGCAACGCCGAGGTTGTCGAAGCCACCGAAGTTCGGGTCGGCGGAGATGTTCGCGACCTCCCAGGGACCGTTGATGATCATGCCGACCTTGCCGGCCTTGAACAGCGTCATCATCGTGCCGTAGGAGTCGCTGGCGTCGGGCTTGGCGGCCACGCCGCTCTTCACCATGTCCTGGGCGGTCTGGATGCCCTTCACGTTCGCGTCGGAGTTGACCACGATCTTCTTGGCGTCGGTGTCGACCATGTCGCCGCCCTCGCCGTACATGAACGGCAGCATGAAGTAGCCCGCGGCGTTCAGGTAGATGCCGTCGACGCCGGCCTTCTGCTTGATCAGCTTGGCGTCAGCGGCGACCTCGTCCCACGTGGTGGGGGCGGAGTCGATGCCGGCCTTGGCGAAGATCTTCTTGTTGTACATCAGGCCGAGGGTGTCGGTGACCTGCGGGACGCCGTAGGTCTTGCCCTCGTACTGGTCGCTGGACAGCGGCGTCGGGAGGAAGTTGTTGTCCTCGAGCAGCGGGGTGCCGTCGAGGGCGTAGAGGTAGCCCAGCGAGGCGAACTCGGGGACCCAGGCGACCTCGGCCCGCAGGATGTCCGGGGCGCCCGAGCCCGACTCAGCTGCGGTCTTGAACTTGTTCTGCGCCTGGTCGAAGGGGACCGACTGGTAGTTGATCTTGACGTTCGGGTACTCCGCGTTGAACTTCTTGATCAGCGCCTTGAACGCCGGCGCCTCGTTCGTCGGGTCCGAGGTGTCCCACCAGGTCAGGTCGGCCTTGAGGCTGGCCGGGTCGGCGCTGGCGTCGGACTTGGGGGACGAGTTGGCGGACGACTTCTCGCTGTCCGAACCGCCGCAGGCGGCGAGGACGAGGGCGAGCGCGGCGGTGCCGGCGAGAGCAGGCAGGGTGCGGCGCATGGGTGCTCCTTGGGTGTGTGATGCGGGCCACGGGAGGTTAGCAACGTTCTTGCAAGAAATGAAAGTCCTTGCAAGAACGCCGTCGAGGCGGTTACATACGCAGGTGGCAACCCTGGCCGACATCGCCGCCGAGGCGGGCGTGAGCGAAGCGACGGTCAGTCGCGTCCTGAACGACAAGACGGGCGTGAGCGAGACCGCGCGCCAGTCGGTCCTGGTCGCCCTCGACCTGCTCGGCTACGAGCGTCCGACCCGGCTGCGCCGCCGCAGCTCCGGCCTGGTCGGCGTCGTGGTCCCCGAGCTCGAGAACCCGATCTTCCCGGCGTTCGCCCAGGTCATCGACGACGCGCTCTCCAGCCGTCGCTACACCCCGGTGCTGTGCACGCAGTCGCCCGGCGGCATCTCCGAGGACGAGTACGTCGAGTCGCTGCTGGACCACGGGGTGGCCGGCATCCTCTTCGTCTCCGGCCGCCACGCCGACCGGGCCGCCGACCACGAGCGCTACCGGGCCCTGATCGCGCGCGGCCTGCCGGTGGTGTTCGTCAACGGTTTCGCCCCCGACCTCGACGCGCCGTTCCTCTCCACCGACGACCACGAGGCGATGACGCAGGCCGTCTCCCACCTCGTCCAGCTCGGCCACACCCGGATCGGCCTCGCCAACGGTCCCAGCCGCTACGTGCCCGCGCTGCGCAAGCGCGAGGGGTTCGTCGCGGCCATGGAGCGCTCGCTGGGCCTGCCTGCCTCGGAGTCGGGGGGGTGGATCGAGGAGGCGCTCTACACCCTCGAGGGGGGCGCGGCGGCGACCCGCAAGCTGCTCGACCGCGGCGCGACCGCCGTGGTGTGCGGCTCGGACCCGATGGCGCTCGGCGCCGTCCGCGCCGTGCGCGAGGCCGGCCTCCGGGTGCCGGAGGACGTGTCGGTGATCGGCTTCGACGACTCGAGGCTGACGCAGTTCTTCGACCCGCCGCTCACGACCGTGCGGCAGCCGGTGCAGACCATGGGGCTGGCCGCCGTGGCGGCGCTGGCCGACGCGATCGAGGGAGAGCCCAGCCCCTCGCACGAGTACCTCTTCCGGCCCGAGCTGGTGCTCCGCTCCTCCACCGGGCGCGCGCCAACTCGTTGAGTTGGGCCTGATTCGGCCACGAGTTGGGCCTCGTTCGGTCGCCTGCGCCGAATCCGGCCCAGCTCACCGCCGAATCAGGCCCAACTCAACAAACCGGGTCAGCCGATCTGGGTGCCCAGCGCCGCGCCGATCGCGTAGGTGACGGCCATCGCGAACAGGCCACCGCCCACGTTGCGGTAGACCGCCCGGCGGGTCGGCCCGTAGCCGAACCTCGCGCTCGCCCAGCCGGTGATCCCGAGCGCGACCACGACTGCCAGCACGGTGACCGGCACCCGGTAGCCGGAGGCGAAGAGCACGATCGTGAGCAGCGGGAGCAGCGCACCGACCGTGAACGACAGCATCGACGCCCAGGCGGCGTGCCAGGGGTTGGTCAGGTCGTCGGGGTCGATGCCGAGCTCGGACTCGGCGTGCGCGCGCAGTGCGTCGTGCTCGGTCAGCTCCGTGGCCACCTGGAGGGCGAGCTCCTCGCTCAGCCCCTTGGCCACGTAGATCCCGGCCAGCTCGGCCAGCTCCTCCTCGGGCTCCTCGACGAGCTCGCGGCGCTCCTTCTCCAGCAGCGCGTGCTCGGAGTCGCGCTGGGTGCTCACCGAGACGTACTCACCGGCGGCCATGCTCAGCGCACCGGCCGCGAGGCCGGCCACGCCGGCGACCATGATCGCGGTCCGGTCGCTGGTCGCCCCGGCGACGCCGACCACCAGACCGGCGGTCGAGACGATGCCGTCGTTGGCGCCGAGCACCGCGGCCCGCAGCCAGTTGAGGCGGTTGTTGATCCCGGTGTCGTGGGGCTCGTCCTCATGGGGCCCCACGGTGGCGTCCACGCCGTTGGCGTCGGTGGTCATGCCCCGATCGTCATCGTCCGCGGGCGGTTGCTGCAAGGAAGGCAAGGCTGCGCTATCCCCGCTCACAGGCCGAGGTCACGACCGATGAGCATCTTCATGATCTCGTTCGACCCCGCCCAGATCTTGGTGACGCGCGCGTCCCGCCAGGCACGGGCGACGCGGTACTCGTTCATGAAGCCGTAGCCGCCGTGCAGCTGGACGCAGTGGTCGAGCACGTCGTTCTGCACCTGCGAGGTCCACCACTTCGCCTTCGCGGCGTCGACCGGCGTGAGCTCCTTGCGGGTGTGCTTCATGATGCACTGGTCGACGTAGGCCTGCGTGACCTCGACCTGGGTGACCAGCTCGGCCAGCAGGAACTGGTTGTGCTGGAAGTTGCCGATCGGCTGGCCGAAGGCCTTGCGGTCCTTGGCGTACTGGATCGTCTCCTCGAGGATCTGCGCGGCGTGGGCGAGGTTGGTGATCGCCGAGCCGAGGCGCTCCTGCGGCAGGAACTGCATCATCGAGATGAAGCCGGTGTCGAGCTCGCCGATCAGGTCGTCGTTGCTGACCCGCACGTCCTCGAAGGACAGCTCGGCGGTGTCGGACTCGTCCTGGCCGACCTTGTCGAGGACCCGGCCGACCGAGAAGCCCGGCAGCGAGGTGTCGACTCCGAAGAGCGAGATGCCCTTGGCCTTCTTCTCCGGCGAGGTGCGCGCCGCGACCACGACCAGGTCGGCGCTGCCACCGTTGGTGATGAAGGTCTTGGAGCCGTTGATGACCCAGTCGTCGCCGTCGCGGACGGCCGTGGTCTTCAGGTTGGCCAGGTCGGAGCCGCCGCCCGGCTCGGTCATGCCGATGCCGGTGAGCAGGTCGCCGCTGCAGAACCTGGGCAGCCAGCGCTGCTTCTGCTCCTCGGTGGTGAGGTGCACGAGGTACGGCGCCACGATGTCGGCGTGGATGCCGACGCAGCTCGGCAGGGTCATGTTGACCTTGGCGAGCTCCTCGGTCAGCACGGCGTTGAAGCGGTAGTCACCCGCCTCGGAGCCGCCGTACTCCTCGGGGATCTCGAGGCCGAGGAAGCCCTGCTTGCCGGCGGCCGTCCAGAAGTCCCGGGTCAGCCCGTGGTTGTGCTCGTACTCCTCCAGGTGGGGCACCACCTCACGGTCCAGGAACTCCTTGACCGAGTTGCGGAAGGCCTCGTGGTCCTCGTCGTAGATCTCGCGCGTCATGCGTCGATCCTACTGTCGGGTAACCGCACGGCGAAGGGCTCGTGGTCCGTCTCACCACGCGCCATCGAGGCGTGGGTCCTCGACGCGTCGGCTTCCGACCTCAGCCGGTCGGCTCCACCACCCGGCGCGGCATCATCAGGCCCGCGGCCAGCAGCGCGACGGCCACGACGGCCGACGCCACGAACACCGTGTGCACGGCCGGCTCGAGGACCCCCGGCGGCAGGTGCTGGAGGTCGGGCGTGGCCCCGTGGAGGCGGGAGGCGACCACGGCGTTCGCGATCGCGCCGAAGACCGCGACCCCGACCGAGCTGCCCACCGAGCGGGCGAACATCGTCGCCCCGGTGGCGACGCCGCGGAACTGCCAGGTGACCGAGGACTGGGCCGCGACCACGGACGGGCTGGCGACGAAGCCCAGCCCGATCCCGATCACGAAGCAGGCGGCGGCGAGGTGCCAGACGCTGCTCGAGCCGTCGACGGTGAGCAGGATCGCCGAGCCGGCCACGCCGAAGGCGGCGCCCATCAGCATCGTGGCCCGGAAGCCGATGGTCAGGTAGAACCGGCCGGCGGTGGAGGCGGCGATCGGCCAGCCGATCGTCATCGCCGCCAGCGCGAAGCCGGCCACCACGGCGCCGGTGCCGAGCACGCCCTGGGCGAAGAGCGGGACGTACGACGACAGCCCGAGCATCAGCACCCCGACGACCAGCGCGCCGATGTTGGCGGCGTTGAGGACCCGGTTGCCGAAGACCCACAGCGGCAGCACCGGCTCGACGGCCCGACGCTCGACCAGGACGAAGGCGACCAGCAGCACGGCGGCGACCACGAAGAGCACCACGCTGGTGGGCGAGGACCAAGCCCACCGGACGCCACCCTCGAGCAGCCCGAGCAGCAGGAGCACCCCGCCGACCGACAGCAGGCCGGCCCCGAGGTAGTCGATGTGGTGCCGCTTGCGCTCGACCTTCTCGTGGAAGCTGCGCCACAGCGCCCAGGTGGCCGCGATGCCGATGGGCAGGTTGACGAAGAAGATCCAGCGCCACGACAGGTAGTCGGCGAAGACGCCGCCCAGCGTCGGCCCGACCAGCGAGGAGGCGGCCCAGACGCTGGCGATGTAGCCCTGCACCTTGGCCCGCTCCGCGGTCGAGTAGATGTCGCCGACGATGGTCATGCCGACGGGCTGCACCGCCCCGGCGCCGAGGCCCTGGACGGCCCGGAACGCGATCAGCGCGCCCATTCCCCAGGCGATGCCGCACAGCAACGAGCCGAGCACGAAGAGCGCGATGCCGACCAGCATCACCGGCTTGCGGCCGAAGAGGTCGGCCAGCTTGCCGTAGATCGGCACGGAGACGGCCTGCGCGAGCAGGTAGACCGAGAACAGCCACGGGAACTGGGTGAAGCCGCCGAGGTCGCGGACCACGGCCGGCACCGCGGTGGCCAGGATCGTGGCGTCGATCGCCACCAGCCCGGTGGCGAGCATCACGGCGAGGAGGACGGGGCCGCGCTCGCTGCGCAGTCCCACCGAGGCGCGGGTGATCGGCGCGGTCGAGGTCACGTGGCGTGGCAACAAGGGTCGGTGCGGGGTTGTTCCCGACGCGGCCGACGCTCCGGCGCGCGGGCTCATGCCGCCACCGGCACGCGCGCGCCCCGGACACCCAGGGAACCTGCGACCACGCAGACCCCGGCAACGGCGAGGGAGAACCACGGGAACACCGCAGCCAGGCCCCAGGTCGTGGCCGCCCACCCGGCCAGGATGGTCGGGACCGCGAGCGCGGAGTAGGCCAGGACGTAGTAGGCCGACATCACCTCACCGCGGTGTCCCGCCGGGACCACGCTGCCGAGGTGGCGCAGGCTGCCGCCGAAGGCGAGGCCGAAGGAGAGCCCCATCAGCACGGCCGCGGCGCCGACCAGGCTCGCGTGGTGGCTGTCGAGCGCCGCGACGCTCAGCAGCAGCGCCACCGCGGTGCCGAAGTCCCCGACCACCGCGGCCCGGCGTGCCACCACCCGCCCGGTGAAGGCCTGGGCGATGGCGCCGGCACCGGCCATGGCCGCCACCACCAGGCCGCCGAACACCAGCGAGTGGATGCCGGTGGAGACACCGGCGAAGGCCGGGAAGAGGGAGAGGTAGACCCCCAGCACCGACCAGGCCGCCATCACGCCGAGCACCGCGAAGCGGAAGTCCCCGGCAATGGCGGCGGGCACGCGGGGCCGGGAGAGGCGCAGCCGCCCGGACGCGCGGCCGGTCCGGCCCCCGTGGGGCTCACCCATCGCCACGAGGCCGACCAGCAACCCGGCGATCACCACGGTGACGACGGCGTAGGGGACGACGTACGGGTCGGGCCCGAACTGTGCGAGGACGGACGCGCCGAGCACGGTCACCGCCATCCCGACGTTGAGCATGATCCCGGTCAGGTGGCCGGTGCGCTGGCCGTGCTCGGGGCGCAGGTCGAGCAGCGCGGCGCTGCCCGCGACCACGGCGGTGCCCACCGCGGCGCCGTGCAGCACGCGCGCCACGAACAGCGCGGTCACCCCACCGGCCGTCATGAAGACCACGAGGCCGGCGATCATCGTGACCGCCGCGCCCAGCAGGAGCGGCTTGCGCCCGAACTTGTCCGAGGCCGGGCCCGCGACCAGCACGGCCACCAGCGCCGCTACGGCGTACGCCGCGAAGACCAGCGTGGTGGTGATCGGCGCGAGGTCCCAGCGCCGCTCGTAGAGCGCGTACAGCGGCGCCGGGGCGCCCGAGACCCCGAGCGAGGAGGCGAGCAGGGTGATCAACAGGGGGTAGGCCCAGGGCTGCCGGGCCGGTGCGGTGCGCATGTCGACTCCTCGGTGAGATGCTAGGTTCGATGCCGATCGAACTCTCGGTTCGATGTACGTCGAACCAGCCGCCCGTCCGGAACATTCCCGGGCATGTCCGGGACGTCCCCGACGTTGGGAGGACCATGACCGTGAGTCCCGCTCCGCAGGCCGCCGCCACCACGCGACCCGACGACGTCCTCCCCGTCGCCGGGCTGCTCGAGGTGCTCGAGGCGCTGGCCGACCCGGTGCGCCTGGAGATGGTGCGCCGCCTCGACCCCGACGGGACGCCGGCGCCGTGCGCGGCCCTCTACGACGGTGTCGGCAAGTCCACCGCGAGCCACCACTTCAAGATCCTGCGCGAGGCCGGGTCATCGAGCGCAGCGTGGTCGGCGGCAAGACCCACCACGCCCTGCGGCTCGACGCGGTCGAGGATCGGCACCCCGGCCTGCTGCGCGGCGTCCTGGCCAGCCGCTACTGACCCCTCGTGGTTTGATCGTTCCAACATCGGGTATCGATCAGCCGGACCGTGATGTGCGGGGGGAATAGGTGGGAGAAGCCTTGATGGAGATCTGGCCGGGATCGGCGTACCCCCTCGGGGCGACGTTCGACGGGAGCGGCACCAACTTCGCGCTGTTCAGCGAGGTCGCTGACCGCGTTGAGCTGTGCCTCTTCGACGAGGACGGCAAAGGAGACCCGCGTCGAGGTGACCGAGGTCGACGCCTACGTGTGGCACTGCTACCTGCCGACGGTGCAGCCCGGCCAGCGCTACGGCTACCGCGTGCACGGCCCGCACGACCCGGCCCGCGGCCTGCGCTGCAACCCGAACAAGCTGCTCATGGACCCCTACGCCAAGGCCACCAGCGGCGAGATCGAGTGGGACCAGTCACTCTTCGGCTACGACTTCGGCGACCCGGACTCGCGCAACGACGACGACTCCGCGGCGTACATGCAGAAGAGCGTCGTGATCACGCCGTTCTTCGACTGGGAGGGCGACCGCCGCCCCGACATCCCCTACAACGAGTCCTTCATCTACGAGGCGCACGTCAAGGGACTAACCGAGCTGCACCCGGACGTCCCCGAGGAGCAGCGCGGGACGTACTCCGGCCTCGCGCACCCCGCCGTCACCGAGCACCTCACCAAGCTGGGCGTGACCGCGATCGAGCTGATGCCGGTCCACCAGTTCGTGCAGGACAGCACGCTGCAGGAGAAGGGCCTGCGCAACTACTGGGGCTACAACACCCTGGGCTTCTTCGCCCCGCACGCCGACTACGCCGCGAACCGCGAGCACGGCCAGCAGGTCCAGGAGTTCAAGTCGATGGTCAAGGCGATGCACCTCGCGGGCATCGAGGTCATCCTCGACGTGGTCTACAACCACACGGCCGAGGGCAACCACCTCGGCCCGACGCTGAGCTTCCGCGGCATCGACAACGCGGCGTACTACCGCCTCGTCGAGGACGACGAGCAGTACTACATGGACTACACCGGCACCGGCAACACCCTCAACGTGCGCCACCCGCACTCGCTGCAGCTGATCATGGACTCGCTGCGCTACTGGGTGACCGAGATGCACGTCGACGGCTTCCGCTTCGACTTGGCCGCGACCCTGGCCCGGGAGTTCTACGACGTGGACCGGCTGGCGACGTTCTTCGAGCTCGTGCAGCAGGACCCGGTCGTCTCCCAGGTGAAGCTGATCGCCGAGCCGTGGGACATCGGCCCCGGCGGCTACCAGGTCGGCAACTTCCCGCCCCAGTGGACGGAGTGGAACGGCGCCTACCGCGACACCGTGCGCGACTTCTGGCGCGGCGAGCCGTCGCTCGGCGAGTTCGCCTCGCGCCTCGCGGGCTCCTCGGACTTCTACGAGCACTCCGGCCGCCGGCCGGTGGCCAGCATCAACTTCGTCACCGCCCACGACGGGTTCACGCTGCGGGATCTGGTCTCCTACAACGAGAAGCACAACGACGCCAACGGCGAGGACAACAACGACGGCGAGAGCCACAACCGGTCCTGGAACCACGGGGTCGAGGGCCCGACCGACGACCCCGAGGTGCTGCAGGCCCGGGCCCGGGAGCAGCGCAACTTCATCGCGACGCTGCTGCTCAGCCAGGGCGTGCCGATGATCCTGCACGGCGACGAGCTCGGCCGGACCCAGGACGGCAACAACAACACCTACGCCCAGGACTCCGAGATCAGCTGGGTGCACTGGGACCGGGCCGACACCCCGCTGGTGGAGTTCACCGCCGCGGTGTCCCGGCTGCGCAAGGAGCACCCGACGTTCCGCCGCAAGCGGTTCTTCACCGGGCAGCACCGTGCGCACCGGCGACGGCGAGCGGCTCAACGACATCGTCTGGCTGCACCTCGACGGCCGGCCGATGGAGGACGCCGACTGGAACGGCGGTTCCCAGGCGATCGGGATGTACCTCAACGGCAACGGCATCGCCGGCCTCGACGAGCGCGGGCAGGCGATCACGGACGACCACTTCCTGCTCTACTTCAACGCCGACGGGCCTGCCGAGGTGACCCTGCCGCCGGACGAGTACGCCGCCGCGTGGGACGTCGTCATCGACACCGGGGGCGGGGCCGACGACGCCTCGACCCACCAGGCCGGCAGCACCTTCCCCCTCGAGACCCACAGCGTGGTCGTGCTGCGCCAGCACAGCGCGCCGGAGGCCGAGATCGACCACTCGGTGGCCGCCTCGGTCGCCGCGCAGGCCAAGCGGGGTTGAGCGGCGGCATGCGCGTCCCCGTCAGCACCTACCGGCTCCAGATCAACACCGAGTTCGACCTGTTCGAGGCTGCACGTCGCCTGCCCTACCTGCACGACCTCGGCGTCGACTGGGTCTACCTGTCGCCGCTGCTGGCGGCCGAGCCCGGCAGCGACCACGGCTACGACGTCGTGGCGCACGACCGGGTCGACGCCTCCCGTGGCGGCGCCGAGGGCCTGGCCGCCCTCTCGGCCGAGGCGCGCCGGCTGGGCATGGGCGTGCTCGTCGACATCGTGCCCAACCACGTCGGCGTCGCCACGCCGGTGGAGAGCGCGTGGTGGTGGGACGTGCTGCGGCTGGGCCGCGACTCGGCGTACGCCCCCGCCTTCGACGTCGACTGGGCCGCCGGCGACGGCCGGCTGCGGGTCCCGGTGGTCGGCGACGACGACCTCGGACCCGACGGGCGGATCGCCCACCTGGCGGTCGTCGACGGCGAGCTGAGGTACCACGACAACCGGTTCCCGATCGCGCCCGGCACCGCCGACGATGGCGCCGACGCCGACACCGTGCACGGCCGGCAGCACTACGAGCTGGTCGGCTGGCGCACCGCCGACGACCGGCTCAACTATCGCCGGTTCTTCGCCGTCAACACCCTGGCGGGGATCCGGGTGGAGGAGCCGCGGGTCTTCGAGGAGTCGCACGCCGAGATCCGGCGATGGTTCGACGAGGGCCTGGTCGACGGGCTCCGGGTCGACCACCCCGACGGCCTGCGCGACCCGAAGCGCTACCTCGACGACCTTGCCCGGCTCACCGGCGGCGCCTACGTGCTCGTCGAGAAGATCCTCGAGCCCGGCGAGGAGCTGCCGACGTCGTGGGCGACCGCCGGCACGACGGGGTACGACGCCCTGGCCCACATCGACCGGGTGCTGACCGACCCGGCCGGCCAGGAGCCGCTCGACGCGCTGGAGGCCAAGCTGCGCGGCACCCCGGTCGACTGGCACGAGATGATCCACGGCACCAAGCGCGACGTGGCCGACGGGATCCTCCAGGCGGAGACGCGCCGGATCGTCCGCGAGGTCCTCGTCGCTCTCGACGGTCGAGAGGCCGACGAGGAGGCGCTCCGAGACGCGGTCGCCGAGCTGCTCGCCTGCTTCCCGGTCTACCGCTCCTACCTGCCCGAGGGGCGCGAGCACCTCGACGCCGCCTTCGCCTCGGCACGCCGGCACCGCCCCGACCTCGCCGCGACCCTCGACCTGCTCGAGCCGGTGCTGGCCGACCCGGACGCCGAGCCCGCGAAGCGGTTCCAGCAGACCAGCGGCATGGTGATGGCCAAGGGCGTGGAGGACTGCGCGTTCTACCGCTACTCCAGGCTCACCTCCCTCAACGAGGTCGGCGGCGACCCGAGCGTCTTCGCGATCCCGGTCGACGAGTTCCACGAGCAGATGGCCCGGCGGCAGGCCGAGTGGCCGCACGCCATGACGACCCAGTCGACCCACGACACCAAGCGCGGCGAGGACGTCCGGGCGCGGCTCACCGCGCTGGCCGAGGTCCCCGACGCCTGGGCTTCCGCACTGGAGCGTCTGCTCGAGCTGGCGCCGGTCCCCGACCCGGTCTTCGGCAGCCTGCTGTGGCAGGCCGTGCTCGGCGCCTGGCCGGCCGCGCCCGACCCGGACCTGCGCGACCGCCTGCACGGGTACGCCGAGAAGGCGATGCGCGAGGCCGGCGACCACACCACGTGGACCGCCCCCGACCAGGCCTACGAGGACGCCGTACGCGCCGCCGTCGACGCCGCGCTCGACGATGCCGGGGTCGGGACGGTGCTCACCGGGCTCCTCGACGAGGTGGCGGGTGCGGGCTGGAGCAACGCGCTCGCGGCCAAGCTCGTCGGCCTCACCGTGCCGGGCGTGCCCGACGTCTACCAGGGCAGCGAGCTGTGGGAGCAGAGCCTCGTGGACCCGGACAACCGGCGCCCCGTCGACTTCGACGACCGCATCGACCGGCTCGGGGCGATCCGCGAGGGGGCGAGCACCCCCCTGACCGACACCGCAGACGACCCCGGCACTGCCAAGCTCCGGGTGGTTCGGGCCGCGCTGACGCTCCGGCGCGAGCGACCCGACCTGTTCGCGTCGTACTCCCCCGTGCCCGCCACCGGCGCGGCTGCCGACCACGTCCTCGCCTTCGACCGCGGCGGCGCGGTCACCGTCGCCACCCGGCTGCCGATCGGCCTGGCCGCGCGTGGCGGCTGGGCGACACCGCGCTGGGGCTGCCCGAAGGCCGCTGGCGCGACGTGGTCTCCGACCGCGTGGTCACCGCTGCCGACGGGCGGCTGCCACTGGCCGAGGTGCTCGCCGACCTGTCCGTGGCGCTGCTGGTGAGGGAGGACTCGTGATGCGCGGACCGTTCGACGTCTGGGCGCCGCGCCCCTCCCGGGTCCGGCTCTCCCTGGGCGAGGAGACCGTGGACATGGTCCGCGCCGACGGCGGCTGGTGGACCCCGGCCGAGGCGATCCCGGACGTGTGGGACCAGGACGTCGACTACGGCTACCTGCTCGACGACGACCCGGACCCGCGCCCCGACCCGAGGTCGCGGCGGCAGCCCGGCGGGGTGCACGACCGGTCGCGCACCTACCGTGCGGACTCCCACGCGTGGGCCGACCGCGGCTGGACCGGCCGCCAGCTGGCCGGCTCGGTCATCTACGAGCTGCACGTCGGCACCTTCACCCCCGAGGGCACCCTCGACGCGGCGCTGACCCGGCTCGAGCACCTGCGCTCGATCGGCGTCGACTTCGTGGAGCTGCTGCCGGTCAACGCGTTCAACGGCACCCACAACTGGGGCTACGACGGGGTCGACTGGTTCGCGGTGCACGAGGGCTACGGCGGCCCCGCGGCGTACCAGCGCTTCGTCGACGGCTGCCATGCCGCCGGCCTGGGCGTGATCCAGGACGTCGTCTACAACCACCTCGGACCGTCGGGCAACTACCTGCCACTGTTCGCGCCGTACCTCAAGAGCGGCGCCAACACCTGGGGCGACCTGGTCAACCTCGACGGCGAGGGGTCGGCGGAGGTGCGCCGCTACATCCTCGACAACGTCCGGATGTGGCTGGAGGACTACCACGTCGACGGGCTGCGGCTCGACGCCGTGCACGCGCTGGCGGACGAGTCCGAGCCGCACCTGCTGGAGGAGATGGCGATCGAGGTGGCCGCGCTGTCGGCCCACCAGCGCCGCCCGCTCACGCTGATCGCGGAGTCCGACCTCAACGACCCGCTGCTGATCACTCCCCGCGAGGCGCGGGGCTACGGCCTCGACGCGCAGTGGAGCGACGACTTCCACCACGCGGTGCACGTGGCGCTGACCGGAGAGGTCGGCGGCTACTACGCCGACTTCGCGCCGCTCGGCGCGCTGAAGAAGGTGTGCGAGCGGGGCTTCTTCCACGACGGCACCCACTCCTCCTTCCGCGGGCGCGACCACGGCGTGCCGATCGACACCGATGCGATGCCGACCTGGCGGCTGGTGGTGTGCAGCCAGAACCACGACCAGATCGGCAACCGGGCGATCGGCGACCGGCTCACCGAGACCCTCGACGACCACCAGCTCGCCTGCGCGGCCTTGCTGACGCTGGCCGGCCCGTTCACACCGATGCTCTTCCAGGGCGAGGAGTGGGCGAGCTCGTCACCGTTCCAGTTCTTCTCCTCCCACCCGGAGCCGGAGCTCGGCAGGGCCACCGCGGAGGGACGGATCAAGGAGTTCGAGCGGATGGGCTGGGACCCCGACGTGGTGCCCGACCCGCAGGACCCGGCGACCTTCGAGCGGTCCAGGCTGGACTGGACCGAGGTCGGCGAGGGACGGCACGCGCGGATGCTCGAGGTCTACCGTCAGCTGGCGGCGCTGCGTCGCAACCGGCCCGAGCTGACCGACCCGGCGTTCGGGTCGACCTCGTGCCGCGTCGACGAGGATGCGCGGCTCTTCCGGATGCGCCGCGGATCCCTGGAAGTGGTCGTCAACTTCGCCGACGCCGACACCACCGTCGACCTCGACGGCTGCCCCGACGGCCGCCGAGAGCTGCTCTTCGCCACCGGCGACGGGATCGCCCTCGACGGCACGCGACTCGCGCTGGTCGCGCATGCGGGTGCTCTGGTCGACACCGCGTCATGATCGACATGTGACGTCCCCGAGCCCCGGCTGGACGCGCCGCGGTGTCCTGGCCGCCGGCGCGGCCGGGGTGGTGTCCGCCTGCACCCCGAGCCACAGCTCGTCGCCACCCCGGGCGCTCACGTCCACGCCGTCCTCCCCCACCGCGGTCGGCGCCGCGCGGGTGACCGACGCCGCCTGGTCGCGGCTGGCCCGGCACGTGTCGGGCACCCTCGCGCGGCCCGGGGACGCGTCGTACGACGCGGTGCGGCTGGTGGAGAACCCGCGGTACGACGCCGCCCGGCCGCTCGCGGTGCTGTCCGTGGCCTCGGCGCAGGACGTGGCGACGGCGCTGGCCTTCGCGCAGGACCACGGCGTGCCGGTGGCGCTGCGCTCGGGCGGGCACAGCTATCCGGGCTGGTCGGCGGGCGACGGCGACGGGGTGCCCCGCTCGCTGGTCCTCGACTGCCGGCCGCTGTCGCGGGTGTCGCTCGGCTCCGACGGCGCCGCGACGATCGGGCCGGGTGCCGCGCTGGCGCACGTCTACGACGTGGTCGGCTCGCACGCCGGGCGGTCGCGGGCGGCTCCTGCGCGACCGTCGGGGTCGGCGGCCTCACCCTGGGCGGCGGGGTCGGGGTGCTGGTCCGGGCGATGGGGCTGACCTGCGACGCGGTCACCTCCATGCGCGTGGTCACCGCCGACCGGCGGGTCCGCACGGTCACCGCCGACGAGGACGGCGACCTCTTCTGGGCGCTGCGCGGCGGGGGCGGCGGGCACCTGGGCGTGGTCACGTCGTTCACCATGAAGACCTCCACGGCGCCGACGGTCAGCACGGTCTTCCTGCAGTGGCCGCTCTCGCCGCGGACCGACGTCGTACCGGTCTGGCAGCGTGGGCGCCGCACGCCGACCCCCGGCTGTGGTCGACGCTCAAGGCGCTCGGCGGGCAGCGGCACCCCGCCGGGCCGGTGCTGGAGCTGGCGGCCACCTGGGTCGGCCCGCCCGCGTCCTTCGACCGTCGGCTGCGGGGGCTGCTGGACCACGTGGTCGCGCCGGGGGTGCGGGTGCCGCACGTGCGGGGCTACCGCGAGGCGATGCTGGCGTACGCCGGCTGCCTGGACGTCCCGGCGGCGCAGTGCACCACCGGCCCGGGTGGCGCGCTGACCCGGGAGCGGTTCAGCGGCACCTCGAACGTGGCCTACGACCCGCTGTCCACGGCCGGGGTGGCCGACCTGGTCGCCGGGGTGCGGTCGGTGCCGGCGGGCCTGGTCGAGGCCGGGGTCTCGCTCGACGCGCTCGGCGGCCGGGTCCGCGACCTGGCACCCGGTGACACGGCGTTCGTGCACCGCAGGGCGCTCGCGACGGTGCAGTACACCGCGACGTACGCCTCCGGGCCGGCCGCCACCGCCGACTCCTACGTGCGCGGCTTCCGGCGCCGGATGACGCCGCACTGGGGCGACCACGCCTACGTCAACTACTCCGACCCGACGCTGCGGCACCCGGGCACGGCGTACTTCGGCGCCAACCTGACCCGGCTGCGGTCGGTGGCCCACACCTACGACCCGGACGGGTTCTTCACCCAGCCGCAGGACTACTGAGCGCGACCGGGCGCGAGCAGCTCCTCGACCCACGCCGGCACCAGCTCGCCGGCGAGACCCTGGCGGGACTCGTGGAAGAGCAGGCTGACCTCGCTGGGCTGGAGGTTGAGCTCGAGGGTGCTGGCGCCGTGGGCGAGGGCGTACTGGACGAAGCCGGCGGCCGGGTAGACCGCGCCCGAGGTGCCGATCGAGACGAAGAGGTCGGCGCCCTCGAGGGCGACCTCGATCCGATCCATCTCGTAGGGCACCTCGCCGAACCAGACCACGTCGGGGCGCAGCGCGCCCACCCCGCAGGCGGGGCAGGGCGGGAAGTCGCCGAGGTCGCCGACCCAGCGGCTGCGCCCGCCGCAGGCCCGGCAGCGCGCGGAGAGCAGCTCGCCGTGCATGTGCAGCACCCGCGTGGAGCCGGCGCGCTCGTGGAGGTCGTCGATGTTCTGGGTGACGACGAGCAGGTCGTCACCGAGGTGCTCCTCGAGCCGGGCCAGTGCGTGGTGGGCGGGGTTGGGCTCGACCGCGAGTGCCGCACGCCGGGCGTCGAAGAAGCGGTGCACCACGTGCGGTTGGGCGACGTACGCCTCCGGGGTCGCCACGTCCTCGACCCGGTGCCCCTCCCACAAGCCGTCGGCGTCGCGGAACGTCGGCACCCCGCTCTCCGCGGAGATGCCGGCGCCGGTGAGGACCACGACCTTCATCGCCCCAAGGCAAGGACCCGGTCCCCCTGTCCTCGTGGCCGGGCAATCATCGGCGACGTTGGTGTCGATTTCGCCCGGTGTCGTTCGTGGAAATGGTGAGAGGAGCTTCCAGAGACGGCCATCCCGACTGTCGCTCCAGGTCTCCCGAGGAGATGAGTGAGATGTTCACGATCGAGGAAGAGAGCGGCACCTACACAGGATCCGTCCGTCGGCACAACGGGTACCACGCCGGGGACTTCGCCCGCGAGCCGATGCGCACGCCCCGAGAGCTCGCAGCGTTGACGAGGCTCCGGCCCCCGACCTTCCCGATCACGTCCGGGACTGCCGACTAGCCGCTGGTCACCCCTGCCGACACTCCAGGTGGAGACGCGTGCAGCGACGGACTGGACTTGCGACCACCCGTCGGCATCCGCTGACAGACTCGGGGCATGTCCCGGACGCCGCGCATCGAGCCCGCCGGCGACGTCGTCGCCCGGGTTGCGTCCACCGCGCTGGCGCTCCCCGACGCCTACGAGGAGGATGCCTGGACGGGCGTGAGGTGGCGGGTCCGGAACAAGACCTTCGCCCACGTCCTGGTCGCCCAGGAGGGCTACACCTCGGCGTACCGCGACGTGACCGGGGTGACCGAGCCGACCACGGTGCTGACCTTCCGGTCGTCCGGCGACGAGCTGCTGGCCCTGATCCACGTCGGGCCGCCCTTCTACCGGCCGCCCTGGTCGCCCACCGTCGTCGGCATGGTGCTCGACGGCGACACCGACTGGGACGAGGTGGCCGAGCTGGTGACCGAGAGCTACCGGTTCTGCGCTCCCCAGAGGCTCAGGCGCCAGCTGGATCGATGACGTCTGCGGGCGCCGCGCTATAACGGAAGTGTCCGGCGCAGCACCCGCCGGGGACACGGCGCCTTCCTCGGGCGTGCCGCGAGCTCACGACCCGTGCACGCGAGACGACGTCCGGATTCGGAGCTCCCCATCATGCGCGCCTCGACCTTCCGCCACCCGCTCGGCGCACTGGCCTGCCTACTCCTTGCGGCGGCCACGCTCGTTGCCTGTCAGAGCTCGGACCCCAACCATGCCCAGGTCATCGACCGCGCCGCGAGCCAGACGACGTACTTCGCCCAGTACGGCGTCAGCACCCACGCCTACAAGCCACGCCGGCTCAACCCCTCCGTCGACGGATCGCTGTACGTCCGGGGCATGCAGTGGACCGTCTGGGACGACCGACAAGCAGTGGGCGACGGCATCGCGCACGTCAACGACTGCAGACCGGACTGCGCCGACGGCCACTACAGCACGTACCGGGTGACCGTGCGGCTGGCACAACCTCAGCAACTCTGCGGCAGTCGGTTCTTCACCACCATCCACGTGCGGGGATCGGGCTACCACACGAACGCCCGGAGGTCGGGCGTCGCGTGCCGGTGAGAACCGGCCCAGTGCCCTCGACGTCGGAGGGCCAGGACCAGAGGGTCCGGGTACCTTCGCGACGTGACCTCCTCCACGACGATCGAACCCCACTCCGCCCGCCTGACGTCCGGCACCTGGTGGTTTCGCTCCCAGGACGGACGTCTGGCCCCGTGGCAGCTGCCGAACCCGGCGCTGTGCGTCTGGATGGTCGCGCTGGTGCTGGGGAGGTTCGACTTGTCGGCCACGCACGCGACCGTGGTGGACGGCATCGGACGTGGGGCACTGCTGGTGTGGGCGCTCGATGAGGTCGTCCGCGGCTCGAGCCCGTTCCGCCGCCTCCTTGGTCTGGTGGTCCTGGCCGCTCAGCTCGCCTCACTCGTCCTCGGCTGACCTGGAGCCCAAGTCGAAGATCGATCGACGTCGACGGCTCCGGCGCGGTCAGGTGACGGGCATCGTCTGGTACGTCGGCTTCAGTTCGGTCCACCGGGCTCTCCAGGCCGACGGTTGCCCGCTCAGGGACCGGCCGAGGTCCTCGAGGTGTGCCTGCCAGCCGGCGCCGTGGGAGTAGAGCCCGTGCAGGAGCAGGCCGCGCTCCTCGACCACGAGCCGGGTCACCTCGCCCTCCGCGGTCAGCCAAGCCTCGAGCTCGGTCTCGTCGTCGGTTCCGGGCTCCATGGTCAGCAGGAGATGGTGGGGTGGCTCGCAGACCTCGATTCGCAACGACCCCTCCCAGGTGCTGGTGAGGCTGGCCCGGACGGTCCCGCCGACGTGCAGATCTCCGCTCACGTCGGCTATCCAGCGGGCGAGCCGATCGGGAGTCGTGCAGGCCTGCCAGAGATCGTGGATGTCGGTGTCATAGACATCCTCGACCCTGACCGACCCCCGTTCCTCGGTCAGTGCTCGCATGGTGCTCGTGGTCCTCATCAGCCACTCCTGTTCTTCCCTCGGACGAATCTCGGTGTGCCAGCGGTGGCCGGATGATCGCGTAGGAGCTGTCCAGCACCCGATGAACGTACCCGGATCGTTACGTAACCGCAAGGGTACGAAGGCGGGTTGGCAACGGCTGCATCGACCTGGACCTGCGGCCGCTCGGAGCGGAGCTCGTGGACGCATCCGAGAGCTCGGGTGTGCGTGAGCGGTTCCGGGGAGGGTACGGACACAGGGTGACGGCCGTGCAGAGAAAACAGGTCAACCCCATCGCCCACTTGTCGGTCGAGGACATCGAGCAGCTGCGTACCGAGTTCGATCGGATCCGGCAGGAGGTCATCGACTCCCGGGGCGCCCGCGACGCGCGGTACATCCGGCGGGTCATCGGAGCGCAGCGCAAGATCGAGCTGGGCAGTCGGGTGGTCCTCCTGTTCTCCCGCCACCGGTCGGCCTGGCTCCTGGGCACCCTCGGGCTGGCGCTGGCCAAGGTCCTCGACAACATGGAGATCGGCCACAACGTCCTGCACGGCCAGTGGGACTGGATGCGCGACCCCAAGATCCACTCCACGACCTGGGAGTGGGACCACGCCACGCCCGCCTCCGAGTGGAAGCGCACGCACAACCACACGCACCACCGGTACACCAACATCCTCGACAAGGACAACGACCTGGGCTACGGCATCCTTCGGGTCGACGAGGACCAACCCTGGCAGCGCCGTCATCTGGCTCAGCCGCTGTGGAACCTCATCAACGCCTGCATCTTCGAGTACGGCATCGCGATGTACGACCTCGAGCTCGGAGAGACGCTGCGGGAGAAGCGCGGGATCACCCCCGAGTTCAGGAGCCGACTGAGGAAGACCCTGCACAAGGTGCGCCGACAGGCGGCGAAGGACTACCTCATCCACCCGGCGCTGTCGGGGCCGGCTTTCCGCTCCACGCTGACCGCCAACCTCACCGCGAACCTGATCCGGAACGTGTGGAGCCACTCGGTGATCATGTGTGGCCACTTCCCCGAAGGCGTCGAGACCTTCGAGCAAGCGGACCTCGATCCCGATGAGACGCGCGGCGAGTGGTACCTGCGGCAGATGCTGGGCTCGGCCAACATCTCGGGACCGCCTCTCGTCCACCTCCTCAGCGGAAACCTCTCCCACCAGATCGAGCACCACCTGTTTCCGGATCTGCCGTCCAACAGGTACCGGCAGATCGCGCCTCGGGTGCGTGAGCTCTTCGACCGTTTCGGTCTGCGGTACCACACCGCCCCGATGCCGCAGCAGGTCGCGAGCGCGTGGCACAAGGTGCTGCGACTCTCCCTCCCCAACGGCTGGCTCGCTCGCACCACCTGGAGCAACACGCCCAGCCGGGTGACCGGGCTGTTGCGGACCACCGCGAGCCCGGCCGACGCGGTCGACGCAGCCGCCTGACACCGGCAGGCGTCGACCGAGAGGGTGAACCGCTGAGGAGCAGGACCCTGTAGCGACGCGCGCGCTGGGAGCGCACGCTCGCTGCCTGGCTCAATTGCGGGTGGGGTGGTCGGGGATGGCGGCCGGCGGGTCTCCGGCGACCTCTCGTGCCCAGGCCGCGTGTTCCCGGCGTGCCCACCGCAGCGGCACCCGGCCGGTGCGCATCCCGGTGCTGGCGTGTGGGTCCTTGGTGGCCATCACGAGGTGGCCCACGACGAGCAGGCCGACGGCGAGCGCGAACCAGTCGTGCACGAACGTCGCGCCGCTGCGCCAGGGCAGTGGGGTGAGGTTGGTGAGGTACATGACCAGACCCGAGACGAGGAGGACGCCGATCGAGCCGGCGGACAGGGAGGCGTTGAGCTTCTGGCCGGCGTTGAACTTCCCGACCTCGATCGTGCCGTCGCGGCGGGTGCGGGACCGTAGCCAGGCCCAGTCGCGGGAGGTGAAGCGGTCGAGCCGGCGGACGTCATCGCGGTAGGCCCGGCTGACCATCCCCACGACCATCGGCACCGGGAGGGCGAACCCGGAGTAGACGTGGACCTGCTCGACCAGGTAGCGGTGGCCGACGATGACCGCGAGCGACCCGTTGTAGAGGACGGCTGCGGTCAGGATGCAGCTCATCATGAGGGCCGCGGTGAGCCAGTGCACCCATCGCGAGCTCAGGCTGAACCGGTCGATCATCCGGCCCGCCTTCAGCGGGACACCGGTCTCAGGTGCGCTCATCGAACTTCCGCCCGTTGGACTGGCCGACGAACCCGTCGACGTCGTACCCGCGGTGCTCCCAGTACCCCGGGATCACCGTGTCGGTGACCTCGATGCCGGAGAGCCACTTGACGCTCTTGTAGCCGTACATCGGCGCGACGTAGAGCCGCACGGGTCCACCGTGGTCGTGGGTGACGTCGCTGCCGAGCATCTTCAGCGCGACGAGCACATCGGGCAGCCGCGCCTCCTCGAGCGTGAGGCTCTCGGTGTAGGTGCCGTCGAACGACGTCAGCCGCAGCGCCCGTCCCGTGGGCCTCACGCCGGCCCGGTCGAGGATCGTCGACAACCTGACCCCGCTCCAGTGCACCTGGGGGACCCGCCATCCGGTCACGCACTGGAAGTCGCGTACGAGCTCGGTCTGGGGCAGCGCCCGGAGGTCGGCCAACGTGAGCGTGGTCGGGTGGTCGACCAGGCCGCCGATGGCGAGGCGGTACGTCGCCGCATCGCGGAAAGGCACGCTGCCGGTCACGGAGTAGAACCGGAACGTGTCGCCCAGGGGCAGCAGCGACGTCAGCCCGGTCGGGTCGCGGAGCTCGATCGGTGCCAGCAACGAGGTCGCGGCGTTCTGGGCGCGGGTGCCGGTGACGATCCCGAGCGTCCCCGCCCCGAGCAGCCCGAGCACCACCCGCCGTCCCACGGGGCGTCCGTGGTCCGGGGCGCCGTGCCCGGCGTTCGCGGCGCTCTCGGCCGGCGGAGCCTGGCGCGGACGGTGAGCCCACCAACGGCGCATACGTCAACCGTAACTGGCTACCCCAGCGGGGTACGTTGGCTGACATGGGTCGCACCGTGACGCTGGTCGTAGGCGCCGTACTCGTCCTGCTCGGCCTCCTCTGGATCCTCCAGGGCCTGGACGTCATCGGCGGCTCCGGCATGAGTGGCCACGCGGTCTGGGCGGTGATCGGCGTCATCGTCGGTGCCGTCGGGGTGTTCCTGGTGGTCCGCACGCTTCGGACGCCGTCGGCTCGAGACGACCTCTGACCCACACGACGTGGAGCGCACTACGCCCCACGCACGAAGGGCCCCGACCGCAGACGCGGTCGGGGCCCCTCGTGGTGAATCAGGAGACGCGGACGTTCTCGGCCTGAGGACCCTTGGGGCCCTGGGCGAGGTCGAACTCAACCTTCTGGTTCTCGTCGAGCGACTTGTAGCCGCCGGACTGGATGGCGGAGAAGTGGACGAACACGTCCTCGCCGCCGCCATCCTGCGCGATGAAGCCGAAACCCTTGTCGGCGTTGAACCACTTGACGGTTCCCTGAGCCATGATCTTTTCCCTTGTTTACGTGTCGGGGGCGTTGTGCCCTCGAGCCGCTGAAGACATCCACCTGTGCTGATGTCCAGCGAACCGAAAACCAGGGGTATGAGATACGAGCCGCGACATCGTGTGCGGCCTGGACGGCAGAGCCATCCCTTCAACTTGACCCACGGTACGGCATGGGTGGGCACTTCCATGATTTCGGCCGGAACTGGTCCGATCCTGCCGTGGCCCGCGGCGCCGGCATTGCGGGCCGGGACGACCTCCGGGGCTAGCATTCGCGCTCTCCCCCCGAGAGGACCTCCACATGGCCACTGACTACGACGCATCCCGCAAGACCGAAGAGGAGCAGAAGGAAGAGAGCCTGGAGGCCCGCCGCCTCACCTCGGGCGAGCAGGACAAGACCTCCGGGAAGGTGGACGAGGACGAGACCGAGCTGGCCGAGTCGTTCGAGCTTCCCGGCGCCGACCTCTCCCACGAGACCCTCTCCATCGAGGTCACGCCCAAGCAGACCGACGAGTTCACCTGCACCTCCTGCTTCCTGGTTCAGCACGTGTCTCGACGGTCCTCGCCGGGCGTCGACCTCTGCAACGACTGCGCCTGACCGGAGCTGCGCTCGACATCCGTCTTGCGCGGCTGACCGGCCCGGGCGCACCCTAGGAAGTGCCTGGCAACCGCGATGCGCTGCCCCGAGGCGCTGTCCGTGACGAGGGGGTCCGGATGCCGCCGCGGAGGTCGACCGATGACAGACACACACCCCGAGCACGAAGATTTCCCGTGGACCATCGCGGTGCTCGACCACGCGCCCCGCAAGGAGACGCCGGCCTACCGGGCCAGCCGGACGCTGATGCACAACATCGTCGACACTCTCGATGACTGGGTGCTCGCCCCACCGCCGGCCGCCGACGGCACGTCACCGCCCTACGAGGACCACCACGGGGGCGGAGTCTGGGTCAGGGACGACGACGGCTGGTTGTTCGTGCTGCTCCCGCTCGGTATCGAGTGGTCCGCCCAGTTCTGCGCGGACCCCGGCAAGGTGGACCTGCTGCGCCAGGCCGCCGCCCGCCTGGTCCGGGCGTTCCCGACGACGCTGGACGGCTACCAGGAGCTGGGCTACACCGTCGCGGCCACGCTCCTCGCCACCCCGGTCACGGACGCGGACGGTGTCGCGGCGTGGACGGACTCCATCTTCAACGCCTCGGTGCCCATCCCGCGGGCCGCCCACTCCGGGACCCTCCCTGCCGGGGCCGGCTACCACCACTACCCCAAGCCGATCGTCGACATCGACCACTTCAAGAGAGACGACTTCCATCTCTTCGTGGACGACGGGGGGTTCCCCGCCGTCGTGGTGCCCATGTCGGCCGACCCGGACGACAAGCGCACCAGACTGATCGCCGCCCACCCCTCAGCCCCCCACGTCCAGCAGCTCCTGGCCGAGCGACGGGCCTTCCAGGCGGAGGACGCCGCACGTCGTCGGCACGCCCTCGAACGGTCGGCCCCCGGCGGCGATGAGCTCGCCGCCGACGATGCCGCCGGCCCGGGTGTCAGCACACCAGCCCCCGAACCCGGGCAGCACACCTTCCAGAAGGAAGACCCCCACCATCCGACGGTCCTGGGGGCCGACGACGACCTGTCTCGTCAGGCGTTCGGCGGCTGACCCGCCGCCACTTCGGTGTGGCCGACTGGCGCGCGGCTGGTCAAGATGAGTCCGTGTTCGCACTCGAGATCGTCGTGTTGCTGGGTGTCGCCCTCGTCGCGTGCGGCGCGCTCGCGCGCCGCTACCCGATCGCGCCGGCCATCCTCCTGGTGCTGGTGGGGGTGCTGGTCGGGTTCGTGCCGCACCTGAGGCAGGCCCAGCTTCCCCCGGAGGTCGTGCTGCTCGTGTTCCTGCCCGCACTGCTCTACTGGGAGAGCCTGACGACCTCACTGCGGGAGATCCGCAACAACCTGCGGGTCGTGGTGCTCACCAGCACGGTGCTGGTCGCCGCCACTGCCGCGGCGGTCGCCGCCGCCGCGCACGGGCTCGGCCTCGCCTGGGGACCGGCGTGGGTCCTCGGCGCCGCGCTGGCACCGACCGACGCGACGGCCGTGGGCGTCCTGGCCGGCGACCTGCCGCGCCGTACGGTCACCGTGCTCCGCGCCGAGAGCCTCGTCAACGACGGCACGGCCCTCGTGCTCTACGGGCTGGCCGTGGGCGTCACGGTCGGCGAGCAGCAGCTCACCGGCTGGCACGTGACCTGGCTGCTGGCGTGGTCCTACCTCGGCGGCGTGCTCGCCGGCGGACTCATCGGGCTGCTCAGCTGGCAGGTACGCCGCCGGATGGACGACCCGATGCTCGAGAGCATCGCGATGCTGGTGACCCCGTTCGCGGCGTTCCTGCTGGCCGACGCCGCCCACGCCTCGGGCGTGCTGGCCGTCGTCGTCTGCGGCCTGTTCATGAGTCAGGTGACGCCCCGCATCACCGCCGCCGCGACGCGCCAGATCGCCCTCCCTTTCTGGGCGCTGTCCACCACCGTGCTCAGCAGTGCACTCTTCCTGCTCGTGGGAGTCTCGGCCCAGTCCGCCTTTCGCGAGCTGAACAGCACCTCCATCGTGCGGGCGATCGTCGACGTCCTCGTCGTCACCGCCGTCGTGATCGGGCGGTGGGTGTGGGTCTACACCACGCCGTACCTCATCCGGATGCTCGATCGCCGTCCCGCTCAGCGGTTGCGTCGGGTCCCGGCGCGGCAACGCACGGTCAGCGCGGTCGCCGGGTTCCGCGGTGCCGTGTCCCTCGCCGCGGTCCTCGCCGTACCGCACACGCTGGACTCCGGCGCCCCGTTCCCCGACAGGGACCTCATGGTGCTGATCGCTTGCGGCGTCATCGTGCTGACCCTCCTCCAGGCGTTGCTCCTGCCGTCGGTCGTGCGGTTCGCGCGACTGCCCGTCGACACGTCGGTGGCCGAGGAGCTCCAGTTCGCCGACGAGTACTCCCTGGACGCAGCGATCGAAGCCCTCGAAGCCACCCGCCAGCGAGCTCGGCAGCGGTGAGTTGGTGGTCCAGCGGGTGCGTCACGAGCTGGACAAGCAGCGGAAGCTGGCGGCGTCCGCCGGCGCCGAGGGTCACCCCGTCATCCAGCACGACGACCAGTACCGAAACCTCTCCCTCGCACTCATCGGCCGGCGGCGCGAGGCGCTCCTCGAGCTGCGCGACGAGCAGCGCATCGACGACATCGTGCTACGCCGGGTGCAGACGCGTCTCGACCAGGAGGAGCTGCGGCTCCTGCGTGCGAACCCGCTCGAGTGAGGCCTCGCCTGATTCACCCACCCCGACGGCTGCGTCTCGCGTCGACGCGTCCGCACCCCGGGGTTCAGTGGGGTTCAGTGATGCGCCAGGTGCTCGTTGTCGGGCCAGATCCCGTCCGCCGGCATCGTCAGCGAGCTCGTCAGGCCTCTGCGCCATTCCGGCGTCGTCGTCGGCTCGCCCCAGTAGTCGGTCACCTTCACCACGCGGTCGCCCTCGAGCTCACCGATCGTGACGTTGCGATAGAGGCGCCCGTCCCCGTAGTTGCAGGTCCACTCGACGACGATCACGTCGTCGAGCTTCAGACGCCGCCCCACCTCGAGCGTGAGCTCCTCGAAGTTCCCCTCGATGTCACCGATCAGCTGGCTCCCGTGCACCGCCTCCTGCATCTGCGGCCACTGCCGGACGACGTTCGCGTCGAGGGGTACGCCCAGGAGGTACTCGACCCGCGTCCGGCCGTTCGATGCTTCACTCTCTGCCACGCTCGCGCCTTCCGACAAGCCGAGAAACTGCGCATCAGTTTTCCAGTGTAGGACCGTCGAGACACGGCGCCGGAAGGCCTTCGCAGCACTCACCGGACACGGCGGCGAGCTCAGCCTCCGTTGTCGAGCTGCTCCCGGAGCCAGTCGCGGATCACCGTGTTGATGCGGATCCCGAGCTCGATCTGGGGGGCGAACGGCTCAGGCATCTCCGAGGCATTCACCTGCGCGCGCAGCTCCTCGAGCCCGTCGAGCTCGACCTCCACGTGGGAGAGGTCGCGCTCGTAGGTGGCGTGTCGATCGGCGGGATCCAGCAGGGGGGTGAGGAAGAGCCGCACGCCGCTCTCGTTGCGCTGTGACCGGTCGGGCTCGGCCTCGACCAGCCAGTGACGCAGCTCTTCGCGGCCGGAGTCGGTGATCCCGTAGGTCTTGCTCCGCCGTGCCCCGCGGCTGACGACCTCCACCAGTCCGGCGCGCTCGAGCTTGGCGAGCTCCGGGTAGATCTGGCTGTGGCTCGCGTGCCACGACGTCCGCAGCGAGCGATCGAACTTCCGGGTCAGCTCGTAGCCGGTCGACGGGCTCCTGGCGAGCAGGCCGAGGATCGCGTGACGCAGGGACATGGCCCCAGCGTAGCCAACTTGTCTTGGTTGACATGTAAGAAACGACATGTCATTTTCCCCATGTGAACGGACTTGATGATCTCTCCCGCCGGGGCCGTGCCCTGCTGTGGCTGGCTGTGCTCTCCGGCCTCCTGCTGGCCATGCTCGACCAGACCATCGTCGGCACCGCCCTGCCGCGGATCGTGCGGGACCTGGGCGGTGACGACTGGTACGTCTGGGGGATCACCGCCTACCTCGTGCCGGCCACCGTCCTGCTGCCTGTGTTCGCTCGCCTGTCCGACCGGTACGGCCGCCAGCGCATGCTGCTCCTCGGGATGGGTCTCTTCGTCCTCGGCTCCGCCCTGTGCGCGGTCGCGCAGTCGATGCCGCAGGTCGCCACGTTCCGGGCGGTGCAGGGAGCCGGCGCGGCCGCGCTCGAGGCGCTCTCGTTCCTCCTCGTCGCCGAGCTTTCGGGGCCGCGTCGCAACGCCACGGCCCAGGCCGTGCTCGCCGGCATCATGGCCTTCAGCTTCATCGCCGGCCCGATGATCGGCGGCCTCCTGACCGACCACGTCGGATGGCGGTGGGTGTTCCTCGTCAACGTCCCGCTCGGCCTCCTCGCGATCGCTGTCGTCGCCCGGGTGTTGCCCGCCGACATCGGCCGCAGCCAGGGTCGCGAGACACCGCTGGACATCGCGGGCATCGCCGCGCTGACCGCCTCGCTGGGGCTGGTGCTCGTCGGGCTGAACCAGCACCTGCTCGTGTCGTCGTGGTTCGCCGTACGCACCGGCGGGCTGGTGGCGGCAGGGCTCGTGGGCGTGGCGCTCCTGGTGCTGGTCGAGCGACGTGCCGCCGCTCCGGTCCTGCCACCCCGGCTCCTGACCCAGCCGCTGACCATGCGGCTGCTGGCAGCGGGAGCCACCGCCACCTTCGGCCTCTACGCGTGCGTGATGCTCCTGCCGCGCTACTACCAGCAGGCGCAGGGAGTCAGCGCCACCCGATCCGGTCTCTACGTCTACCCGCTCCTGCTCGGCCTCCTGATCGCGGTCAACCTCGGAGCCGGCGTGATCATGCGACGCAACGCGTTCCGCGGCGCCCTGCTGGTCGCCAACGGCGTCGTCGTCATCGGGGCCCTGGGCTTCACCGTCTTCGACGGGTCCTCCCCGGCGGCGCTACCGCTGCTGCTGATGGCGCTCATCGGGATGGGTGTGGGGCCGAACCTGTCCGGGCTGCAGATCGCGGTGCAGCGCACGGTGAGCCCGACGGACCTGGGTGCGGCCATGGGCGCGCTGCTGCTCGGTCGGCAGGTGGGTGGCGCGCTGGCCCTGGCTGCCGCGGAGACCATCTACGTCGGACGGCTGCGTGCCGGCGACTCCACGGAAGTGGCCACCGGTTGGAGCATCTTCGTGGTCGCAGCCACCGGCGCCGCCGTCGCGGCGCTGGCCCTGCTCACGCTCCGCCGGGGCGCAGACCGGCTCCCGGCACCGGCCGCAGTTCCGGAGGTCGCCACACCGGCCTCGGCGGCACACGACAGCCGAGGCGTGCGTACGCCGTCGTGAGCAAGGTTCGCGGCTCCTGGGGGACGACCTTCGGCGGATGGTCGTGGCTGACTGGGCTAGCCTTGCCGCGATGGACGAGCCGGACCTTGGGAACCGCTACGGCAGCCCGAACGTTGCGCTGAAGATCCTGTGGTCGCTGATCGCGCTGGCCATGATCGTCCTCGGCGCGATCTGGACCTGGGCGGCCTCGGGCATTGCCCAGTCGTTCGGTCCGATCGTCGCGGGCCTGGGCGTCGCCCTGGGCTACGTCGTACTGATCCAGAAGCGGCGCTGACCGAGCTTCGGACGTGGGCGAGCCGACTCTCGTCGAGAGGGAGACCCCGATAGCGTCCGGGGATGCCCAGTCGTCGCCCGTCCAGTGGTCGTCGACGCAGCGCCTCTCCGCGCCGGAGCGGGACGCGACAGCGGCCGCTGCCGTCCGCGGGGCCGGGCGAGCGGCTGTGGGTGCTCGACGTCCCCTACGGGACGCAGGTCGACGGCGCCGCCTGGCACCCCGCCGTCAAGGCCCACCTGTTCGTGGGGCGCGCCCTGCCCGCGCACCTCGCGCCCTACGCCCCGGGGCCGTACACGCTCGGCCGGTTCATCGAGAACACCCTCAACCCCGGCAGTCCGACGCCCAGCCCCGAGCCGACCGACGCGCTCGAGCCCCGGAGGATCCAGTTCGAAGCGGCCGATGCCATCGCGGCGCGCGCCGCGGCGGGCGGACGGCAGTTCCTGCTGGCCGACGAGCCCGGCGTGGGCAAGACGATCGCCGCGGTCCTCGGGGCGACGGCGGTGGGCGACCTCCGCGGCGCGCGACGGGTGCTCGTCGTGGCCGACCGGCCCGCCGCGATCACGATCGGCCACTGGTGCCGCACGATCACGGCGCTGGGCGACGGGGGTCTGGAATGGGTCGTGATCACGTGGGACCGGCTGGAGAAGGTCAAGGACCACACGTGGGACGTGATCATCGCCGACGAGGCCCACGCGCTGCGACGTACGACGACGAAGCGGTGGAAGCACTGGGCGAGGATCTCGGGGCACGGGCGGCCCCACGACAAGGCGCCGTTCGTCATCGCGACGACCGCGACGCCCGGACACACGCCCCTGGAGCTGCCGTACCTCGCCCCGGCGTATGCGCAGGTGCTCGGCGAGCCGATGCAGGAGTGGACCTCGGCGGCGCAACCCGGCGCCACGTTCGCCACCGCGCTCGCACGGCACGGCGTCGGGGTGGAGCAGGGGCGCTACGGCGCGACCTGGACCACGGACGCGGCGCGACGCGCCGCGGACCTCAAGCTCGTGCGCGGCTGGCTCGCCGACGAGCGACCCCCGGCGATGCTGCACCGCGCCGCGCCGTGGGGGCCGGTGCCGATCTCCGGCATGCCGGTGGCGCTCACGCCGGCGGAGCGGACTGCGTACGAGGCCGAGTGGGGGGAGTTCTGTCGCGAGATGGAGATCGCGCGACGTGGCCGAAGTGTCGCGAAGGGTCGGGCCGCGCTGCTGCGCTTCCGGCAGAAGGCCGGGCTGATCCGGGTCGACTCGACGGTCGACTGGATCGCCCAGCAGGTCCAGGCCGAGCGACAGGTGGCGTGCTCGGTCGAGTTCGTCGCGACCGCCGCGGACCCGATCGCCGACCGGCTGCGTGACTCCGGCATCGAGGTGGCCGCGATCTACGGCCGCGACCGGTTCGACCCCGAGGCCGAGCGGCTCCGGTTCCAGACCGGCCAGGCGAGGGTCTGCGTGTTCACCGCGGTCGCCTCGATCAGCCTGCACGCCGGCGAGACCCTCGCCGACGGCCGCCGGGCGAGCACCGAGCCGCGGGTCGGTGTCTTCCACCAGGCCCGCTTCTCGGGAATCGCCGGACGGCAGGTGACCGGCCGCACCCACCGCGACCACCAGGTCTCGCCGTGGCACATCGCGTACGCCGAGGGCACGGTCGAGGAGCAGGTCGGCAAGGTGATGGTGGAGCGGATCGCCGCAGCCTCCGACACGGTGGGAAGCGACACGACTGGCCTCGCCGACCTCGCCCGGCTCCTCGGGGCCGACTGGCTGCCGGCCACGACCCTGACCGAGGACGGCACCTGACCGGGGCTCCAGAGGCGGAAGGAGGTTCTCTCCTTCCCGCACGCGAGCCCGGCGCGCGCACGCGTGCTGACGCATACTGCGAGCCATGGACCCGCGCCCGGAGACCGATCCCCAGCCACGGGCGACGAGCGCGGTCGTGGTGGCCGCGGAGTCGAAGCATCGGTCCCCACTCCAGCCGACGCTCCTGCGGCGGGTGGGCGGCGTGACCCTGCTCGACCGCACGGTCAAGGTGCTGCGCGAGGCAGGAGTGACCCGGATCGTGGTGGTGGCCGGCTACCGAAGCGAGGACGTGGCGGCGACCATCCACTCCCACGGCCTCCCGGTTGAGCTGGTGGTCAACCCGGACTGGCAGCAGGGTACGTCGACCTCCGTGCTGGCCGGCCTCCGGCAAGTCGCCGAGGATCGGTGCCTGGTCGTCATGGGTGACCACGTGTTCGAGGCCGACGACGTACGGCGGCTGATGGCCGCACCGGGCCGCAACGTGCTGGCCGTCGACCGTGACCCACAGCGCCAGGTGGGCGGCCTGGGAGGGGTGCCTCCCGTCCGGGTGCGGACCGCGGCCGACGGCCGACTGCTCGAGCTGGCTGCCGACCTGAAGGAGTACGCCGCGGTCGACGCCGGTCTCAGCTCCGTCCACGTCGCCGACGTCCTGGCCGCGACCGCCGACGCACCGGCGATGCCGTGGGCCGCCGTGCGGCGGCGGATGCTCGACCACGGCTTCGAGATGACCACCTGCGACTTCACCGGACTCTGGGCCGCCGTCGACACACCCGATGGAGTGCGGGCCCTGGAGCGGGTGATGTGGCACCGGTACGGGCCCAAGCCGACAGACCAGATCATCGCCCGGACCGTCAACCGGCGGATCTCGGGTCCCCTGACCCGCCAGCTCCTGCGGACCGGGCTCAGCCCGCACGTGGCCACGTTGCTGGCCTTCGCCACCACGCTCCTCGCGTCCGGCCTGATCGCGGTCGGCGACCGGTGGGCGATGGCCGCGGGCGGGCTCGGCGTCCTGCTCGGCTCCGCCCTCGACGGCGTCGACGGCGAGCTCGCGCGGGTCAGCGGCCGGGCCTCGCGCCGCGGCGCCGCGCTGGACACGCTGCTGGACCGCTATGCCGACCTCGCCGTGGTGGTCGGCCTGATCATCGGCGCCGGCCACACCGAGACCGCCTGGGCCTGGGGGTTCGCCGCCGGGTGCGGCTGCCTGCTGATCTCCTACATCCACGCGGTGGGCCGCGACACCGACGTGCGGTTGCTCTTCCGGCGCGAGGTCCGGCTGCTGATCTTCGCGCTGGCGGCGATCAGCGGCCTGCCGCTGTGGGGGCTTGCGGTCGTCGCCGTCGCGGCCAACCTCGACACTGCGCGCGGCGTGGCGCTGCTCCTGCGCGCGATGCACACCTGATGCCCACCGGGCCGCTTCAGCTGTGCGCCGCGCGTACCCCAGCGGCCAAGGCGGCCACCTCGAGCTGCACCGCGGAGACCACGGTCTCGGTGTCGGCGTGCGAGTCGGACCTCAGCGAGGACAACGCGGCAGAGCGCAGGTCGGATGCCGCCGCCATGATCCGGTCGCAGTCCACACGGTCCTGGTCGCGGAGCGAACCTTGACGACCACCAGCACGAAGCACGGCGTCGACCCCCGTGGCTGCCGTGTGCAGCCGGCCCGCCAGCGAGGGAAGGTCCCCCACTGCGACATCGGCCCGGCGCGCGACGCTGATCGCGTGCTCAGCGGAGGTGACGGACCTCCACATCCGGTGCCGGCGGCTCTGGGCCGCCCACCAGTCGGGCGATCCGATCGAAGCCGAAGCGACCGAGCCCGACACGCGGAGAAAGGCTTCGAGGTCGTGCTGCCGTCCCCGCACGGCCAGGAGCCGGGCACGCGCGGAGCGGTACCGGCGGCGTACGCCTCGAACCACGACGACTGCGGCAACGCCCGTGGCGACGATGAAGAGCAGCCCCACGACACCCACGGCGATCAACACCTGCTCAACCACGGCCACTCCGTTCTCCACTGCCAGCGAGACGCTGATCCGTGCGTCCACATTACGTCGTGGCCGGCTCCAGGAGACTGGCTGCGACTGGGTCGCAATGACTGCGTCATCCGCACGGTCCGGTCTGTGTGCAGTCCTCACTACCGTTGATGGTGCATGCCGGAGACCGCGTGGGTCTGGCAAGGTCCTTGTCATGAGCGATGACCCCTGGGGTCTCAACACGACTCCGGCTGTGCCCGCCGAGGCTCTGCCCCCGCTGCCGCCACGGCTGGCCGATCTCGCAGAGCTCGAGGCACGGGGTGAACGCCGGCTGCTCGAGCCAGGGCAAGAGTTCCAGTTCGTCGGGGCCGCGGACCTGCCCGAGGTACAGGCGTTGGCGGCGGACGGCTGGCACCTGGCGTCCAACAACCCGTGGGACTACTGCTTGCCGGCGATCTGGCCGGCACAGCACCGGTCCTGGGTGCTGGATCGGCTGCCGCGGATCGGCTCGGCATCGTGCGTGGGATCCGACGGGGTGGAGCGGCAGTGGCTGGTGCCGGGGGACGCGGAGGACGAGGATGACTGGGAGTCGTTGCAGTCGGAAAAGGCCTGGGCGGCCGAGACGTGTGGCCTGCCCGTGCCGCCATCGGGTCGGTTGTGGTTGCTGCGGTCGCCGTGGCCGACGCTCGGCTTGGCCGTCGTACTCAACCTGATCCGCCGGCTCCACGACGAGCAGCACCCCGATCAGGGCTCTACCGATGAGGGCTGTGCCGAAACGACCCGGGCGGCCATCGAGCTGTTGACCTGGGAGGAGGAGCAGGTGTGGGCGTGGTGGCGCGGGCCGGACGCCGACACCGCTCAGGCATGGCGGCGCGCCGGCCGGGTCGGCGACGACGTGGCAGACCTGGTGCTGGTCTGCCTCGACCCGGCAGACACCACCCGGCTCCTGGCCCCAGCCGTCGACGGCGGCGCCGGGTTGACCGAGGAGCAGGCGGTGGCCTGGGCTCGGACGACGGGCACGAGGGGTTCGGTCGCTGTCGAGGCGACCCTGGCGTGGCGGGCGCAGGGCATGCCCGCGGACCCTCCGGAGGCCCTGTACTGGGACCTGGATTGGCTGACGCCTGCCGAGTACGGCGAGTGGTTGGGCGCTGGCTTCACCTTCGACGACCTCAAGATCTGGCGCCGGCGTCCGCTCGATGACGCGGTGCGCTGGCGCGAGGCCGGGTTCGCCCTCGGAGATGCACGGGAGCTGGTCATGGCCGACCAGGCGGTCACGCCAGCAGAGGCCGACGCGTTCGACGACGCGGGTATCGACCCGCGCGCACGGCTGAAGTGGCTGGCCACCGGCTTCGCGGCGGCCGAGGCGCGCGCCTGGACCGACCTGGACGTGTACCCACACGAGGCGCGGGTCTGGCGCGCGTTCGGCATGACCCTCGATGACGCCCGCGAGCATCTCGCGGCGGGTGGTGACCCGCTGCCCCCGGGCCGGGAACTGGGGTGGATCGGGTTGAGCGATGACCGGCGCGCGCGGCGCTACATGGTGATCGACCCGCCGGGTACCCGGGGAAGCGTCGCCGAGCAAGCAGAGGACCCATTTTTCGGACGGCCCCGACCGCGGCGGTGACGCACCCGCGACGCGCGCGTGACCCATCCTGACGCGCCAGGGAGGCGCTGCTGGTGCGCGCATCGCCTCACCGGGCCGTCCTGTGCGGGACCACGACGGGCCCACCGGCGCGGCGGAGCACCTCGACGCGCGCACCGTAGACCTGCCGTACGCGTTCGGCGGTGAGCACCTGCTCGGCGACGTCGTCGGCCACCACGACCCCGTCGTCGAGCAGCGCCAGGCGGGTGCTGAACTGCGCAGCAAGGGTGAGGTCGTGCATGGCGGCGACCACGGTCAGCTCCTCGCATCGGCGCAGGTCGTCGACGAGCTCGAGGACCGACTGCTGGTGTCCCAGGTCGAGGGCGCTGGTCGGTTCGTCGAGCAGCAGGACCCGCGGCTCCTGGGCGAGCACGCGAGCCAGGATGACGCGCTGGAGCTCGCCGCCGGAGAGCGAGGACACGAGACGATCCTCGAGCCCGCGCAGCTCGAGGCGGGTCAGGGCGCGTCGCACGGCGTCGCGGTCGGTGGCGGTCTCGCCGCGCAGCGGCCGCAGGTGCGGCGCCCGGCCGAGCGCCACCAGCTCCCGCACGGTCACGCCCTCGGGCAGCACCGGCTGCTGGGGCATCAGCGCCACCGCGCGGGCGAGCTCTCGCCGGGGCGCGATCGCAGGGTCGAGGCCGGCCACCGACAGCGTGCCCTCGGCCGGCAGCAGCCCGGCAAGGGCGAGGAGGAACGAGCTCTTCCCGGCGCCGTTCGGTCCGACCAGGGCGAGCCAACCCCCTTGGTCCACGGCGAGGGAGGCGTCGCGCACGACGACCTGCCCGCCGCGCCGGATCGTCACCCCCACACAGCGGATCCCGCTCATGCGCGGCTCCTGCGGCGCCGGAGCACGAACACGAAGAACGGCGCCCCGACGACCGCGGTCACGACGCCGATCGGCAGCTCGGCAGGCGCGAGCACCCACCGGGCCAGCACGTCGGTGAGCACCAGGAAGGCCCCGCCCAGGGCCATCGAGACGGGCAGCAGCGTGCGGTGCGACGCCCCGAACAGCAGCCGCGCCGCGTGCGGCACCACCACGCCCACGAAGCCGATGAGGCCGCTGACGCTGACCACGGCCGCGGTCCCGAGCGTGGCGGCGGCCACGAGCAGCAGGCGCGCCCGGGCCGGGTCGACGCCGAGGCTGGCGGCCTCCACGTCGCCGAGGGCGAGCAGGTCGAGGGTGCGACGGTGCAGCAGGATGACCACGGCCGAGACGACGACGTACGGGAGGATCGCGACGACATCGGTCCAGCCGTCGGTGCTGAGCCGGCCGAGCATCCACGCGTACACCGCCGTGAGCGAGTCGTCGAACCACTGCTGCACCAGCGTCTGGAGGGCGTTGAAGAACGCCGCGACGGCGACGCCGGCCAGCACGATGACGGCGTTGGTGCGGCCGCCGCCGACCGAGCTGCCCAGCCCGTAGGTCGCCAGCACGCCGACGACACCACCGGCGAACGCCAGGAGCGGGACCCCGAACGGGCCGATGCTGCCGCCGGCGACGATCGCCACGGTGGCGCCGAGTCCGGCGCCGCTGGAGACGCCGAGCAGGTAGGGATCGGCCAGGGGGTTGCGGAAGACCCCCTGGTACGTCGCGCCGGAGAGGGAGAGGGTGGCGCCGACGAGGACGCCGAGGACGACCCTGGGCATCCGGATCTGCCAGAGGATCGCGTGCTGCGGCAGGGTCAGCCCGGAGTCGACGTGGACCCCGGGCAGGGCGTCGGCGAGGTCCAGGAGCACGCCGTGCACCGTGAGGTCCGCCGGCCCCACCAGCAGCCCGACCAGCATCGCCGCGGCGACCGCGGCGACGGTCAGGGCGACGGTGTGGCGCCGCCACAGCCCCCGGACCGGGCGGTTCGGGACGCCGCGGCGACCGCGACACCGTCGGTGACTCCGTCGACGGACAACGGGTCAGCGCGCTGCTGCCGGCGCCAGCGACTGGGCCTGGCGTGCGAGAAGGTCGGCGAAGTCGGCGAGACGCGGACCCCAGCGGCTGGAGATGTCGGGATCGACCTCGATCACGTGGCCGCCCCGGACCGCTGACATGTCGGCCCAGCCGGGTCGGTCCCCGACGTTGCGGACCGAGACGTCGCCGTACCCGGTGTCGGTGAGCACGACCAGGTCGGGGTCGGCCGAGACGACGTACTCCGGGGAGAGGCGCGGGTAGTCGTCCCCGGAGGCGGAGGCGTCGGCGATGCTGGTGAAGCCGAACCGTCGGTAGAGCTGGCCGATGAACGTCTTGCCGGTCACGGTGTAGAGCGACGGGTCGAGCTCGTGGAAGTAGGTCAGGCCCCGGGCACCTGCGCGAGCCGCCTTCGCGGCGGCGTCGTCGACGGACTGCTTCACGTGCGCGGCGAGCGCGGCGCCTTCGGCGACGTGGCCGGTGGCCGCACCGAGCCGCTCCATCTGGGACCAGGCCTCGGGGAGAGTCTTGGGCGCCGGCAGCAGCAGCACCGGGACGCCGGCCTTGCGCAGGTCACTGACCAGGCCGTCGGTGTCGTCGGCGGCCACGACCAGGTCCGGCGAGTAGCCGAGGATCGCCTCGACGTTGGGCTGGAAGCCCGACAGCTTGGTGGTCGGCACGCCCCGGGGGTAGTCCGACTGGTCGTCGACCGCGGTGACCTGGTCGCCGGCCCGACCGCCCACAGCGTCTCGGTCGCGCTCGGGGACAGCGACACGATCCGCTGCGGCTCCTGCTCGATGGTCAGGTCGGTCGTGGCGCCGAGCTGGCCCGAGGCGACGGTCACCGGGAACCCGGAGGCGTCGCCGGGGTGCGCGCCACCGGGTCGGTCGGTCGCGCCGTCGGCCGTCGCGTCGCTGCCGCAGGCAGCGGTGAGCAGGACCGCGAGCGCGCAGGCGGCCGCGGCGGTCGCCCGCGCCAGGCGGGTCTTGGGCATCGGTGTGGTCACAGTCATCCTCCGGCTCCGGAGGACGAAGTCGTGGGTGCTGGGCCACCGGACGGCGGCGCGCACGCACGGCCCTTCGTCCGAGGGACTCGTTCGTGGCCATGGACCAGGGCCTGGCTCGTCCGGACCGGGACCGGACTCACAGTTGCGGGACAGCGCCGGTTTCACACCGGACTTCACTGGCACTCCATGACACCCCCGCGGAGCGGAGGCGGCAGCAGCATAGCCGCCGTCCGCCGACCCACTAGCGTGGTCTCATGCGCCTCCTGGTCACCGGCGGAGTCCGGTCGGGCAAGTCGGTCCATGCCGAACGGCTCCTGGCCGACGAGCCGGTGGTGCGGTACGTCGCCGCGGGTCCGGCGTACGACGACGCCGACTGGCTCGACCGCATCGAGCGGCACCGGGCCCGGCGCCCCGGGCACTGGGAGACCGTCGAGACGAGCGACCTCGCCGCGGCACTGTCAGGCGCGCCCGGCGCG
The DNA here is from genome assembly GCF_013466985.1 of Nocardioides ungokensis. Classification (GTDB taxonomy): domain Bacteria; phylum Actinomycetota; class Actinomycetes; order Propionibacteriales; family Nocardioidaceae; genus Nocardioides; species Nocardioides ungokensis. Next base: position 259,191 of record NZ_CP059164.1, on the reverse strand, counting down.
GTCCTCGTCGACTGCCTGGGCACCTGGCTCACGTCGGTCCTCGACGAGGCGTCGCTGTGGGAGGCCGGCGTGGACGAGATGACCCGTCACGTGGTCGACCGCCTCGACCCCCTGCTCGGTGCCGTCACCGCGGCGGCGGCCTCGGTCGTGCTCGTCACCAACGAAGTCGGGCTCGGCGTCGTGCCCGAGCACCGCTCGGGTCGGGTGTTCCGCGACCTGCTGGGCACCGTCAACCAACAGGTGGGCGCCGTGGTCGACCGGGTCCACCTGGTCGTGGCCGGGCGGGTGCTGGAGCTGGCCTGAGCCGGATCTACCGGGCTCCGGCGAGGCCCAGCAGGAGCACGGCCAGCGCCAGCTCGATCGCGGCCCCGAACACGTCGCCGGTGACGCCGCCGAAACGACGCGTGGCCCGACGCACCAGCGCGACGACGACCAGCGCGGCGGCCACGACGGTGATCGGTCCCCGCCACGGGTCCACCAGCGCCGCGAGACCGGCGACGACGACCCACCCCAGCACCGCGGCGACCACGGGCACCCGGGAGGTGAAGGCAGCGCCGAGACCGTCGGGCCTGGCCGCCGGCACGCCACGGGCGCAGGTGATCCACAGCGCCGCGCGCGACGCGCACACCAGCGCGCCGGCCAGCAGCGCGCCATGGGCGACGTACGCCGCGAGGGCGGTGGCCTGGGTCCCCAGCACGAGCACCAGGGCGACCACGCCGGCCGGCCCGGCCGTGCCGCTCTTCATCACCGCCAGCGAGCGCTCCCGGTCATAGCTGGCGGTGAGGCCGTCGGCGACGTCCGACAGCCCGTCCAGGTGGAGCGCGCGGCTGCCGGCGGCGAGCAGCCCGACCGCCGTGAACGCGACCGGCGGAGCCGGCAGGTCGAGCGACGCACCCGCCCAGCACACCAGGGCCACGAGTGCGCCGAGCGGGAGGGCGGCGACGGGACCGAGCAGCATCGCGCCGGTGGCCACCGCCGGGGTGACCCGGGCGCCGCCGACCGGGATCGCCGTGAGGGTCCCGACGGCCACCCGCAGCGCAGCGGTCACGGCATCAGGTCGCGCAGCATCGCGACGTCGCGCAGCAGGGCCACCGCGGAGCGCATCAGCGGCACGGCCGCCACCGCGCCGGAGCCCTCGCCGAGCCGCAGCCCGAGATCCAGCAGGGGCTCGAGGCCGAGCTTCTCCAGGGCCAGGGACTGGGCCGGCTCGGTCGAGCGGTGCCCGGCCACGAACCAGGCGGCCGCCCCGGGCGCCATCCGGTCGGCGGTCAGGGCACAGGCCACCGAGAGCAGGCCGTCGAGCAGGACCGGGACCCCGTTCGCGGCGGCCTCGGCGAGATAGCCGGTCGTCGCCGCGAGGTCGGCGCTGCCCAGCGCGGTGAGGCAGTCGACAGGGTCCTCGGTACGTCTCCCGGCGCGGTCGAGCGCCTCCTGCACGATCTGCTGCTTGTGCGCGAGCGTCTCCTCGTCGACGCCGGTGCCGCGACCGGTGACCTCGCTGGCCGGCAGGCCCAGGGCCGCGGCGACGAGCGCGGCGCCCGGCGAGGTGTTGCCGATCCCCATGTCACCGCTGAGCAGGAGCTGGGCACCAGCCGCGATCTCCTCGCGGGCGACGGCGCGGCCGGCCTCGATCGCCCGCCGGGCCTCCTCCGGCGTGAGCGCGTCCTCGAGGTGGATGGCTCCGGAGGAGCGGCGTACCTTCCAGGCGCGGACCTCGGCCGGGAGGTCGGACAGGTCGTCGTCCACGCCGAGATCCAGCACGCGCACGTGCACGTCGTGCGCCGCCGCGAGCGCCGAGACGCCCGCCTTGCCGGCCGCGAAGGTGCGCACCATCGCCGGAGTGATCGCGGCCGGGTACGCCGAGACGCCGTGCCCGGCGACGCCGTGGTCGCCGGCGAAGATCACCAGGCGCACGTTGTCCAGCGGCTGCGGCGGCACGGTCCCCTGCGTCGACGCCACCCAGACGCCGAGCTCCCCCAGCCGCCCCAGGGCCCCGGCAGGTACGGCGAGTCCGGCGAGCCGCTCGGCGGCCTCGCGGGCGATCGTCTGGTCAGGAGGGGCCACGGAGAGGTCGGTCATGGCGTGAGCATGGCAGTCGCGCCAGGCCCCGCCGGTGGCCCCCCGCATCGTGAACAGTCGACCCCCAAGCTCCTCGCTCGCGACCTCACCCGGCCTCGCGGCGTACCGTCGGCGCGTGATCAACGGAAGCCATGTCGTGCTGTTCAGTCGTGACCCGGAAGCGGACCGGACCTTCTTCGCCGACGTCCTGGGACAACCGAACGTGGACGCCGGCGGCGGGTGGCTGATCTTCAAGCTGCCCCCGGCGGAGGTGGCGATGCACCCCTCGGAGGGTCCCGCCGGGCACGAGCTCTTCTTCATGTGCGACGACGTGGAGGCCACGATGCAGGAGCTGCGCGCCAGGGGCGTGGAGTTCACCGAGGACCTCACCGAGGAGCGCTGGGGACGGCTCACCCGGTTCCGGTTGCCCGGCGGTGGCGACATCGGCCTCTACGAGCCTCGCCACCCGCGCGCCACCGACCTCTGAGCGGTGACCACCGGCGTGCCCGTCAGGCGTCCTGCCCGTAGGCGTCGTGGTAGTTCCACCACTGGTAGGGCGGGGTCTGGGGGTAGCCCTCGGGTGAGTCCTCCCCCACTTCCTGACGACCGAGCGCGGTGATGTCGAGGTAGGTCCAGGTGCTCCCCATCGCCTCGTCGCCCCGGTTGTTGAGGAAGTAGGTCCGGAACACCCGGTCGCCCTCACGGATGAACGCGTTGGTGCCGTGCCAGTCGTCCACCCCGAAGTCGGCGTCGAAGTCATCGGTGAGCGTGTACCACGGGATCAGCTCCCAGCCGTTGCGCGCCTTCAGGTGCTCGATGTCCGCCTGCGGGGCCCGCGACACGAACGCCAGACTGGTGTCGCGGGCGTTCAGGTGGGCCGGGTGGGCCACCTGGTCGGCCACCAACGAGCAGCCGACGCAGGCCCGGTCCGGGTAGGAGCCACCCTCGGCGAAGGTGGTGATGTCCGGCGCGAAGAAGGCGCGGTAGACGATCAGCTGGCGTCGTCCCTCGAACAGGTCCACGAGGCTCGCCGGCCCGTGCGGCCCGTCGAAGCGGTACTGCTTCTCCACGACCGTCCACGGCATCCGCCGGCGTTCGGCGGCCAGGGCGTCGCGCGCCCGGGTGAGCTCCTTCTCCTTGACCAGCATGCGCTCCCAGGCCTCTTGCCACTCCGCCGTGGAGACGATCGGAGGTGTCTTCATGAGCTGTCTCCTCCTTCAGTCACGAGGCCGACGCTCGGGCTGAGGTCGGGCTCGAGGCCGGACGACGCACACGACGAGCCTACCTTCGACGCTCCCGGCCATCCCCGTCGAACGACGCGACCGCCGGTGGCACGGACACGTCTGGAGCGGCCTACCCGCGGAGCACCAGCCGCTGCCGGGTGGTCGCTGTCAGGCAGACGGCGAGACCGAGGACGCCCACGTCGCGCAGGACCAGGTCCGACAGGCCGTTCGACATCGTCAGCGAGGCCACGATCTGGAGCAGCAGGAGCACCGCAACCGCGGCGACCGCCCGCACCGCGATTCCTGCCACCAGGGCGACGGCCAGCACGAGCAGCAACCAGCCGTGTGCCAGGACGAGCAGCACGAGCAGCGTCTGCCCAGACACCACCGGGACGTAGCCGGTCCACACGGACGGCTGGACCAGCTCGTGATAGCCGAACCACGCCAGCACCAGCCCGAGGAGGACGCGTCCCACCGTCGGTGCCCACTCCGCAGCCAGCTGCCCGGCCCACTCACCCGGGCCCGGTTGCGACGCGGGCCGCTGCGGCCGGGTGGTGGCGCGTGCGGAGGGTGCACCCTGGTGCGGCGTCACTGCAGGATCCTCCCCTGGGCGTCGGTGACGACCACACCGTCGTCTCCGAGGTTGTAGTCAGAGCTGCCCGCCTCGTCTCCCATCGAGGCCTCGACGACGTACACCCGAGCACCCCCGGGGTAGGCATGTGCGGCCCCCGGCTGGCCGCTCACCCCGGCACTGACCGAGATGCCCGAGCCCGTTCGGTGGACCGAGATCGACAACCCGGTCATCGCACTCTTCGCTGCGGCGCTCGGGGTGCCGGGCCAGACCAGGTAGGAGTACGAGGCGAAGCCCTGTGAGGACAGCAACGGGCCGGGCCCCGACGTGCTGCCCGCCTGGCCGCCGGCCGATGGCGACGGCGAGGGTGCCGAGGTCGCGCTGCTGGCGCCGGCACCGCCGAGCGCCCCGGGAGGGAGACCCGACTGACGGGTGGACCAGCCATGCACGGCCAGCAGGCCTCCCGCGACCGCGGCAGCGAGGAGCACCGTGGCACCTCTCGGGCCCACTGATCCACCAAGTGCTCGCATGGCCTCACACCCTCGGACGAGCCTGCCGCGCGACGTCGCCTCCGAGGCTAGCCAGCAAGTCTGGACGCTTCCTGAACGTAGGCGATGAATCCGCCCAGAGGGTCCATGCCGCCGCGACAACTAGGGTCGCCGCATGAGCGCGAGCGAGCCGGTGCCCTTCGAGGTCTACGAGGCAGGCATGTACCTGCACGGCACGAAGGCGGACCTCGCCGTGGGCGAGCTGCTGGTGCCCGGCCGCGAGTCGAACTTCGAGGCGGGGCGGGTGATGAACTACGTCTACTTCACCGCGACCCTCGACGCCGCGGTCTGGGGGGCCGAGCTCGCTGCGGGTGAGGGCCGCGGGCGCATCTACCTCGTGGAGCCGACGGGCGACTTCGAGGACGACCCGAATGTCACCGACAAGAGGTTCCCCGGCAATCCGACGCAGTCCTTCCGCAGCCGCGAGCCACTGCTTGTCGTGGGCGAGCTCGTCGACTGGGTCGGTCACTCGCCGGAGAAGCAGCGGGCCATGCGGGACGGACTCGCCGCGCTGCAACGGCACGGCAAGGCGCAGATCGAGGACTGACCGGCGTCGGTGGCGGGCTGCGACCTGGACGCCGCGGCTCCCCACAACGGGCTATGGCGTCCCGATGGTGCCCGGTGCAAGCGTGGCAAGGGTGGCGCGAGAAGAGCGCCCGGCTCTGAGGAGGGCCCCATGCCTACGTTGCTCGGTCACCACGACGTGAAGGACAAGGATCACTGGCTGGCGTCGCCGAAGCGCGAGGAGTTCTTCGGGCCGCACGGTGTCACCAACATCCGCACGTTCGTCGACCCCCAAAATCCGACCCATGTCGCGGTGCTCATGGACGTCGCCGACATGGACGCCTTCCAGGCGGCCATGGAGTCCGACGAGGCGGCCGCGGCGATGGAGTACGACGGCGTGCTGCCCGAGACCCTGGTGATCCTCGTCGAGGCCTAGTCCGACGGTTCACCCGGGCGCGTAACGACCGCGGAGCCTCGGGAGCTGCCAGGGCTTCGGCCCGTCCGTCGGTGAGTCGGTGCGCTCCTGGACGAGCCGGAGGACCTCGGCGAGCGCGGGATCGCGCCAGCGCTCGTCCTCGCTGAGGTCGAGCACGTCGGGCAGCGGGCCGCCGCGCCGGTGTCGCCGTGCCGCGGGCCGCGGGCGCCCCTCGAGGTGCTCGATCGCGCCCAGCACGAGGTGCGCATCCGCCAGGGGCGCTCCGGGCCACATGACCTCCATCGCCTCGGGCTCGGCACGGAGCTGGGCGAACCGCGGGGCGAGGTCGGCCACCACGGCCGGCGGCAGGGCGAGCGCCGACGCCCACAGGTCGTCCTCGCCGTACCACCACAGGACCCGCGCCAGGGACAGCGGCGAGGTGATCACGTGCTCGACCGCGGGCGGACTCACGCCGGCAGGCGACCGATGACGTACAGGCGCTGGGTCGTCTCGCCCCGGGCGGTCACCGGCCCGCGCAGGTACCACTCCACGTCGACGAGGCCGGCGGCCTCCACGACCCCGACCACGGCGGCCGGCTCGTGCAGCACGAAGTCGAGGTCGACCTCCTGGTCGAACCACTCGTCGAGGTGGCGGACCTCCGAGCCGGCGTGCAGCCCGAGGACCAGCCATCCCCCGGGCGCGAGCGGGCGGGCCAGGGCCGCGATCGCCTCGGGCAGCTCGGAGGCGGCCAGGTGGTTGAGGGAGTACCACCCCAGCACGGCCGCCCACCCCGCGCTCGCGACCGGACGGCTGAGCCGCCGCAGGTCGCCGACCTCGAAGCTCCGGCCCGGGAAGCGGCGACGCGCCTCGTCGACCATCGCGGGCGAGAGGTCGATCCCCGTCGCCTCCGCGCCGCCGTCGGCGAGGTACGCCGTGACGTGGCCCGGCCCGGATCCGACCTCCACCACCGGTCCCCCGTCCGCGTGGGCCACCACCCGGTCCAGCAGCCAGGTCTCGAACGCGAGCCCGCCCAGCTCGTCGACCAGGTGCTCGGCATAGGCGCCGGCCACGGCGTCGTACGACGACCGCACCCGCGCGTCCCGCGCCTCCGCACCACCCGCGATCACCGAGTCCCGGTCGACGGCAGCAGCCGCCGCGGGCGTGGCCTCCTGCGGGACCGGTCCGAGGAGGTGGACCCATCGCCGGTCGTGCTGCCCCGGTCGCCGCTCGAGCTCCCGCACCAGGGGTTGGGGCCGGCCGGCCATCCGGCGCAGGCACCCCTCGACCTCGCCCCGGTCGGCGAAGGTGTGCAGCCGTTCCGTGCGGGTGCGCAGCTCGCCGGGCGTCTGCGCGCCCCGGAGCAGCAGCACGGTCAGGACTGCCCGCTCGTCCGGCTCGAGCCCGAGGTGCTCGTCGAGGGTCTGGTGGTACTTCAGCGTCCGCCGCCCCGTGTCCGACCACACGATCCGCAGCAGCCCCCGCTCCTTCAGCGCCCGCGCGGTCTGCACCACGGTCTGCTCGTCGTAGTCGACGACGGGCTCCCGGCTGCTGCTCTGGTTGCAGGCGGACCGCAGCGCGTTGGCGCTGAGGGGGTACGACGCCGGCACCGTGGACTGCTTCTCCAGCAGGCTGCCGAGGATGCGCTGCTCTTCGGGTTCCAGGACAGGGAGCTCCGTCACCCTGCCGACTGTAGATGCCGGGCGCCGCCGCGAACGCCGTTGTGAGGGTCGACCTCCGGCTCGTGCTCTAACGTCGTGACCATCGGGTGCGGAGGCGAGGGAGGGGAGCGACCATGCCGAGCCCCCTGGTCCGGACCAAGCTCTACATCCCCCAGGTGCGACGGGGCCTCGTGCCGCGCTCCCGGCTGGGCAACCGGCTGGGCGACCGGCTGGGCGGGAAAGCGCAGCCACGCCTGACGCTCGTCTCCGCACCGCCGGGGTTCGGCAAGACGACGCTGCTGGCCGCGTGGGTCGACGCCCGGGTGGCCGCGGGGCGCCCGGTGGCCTGGGTCTCGCTCGAGGAGACCGAGCAGCGGCCCGACTCGTTCTGGAGCTACGTGGTGACCGCCCTGGACACCGCCGTTCCCGGCGTCGGGGAGGGTGCGCTGCCGCTCCTCCAGGGTGCGAACCCACCGGTCCGGACCGTCCTCGTCACGCTCCTCAACGAGCTCAGCGCCCTGCCGGAGGGCCTCGACCTGGTCCTCGACGACTACCACCTCGCCGACGGGCCGGCGATCGCGGACGACGTGGCGTACCTCCTCGAGCACCTCCCCCGAGACGTGCACCTGGTGATCAGCACCCGCGCCGATCCCGCCCTGCCGCTGGCCCGGCTGCGAGCGCGCGGCGAGCTGGTCGAGATCCGCGCCGCCGACCTCCGCTTCACGCTCGACGAGGTGGCGGCGTACCTCAACGAGGTCGTCGGGCTCGAGCTCGAGGACGCCGACATCGCTGCCCTGGAGGGCCGTACGGAGGGCTGGATCGCCGCCCTGCAGCTGGCGGCGCTGTCACTCCAGGGCCGGGCGGATGCTGCCGGCTTCATCGCCGGCTTCGCCGGTGACGACCGCTACGTCGTCGACTACCTCGTCGAGGAGGTTCTGAGCCGCCAGCCCGACCCCGTCCGCGCCTTCCTGCTCCAGACCTCGATCCTGGACCGGCTCAGCGGCTCGCTCTGCGACGCCGTCACCGGTGGCGGCGACGGCAGGGCGGTGCTCGAGATGCTGGAGCGCTCCAACCTCTTCGTCGTCCCCCTCGACGACAGCCGCCACTGGTACCGCTACCACCACCTCTTCGCCGACGTCCTGCGCGCGCACCTGCACGAGGAGCGACCCGACGAGCTGCCCGACCTGCACCGGCGAGCCGCCCACTGGTACGCCGCGGCGGGCGAACCCGTGCCCGCGGTCCGGCACGCGCTCGCGGCCGGCGACGTCGAGCACGCGGCCGACCTGGTGGAGCGCAGCGCCATCGGCCTCCTGCGGGACCGTCAGGAGGCCACGGTCCGGGGCTGGATCGACGACATCCCGTACGACGTGGTCCGTCGCCGGCCCGTCCTCGCGGTGGGCTTCATCGGGGCCCTGATGTCGAGCGGCCAGTTCGAGGGGGTCGACGAGCGGCTGGAGGACGTCGAGCGGCTGCTGGCCGCGCCACCGGATGACATGGTCGTGCTCGAGGAGGCCGAGCTCCCGCGCCTGGCCGGGGCGATCGAGACCTATCGCGCGGCGCTGGCGCTGGTCCGCGGCGACCCGTCGGCCACCGTCGTCCACGCCGATCTCGCGGTCGCCCGGGCCGCGCCGGGAGACGACCTCACCATCGCGGCCGCGTCCGCCCTGGCGGGGCTGGCCTCGTGGGGAGGCGGAGACCTGGAGGCGGCGCACCGCGGCTACTCGGCCGCCGTCGAGGGCCTGCGCCGTGCCGGGAACTTCTCCGACGTGCTGGGCTGCTCGATCACGTTGGCCGACCTCCGCACGACCCAGGGGCGACTCGGGGACGCCCTGCGCACCTACGAGGACGCGCTCGCGCTCGCCGCCGCCCACCAGGGCTCGACCGTGATGCGGGGCACGGCGGACATGGTCGTCGGGCTGAGCCAGGTCGCCCTCGAGCGCAACGACCTGGAGGCGGCGGCCGCGCACCTGACGCGGGCGGACGAGCTGGGCGAGCACAACGGGCTGCCTCAGCATCCCTACCGGTGGCGGGTCGCCCGTGCCCGCCTGCGTGAGGCGCAGGGGGACCTGGCCGGTGCCGTCGCCCTGCTCGAGGAGGCCGATCGGGTCTACGTCGGCGACTTCTCGCCGAACGTGCGGCCGGTCCCGGCGCAGCGGGCGCGCGTGCTCGTGGCGCAGGGCCGGCTGGCGGAGGCGCTCGAGTGGGCGCGTGAGCGCGGCCTCGCCGCGGACGACGAGCTCTCCTACGTCCGCGAGTACGAGCACGTCACGCTGGCCAGGATCCTGATCCACCAGCGCTCGGACCCGGGCGCCCTGCGTACGGCGCACCGGCTCCTCGAGCGCCTCCGGGTCGCCGCCGAGGAGGGCGGGCGGACCGGCACCCTCATCGAGATCCTGACCCTCCAGGCACTCGTCCACCTCGCCGAGCACGGTCCGCGTGACCTCCCGGGGGCGCTCGTCCCGCTGGAGCGCGCCCTCAGGCTGGCCGAGCCGGAGGGCTATGTGCGCGTCTTCGTCGGCGAGGGCGCACCGCTCGCCACCCTGCTCGCGGCGTGTGCCGAGCGGGACCCGTCCTGGACCTACCCGCGTCGCCTGCTCGCCGCCCTCGGGCGCGGAAGCGAGCCGTCCGGGCCGGTGGCCCAGGCCCTCGTCGACCCGCTCAGCGAGCGGGAGCTCGACGTTCTCAGGCTGCTCGCCACCGACCTCCCCGGGCCCGCCATTGCCCAGGAGCTCGTCGTCTCGCTGAACACGCTGCGGACGCACACCCGGAGCATCTACGCCAAGCTCGGCGTCAACAGCCGCCGGTCGGCGGTCTCCCGGGCCGGCGAGCTCAACCTGCTCCAGCGCACCACCCGCCGCTGACTCCTGACGAAGATCACCACGTCGCTCACCACATGATGCGATGTGGGCTCACCACATCGGTTCCTAGGTTGCGGGTCATGAGCACGACACCCAGCAGCCGCCCGGACGGGTCCGACATCTACGAGATCCGCCTCGACGGGCGCCTCGACCCCCGGTGGTCCGCCCGCTTCGACGGCATGACGCTGACCACCGGCGACGGCTTCACCCTGCTCACCGGCCCGGTCGTCGACCAGGCGGCCCTGCACGGCCTGCTGCACCAGCTTCGCGACATCGGTCTGCCCCTCGTCTCGGTCACCCGGGTCGAGACGATGACGAGTCGCGCCGACCCCGCAACCCCGACACCTCGCGCACAGGAGCCTGACATGACCATCACCGCACCAGCCCCCGCCACCCGCCGTACCACCGGCGCAGCCCCCGACCCCACGCGGAGCCACGCCCGCGCCGCAGGCATCTTCTACCTGCTCACGTTCGCGTCCTCGATCCCGGCGCTGATCCTCATCGGGCCGGTGCTGAACGACTCCGGCTACATCACCGGCGGCGGTCAGGACACCCGCGTGATCTGGGGTTGCCTCCTCGACTCGGTGAACGCGGTGACCGCCGTGGGCTCGGCCGTCGCGCTCTTCCCCGTGCTGAAGCGGCAGAACGAGTCGATGGCCCTCGGCTTCGTCACCTCCCGGATGTTCGAGGCAGCCGTCATCATGATCGGCGTGGTCAGCCTGCTCGCGGTCGTCACCCTCCGCCAGGACTACGCCGGAGCCGCCGGTGACACCGCCTCGCTGACCGTCACCGGCAACGCCCTGGTCGACGTCCGCAACTGGACGTTCCTGTTCGGACCCGGCCTCGTGCCGGCCATCAACGCCGTCCTGCTCGGGACGCTGCTCTACCGCTCGCGGCTGGTCCCCCGCATCATCCCCACCGTCGGCCTGATCGGCGCCCCGCTGCTCCTGGTCTCGATGCTCGGGACCCTGTTCGGCCTCTTCGACCAGGTCTCGTCCGCCTCGTTCGTGCTGACCCTGCCCATCGCGGCGTGGAGCTCACGGTCGGCCTCTGGATGACCTTCAAGGGCTTCCAGCCCAAGGCAGTCACCGCGCTCATGGCTCGCGCGACGAGGACCGTCTGTCGGCCCCGACTGCCTGACCCTCCCCTCCCGGCCGGCCCGCGGGCCCGGTCACCCGTCGAAGGCGGCTCCGCATGGTGGAGCCGCCTTCGACTCACGTGAGGGGGCGACTCACCCGGCCTCGCTCGGCACCGCGGACACTGCCTCGGTCCCGTCCGTGCCCGCCGTGCCAGTCCACGCACAGCACGGTGGCGTCGTCGCTGAGCGCGTGGCCCGTCGCGTCCAGGACGCGGTCGGCCAGGACCCGCACGGCCTCGCGCGGGTGCAGCGCCCTGGTGGCGCGGATCTCCGCCGCGAGGTCGACGTCGACAGCGTTGCGCTCGAGCATGCCGTCGGTCACGAACACGACCCGGTCGCCAGGCTCCAGGGTGATCCGGCTGGCCCGATAGGTGCTCTCCGCGAACAGACCCAGCGGAAGGTCCACGGGGAGGTCGAGGGTGCTGACGTCGTCCCCGCGCGCGAGGTACGGCGCCACGTGCGCCGCGTTGACGAGCTCCATCGATCCGGTGCGCAGGTCGACCCGACCGATCAGGCCCGTGACGAAGTCCTCGAGCGCGCTGGCGGCGGCGTGCTCGAGCAGCGACTGGTTCGTCGTGTGGACCTGCTCGAGCAGTGAGGCGCCCTCGGCGCGCGCGTTGCGCAGGCTGCCCACGCACAGGGTGGCGGCGAGGGCGGCGGCCACCCCGTGACCCATGGCGTCGGTCAGGGACAGATGGAGCTCGTCACGCGCCAGGCTGTAGTCGAACGTGTCTCCGGCGATGCCGGCGGCGGGCTCCAGCCAGCCGGCGAGCGTGAAGGCGCCGGCCTCGCAGGTCTGGGGCCCGGGGAGCAGCCGGTGCGGATCTCTGCGGACAGGCTCAGCGGCCGCGTGCGCTGGCGCCCCCACTCGTACAGGTCGGTGTGCCGGCGGTTGGCGATCACCACGAACGCCAGCAGGTGCGCGAGCCGGGCGATCTCGGCCCACCGAGTCTTGGTGGGGCTCGTCGGGGAGGACGAACTCCAGGAGTCCGATGACCTCGCCACGCTGGGTCACCGGCGCCAGCACCCGCCACAGCTCGGGACCGTCGGCCGCCGTACGCCGGGGTTCGGGCGGAAACACCCGCACCTCCTGGGAACGCACCGCCTCCTCGATCGGCCCACCGTCGAAGGGAACCACGGTCGCGGACTCCTCGAGGGCCCGCCGCTCATGGGCGCCGAGCGGGCTGCCGGCGGCCGCTCGGGGGTGTCGAGTTCGATGTGGGCGAGACGGACCAGTGCCCGACCCGACAGATCTGCGATCAGGAACGACACCCGGGGGCATTCAGGGCCAGGCCCAGCTCGCGGGTGACGGACTCCACGGCCTCGACCGGCGAGGCCGCCTCCGCGGCGTCCAGCGCACGCGCCATGACTCGGTCCCCGCGGCCTTGACTCACCCTTGGAGCATAGGGCTGGTCCCGCCCGGAGATCGTTCACGCGCTGGTGAGGATGACCAGCCGCTGCGTCGCCCGGGTCATCGCGACGTAGCGGTCGACGGCCCCTTCGATGCCCGCCGAAGCTCTCCGGGTCGATGAGGACGACCAGGTCGAACTCGAGGCCTTGGGACAGCTCGGGGTGAGTGACCGCACCCGTGGCGACGCCGGGAGCAGGTTGCCGTCGAGCTCGCCGACGCCGATGACGCAGGCGATCCCTCGGCGTGCTCGGCGAGCCAGGCGTCGAGGATCGGGGTCAGGTCCGACACGGGTCCGTGCACGACGGGTACGCCGCTGCTGCGGATCGAGGTCGGCACGTTGGCGTCGGGGAGGGCGGCCCGATGACCGGCTCGGCCTCGACCATGACCTCCTCGGGCGTCCGGTAGTTGATGCTCAGCGAGGCCAGGTCGGTGCGGTCGAGGCCGATCCGCGCGAGGCGTTCGTGCCACGAGTCCGTGAAGCCGTGACGGGCCTGGGCGCGGTCGCCGACGATGGTCAGGCTCCGCGACGGACAGCGCAGCAGCAGCATCTGCCACTCCGCGTCGGTCAGCTCCTGGGCCTCGTCCACGACGACGTGCGCGAACGGCCCGGCCAGCAGGTCGGCGCTCCTGCCGGCGCCCGGCAGGGCGGTCTCGTCGGCCAGGCGTGCTGGAGGTCCCGGCCGCGCAGCATCGACATCACCTGCATGACCGAGTCGTCCGATGCGATCAGGTCTCGACGACCTGGTCCATCTGCTCGCGCTCGGCGGCCATGGCGGCCTGCTGGCGGCGCCTGCGCCGCGACGCCTCCGGGTCGCCGAGCCGCTGCCGCGCCGCGTCCAGGAGCGGCAGGTCGGAGGCCGTCCAGGTCTGGGGGTCCCGACGCTGCAGCAGGCGCACCTCGTCGGCGTCGAGCCAGGGCGCGCACCTGCGGAGGTACGCCGGCACCGACCACAGGTCTCCGACGATGTCAGTGTGGTCGAGCAGCGGCCACGCGCGGCTGACGCGTCGACGAGCTCGGCGTTCTGCCGCAGCGACCGGGCGACCTGCTCGGGCGTGATGTCCTGGTCGTCGTGCTTGTCGGTCAGGATCTCGACCAGTGCCTCCCAGACCTGGTCGCGCGCCTCGTTGTGCGGGGTGCCGGGGTCCGGCGACGCGAACGCCTCGGCCCACTCGTCGGCGCTGAGCCAGACGTCGGCCCAGTGGGTCTCCACCTCCATCCCCTCGGTGGGTGGCTCCTCGTAGAGCGCGACGGCCGGCTCGATCGCCGCGACCATGGCCGCGGACGCCTTCAGGAGGGCCACCTCGGGGTCGGCCTCGGCACGGCGTTCGCCCCCTCCGGCACGAGGTCGCGCAGCGTGCAGGTCTGCACGCCCTCCTCCCCCAGGCTCGGAGCACGTCGGCGACGTACGCCAGGTAGGGCTGGTGCGGCCCCACGAACAGCACGCCGCCCCGGCGGTGACCCAGGCGCGGGTCGGAGTAGAGCAGGTAGGCGGTGCGGTGCAGGGCGACCACGGTCTTGCCGGTGCCCGGACCGCCGTCGACGACGAGCGCGCCGCGTGACCCGGCGCGGATGATCGCGTCCTGGTCGGCCTGGATGGTGCCGAGCACGTCGCGCATCCGAGGCGACCGGCTGCCGCCCAGGCTGGCGATGAACGCGGACTGGTCGTCGAGGGCAGCGGCGTGCCCGTCGAGCCCCTCCGCCGTGAACACCTCGTCCCAGTAGTCGCTGATCCGGCCGAGGGTCCACCGGTAGCGGCGACGGCTGGTCAGGCCCATCGGGTCGGCGTGGGTCGCCCCGAAGAACGGCTCGGCGGCAGGTGAGCGCCAGTCCAGCAGGAGCCGGCGACCTGTGCTGTCGGTGAGGCCGAGACGCCCGACGTACACGGGCTCCGCGTCGTCGGCGCCGACCATGTGCCCGAGGCAGAGGTCCAGCCCGAAACGTCGCAGGGTCCGCAGCCGCGCGCTGAGGCGGTGGACCTCGAGGTCGCGGTCCATCGCCTCCTGGCCGGTCCCGCCGGCCTCCAGGCGCGTGGCGTCGACCCGGTCCGACAGGTCGGCGATCGACTGCTCGAGGGTCCGCGCGATGTCGGCGAAGTGCTGTTCGTCGCGGGCGATCAGCGCCGGGTCGGCCTTGCCCGCGAGCTCTCGGGGCAGGTCGAACGCGCTGGTCGTCAGGGGTTCCACGTCATCGGCTCCAGTTCGCAGAAGGCGGCCAGGGGCGGTGATTCTGCGCCCTGCCGGGGGTCTTGCCGCAAGCCCCCCGGTGCGCTATACGTTGGGAGTGGAAGGGAGCCGGACTCCCTTCCTTTTCTCTTCCTCCCGGTGCGCAGGTGGGTCATGGAGCTGGTCGGGCTGTGGCGCTACCCCGTCAAGTCGCTCCAGGGCGAGCCGCTCGGCGCGATCGCCGTCGAGGCTGACGGCCTTCTCGGCGACCGGCGCTGGGGGATCCGGGACCGGCGTACGGGGCGGATCCTGACTGCGCGCCGCCGCCCGGAGCTGCTCACCGCCGCCGCGTCGTACGACGGCGACGTCCCGGTCATCGCGCTGCCCGACGGCCGGACCGCCGTCGGGCCCGGCAGCGGCACCGACGAGCTGCTCTCGGACTGGCTGGGCAGCCCGGTCTCGCTGGTGGCCTCGGTGGGCAGCGACGCCGGTCGGGCGGAGTTCTTCGCCGACGCGACCGACGACACCAGCCGGGCGATCGAGTGGACGATGCCGGTGGACCGCTACGTCGACGCCGCGCCCGTCCTGGTGCTGACCACCGCCTCGCTGCGCCGGGGCGCGGCGCTCCACGCCGACGGCGAGTGGGACCCGCGCCGCTTCCGGCCCAACCTCCTGGTCGACGTCGAGGGCGAGGACTGGGTCGAGGACCACTGGGTCGGCGGGCCGCTGCGCGTCGGTGGGATCACGCTGAGGCCCACGCAGCCGTGCGTCCGCTGCACGATGGTGACCCGCCCGCAGCCGGGGCTCGAGGCCGACGTCGAGATCTTCCGCACCCTCGCCCGCCACCACGGCGGTCTCTTCGGTGTCTGGTCCGACGTCGTCGTCCCCGGCGCCGTGCGCGTGGGCGACCCGGTCTCGGCCCTCAGCTGAGCGCGAAGGGCGGGTAGCGGTCGGTGACGAGGAGGAACGCGTACGCCTCCACCCGCAGCCACCAGCGACCGACGCCGACCACGTAGTCGAACAGCCCCTGCGGGTAGCGCCCGGTGAAGAGGATCGCGAACCACGCGATGATGACCGCGAAGAAGGCGCCCACCGTCAGGAAGAACAACACGATGTAGTGCGGGATGGCGAGCAGCCACTTCACCAGCGGCAGCCAGCGGTTCAGGTCGCGCTCGGCATCGGGGTAGTCGAGCTCGAGACGGACCCGCTGCGCCTCGACCGTCGAGGGGTACTCGTCGGTGAGCAGCGCGAGGTAGGCCCCGATGCGGGTGCCGAACCGCGCGAGCTCGAGCGCGAAGTCGAACCACCAGCGCGGGTAGCGCTGCCGGAACAGGATCATCAGCAACGTCGCCACGAACAGCCCTGCCGCGATCCCGCCGCTCGAGGTGCTCACCGTCTGGCCGCTCTGGTCGTAGACCGTCTGGGTCTCGCCGGCCGTCAGCACCCCGTAGACGATCGCGATGGGGATGACCAGCAGCACCCGGAACGCGGTCGTCACGCGGTTGAGCTGGGTCGGGTAGTCGACCTGGAGACGCGCCGGATAGGCGGTCGGTGCAGGTGGCGGCGTGCTCGGTGTGGTCATGACGGGCCTCCCGGCGTCTGGTTCCCTGTGCCTCAAGGGTCACCTGCGTCGCCCGGGGTGCCGAGAGGCTTACGTCCCGCCCGGAGGTGCCACCCGATCAGGACCGGTTGACGGCCACTGCCTCCCGGACCAGCGCGACGAAGTCGTTCTCGTCCAGCGCCTCGCCCTCGTGGACATCGATGGCACGGCGGGTCCCGGCGTCGAGGCTGGCGTTGAACAGCCCGGCCGGGTCGTCCAGCGACGCACCCCTGGCGAACGTCAGCTTCACCTTGTCCTTGTAGGTCTCGACCGTGCACACGAGCCCGGCACAGGAGAACGTCGGGACGCCGTCAGGGTTGGACGCCTTGCGCCACTTGGCTTCCTCGACCATGTCGGGCTCGGCCTTCATGATCAGGGAACGCAGCCGCTCGATCGTCACGGTCCGCCAGTCATCGCTCACGCGGCGACCCTACCTGCGAGCGCGCCTGCACCCCGGGCGTTCAGTGCACGACCACGGGAGGCGTGCCCTCGTCGTCGAGGAGGTGGCTGGCCTCCTGCTTGCGGGGCAGGAACATCGCCGGGATGACGGTGAGCAGCACCATCGCCCAGGCCACCCAGTAGGTGTCGGCGAACGCCTGGGCGGCGTCCTCGAGCCCCTTCGCGATGACGGCCGGCGACAGCTTCGAGGCCAGCGCCGGGTCGTGCAGCGAGGCCATCGCCGGCCCGGCGAGCTTGGAGGCCTGGAGGTGGTTGGTGAGCAGCACGGACATGATCGCGACGCCGCAGGAGCTGGCGATCTGCTGGGTGATGTTGAGCAGCGTCGAGCCGCGGGCGACCTCGTGGGCCTTGAGCGTCTTCAGCGCCGAGGTGAAGAGCGGCATCATCGTCGCGCCCATCCCCAGGCCCATCACGAACAGCTCGGCGATGATGACGGGGTACGGCGTGGTGGCGGTCAGCTGGGTCAGGCCGAGCATGCCGATCAGGATGAACACCAGCCCGAACGGCACGATCTGGCCGATCGGGCGCTTGTCCACCTGCGAGCCCGCGATCGGCATCGTGATCATCGCGCCGATGCCCTGGGGCGCCACGAGCAGACCGGCCTGCAGCGTCGACTCGCCGCGGACCTCCTGGAAGTACGTCGGCACCAGCAGCAGGCCGCCGAAGAACGCCGCGGCGAACAGGAACATGGTGATGACCGAGACCGCGAGGTTGCGGTTCTTGAACAGCCGGAGGTCGAGCAGCGGGTGCTCCGGGCGGAAGGAGTGGAAGACGAAGGTCACCATCAGCGCGGCACCGATCAGCATCGAGACCCAGACCCGCGGAGCGGTGGCGGTGCCCTCGGCGGGGATGGAGGAGACGCCGAAGAGGAACAGCGCCAACCCCGGCGACATCAGCGCCATGCCGAGGAAGTCGAAGGACTCCGAAGGCTCCGGGGTGTCCCTGGGCAGCACCCGCCAGGCGTAGACGATCGCGACCAGGCCGATCGGCGCGTTGATCAGGAAGATCCAGTGCCAGCTGGCGACCTGGATCAGCCAGCCGCCGATGATGGGGCCCAGGATCGGGCCGAGCAGCATCGGGACACCCAGGATGGCCATCAGCCGCCCGATCCGGTGCGGACCCGCCGCCCGCGTCATGATCGTCATGCCCAGCGGCATCAGCATGCCGCCGCCGAGGCCCTGCAGGACCCGGAAGCCGATCAGGGCGCCGATGCTCCAGGCGGACGCGCAGAGCACCGAGCCGCAGACGAAGAGCGCGATGGCCGTCATGTACAGGCGCTTGGTGCCGAACCGGTCGGCGGCCCAGCCGGTCATGGGGATCACGGTGGCCAGCGCGAGGGTGTAGGCGGTGACCGACCAGGCGACCGTGGAGTAGGCGATCGGGTGCGCGGCCGAGCCGAACGCGGTCTGGAACGTCGGCAGGGCGACGTTGACGACCGTGATGTCCAGGATGGACATGATGGCGCCGATCACGACGACGCCCGCGATCTTCAGGACGGCCCCGTCGATGTGATCGGGCAGGTCGGGCGCCGCTGCCTTGCTGTCTGAGGACATGGCGGGTGCTCCTTCAGTCACGACTCCGGCCAGTCTAGGCACGGGGGTCAGGTCACCGGCCAGTTGCGCAGCAGGGCGTCGAGCGCCTCCAGGACGCGGAGCCACGACTCCTGACTGTCGGGCGCGCTGTGGTCGAACCCGCCGCCCATCTCCAGGTCGACGTAGCCGCGGAAGACGCTGCCCACCAGCCGGACCGCATGGGTCTGTTCGGGCTCGGTCAGGTCGTAGCCGCGCAGGATCGCGCGCGTCATCTGCGCGTGCCGCACTCCGGCACTCGCGGCCGCGGTCTCCGGATCCAGCCGCAGCTGCGCGGCGGCGTACCGGCCCGGGTGCTGGCGGGCGTAGTCGCGGTAGACGTTGCCCAGCGCGGACAGCGCATCCTTCCCGGAGCGCCCGGCGAGGGCGGCGGCGCCGAGATCGGCGAGCTCGTCGAGAGCCAGGAGTGCGATCCGGGTGCTGAGGTCGTGCGAGCTCTGCACGTGGGAGTACAGGCTGGCGACCTTCACGTCGAAGTGCCGGGCCAAGGCGGAGATCGTGACCTGGTCGAAGCCGACCTCGTCCGCGAGCTCGGCCCCCGCCAGCACGACGCGCTCCGAGTTCAGCCCTGCGCGTGCCACCCGAGTCCCTCTCTGCCGTGTTCTTCCTGACTCATCCTCACAGTCGCCTCACGAAGGCCTGGACGTTCCGCTGCAGCCGGGCGATGCGCTGCTCGACGGTGAGGGTCTCGTGCACTCGTGAGAGCGCGGGCGGCGGAATCACGCCGCGCACGTACGACGAGCAATCGAGCTCGGCGCAGACGTCCACGCCGACCGAGTTGCCGTCTCGACCAGACCTCCCGGCGCGCGGAGCCACCATCAGCGAGACGCCCGTTCCGGGATGGGTCGTCAGGCACAGCGAGCACATCCGCGCCCGGGTCGGCCCGTCCCCGCCGGCGTTGCGCCGCAGCTGGACACCGACCAGCTCGTCGGCAGCCATCGGCACCACCAGGTAGCACTGCAGCGGCGCTCGCGGGTCGACCCAGCCGAGGAAGTCGAGCTCGTCCCAGCGAAGCGTCTCGAGGTCCTGGGGCAGGCGGAGTCGCGACACCTCCCCGCGCGTGCAGTTCACGAAGGAAGCACGGATCTGCCGGTCGCTGACTCTTTCCACATGCCTACAGTAAGCAGGCAGATGTCTTTAGGTGAAATCCTAAAGACTGTAGGAAGTCTGACAAGTGTCACCTTCTTGCGCCATGCGCGCTCAGCTCGCCGGACGGTGCACCGCGACGACGTAGCCCGACGCGGGGTCGAACGGCGCACGGTCCCACCCCGAGAAACGCGCCTCCTGCTCGAGCCCGGCCGCGGCCATCGCGTCGTCGAAGTCCGCGAGCGGGGTGACCGGGCAGCCGGCAGGGAGGTGGGCGGCGTCGAGCCCGAAGCCGCAGACCACGCGGCCGCCGGGGGCGACGTGCGCGGCCAGCCGGGCTGCCACGGGGGCCAGGGTGCCGGGCTCGAGCAACGGCACGATGTTGCCGGCCAGCAGCACCAGGTCGAACCGCTGCCCCAGGTCGAACGTCGCCAGGTCGGCCTCGCGCCAGTCGACCTCGGGGGCCTCGGCCCGCGCCACGTGGAGCATGGTGTCGTCCACGTCCACGCCGACCACGGCGTACCCCAGCTCGTGGAGGCGTAGGCCGATCCGCCCGGTGCCGCAGCCCGCGTCCAGGACCCGCGCCGGCGGGTCGACGAGCGCGGTCACGAGCGCAGCCTCACCGTGGATGTCCTCGCCGCGCTCGGCCATCGCCCGGAAGCGCGCGGCGTAGGTCTTCGCGTAGTCCGCGCCCGCCCCGCGCCGGGCGAGCTGCTGCCAGCGGGTCGTGCCGCCTCCGCTCACTGCACCACCTTGTAGTTGAAGTTCACCAGCAGGCCGTCGACCTTGGTCACCGTGGCCTCGATCGTGCCGCCACCCTTGGCCGGAGCCACCGTGCAGGTCGCGGTCTCCCCGACCTTGCCCATCAGCTCGCCCTGGCAGTCCACGGAGTCCACGTTGTAGCCCTGGCTGGTCAGCGAGCTCTTGATCGTGTCGGCGACCTTGGTGCCGGGGATGAACGGCACGGCGTCGAACTTCGTGTCGCTGCCATCGACCGAGGTGACCGTCACCCGCACGTCGGCCGACTGCTTGCCCACGGTCAGGTGGCAGTCCTGGGTGGCGTCGACCTTGGCGGTGAGGTCGCCGGAGCAGCTGGCGCCGACCGTGGCCTGCGGGTCGTTGGGGGTGTACATCCCGCTCACCTGTTGTTCCAGGTCGGACTGGCTCACCGCCTTGGGTTCGGACGATGTCGAGACCGACCCGCTGCAGCCGGTGATCGCGAGCAGCAGGACGGCGAGGGCGGCGTACTTCGTCATGGGGTCTCCTCCGGGGATCGGACCGGTGCTCTGACCCGAGCGAGCCGTACCCGCCCCATCATGCCGCCGCCGCGGCCGCCACGTCCTGTCAGCAGCCCCGGGGCTCAGTAGTACCAGGGGAAGGGCGACCAGTCGGGCTCGCGCTTCTCCAGGAACTGGTCGCGACCCTCGACGGCCTCGTCGGTCATGTAGGCCAGCCGCGTGGTCTCGCCGGCGAAGAGCTGCTGCCCGACCAGGCCGTCGTCGATGAGGTTGAAGGAGTACTTCAGCATCCGCTGCGCGGTCGGGGACTTGCCGTTGATCTTGCGACCCCACTCCAGCGCCTCGCGCTCGAGGTCGGCGTGGGCGACGACCCTGTTGACCGCGCCCATCGCGTGCATGTCGTCGGCGGAGTACTCGTCGCCGAGGAAGAAGATCTCGCGGGCGAACTTCTGGCCGACCTGGCGGGCGAGGTACGCCGAGCCGAAGCCGCCGTCGAAGGACCCGACGTCGGCGTCGGTCTGCTTGAAGCGGGCGTGCTCGCGGCTGGCCAGGGTCAGGTCGCAGACCACGTGCAGGCTGT
The DNA here is from genome assembly GCF_013466985.1 of Nocardioides ungokensis. GTDB lineage: Bacteria > Actinomycetota > Actinomycetes > Propionibacteriales > Nocardioidaceae > Nocardioides > Nocardioides ungokensis. Next base: position 238,092 of record NZ_CP059164.1, on the reverse strand, counting down.
GGCCGCCGCCGGCCGCCCAACCGTTGACCAGGCAGATCACGACCTTCGGCATGAAGCGGATCAGCCGCTGGCACTCCAGGATGTGCAGCCGGCCGAGGCGGGCCGCGTCGGCCGGGGTCCGCTCGTCGCGCACGCCGCCCTCGGTGCCGGGCTCGTACTGGTAGCCCGAGCGGCCCCGGATCCGCTGGTCGCCACCGGAGCAGAACGCCCACTTGCCGTGCTTCTCACCGGGCCCGTTGCCGGTCAGCAGCACGCAGCCGACGTCGGCGGAGGTGCGCGCGTGCTCGAGGACGCGCAGCAGCTCGTCGACGGTGTGCGGGCGGAACGCGTTGAGCACGTCGGGGCGGTCGAAGGCGATCCGGACCGTGCCGTGCGCCTTCGCGCGGTGGTAGGTCAGGTCGGTCAGGTCCTCGAAGCCGGGCACCACGTGCCAGGCGTCGGCGTCGAAGATCTCGGACACTCCATCGATCGCGCTCATGGCGAAGAACCTAGTGGTCCCGGAATCGGGGTCGGTCATGTGGTGTTGTGGCGACATGGCTCTCACAGGCACCTATGAGCCCAGCCCGAGCGACTGGGTCCGCGAGCAGGTCGAGAAGTACGAGGCGTCCGGCGGCGCCGAGGCCAACACGCTGAAGGGCGTGCCCATCGTGGTGATCACCTCACGCGGTGCGAGGTCCGGCAAGCTGCGCAAGAACCCGGTCATGCGGGTCGAGCACGACGGGGTCTACGCAGCGGTCGCCTCCAAGGGCGGCGCGCCCGAGCACCCGGAGTGGTTCCACAACTTCGTGGCCGACCCACGGGTCGCGCTCCAGGACGGGCCCGAGCCGCACGAGTACGTCGCCCGGCGCGTCGAGGGCGAGGAGCGGGCGGCCTGGTGGGAGCGCGCGGTCGCGGTGTGGCCGGCGTACGCGGAGTACCAGCAGAAGACCGACCGGGAGATTCCGGTCTTCGTGCTCGAGCGCGTCTGACGCGGACCCGGCGGCGTCGCCTTCCCGGCCCTGCCTCGTTGGGCAGGGCATGCGAACTCGCCGCCTGCTGATCGCCTCGTCGCTCTTCTCGCTGGCCATGGGCGCCGCTGCGCCCGCCGTCGCTGACCCGCAGCCCGGGGACCCGGCGTACACGACCCGCGACGCGCAGAACATCGCCGCCGCCTACGGCCGCGTGACCGACGAGCAGCTGCAGAACCCGGCGTACCTCCCCGCCCTCGTGCAGGCCGCGACGCAGAAGGGCGTCGACCAGCTGCTGACCCAGGTGGCGACCCCGACCCGGCCGGAGCTCACGCCCGGCAACCTCTTCCCCGGCTGGAACGTCGGCAACCCGCTGCGTGCGGGCTGGGAGCACAGCCGCGGCCGGATGACGGCGGTCTCGTTCACCAACCAGTACGGCGCGCTGCTGCGCGGCCACGTCTACCGGCCGCGACCCGGGGCCGTGGATCCCTACACGGGGCGGGAGCTGCACGGCCCGTTCCCGGGCGTCGTGATCACCGAGGGCTCGGTGCAGGGCTCCGAGGGGATGTACGAGTGGCTCGCGCAGGACCTCGCGGAGCGCGGCTACGTGGTGCTGACCTACGACGTGCAGGGGCAGGGCACCAGCGAGACGCTCCCGCACCAGGACTCACCGGCGGACACGAACGCGCTGCCCTTCTGCAACCCGTTCGCCGCGCCCGGCGACGGCGAGACCACCGGCTGCCCCGGCGTGCCCTCGCAGCAGCTGTCGAACTTCGTGGTCGGCACCCGCAACGCCCTGAGCTTCTTCACCTCCACCCCGCGGCACCACTACCCCAACCGGGCCGCGGACGGCGCCGACGTGTCGGCGTACAACCCCTACTGGCGGCTCTTCGACCGCTCGCCCGACCGGCGCACGGTGACCCCGGGGCGCACCACCCGGATCGCGATCATCGGCCACTCGATGGGGGCCGCGGCCGTCTCGAAGGTGCAGGGCACCGACGACCGGGTCGAGGCCGTGGTCGCCCTCGACAAGCTGACCGGACCCGGCTCCACAGGACCGCTGGACGGCAGCGGCAACCGGCCGACGGTGCCGGCGCTCGCGGTGCAGTCGGAGTACGGGTTCAGCGTCACGCCGTGGTTCATGTCAGGCGGGAGCTCGTTGACGCCGCAGCCCTCACCGGAGGGCCCGGACCCGATGCGGGAGCGGGCGACCGGCTTCGACGCCTGGCGCCGGGCAGGGGTCGACTCGATGCTGGTGGTGCCGCGCGCCTCGACGCACCTGGAGTACACCGACATCCCGCTGGTGCTCCCCGCCAGCCGCTACGGCCAGGACCTGACCAGCGTCTACGTGCAGCGCTGGCTGGACCGCTACCTCAAGCACCGCGACCCAGACCTGCTCGGCACGTCGTTCCGCTACCTCGAGCCGACCGGCAACGGGCACTGGTCACCGGTGCACCTGCGGCGCGACCGGCTGCTCAGCTTCTACTACTGCTCGGCGTACGCCCTGCACACCGACTCGGGCCCGCGCAGCGACGGCGACATCACCGGCGTCGGCTGCTGAGCCGGGCCCGCTCAGGCGTGTACGACGCGGTCCACGCGGCTGTGGTAGCGGCGGCCGACGGAGCCGCCGAGCACGGCCGCCAGCAGCGTGGCGGCCAGCACGATCAGGCCCGCCCCCACAAGCACCTGCCAGCCGACCTGGCCCGTCGAGAGCTGCACGCCTGACAGGTCTACCCGGCTGCCGAGGTCGTAACGACCCTTCAGGAACACGCCCAGGCCGACCAGCGCACCCGTGACCAGCAGGCCGAGGAGCCAGACGGCGAACCCCTGCCGGCCGCCGTCGAACCGGGACATCCGGCCCGCGACGTAGCCGCCGGTGTAGTAGCCGAGGAGCACGACCACCAGGAGCACGGCCGTGGTGACCAGGCCGGCCCGACCCGTGACCGGACTCAGGTCAGGGGCCGTGCCCAGCGCGACCGAGACGGCGCCGGCGGCCACGATCAGCAGGGTCGCGACCGCGACGGCGACCAGCCAGCCGAAGAAGGACGCGCCCCAGTTGATGCCGCCGAACTTGTCCCGGGCGACCGCCTCGCCGTCGGGCGCCGCGGCGACATCGTCCTCACGGCCGTCCTCGCGATCACGGCCGGGGAAGATGTCGTCGTACCTGTGGTGGTCCGTGTCCTCGTCGTTGCGCTCATGGTTGGCGAGCGGTGACTGCGAGACGACGGTGGTGTCGGTCGAGGTCCGGTCGAGGTCGTGCGACATGCCATGCTCCCTGGTTCGGCGATCTGTGAGATCCCCCGCTCCCCGTTCCGGGAATCATGTCCGCGCCGGCGCCGTCGCAAACGTCAGGGTCAGCCCGCGCGGGAGATCGACATCGCCAGGGAGACCAGGTGACCCAGCCGCGCGACCTCGGAGTCGAGGAACTCCGGTCCCCCGCGACGGCCGATCACCACGATCTCGTGCTTGTTGAGCCGGGCACCGCAGTGCACGTTGTCGTCGGGGGTGTCCAGCCGGGCGGCCTTGCCGATCGAGGTGAACGTCAGGTCGGTGGGCGCCGCGTCGGTCGCGTGCACGACGCCGGCCGAGTCGCTGACCCGGGCCGCCCACTCGGCGCGGAACGTGACGGGCAGCAGGTCGATGAGCCGGTCGAGCGAGCCGGCCGGGTCGGCGGTCAGCTCCTCGACGGCCTCGAGGTCGAGGAACAGGTTGCCGCCGGCGGCGTACCGGCTGATCCACACGACCTGCACCCCGTCCAGCGCGTTGCAGGCCGAGACGATGGAGTCGGGCATCGTGCCCGGGGACACCTCGAGGAGCACGTCGTCGACGGCGATCTCGTCGTCGTGGCGCTTCTCGACGATCTCGATGGCCTCGATGTCGCCACCGGCCATACCGATCGCGCTCGCGACCCGACCCAGCGAACCGGGCACATCGGGCAGCTCCACGCGCAGCAGGAAGGGCATCTCAACTCCAGACATCAGGTTCCCTGACCCTAGCGGCCCGACGTTGCCGCGCGGTTTCGTCGCCCGGTCAGTGAGAGGCGGCGAGTCGCTGGCTCAGGCCCGACGCCCGCAGGGCCCGGCGGGTGACCGCGGCCCTGACGTCGTCCGGCCCACCGACCACGACGACCCGCTCCCGGGCCCTGGTGATCGCGGTGTAGAAGAGCTCGCGGGTGAGCAGCCGGGAGTCCGGAGGCGGCAGCAGCACCACCACCTCGTCCGCCTGGCTGCCCTGGCTCTTGTGGATCGTCATCGCATGCATGGTCTCGGCCTGCCCGAGCCGGCTGGTGGCCAGGTCGAGGCGACGCGTGCTGCCGGCGACGTGCGCGCGCAGCACGCCGTCGCCGCGGCGTACGACGACGCCGGTGTCGCCGTTGTGGACGCCGAGCCCGTAGTCGTTGGCCGTCACGAGCAGCGGGCGGCCGGCGTACCACGTCGACCAGATCGGCTCACCCGTCTCTTCGGTCAGCCAGCGCTCGACCTGCCGGTTCCAGTGGCGGACGCCGTGCGGCCCCTCCCGGTGGGCACAGAGCAGGCGCTGCCGGTCGAGGGCGGCCAGCGTGGACTCGACGTCACCGCGCTCGGCGGCGCGGACCAGGTCGAGCGCCCGCGGCACGAGCAGTGAGCGCATCCGGGGCCCGGGGTCGGGCTCGCTGACGAAGGAGACGTGCTCGCCGCCCGCCTCGAGCAAGGCGACGGCCTCGTCGGCGTCGCCTGCGCGCACCGCCTCGGCCAGCCGCCGGACGGATCGACTCCCCGAAGCGGTGGGAGGTGCGCAACGCCGCGATCCGGCCGTCACCGCGGGCACCGAGCCCCTCGACGAGGTCGGCGAGCACCGCGCCGGCCTCGACGGAGGCGAGCTGGTCGGGATCGCCCACGAGCAGCAGTCGCGCCTCGGGCCGCACGGCCTCGAGCAGCCGGGCCATCATCGTGAGCGAGACCATCGAGGTCTCGTCGACGACGACGACGTCGTGGGGAAGACGGTTCTCGCGGTGGTGGCGGAAGCGGGCCGCGGTGTCCGGGCGCGGACCGAGGAGACGGTGCAGCGTCACCGCGGTCAGCGTGCCGAGACGGGCCCGGTCGGACTCGGGCAGCCGCGCGACCTCCTCCTCGACGGCCTGCTGCAGCCGGGCCGCCGCCTTGCCCGTCGGGGCGGCGAGGGCGATGCGCGGGACAGCGCCCCCGGACTTCACGGCCTGCTCCGCCAGCAGCGCCAGCAGCGCGGCGACGGTCGTGGTCTTGCCGGTGCCGGGGCCGCCGGTGAGCACGGTGGTGCCCTGGGCGAGAGCGATCCGCGCGGCCGCGCGCTGCTCGTCGTAGCCGGCCGCGGCGAAAACCCGGTCCAGCGCGGTCTCGAGCGCCGGCCCGTCCGCGGCGTCCAGCGGGGCCGGGGCTGGGCGCGCGAGCAGGTCGGCGCACACCTGCTCCTCCTCGCGCCAGTAGCGGTCGAGGTAGAGCAGCCGGTCGTCGAGCAGCCGCAGCACCGGGGGCGTCCCGGTCAGCGGACTGGCCTCGAGCGCCGCGAGCCAGGCGTCGGTGCCCGGCCACTGGAGCTCGGTGACCCCGGAGTCCTCGGCGACGGTGGTGAGGTCCACGCAGACCGAGCCACCCCGGACCGCCCGCACGGCGAGCGCCACGGCGAGCGCGACGCTCTGGTCGTCCTCACCTGCCAGCTCGGTCACCCGGCGTGCGACGTGCACGTCGGCCGCCTCGATGACACCCGCCTCGTTGAAGTCGCGCAGCAGGCCCTCGGCCCCGAGCGCCAGCCTGTGGTCGCGGGGATCCTCGGTCTCGAGCAGCAGGCTCATGCGCCCCTCCGTCCGTCGAGCAGGTCCGACAGGGCGACCACCAGCGCGGCCGGCGGCACCCAGCTGAAGACCCCGGCCGGGTGGCCGTCGACGATCGGCGTCGCGGGGCCACACATCCCGCGCACGTAGAGGTAGAGGACGCCGCCGAGGTGCGTGGCCGGGTCGTAGCCGGGCTGGCGCCAGCGCAGGTAGCGGTGCACGACCACGACGTAGAGCAGCGCCTGGAGCGGGTAGTCGGAGTGCAGCATCGCCTCGGTGAGCCGCTCGCGGGTGTAGTCGGCCGCGGTGAGGTCGGTCTCCGGGTCGCCGAGCCGGTTCGTCTTGTAGTCGACCACGAGGTAGCGGGGACCGTCCTCATCCGGGACGCGCAGCACCACGTCGATCGAGCCGGAGAGGTAGCCGCGCAGCGACTGGTCGGCTAGGCCGGCACCGAGCAGCCGGTCGGCGTACGGCGCCAACGGGTCGTCGGCGGCGAGGTGCTTGCGCAGCAGCGTCCCGACATCGGCCAGCCGGACGTCGGGACCGGGCTCGCGATCGCCGCCGCTGAGCGGGATCTCGAAGTCGAGCTCGCGCAGCCGGTCCGGCAGGCCGATCCGACCCAGCGTCAGCCCGGGCGCCAGCGGGCCCAGCGGGGTGTGGTGGAGCGGCACCAGCGCCGCCGCCAGGTCGCCGGCCGCCGCGTCGACGGGCCACCAGGCCAGCTGCTCGCGGACCTGCGCCGCCAGCTCGGCCTCGAGGTCGTCGACGAGCGGGTCCGCGTGCTCGAGGACGCCGTGGACCAGCGATCCAAACGTCGCCCCCGCGGGCATCCCGGCCATCGGCGAGGGGACGTCGGCCCCGACCGTCGGCACCGGCTCGGCCAGCGGCAGGTCGCCGGACTCGTCGTCCAGGGTCTCGACCTCGGGCTCGCTCCCGACCCCCCGTGTCTCCTCCGCCGAGCGGATGAGGCCGGAGTAGGAGGTCCGGCGCCACGACGTGTCGATGGTCCGGACGAACCGGCGTACGCCGAGTCCCGAGGGGGCCGGCCGGGGCGGCACCGCGCCGGGCTCGACCAGCCGCGACTCCTCGACGACCGGGCCGCCGGCGGCCTCCCAGGCCCGGAACAGCCCGAGCGCGTCGGGGTCGGCGATCTTCGGCTCGCAGCGGTCGGGCACCGCCGCGGCCCCCGGTGAACGTCCGCGCAGCAGCCGGGACAGCCCGCCGTTCGGCTCGTCCCACGAGGGCGCCCACCAGGCCACGACCTGGGACTGGGCCCGGGTCAGGGCGACGTAGGTGAGCCGGATGTCGTCACCGGCCATCTCCTGCCGGCCGCGGGCCTCGATCGCGGAGAAGCCCGGCTGCCCCTTGCCCCCGATGTCGAGGCAGCGTCGGCCCTCCTGGTGGTAGAGCACGATCTCCCGCGGCGGGACGTAGCGGTTGAAGCCGAACGGCAGGTAGACCAGTGGGTACTGCAGCCCCTTGCTCACCCACACGGTCATCACCTGGACGGCGGCAGCATCGCTGTCGAGGCGTCGGTTGCGCTCCGCGGCGCCCCGCTGCTCCTGGCACTGGGTGCGCAGCCAGTCGAGCAGCGCCGGCAGCCCGAGCCGCTCGCGGTGGGAGAGCTCGTGGAGGATCTGCGCCACGTGCGCGAGGTCGGTCATGTCCCGCTCGCCACCGCGCCAGGCCAGCACCCGCGGGGCCAGGCCCGCGAGCATCGCCGCCTCGTGGACGGCCGCGATGCCTCGCTCACGGGCGTGGTCGGCCCACTCGCGCAGCGTCTCGGCGACGCGGTCGGTCAGCGCGTCGCCGCCGGCGGCCAGCGTGGCGGCGGACTCGCCGAAGAACATCGTGGCGGCTGCCGCCCGGACCAGCCCGCTGCGGTGCGGCTGCTCGAAGGCCTCCAGCAGGCAGAGCCAGTCCGCGGCGGCGCGGGAGGCGAAGACGTCGGTGTCACCGGTGTATACGGCGGGCACGCCGGCCGCGGCCAGCGCGTCGCGGCACACCCGGGCGTCGCGGTGGGCCTCGACGATGACGGCGATGTCGCCCGCCTGCACCGGGCGGCCGTCGTAGGTCGCGTCGCTGGCGAGGAGCTGCCGGATGTCGGCGGCCAGATCGGCGGCGACGTGGGCGCGCACGTCGTCCATCGCGACGGTGCGGGTGCCCCGCATCCCGAACTTCTCCCGGGTCACCACGCGGAGCCGGAACGGGTCGTTGTGGGGCGCGCCCTCGAGCCGGTGCGTGCGGTGCCGCGCCTCGACCTCGCGCACGACGATGTCGGGGTGGCCCAGCGCGGCTCCGCGCAGCACGGCCTGGAGCCGTTCCACGAGCGGGGCGTCGCTGCGCCAGTTGGTGCCGAGGGTCCACTGCCGGTCCGCGGCGCGGGCCGCCTCGAGGTAGGTGACGATGTCGCCACCCCGGAAGGCGTAGATGGCCTGCTTGGGGTCGCCGATCAGTACGACGGTGGCGTGACCGACGAACGCCCGCGCGATCACGTCCCACTGGACGGGGTCGGTGTCCTGGAACTCGTCGACCAGGACGATCCGCCAGCGCCGGCGCATCCGGGCCCGGGCCGGGGCGTCGTCGGCCTCCAGGGCGGTGGCCAGCCGGCTGAGCAGGTCGTCGTAGCCGAGGATGCCCAGGCGCCGCTTGCGAGCCTCGAGCTCGCGGAGCACCGCGTGGGCGAACTCGACCCGGACCGCCTCGGTCGATCCCTCGGCCGGCTCCTGCGGGTCAGCACCGTCTGGGGGTTGCCCACGACCTCGCGGGCTAGCCCCAGCGCCTGCGCGCGGGTCAGGGCCGGCGACTCGCGCTGCTGCCCGAAGCGGCTCAGGTAGAGGTCGTCGACGACCTCGCCGACCAGCTCGTCCAGGCTGTCCACCAGGGTCACCCCGGCGTCGGTGTCGCCCGCGACGCCGAGGGAGCGGAGCACGAGCTGGCAGAACTGGTGGGTCGTCGCGATGGTGGCCGCGTCGAAGCCGGCGAGGCGACGCGCAGGTGGTGGCGGCGGGCGGCGAGCTCGTCGGGGGATCCGGTCACGAGGTGGGCGAGCAGCTCATTGTCGCCGACGGTCGAGGGGTCCTCGAGCGCGCGGGCCGCGTCGACCAGCTGGTCGCGGACCCGCTCGCGCAGCTCCTGGCTGGCGGCCCGACCGAAGGTGATGAGCAGCATCTCGTCGAGGGTGGCCACGCCCTCGGCGACGTAGCGGGTGACGAGGCCCGCGAGGGTGAACGTCTTGCCGGTCCCGGCGCTCGCCTCCAGCACGACGGTGCAGGCGCCGTCCGGCAGCGGTCCGAGCAGGTCGAACGGCTCCATCACGACCCCGTCCGCTCACACCGCAGCAGCGGCAGCCACACTCGCGCGGCGAGAGCGCCGAGCCGGGTCTGCTCGCCCTCGACCTCCTCGCCGGGAGGCACCGGCCCGAGCAGCTTCTCGAGCGCGGGCCGGGGGCCCCAGACGCGCTCGTGGGCGGGCTCGGCGTCCTCGGCGGGATAGTTGCCGCTCTTCCACTTCTTGCGCGCGGCCTCGACCGGGTCGTCGTGGTGGTGCCGGGCTCCGGCCCACGCGAACGACGTCTTCAGCGGCAGCGGCAGCGGCTCGCGGCGCCCGGCGTCGTAGATCGCCACCAGGTCCTGCAGCAGGCCCAGGGGCTCGTCGATGGCCGGCCCCAGCAGGCGCTGGGCGGCGGCGGTGCCGCGGGGCGCCCGCCCGATGGTCAGCGCGGTCCAGTTGTGGTCGGGGCGGCCGGCGGCCAGTGCCAGCAGCCGGATCCACGACTCGAGGAGGTGCTTGCCGTCGAGGCGGGAGTAGCCGACCGCGACGAGGCGGTCGGCGTACACGGGGGTCACGGTGCCGGTCAGGCGCCGCCCGCCGCCGAGCTCGACATCGACGTCGTAGGCCCTGGGTGCGACCTGTCGGTGGGTGAGCGCGGCGATGGCCAGCTTCATGGCCTGGTCGCGGACCTCGCCGGCCTTGCGCCACCCGAGCTGGCCGGGCGGCAGTGAGCCCCGGCGCCACTCGGCGGCGAGGGCCTGGTCGGGGTGCATTCCGCGGAGCATGTCGGCGAGCATCCGGTCCCCCACGCCCCACGTCTCGAGCGCGTCGATCTCGACCGGCATCGCGTCGGACACGCCCTCGACGTCCCAGGGCAGGGTGAGGTCGAGGGCCCGGAAGAAGCCCTTCACCGGGTCGCGGAAGAAGGTCAGCAGGTCGGCCAGCGCGACGTCCTCGAGCGGGGTCGGCGGCAGCGGCGCGGGCAGGAAGGCGGGGGCGGGCGGGCGCTCTCCCACGACGGTCTCGGCTGCCACGAGCATGGCCGGGTCGAAGGTGAACGGCGTCGGCACCCCCAGCGCCCCGGGCGCGACGTTGCGGACGTCGAAGGGCTGGAGGGGATGCTCGACCACCAGGCGGTCGCGGACCCGCTCGTCGCTGGTCCGGTCGAGGGCGTCCAGCAGCTCCCCGAGGGGGACCGCGGGCGGGCGCTTCTGGCCGCTGTGCTCGTTGGCGCCCGTGTAGGTGACCACGAGGTGCTCGGTGGCCGCGCCGATCGCGTCGAGCAGGAGCTGTCGGTCCTCGGAGCGGATGTCACGCTCACCGGTCAGCGGCTCGCGGGCCAGCGCGTCGTCGCCGTCGACCAGGCCGAGCCGGGGGAAGACCCCGTCGTCGAGGCCCAGCAGGCACACCACCCGGTGCGGCACCGAGCGCATCGGCACCATCGTGCAGACCGTGAGCGTGCCGGTGCGGAAGTTGGCCCGCGTCGGGCGGCCCGCGAGGTGCCCGCCGAGCAGCGCCCGGACGTCGGTCAGCCGCATCGGGGTGTCCTCACGCGCGGTGGCCTCGGCGAGCACCGACGCGAGCTCGCGCTGCACCTCGCCGGCCTGCCACTGGTCGGCCGGATCCACCCGGGTGAGCGCGGCAACGCCCTGGCCGATCGCGACGAGCCAGTCGGCGAGCCGGCGGGTGCCGGTGAGGTCGTCGGTGGCGGTGGTGAGCCGGTCCACGAACTCCGTGAGCCGCCCGACCAGCTCGACGCGGTTGCTGCCGACGTCGTCGAGCGGCAGCGTCGTGCCCAGCCAGGCGTGGGAGTCCTCGGAGAGGGCCACCCCGGCGAGCACGCGGTCCACGCCGAACTGCCAGGTGTTCTGCAGGAACTGCTCGAGGCCGAACGGCGCCCGGTGCTCCTTGTCGAAGCCCCACCGGACCCCGGACTCGCGCACCCAGGCGGTCACCGTGTCGAGGTCGTCGTCGGTGAAGCCGAAGCGGCGTCGCACGGGCGCGGCCTGCGCGAGGTCGAGGACGGCGCTGGCCGTGGCCCGGCTCCCCGCGAGGTCGAGCAGCTGCGCCGCGACGCCGAGCAGCGGGTTGGTCTGGGTGAGCGCACGGTCGGCCAGCCGGACCCGGAGCCGGTGGGCCGGGTGCCCGCCCTCGAGGACGTCGCCGAGGCCGAACCCCGCGGTGATCAGCGGCGCGTAGGTCTCGATGTCGGGGCACATCACGAGGATGTCGCGCGGCTCGAGGGTCGGGTCGTCGGTGAGCAGCCCGAGCAGCACCTCGCGCAGGACGTCGACCTGGCGCGCCGGGCCGTGGCAGCTGTGCACCTGCACCGACCGGTCGTCGGCGGCCAGCTCCCGCCCGGAGGGGCGTACGGCGTTGGCGGCCAGGTCGGACTGCAGCCAGCCCAGGAGCGTGTCGGGCGAGGGCTCCCCCTCGTGGTGGTGGTCGACGGCGCCGGTCGGCGCCAGGCTGCGCTGGAGCTCGCGGACGTCGCGGCCGAGGGTGGCCAGCAGCGGGTGGTCGACCCGCCGGTGGGACTGGTCGGAACGACGCGGCACGAGCCCGGACTCGTCGGCGAGGGCACGCCACAGCACGTCGCTGGGGTGCGGCAGCCACACGTGCACGTCGTGGGCGTCCGCGAGCGCGGCGAGGAGCTCGATCTCGGTGACCGGCATCCGGGTGTGGCCGAAGAGGGAGAGCCGTGGCGGCAGGTCGGGCACCCCCTGCCGCAGCCGCGCCACCGCCTCCGCCTGGCGGACGTGGGGCGGGGGCGCGTCGACCCGGTCGGCCAGAGCCCGCCACAGCGGCGGTTGCCAGGCGAGGTCGTCGCCGAGGTCGCCGCCACAGCCGTCGGTCGCGCGCCCCTCGAGCCAGTCGACGAGCAGCTGCGGCCGCTGCACGGCGTACGACGCGAAGAGCCCGGCGATGCGGCGCGCCACCGAGTAGCGGCGGCCACGACGGAACTCGGCCTCGTCACCGGTGTCGAAGTGGCCGAGGTGGCGGGCCAGGGTCCGGCACCACGGCTCGTCGAGGCTCTCGTCGATGACCTCGAGCAGCGGCCAGGCCAGCGCGTCGGGCGCCCAGGGGTCGTCGTGGACCGTGCCGGTGAGCTCCGCGACCAGGGATCGCGGCGATCGGAACTCGACGCCGGCGCAGACGCCGTCGAAGGTGTCGCCGCGGCCGAGGCGGTGGGAGAGCCGCTGGCTGAGCCACCGCTCCACGCCCCGGGCCGGGACCAGCACCAGCTCGGTGGCGAACGGGTCCTCCAGCGGCTGCGCGAGCAGGTCGCCGAGGGCGTCGGCGAGCAGGTCGGTGCGCGGCGCGCGGTGGAGGTGGAGCGTCACGGACCGCACCCTATGCGGGGCCGCCGACGCCGTCCTGCAGGATGACGCCATGACCGCCTACTGGATCAGCGTCTACAAGGAGATCGTCGACGAGGCCAAGGTCGCGGCGTACGCCGAGCTGGCCGGCCCCGCGCTGCGGGAGGCCGGGGGCACGTTCGTGGCACGCGGGTTGCCCGCACAGACCTACGAGTCGGGCGAGAACACCCGGACGGTCCTCATCGAGTTCGAGTCGGTCGAGGCCGCGCTCGCCGCGCACGAGTCTCCCGCCTACCAGGAGGCGCTGGCCGCTCTCGACGGCGGCGCCGTGCGGGACATGCGCATCGTGCCCGGGGTGGGCTGACCCGACCCGTCAGGGGCGCCGGCCCCAGGCGCCCACGAGGATCGGGGGGACCAGGACGGAGCCCGCCGACTGCAGCGAGTCCGCCGCCCGCGCAGCCAGCGTGTCGAGATCGAGGTCGGCCTCGGTGGCCAGGCCGTGCGCGACCATGACCGGCGCCAGGGACCGGACCACGCCGCTGAGCATGGCCGGGCCCACGGGATCGTCGCTCGCGAGGTACTGCGCGATCCCCAGGCCCCGGATGTCCTCCACGCCGGAGTCGGCGAGGATGCCCTGCAGCCGCGACCCGATGGTCGGATCGGCGCCGGCGGCCCGGAACGCCGCCATCACGAGCGCGGCCATCCGGTCGGTGAGGGGATCGCCCGGCTCTGCCCGGAGGCCACCGATGTCGTAGTCGAGCATGACCACCCGGCCGCCGGGGCGGACCGCCTCCAGGTGGTGGCGCAGCGCGCCGACCGGGTCCGGCAGGTGGAACAGGATCAGCCGCCCCACCACGGCGTCGAACGGCTCGTCGTCGCGCCACCGAGTCACGTCGGCCCGGACGAAGCGCACGTGGGGCAGGTGCTCGGTCCGGGCCCGCGCCACCTCGAGCGTGCGCGGGTCGATGTCGAGGCCGACCACCTCGCCGTCCGGGCCGACGAGGTCCGCGACCGCGGCCGCCACGTGCCCGAGGCCGGTGCCGAGGTCGAGCACCCGCATCCGCGGGCCGAGACCCGAGGCCTCCAGCAGCACCCGGGTCGGCTCCCGGAGGAAGTCGGCCTGCGCCTCCAGCCGAGCGAGCTCGGCGTCCTCGTGCCCGAGGGAGTACGTCGCCATCGATCCACCCCTCCTGGCCGTCGTCCGTGAAGAGCACCTGTCCCTCCGTGATACCTCCGAAGCGGCGCGAGGGGAAGACCCCCTCTGCGGCCGCGCGTACTGTCGTTGGCAGGCGGGGAAGGCGGGTGAGGACATGGCCGCGGCCAGCACTGTCCGGTTCGAGTCGCGCATCGTGGTCCGGCGACCGATCGGCGTGGTCTTCGAGCGTCTGGCCGACGTGCCGGGCTACGGGCGGTGGATGCACCGCACGGGTCTGTTCCGACGGTGCGGGCTGACCTCCGACGGTCCCGTCCGGCAAGGGGCGACCTACGTCGACGCGACCCGGATGGGCACCTTCGCGGGCGAGGTGACCGAGTTCGCACCACCGACGCGCCTGGCGTTCCGCGAGACCCTGCGCTGGTTCGGCACCGAGATGACGCAGGCGCGTCCCGAGTACGAGCTCGAGGAGCAGGACGGGTCAACCGTCGTCCACCACGTGGCCGTCGGAGAGCTCTACGGGTGGATGCGGTTCATGAAGCCCGGTGCGGCGCTGCTGGCGAAGGCGGAGCGGACCCGGACGCTCAGCTCCCTGAAGCGTTCCCTGGAGTCGGAGTAGTCAGTCCACCGCCGGGATGGTGGCGACCGCCCCCAGGTCGACGAGGGTCTTGAGGCCCTCGTCCCGCTGGGCGGGGTCGGCCGACCCGGCCTGGACGACGGCGCGCTCGTAGCGCTCCCCGAGCCGCCCCCACGCCGCCACGGCCTCAGCGGTGCGCCCCGCGAGCGTCGGCGCCCACGGGCCCGGAGGGTCGGGAGGTGCGTCGACCGGTACGTCGGCCCGACGGAGGTACGCCGTCAGCTCGGCCGCGACCACGGCGTACCCCTCGGCCGTGACCCGGCGCAGGGCGTCCGACGCGGCCGGTGTGGCCTCGGCCAGCGAGCCGTCGAGCCACCCGAGCTCCGTGGCGGCGACCTCCAGGACCCCGGTGACGAAGGCGCTCTGCGTCCGGCGCTCGTCCGCCCGGGCCTCCGCCAGGACCGCACCCGCCTGCGGCTGCCCGCGACGGGCCAGCAGCCGGGCCAGGATGCTGCGCGCCAGGGGCGCCATGATGCCGGGATCGCCCGGTGACCGGAGCAGGTCCTCGAGCTCGTCCACGGCGGCGTCCCACGCGCCGCTCGACGCCCGGGCGGCGGCCCGGGTCAGCCGCAGCCGGTACTGGCCCGCGTAGAACTCGCACTCCTCGGCCAGGGGCAGCCCCGTCGCGACCAGCCGCTCGACGTCCGCGAGGTGGCCGGCGCGGAAGGCGGATCCGGCGGCATTGACGAGGCAGCGCACCCGCGTCTCGAGCCGGGGGTCGCTCACCGCCAGCTCCACGGCTCGTTCCAGGTCCTCGAAGCCGCTGAGGTCACCTCGCGACATCCGCGCCTCGCCCCGGTAGCACAGGGACCGCGCGACCAGCTCGGGTCGGTCGAGGTCGAGGGCGATCTCCAGTGCCTCGATGGCCGCTTCCTCGGAGGCGGACGACGGCTGGGCGACGACCGAGACGGACGGCAGGTTGCTGTGGGTGCGCGCCAGCTCGGTGAGGGCGGCTGCGAGGTGGGCCGGGTCCTTCTCACGCCGGGACACGTCCACGGCCCGCTGCGCCGCCGCGCGCGCCGCCTCCGGCCCGCGTGCGAACATCGCCGCCCGCGCGAGCACCGGGAGCGCATCCATGAGCACGTGCCGGTCCTCGACCCGGTCCGCCAGGGCCACCGCGGTCTCGGCAGACGTGAACGCCGCGTCGAACCGGTTCACGACGTACGACGAGTAGCTGCGCTCCCACCAGAGCCTGGCCGTCTCGTGGTCGGACAGGGTGTGCGGGCTCTCCAGGACCAGGCGGAGGATCTCGGCGCACTGGCGGTGTGCCCCCTGACGCGCCGCCTCGGCGGCCGCCTCCGGTCCGATCTCGACCAGCTCCCGGAAGCGCCCGCCGAGGGCGGCGTGGTGGACCAGCCGTGCCCGGGACGCCCCCGGCACCTCGAGCAGCACGTCCAGGACCTCGCGGTGAGCGGCCCGTAGTTCGGTGCCGGTGAGGGAGGACTCCACGGCCCGCCGGGCGAGCTCGTGGCGGAAGGACAGGCCGTCGGCGTCGCCGAGCAGGACGCCCGACGCCTCTGCCGTGACGAGCGGCTCGCTGTCAGTGGCGAGGGCCTCGGCGAGCCACCGCTCGGCGCCGCCCGGGACCACGCTGAGCTTCCGCAGCAGCTCGCGCACCTCGGGTGGGAGGACCGCGATCCTGCCCAGGACCGCGTCGCGCACGGTGGTGGGGACCGCGTCGTCCCCGGCCGCCACCACCTCGGTGACGAAGAACGGGTTCCCGCCGGTGATCCGGTGCACCTCGGCGGCCTCGTCGTCGTCGAAGCCGCCGAGGTCACGGACCGCAGTCACCGAGAGGGACTCCAGCGGCAGCCGGACGACGTTCTCCCCGAGCAGGCTGCCGAGGAGCCCCGTCAACGGGTGGTCGTCGGCGAGACCGCTGCTGCGGAAGGTGGTGACCAGGACGACGGGGAGGGTCGCGAGCCGGCGCGCCAGGTACCTCATCGCGTCGAGCGTGGCGTCGTCCGCCCAGTGCAGGTCCTCGACCACAGCGACGGTCGGTCCGCGCCCGAGGAAGGCCAGGAGGGCCGGCAGCACCTCCGGCATGGTCCCGGCCTCGAGGATGCCGCGCACGT
This sequence comes from Nocardioides ungokensis, assembly GCF_013466985.1. GTDB lineage: Bacteria > Actinomycetota > Actinomycetes > Propionibacteriales > Nocardioidaceae > Nocardioides > Nocardioides ungokensis. The sequence continues at coordinate 221,901 of NZ_CP059164.1, read as the reverse complement.
CCGAGTCGCGCGCGGCCGGCTCGGCGGCCATGTCCTGGAAGGGCCCGAGGCTGCGCGGCGCCACCAGGTCGTCGCAGCTGCCGACGTGCACGGTCACGTCGCCGGCGAGCCCGTCGATGAAGGCCCGGGCCAGCGCGGACTTGCCCACGCCGGCATCACCGGAGACCAGCACCAGGCTCCCGCGACCCGCCTGGGCCGCCGACACGCAGGCGTGCAGGGACTCCAGCTCACCGCTGCGCTCGAGCAGCGCGTTCCCGGCTCTCGGGAGGTCCGGCGGCCCACTCGTGTCCAGCGCCACCAGGGCATCGCGCAGGGCGAGCGCACCGGGCCCGGGTGCGACCTGCAGCTCCTCGTCGAGCACCCGCTCCATGGCGTCGAACGCCCGCAACCCGGCGGTGCGGTCGCCACGGCGCAGGGCGGAGCGCAGCAGCCCCAGGTGCGCGGCCTCGTTCACCGGGTCGAGCCTCAGCAGCGCCTCCCACTGCCCCGCCGCGGCCAGCAGCTCGGCCACCAGCGCCTTGTGGTGCTCGCGGTGTGCGTCGATCCAGTCCTCCAGGGCGTCGGGAAGCAGGACGGGCGGCGGGTCCCCGACCAGGTGCGCGCAGCCGCGTGGGTCGGGCGGCACCTGGTCGAGCGCCCGGCGCGCGGCGGCCTCGAACTCGACCGCGTCGACCCGGAGCGTGTGCCCGCCGGCCAGGGCGACGACGTCCTGGCGCAGCTCGAGGATCCCCTCGGCAGGGCTGAGCGCCCTGCGGGCGAAGTGAGCCGCCTTGTGCAGCCGTGGCAGTGCCTGGTCGAGCGGGAGGTCCGGCCACAGCGCGTCGACGACGCGCTCGCGGTGCAGCCGCGCACCCGGGGTGAGCGCCAGGAGCTGGACCAGCTCGGCGGACTTGCGCCGGTGCCAGGCCGCATCCTCGACCGGCACCCCGTCCAGCCGGACGGAGAACCCGTCGAGGAGCCGCACGTCGACGTCCACCGCACCATGCTAGTGAGCCGGTTCCGGGATGGCGCCGGGCCGATCGTCAGCCCCAGGCCGCCTCGAGCAGCGCCAGCACCTCGTCGAGGACGAGCGGTCGAGGGTTCGGGTACGGCGCGTCAACGACCCGTTCCGCGACCACGGCCAGCCCCTCGCGCGGCACGCCGAGCTCGCGCAACGTCCGCGGCCCGTCGTACGACGCCGCGAGGCCCGCGACCACCGCGACGGGGTCGCCACCGACCGCCCGCGCCAGCCGCGCCGAGGCGGCCGGCGCGGATGGCAGGTCGAAGGCCATCACGTGCGGCAGCAGCATCGCGTGCAGCTCGGCGTGCGGCAGGTCGAAGGTCCCGCCGAGCGCGTGGGCGAGCTGGTGGTGCAGGCCCATCCGGGTCTGCGCGAGGCAGAGCCCGGCCAGCCAGGCCGCGCCCTGGAGCCGCGACCGACCGGCGACGTCGGCCGGTGCGCCCAGCACCACCGGCAGCGACCCGACGATCCCCGTGGCCGCCTCGGTCGCCAGCGCGTCGCTGACCGGCGTCGGGTCCGGCGCCCACAGCGCCTCGACCGCGTGCGCCAGCGCGTTGAGCGCGCTGGTCAGGGTCAGCCCCTCCGGCATCGACAGCGTGAGCTCGGGGTCGTAGACCACCGTGCCGGGCGTCAGGGCGGGGTCGCGCCGGGTGGTCTTCACCCCGTCGGCAGTCTCGCCGAGCACCGGCGTCACCTCCGAGCCGGCGTACGTCGTCGGCACCACGACCTGCGGCATCCCGGTGCGGGCCGCGATCGCCTTGGACAGCCCGACCGCCGAGCCGCCGCCGATCGCGACCACCACGTCGGCCACCGAGGACGTGACGACCGACATCGCCTCGTCGGTGACCGACAACGGCGTGTGCACCACGGGCCGGTCGAAGCGGCCCGCGAGCCGGCCGTCCAGCGCCTCTGCGAGGTCGGCGGCCGCGGCCGCCGCCGAGCCGGTGGACACCAGCAGCACCCGGGAGGCGCCGGTCCGGTCGACCTCGTCGGGCACCGCGTGCCGCGATCCCGGGCCGAGCAGAACGCGGGAGGCCGTGGTCTCGTGGACGATCACGGCGTCGTCTCCGCGTCCAGGGCGACCACGAACTCCACGGTGCGAAACGGGTTCGCCACGCCGTACGCCGCGGCCTCGGCCTCGTCGTCGACCTCGACGAAGTCACGGATCAGCGACTCCTTGACCCCGAAGACGGTGTCGGACTCCAGGTAGGGGCTGCCCGCGACGAAGACGTGGGTGGTCACCCTGCGCAGCCCCGGCGCGGAGACCTCGACGTGGATGTGGGCCGGGCGCCACTCGTGCCGCCCGGTCTGGCGCAGCATCCGGCCGACCGGGCCGTCCGCCGGGATCGGGTAGTGCGCGGGCACGATCGTGCGGAACCAGTAGGAGCCGTCGGCGTCGGTGGTGAACAGGCCCCGCAGGTCGCCCAGACCCATCTCGTCGGGTTGCTGCACGTCGTAGAAGCCGGCGGCGTTCGCCTGCCAGACGTCGACCTTCGCGCCCGGGACGGGGACTCCTGAGGCGTCCACCACCCGACCCGTGACCACGCACGGCTCGCCCGGCTCCCCCGCGACGTTGAGGTCGGCGCCCAGCTCCCGAGAAGGCGACGCGACGACGTGGAACGGTCCCTCGACGGTGGCCTCGGTCAGCCGGTCGCCCTGGGTCGACACCGCGCTGTTGGCGAGCGACTCGACCAGCATCGACACCCCGAGGGTGTCGGAGAGCAGGATGAACTCCTGTCGCGTCTCGTCGCACATCTGCCCGGTCTCGGTGAGGAACCGGATGCCGGCCTCCCACTCCCCGGGCGTGAGCCGCACGTCCTTGACGAAGGCGTGCAGGTGGGTCACCAGCGAGGTCATCACCTCGCGCAGCCGCGGGTCCGGCGTACCCGCGAAGCTGGCGGCCACGATCTCGGCCGATCGGTCCTCGTCGAAGAGCAGCGTGGTCATGGAGTGAGTCTTCAGGTGATCGCGCGAGTCGGCTACCGGCGGCACAGAGGGTTCCGCCGGCAGCCGGCCCAGTTCAGGCGAGCTCGACGGCGGGGGGCTCGTCGAGATCGGGGTGCAGCGGGTCGACCAGCGCCTCGGTCGTCGGCTCGGCCGCCCGGACCCGGAACATGCCGACGGCGGTGACGGCCGCGGCGGCGAGGGCGGCAACGCCGCACACCGCCAGGGCGAGGGTGAAGCCGCTGCCGAGGGCGTCCACGGCGACCGCGTGCGCGCCCGAGCCGGGTGCGCCGGGCGGCAGGCTGTTGACCGCGATCGGGCCGGCCTGCTGGCCGATGCCCATGGCTGGGCCCGTCTCCTGGGGCGGCAGGCCGGCGCCCGGCAGCGCCTTCATGAACTCGTCGCCGGCGCGGCTCAGCGCGACCGCACCGACCAGCACCGGGCCGAGCGCGAAGCCGAGGTCGCGCAGCATGTTGGTGGTGGCGCTGGCCATGCCGGCCAGGTGCAGCGGCACCGAGTTCATCGCAACCGCGGTGAACGACGAGACCGTCAGCGCGCGGGATCTCTTCGGTGTCGCGTCCGGGCCTTGCCGGTGGTGCGAGAGTTGTGACTGACCGGATTCGGATGGGCCTTTGCCGAGCTGGGAGAGAAGGTTCGCGCATGTGTGAGGGAGCCAGCGGGACAGGAATGGATGCGGCACTCGTTGCGCCCCGACCGGCTCTGGGTGATGCGATCGACCCGATCGGGTTGGAACCCGTCGACGAGGTGATCGTGACCACCTTGGTCGACAACGTGTACGACGCGCTGTTGCAGGGCGATGAGCGGACCACCCGCGTGTCCTTCGGTGTGGGCCTCGCCGAGGCACCGCAGTTCGAGGGGGGCGAGACGGCGGTGGGTCTTCGGGCCGAGCACGGTTTTTCGGCGCTGGTGACCGTGCGGCGTGACGTGACCACAACGTCCCTGCTGTTCGACGCCGGCCTTTCGCCCGACGCGATGATGGTCAATGCCGACCGTCTGGGGGTCGACCTGCTCGGGGTTCAGGGAGTGGTCCTCAGTCACGGTCACTTCGACCACGTCGGAGGGCTCGCGGGGCTGGCAGGGAGGTGCGGAGGCCGGTCATTGCCCATGGTGGTGCACCCGATGGCGTGGACCCGTCGCCGATTGACCGTTCCTGGTGCGGACCCCCTGGAGATGCCGACGCTCAGCCGGCGAGCGCTGGAGGCCGAAGGCTTTGCGCTCGTGGAGAGGCGTCAGCCGTCGCTGTTGGTTGACGACTGTGTCTTGGTCACTGGTGAGGTTGACCGGACCACGGAGTTCGAGCGAGGGATGCCGGCGGCGCACGAGGCATGGACGGGAAGCGGGTGGCGACACGATCCCGACGTGGTGGACGACCAGGCACTGATAGTCCACGTGCGCGGTCGTGGGCTGGTGGTCCTCACCGGCTGCGGCCATGCCGGAGCCATCAACATCGTGCGACATGCGCAGCGGCTCACCGGAATCTCTGCTGTGGCGGCGCTGGTCGGAGGCCTCCATCTCAGCGGCCCCGCGTTTGAGCCCGTGATCGGACCGACCGTCGAAGCGCTGACGGCAATGGCGCCAAGCCTGGTCGTACCCGGGCACTGCACGGGCTGGCGCGCGCAGCACGCCCTCGCCGCAGCCCTCCCGAACGCCTGGACCGCCGGCAGTTCCGGATCGTCGTACCGGGTTGACGCGGCCTGACTGAAGAGTGTTCGGCCAGCACCGATGTCGGCGGTCCCTTGTGGACGGGCAGTCATCGGTGTCGGAATCGATCTCAATGGCTGAGAGACACCATTGTCGCGGAGGAGTGACGCGCATCGAAGGAGCGTGCGTCGCACCCCCTTGGAGGCGGGCGCCTTGCCGTCAAGCGGCGGGACGTCCAAGAGCGCGCGTGCTCGGTGCGGCCAGCGATGCCGGCGGAGACAAAGTCGAAGTCGCGCCGGATCCGCACGGCAGAAGCAATCGATCAGAACGGCACGACCACTCCAGAGCCGGGGCGCGATACCTTGCAACGATGTTTCGCACCGCCGTTCTCGCGCTTGCTCTGCCTGCTTTGTTCGCGTGCAGTAGCGGAAACAACGACAACTCTTCGAATGCCCCAGCCGGACAGACAACAACTGTCGACTCGCCCGGGCCGGAGGTCTCAGTGCCCGAGGCGCAGCAGCTGACGGAGGCTGAGTTGGAAGACACGCTTCCAACCTTGGGTGACATGCCGGCGATCTTCTCCCCGTCGAAGGCCGAAGACGACTCCGAACACAAGAGCTTTCTATGTGGCGCGGACGTCGAGCATTTCGATCAGCGCAACGCGGAGGCAAGCGTTGGCTATGTCGCTCAGCAAGGATTATCGGCACAACAGTTCACCGTCGGTATCAGCCAGTTCGATTCACCTGAGGTCGCCGCCGAGCAGATCAGGGCGTTCGGCGATGCAATCGACAAGTGCAACAAGTACACCTCCGGCGGCGACACCTACACCGTCAGGCCGATGTCGGCAGTCCGTATCGGCGACGACACGGTTGCGGCGAGGGTGACCGCCAAGTCCGCGGGGTTCGCTGTCGCCGTCAACGTGATCATGGTGCGCACCGGCCCCAGTTTGGTGGCGTCCCTCTCAGCCACCATCGGATTGGCGCACTCGACCATCGACGACTTGGTTCGACTCACTGAGGAGACCGTTAACCGGTACGAAGCGGCAGCCAGCATCTCGTAGTCAATCAGGAACCCCGGCCCAGGGCACGAACCCGTGAGCGTCTTGATCCGGGTGGCGCCATGTACCGCCGCACCGATGCGGCGGAATGCCGCACCCGTGTGCCGTGTGATCGGACCCCGGTCTGCCGGACGGCTACCGGACCCTGATGCGGACAGTCGGCGACGCGGCCGCGTAGTGGCTGGTGGTGGCGGCGACCACGACCCGGGTGCGTAGGACTCCGCGGGCGCCTGGCCTCAGGACGAACGAGAACCGTCCGGCGTTGGTCTTGGTGCAGCGCTCGGCGTGCCAGCGGGTGCCGACGAGTTGCTGGCGGCACACCCGGGTCCCGGTGCCGGTGCCGGTGCCGGTGTTGGTGAGAGTGCCGTGGATGGTGACCCGGTCCCCGACGTCTACATGGTCGACGTCCGCAGCCAGTGTCAGCGTCGGCGTCACCGGGACGCGGACCTTGACCGTGGCCGGGGCGCCGCTGCCGGCTGCGTTGTGCGCGGCGACGCTGATGGTGTGCGCGCCCGGCTTCAGGGCGGTGGTCGTGTACGTCGTCGCGGTCGGCGCGAGGGACGCAGCCGCGTGTCCGTCGATGCGCAGTCGGTACCCGTCGAGTGCGCCACCCGGGTCGAGGGGGCGTGCCAGGTGACGGTGACGCTGCCCGGTTCGGATGAGTCCCTGGTCGGCTGCGCGGTCGCGTGCAGCTCGGTCGGTGGCGTCGCGGGGAGGACGACGTTCACGCGCTCAGCGACGGGGTGGCTGCTGCCGGCGGCGTTGTAGGCGGCGACCTCGAGCACGTGCGAGCCGGCGCGCAGTCCCGCGGCGGTGTAGGTCGTCATCGAGTCGGGGACCAGGACTGCGTCGCCGCCGTCGACCCAGACCAGGTACCCGGACAGCTGGCCGCCGTTTCAGCCGGTGGACTCCACGTCAGGGTTGCCGACCCGTGGCTGGCGGTGGCGTGCACATGGGTCGGTGCACCGGGGGTGGTCACGACCACGACGGTGGTGGCGACCGCCGAGGAGGTGCCGGCGCTGTTGTAGGCCGAGACCGTGACCCGGTGCGCGCCGGGCGCCAGCCCGTCGAAGGTGCGGGTGGTGCTGGTGGCGGGCACCTGCACCGCCGGCGCGTCGTCGATGCCGACCAGGTAGCCGGTCAGCTCGCCGCCCAGGTCGGCCGGCGGGTCCCACGCGACGGTCAGGGACCCCGAGACGAGCGCGGTCCGCAGGCCCAGCGGCGGGGTCGGCTTCACGATGACGGTGGCCGCGGCCGAGGCCGAGGCGCTGTCCCCGACCCGGTTGTAGGCGGTGACGGTCACGGTGTGCGGCCCGGCAGCCAGCCCGGTGGCGGCGTACTGGGGGTGCCGGCGGGCACCGTCACGGGGGCGGCGTCGTCGATGCGTACGTGGTAGCCGAGCAGCTCGCCACCCGCCGAGGACGGCGGATCCCAGCGGCTGGTCACTGTGGTGCCGGCGACGCTGAGGGACAGGTGGGTCGGTGCTCCTGGCTTGATGACGACGGTTGCTGACCTGGTGCTCGCGCGGCTCTCACCGACGGTGTTGTAGGCGACGACCTGCAGGGTGTGGGGTCCGGTGGCCAGCCCCTTGGCGGAGTAGCTGGTCGCGGTCGCCCGGAGCGTGACGGGGGCCTTGTCGTCGAGGCGGACCCGGTAGCCGGTCAGCTCGCCGGCGTCCTGGGCGGGCGGGGCCCATGCGGCGGTGAGCCGCAGCCCGGCGGTGGCGACCTGCAGGTCGGTTGGCGGCCCGGGACGGACGACGACCTTGACCGTGGTCTGGGCCGGCGCGCTCAGGCCGGCCGTGTTGTGGGCGGCGACGGTGATGGTGTGGGTGCCGGGCGCCAGCCGTGTCGACCACGCCACGGTGCCATCGCTGCTGCCGGCGTTGACGGTGGCGGCCTGGCGCCCGTCGATGCGGACCCGGTAGGTGTCGGGCCGGCCGCCGGCCGCGGCGGCCCGCCAGGTCACGTCCACCTTCGGCGAGCCGGCGGTCTCGGGCCGCGCGGCCAGGCGAGTCGGAGCCGCGGGCGCGGTCACGGTGTGGGCCAGCCGGAGCAGCTGCGCGCGGGTGCCCGCGAAGACGTTGCCGTCGACGGCGGTGGGGATGCCCGCGATTGACGCGTGATCGGTGTGTTGCCAGAACAGGTACCGGTGCCAGCCGCCGATGAGCTGGGCGGGGCCGGTGTAGGTGGCGATCCACAGCGGGTAGCTGGTGAACGCGTGCGTGTCTGCCATCGCGGTGCGCCAGAACGACGGGTAGGTGTACACGATCGGCTTGCGACCGGTGAGCAGCTGCACCTCGCGGAGGTAGGCGCGGGTCCAGCTGATCAGGGCGGTCGGGCGCAGACCACCGGTCGTCTCGAGGTCGAGGACCGGAGGCAGCTCGCCGGCGCCGGTCAGGGATCCGGCGGTGCGTACGAAGTAGCGCGCCTGCGCCCGGGCGTTGGTGCCGCCGCCTCCCGGGCGGGCGAAGTGGTAGGCGCCGCGGACGATGTCGTGGGCGGCAAGGGAGGCATAGTCGCGGGCGAAGTAGGGGTTGGTGTAGGTGCGTCCCTCGGTGGCCTTGACGAACGCGAAGTCGCTGCCGCCGCTCTTGACCCGTCCCCAGTCGATGCTGTGTCCGTGCGGGTGCTGGTGGCTGGAGACGTCGGGTCCCCGCAGGGCGCCACCCTGGGCGTGCGCGGCCGGCGGGAGGGTCAGGGTCAGCACGGCAGCAAGCGCGGCCGCGACCAGGCTGGTCAAGCGGATGGCGGGCAGGCGGCGAGCGGGCGGCATCGGTGTCAATCTCTGGAGGCAGGTTGGAATTGGCTTGGCGAGCGATGGTGGGGAGTCGCTTCGCACGTGCTGCAAGCCGTTGGCCCGTACGAAGGCCCGTGGCGGGGAGCAGTCCCTCATGAGAATCGGTCGAGCCGATGGCCGGCTTGAGCCCGCGCCGGGGTCAACTCGCCGACGCCGCGGGCCGACGAGCTCGAGGCCGAACGGGGTGAGGCGAATCAGGTGACCGTCGCGTTCGGCGTCAGGCGTGCCCCGTTTGCACGAGCGACCGATCCTGGCATCTTGGCTGGGGTCCCCATGACTGGTGAGAATGGTTGCGAACGCTCGGGACGGCCGCGCTGCCGCGTGGTGCGAACTGTTGGACCGGGCGGAGATTGGGTCGTTGTTCGAGTCGTCGCGGGCGCTGAATCCCGAGCTCCGAGCGCGGTATCTGGGTCGGCTCGGGGTCGGGCCCGAGGCTCCGTCAGTGGATGCGCTGCGGCGCCTGGTGCAGCGTCACGCCGAGCGGGTGCCGTACGAGACATGGTGGATAGCAGCGGGTGAGCGTTGGGACACCGACCCCGTGCGAGCGGCCGAGCGGATCGCGCTCAAAGGTCGCGGTGGCTACTGCTACCACCTCAACGGCGCCCTTGGGTTGCTGCTGTCCTCGTTGGGCTATGTGGTGCACGGGCACGTGGGTGGCGTGCAGGCCGGCGAGCCGAGTCCCGCCGCGATGGGCAACCACCTGGTGCTCACCGTGTCCGGGCCCCGGTCGAGACGAATCCCTCGGGTGAGTGGTACGTCGACGCGGGTCTCGGCGACGCATTGCATGAGCCGCTGCCGCTGCAGCCCGGCGAGCACGTTCAGCCGCCGTTCCGGCTGACGCTCGAGCCAGACGGTGATCGTGGTTGGACGCTCATCCATGACCCGGCGGGAGGCTTTCGCAGCATGCGATGGATGACCGACCTGGCGTCCGCTGGGGACTTCGTCACCAAACATGAGTGGTTGTCCACGGCACCGGATTCCGGGTTCGTGCAAGTGCCGATGGCCGAGCGACGCGACGCGACGGGCGTAGACGTCATCCGCACCGTCACCCTGTCCCGGATCGGCAACGGGGCCTTCACCGCGGAGCCGATCGTCCGAGAGTCGGAATGGTTCGAGGTGCTCGCGGACGTGTTCGACCTCAACTTTGACGGCCACCCGCCCGAGTGGCGACACAGTCTCTGGGACACGGTCTTCGCACGCCACCGTGACTGGCAGGCCAGTCGGACGTGAGCCGGGAGATCCGGGGAGCTACCGGGCTGGCTCGCGGTGGATGAACGCAGATTCGATAGCGCTTTCCGGCGGATAGCTGCGCCTTGAGCGGGCCCTCCAATTGAATGGCCCTTGGCCCCGATGCTTTGCTCGAGCCCGCGGCCGGAGATCGCGTTGGGCCACGCAATCGCTGCCGGGCGCGCCACATCAGTGGGATCGTCGCCAGTCCACGAACGCCATCACCGGGATCGCCAACACACCCAGGACCATGGCTGTGAGCAGCCCGACAGCGGCACCGAGCCCTGCTCCCCATAGTGAGTTCCATGCGAGCCAGCCGAGGACGGCACCCCCGACTATGGGGCCGTACAGCGCCAGCCCGAGCAAGATGTTGGCCCAGATCCCGATGGGGACTCTTCCGGCTTCTCCCCGCGCCGGGAAGCCCTCCGCGCGGCGCATTCGGCTTGTCCATCCGTAGGGCGCATGCAGGAATGTTCCGACCTCGAACGGGACTAGCAGACGAGGACGCTTGCCCCCTGGTTTCGAGCCCATGTGGTGAGGGTGCCACGCCGGGCGCTTGTCCGATCGGATGTACGCGACCGGTCAGTGTCACCGATGGCATGACGTGGAACTGCCCTGCGGTCAGCGTTGAGGAAGTGGGTGCGACACGTAGGCGGCGGAATGACGTGCGCAGTCCGTACCTCGTGTTCTTGGCGAACTGCAATTAGCCTTCTGCGGTGAGCAACACGGGGGCAAGGCATTGGTGTCGCAAGTTGGCTGCTATCGGGGCAGCCCTGAGTTTGGCGTGGTTGGTTGTTCCTGCGCCTGCGGCGTCGGCGGTGCTACCAGGAGGCAACGGCGACATCTTCTTCAGCCAAGGGTCGCGTATCTGGCGGATGCATGCCGACGGTTCGGGTGCGCAGCCGGTGACCCTGGGGGAGAAAACGCCTACGCGCCAGCGGTCTCTCCAGATGGACGCTTCGTCGTCTACCTGGCAGTCCGCGGCGATTGGCCGGGGCCAGGGCTCTTCCGCATTCGCGCCGACGGTAGCGACGAGCTGCGACTCACAGTCAGCCTCAAAGACGGGTTCTCGAGCTGGTCCCCGGACGGTCGGCACATCGTCTTCTCGCGCGTGTACAGCGGAAACACCTCGAGCCTCTACGTCATGAGAGCCGACGGAACCCACGAGCACTCGATCGGCGTCGCTGGCGGCTGGCCCAGCTATACGCCAGACGGCCGCCGGATCTTGTTCGGGAACACGGACGAAAACGGTGGAGGGATCTACAGTGTCCGCCCCGACGGCACCGGATTGCGGCAGCTGACGGATACGGCCGACGACGAGTCCCCGGTGGCGTCTCCCGACGGCACCCAGATCCTCTTCACCCGCACCGTGGTGAACCAGGGCGACCCGGACCAGAAAGACATCTACAAGATCAACGCCGACGGCACCGGCGAGATCAACCTGACCAACGACCCCGCGGACGACTCGACCGCGACTTGGTCACCAGACGGTCAACGCATCGCGTTCTACAGCGAACGCGACGGGCGCGGCCACCTTTGGTCCATGCAGGCAGACGGGTCGCAACCGGAGCCGCTCGCGGGCAGCGGCTCGATCGACTGGGAACCTTCCTGGAGCGCTACACCGTCGACGTGTCTGGGGCGCCCGGTCACCATCACCGGCACGTCCGGGCCCGATGTCCTACACGGCACCCCGGGGCCCGACGTCATCTCGGCGCTCGGCGGAAGCGACCGCATCTACGGAACCGGCGGAAAGGACGTCGTCTGTGGCGGCGCGGGCCACGACATCCTGCGAGGGAGCACCGGCGCCGACCGGTTTGTCAGGCGGACAAGGGAGGGACCACCTGTTCGGGGGTCCTGGACGGGATCACCTGGCCGGAGGCTCTGGACGAGACCAAGTCTCAGGAGGCCCAGGGACAGACGAGAGCCATCCCTAAGGCTCACGCCGGCAACGGCGTGAAGCCATGCCACTGTGACTTGAGCGGCATGACATTCTGCCGTCGGAGATGGGCGCGGAACGCGGCGGAATGTCGCGGCTCTCGGACCGCTCGAGTTGAACGGGTCCCGTTATGCGGGGAGGGTCTGCCCTGCCGTCCCACGATCTCCCGCACCTTCACGCGAGCGGGTTGAGCGTTGGCTTTATGTCGAAGGTGAGGCCCCGTCGAGCGTCCCGTTCCAAGTCGTGGGCCTCCCGGGAGGTTGCAGTGAGCGCGAACGAGTAACTGAAGTGCTACGCGATGTACCTCTTCGTAAGCGCGTCCAGGTTCAGCTCGCCGGAAGCAAACTGAGACAGCTCAATCGGCGTCAGCTTGGGAACGACATAGCGGTTGGCGACGTACACGCAGAACTGGTCGCCACTGAGCCGCCCACTGGCATGAGACGCGATCCGTGTCCACAAGCCGAAGCGCTTGCCGGTGGTTACTCGTGTCTCCATGCCTCGTCCTGACATGCCCACATAGACCAGTTCTCCTGCGTCGCGCCACACCGCGTAGACGCCGGCAGCAACATCTGGGATGGAGGCGTTGGGCCAGTCGCGAAATCCGAACTGTGCGGAGAAATCAGACATAGCGCGAACAGCGTAGGGCTCTACGTCCCGGACCCGTCGGAACTCGAGGACCATGTCGGGTCATACGCACACCAGAGCTGGCGTACGGGGGATCGCGGCGGAGTGACGCGCTCACCCCTTCGGCCGACCGTCGGCGCTAACCGGTGAGGCGCAGACCTTTGAAGACCTGAGACTGGTGCCAGCGAACATGCGACGGGTCCGGTAGCGGAGTGCCCACACGTGGCCGGAGCTCGCGATCGGCCAGTTCGTAGATCTGGCGACCGGTGACTGTGCGGGCGGTGTAGTCGGTCGACACTTGAATGCGGTGGTCCTCGGTGAGTCCTAACACCCCCCGATCAAGCAGTTTGTGGTGCAGGGAGCACAACGCCAAACCGTTATTGAGGTCGTCGGGACCTTCGTAGTTGAACCAGCGGATATGGGCGGCCTCGAGGCCCACGGAACTGGCTCCGAGTTGGCCGTCGAACCCGCAGAATGCGCACTGTCGATCCCAGGCATTCAGGACTTGCGCTGGCCAAGCAGAGTTGCGTCGCCGTGTCGTCACGACGGCAGGGGTGCCGTATACCTCGTCCGGGTCGAGGCCTGCGGCGGTGAGGACATCGGGTATCAAGGTTGGCGGAAACTCGGCCTCGACCACACCCCGGGCGGTTGCCCGCAGTACGGCTGGGTCGCGGAGCGTCCGTTCGACCAGTTCGGGGAACCGGCCCTTGACGTCTTGCTCGGCCAGTGGGGTCACACGGTCCATGGGGACGTCCGCGTCCAGCACCCACACCATGTCGGAGCGGAGCCGGGTGAACGGGTACGCGGCCTTCTGCGCGGAAGCCGTCTTCGACGGAGGGCCGAAGTCGGTCACGAGCGCCGCCAAGTCGACGCGCGCCTCGGACCACGAGATCTCGGACGAGCCGGTGCGGGCAAGCCGGCCCAGGGCAAGGAGCACCAAGAGCGGCTTGTGCGGTGAACGCACCCCGTCGCGCTGATGCTGGCGGAGGTCTAACAAAGACTCCAAGGGGTCGGCGGTCACGGGTGAAGCGTGCCATGCACGCGTCATCACGATCCGCAGATCGGCCGTCGTCTGCAAACCGAATGCCGACAACTTCCTGTCAGGCGCCCACTAGGTAGCCAAGCGGCGAAAGGACGCAGTGCCCGACCGCCTTGCCGATCGGAGCGCTGCGCGGCGAGGTACACAGTCGTTAGCGCAATTTGGCGGACGGGGCGGCGCTGGAGGGCTAGCGTCCTCGGAGTCACATCGACAACGGGAGAATGATCGTGAGCGAAGCGACGCCACCTCCGGCCGGTTGGTACCCGAACATGGGTGGTCACCGTTACTGGGATGGGACTCAGTGGACGGACCAGTTCCGACCTGGCACGGAACAGCAGCAGGCCACGCCCGACAAAGATCCGGACGCGATCTGGCAGGCCGTGGGCAAGCCAGTGACGGGCATCGGAGCGGGCAAGTACAAACTGACGGCCCAGTACCTCTTCTTCGAGAAGGGCACCCTGCGAACTGACTCGCAGCAGGTACCCACTTCGGCCGTTCTCGACGTGGATGTTCGTCAGTCGATGACGCAGAAGGCCCGGGGCGTTGGCAATGTCATCGTGCACATCCAACGGCCTACGCGAGTCGAGATCGTGACCATGGAGGACATTCCGAACTTCCGCGAAGGTCAAAAGGCAATCAACGAGACGGCGCACGCCGCCCGCATCGCCATCCAGCGAAACCAGAACACGATGCGTTATGAGGGCATACACCCGATGCAGCAGGGCGCGGGCACTCCTTCGTCATCCCCAGCCGCGCAGACTGGGCCAGCGCCTGCAGTGCCGGATCCGATCGAGCAGCTTCAGAAGCTCGGGCAACTCCGCGACGCAGGCATCCTGACTGAGGACGAGTTCTTGGCCAAGAAGACCGACATTCTGGGCCGGATGTAAGCATCGACGGAGATCGCGCCTCGCGTCGAAGCGACAATGGCGCGCACCTCGCTCTTGCGGTGCTAAGTCCGACGTGCGTCTGACGCGAAGAGGCGGCGGATTGACGCGGGTCGGACAGCCTAGGGTCGGAACATGTCCACCGATCAGAAGGCCATCTGGCAGCGGTACTACAAGGAACGCCGCGACGCACTGATGTCCAAGGTTGAGGACTTATCCGAGTACGAGGCTCGGAGACCCCGCACACCGACCGGAACCAGCCTGATCGGCATCATCAAACACGTTCTCAACGTGGAGGCGGTCTACCTCGGCGCCAGCTTCGAACGCCCGTTCCCTCAAGCTGACGAGTTGGTCAGCGACGAGGCGTACGAAGCCGATCCGCAGGCCGACTGGTACGCCACCGCAGACGAGACCACCGCCGGCATCATCGACCTCTACCGCCGGGTCATCGCTCACTGCGAGCAGACCGTCGAACGGCTCGAGCTCGACACCGTCGGCCACGTCCGGCACTGGGGTGGCAAGGAGGTCACGCTGCACTGGATCCTGGTGCACAACTTCAACGACCTCGCCCAACACAACGGCCAGGCTGACATTCTGCGCGAACAGGTCGACGGCAGCGCTGGGTGGCGGCAGCCGGGCGACAACGTCCCGGACGGGTACGACTGGCCGGCGTACGTCGCGAAACTGAACGGGCTCGCCGAGACGTTCCGCGAATAGCTTGCGAATGTGTCCGCCACTCCGGAGCCAGCGGCAGTGGCGTGCGTCTCCGAGCGCACGCAGGGCGGCCGAGCGCGCACTCTGACAGGTCCGCTGGCGGCGGAAAGACGTACTCATTCCGGGGCAGGTGAGCCAGCCGGGTACTCGATTCCGAAGTGGTGGGCGATCACCGCTGTGGTTTCACAACCCCAGTCGACTCGTCGTGCGACCGGTTCGTCGTCGTCGCCGCCGTCGCACGTGCCGTTCCCGGATCCGCAATCGCGGTGGAGGGCCAGGACGCTCCGCGCGAGAGGATCGTCAATCGAGTTCAGTCGACGCATTGCGTCGACCCAGCGAGCCACAGGGGTCGGCCGATCATCGATCTCGTGGACGACATCCATGTGCATCCTTCGGCTGGCCTCTTCGTCGTACTCGTACCGAGTCATGAACTGACGCTACGGCGAACGGACGGCGTTCCGTGCGGCTTTCGCAGCATGGTGCGACATGGCTGACGGGCTCTGGGCATGCCGCAACGCGGCGGTATGACTCACCTCAGACGGTCAGTTTGCACAGTCCTGCCGGTCGCTCATCAACACAATGGTGTCGACCCGTCGGCCGAAGAAGCCGATGGTGTAGAAGACGTGCGGAGGAACCACGGGTGGATACATCAAGCCAAGTCGATCGATGGGCGCGTCCGGGTAGGCCTTGAATGCTGCCTGCTGCGGCGAGCCCATGCGAATACCTTTCGATGTGGCCATCTCGCCCTCGAACACTATGTAGACGACGCGACCCTGCGCCCTCGAGAACGTGGCCGTCCCACCCGCACGGAGCAGGTAGTTGGCGCAGTTCCCGCTTCCCGTTGGCCCGCGCACGACTTCGCCGGTGGCTAGTAGTTGGGTGCGGGTCATGCCGAGTTTCACCGGGCCGTATCCAACACGACGCGCACCGCCGTAGCCATCGAGTGGAGGAAGGACGTCAGGTGAGCTTGGGGACGTCGACGGATTGCTGGTACTCGGTGACGTACTCGGCGCGCTCTTCGTGGTCTGTTGATCGGCGGGCGGTCCGGATGGCTCGCGATGCGGGCCGGAGGGAGTCGAGCCGGTGGAGGCTCGCAGCTGCTTATCCGAACCCGTCGGGACGTACGGTTCGCGCCCTGTCGCGAGCGTGGACCACGCAAGAACCGCGGTCCCAGTCACTGTCATCGCGCCGAGCACCGCAACCAGCGGGCGAAGTCCCTTGCGCTTGGTGGGCTCAAGATCAATCTTCGTCTGAAGAGCCGTCGGGACCTGGAGGGCAGCCGTATGTGCCTCGGGGTTCCAAGTGCTGGCCACGAGTTCAGACGCGCTCCCCTGGCCGGGCGCACTCAGGGAAGCGGCGATGTCGGCTGCTGACCCCCTGTCGGAAGGCAGGTAACGGAGCGATCGAACAACCAGCGGGGCGAGGTCGGAGTGCAGCGAGGCGGGAGAAGCGAGGCCGTGAGGGTTCCAGCAGCGCAGTCGCTCCAGACTCTCCGCCACTGTTCGCCCTGCCACTGGCGAACTGCCGGTGGCCGCGAACCACAGCACACATCCCCACGCGAAGACGTCGATAGCCGGAGTGGGATTCGCGTGGGGGTCAAGCTGTTCGGGCGCCATCCACCCCGGAGAGCCCGGTGCCAGCGCGCCGGTGAGGGTGAGCCCGTCGAGATTCGTCACTACGGCGATACCGAAGTCGATCAGGCGGGGTCCCGAGGCCGTGCAGATGATGTTGCTTGGTTTGATGTCGCGATGGATCAGGCCGTTCGCGTGTAGTCGAGCTATTCCATCGGCGAGGGCTGCCCCGAGCGCGTACTGACGATCGGTGGGAAGTGGGCCTTCTGCCGCAATCAGCTCCGCGAGCGTTGGGCCCTCGATGTACTCGATCGCGACCCACTGTCGGGCGGCTCCAACGTCCGACGCCAAGACTTCGGGAACGAAGGGGCTTTCCACTGCCGAAGCTGAAAGCACCTCCCGGCGGAAGCGACGGCGGGCCTCACCGTCGTCGGCGAATTCCATCTGTACGGTCTTGACGACCGCCACCTCGCCAGCGTCTGTCCGTGCGAGGAACGCAACACCCATTCCGCCCGCGCCGATACGACCAACGATCTCGAAGCGGCCCAGGCGTTCAGGATCCCCCGGCTTGAGCGGCCCCACCGCGCAACTGTCGACCACACCCCACCTCACTGGCCGCGACGTCGCTCGCGAGCGTAGGGATCTCGTCCACCTAGGTTCGGTGAGTCCCGGCACTGGTCACTCATTTGGGGTAGCCAGTAGTTGATCTACCGCTTGAACCATGCCGTGCACGGCAACTCTGGCCGCAAACAGGTCTTAAGCAGTGATGCGGGCGGGCATTCGGATCGCGGCGGAATGACTGTGAGGATCGCAAACGCAGCCTGCGCAAAGTGACCGGAAGTCATGCCGCCCAAGCACTAATGACGTTGACTTCGCCAGAAGTCGAAGAGGTCGAAGAGGCCGAAGAGGCCGAAGAGGCCGAAGACCACAAGTCGCCGGGTGCGACTGCGTCGCAGAAGACTCGCCAGAGGATGCTCGTGGTCCCGGGCCGCGACGAGTCCGGAGCATCGGTGTGCGGCGTTCAACTGAGCGGGTCGTGTGGAGGCTACGGGCGCACTACTTGGTGCCGCCGGTCTCGGTGGGCGTGTCCTTGGCGCTACTGGCCTTCGAGACGTTGCCGATGAGATCGTGAAGTGCCTTGGAGCCGCCCCCGACGATGAGGCCAGTGACGGCCATCGCGATCACTTGGGAGCCGGTCGTGGGCGTGCCCTTCTGGACCGGGAGGGTGACACCGACCGCGGCGAGGAAGTCTGCTTCGAGGTAGCCGCATAGTGCCATCCCGATAGCGGCGGTGGCGCCGAAGACGATCGCGGCCCGGTCCGCGCGACGTTGTTCAACCAGCGCCTCCTTGTTCGCGGCGTCCTCTTCCGGGGTCTTGGCTGGCTTCTCGTCCTTGCCTTTCTTGCCCGCGGTGGGTGTCGGTCTCTGCTTGCGCTCAAGGAATAGGCCGTGTTGTCTCGCGAGTTCGAGGGCACGCGCGGCACGAGCGTCGGGGTCGTTCGCCGTGACAACCGCCCTGTCGCGGTCGGCGACGAGCTTGTCCTTGCCGAAGGCAGGGATCTGCTCGAGGAACGGCATTGTCATCTCGACAAACCGTTCGGCGGCCTGTGCGACCACATAGAACAGGGCAAACGCCCCGATGCCCGCGGCCGCCTTGTACGTGGGGCCTTTGGTGGGAGTGCCGAAGACAAGTACTGCGACCCACAGCCCGATCCCGAACAGGGCGATGGCCGTGGCTGTGGCCCAGAGCGCCGGTGTGGAGTTCTTCTTCTCGTCGGTAGACGCTGCCGCGTCCTTCTTCGGCGCGGCGTGCCTCCCATTAGCAGCGGGCTGCCCGGTCCGAGCCGGCTTGGCGACGTCCTGGACGGGGGGCGGCTCGTCGTGCTCGTCGTGCGGTCCCAGGTAACCGCCGGCGATCATGAGAGCTCCGGTGCTGTCCGCCACCGGACCCGAGTCCATCTCGGCGACTCGGGTGCCGTCGGGGACGATAACGGTGACCCCGCCAGGCGGAGGAACAGATGGTGTACGGCGAACGAACGTGGCCATGACGCGACCTCCCCTGAGCGACCCCGATGGTCGTGAACCACGGTAGGGCTATTGCCGGGTTGTCGTACTCCAAATCAAGTTGGCCGCGCGATGGTGTCCTTATTCGGCGCCGGTCGCTTCGCGGCGGAATGGGCTAAGTCCGGCTGATCCGGATCATGCAGCAGACCCATGGCGTCGGGAGTTACATGAAGCTCCGGCGATCCGACTCCGCGTCCCGCGCAGCAGATAGCCTCACATCACGATCGACCTGACCCAGTCGGAGGCGCTGGTGCTGACTTTCAACGATTTGCTGACCCTCCAAGGGGGTCGACCTGACGCAGGTTCGTCTAGTACGGCACCAGGACCGGCGCCTCCGTCCGGGACGGCTCTACGAGGCGTGGCGCAACGACCGGGCCGCCTTCGAGGCCTACCAGAGCGCCCAGGTGCGCGACGTCTTCCCCACCGACGCCGTCTTGGCCAGCTTCATCGTCACCGACGCACGCAAGACGGTGTTCGTGGGGATGTACCGCGTCAACAGCGTCGGCAGCTGTCCGCCTGGCACGACCGATGCCCTGCTCAGCAGCGAGGTCTCCGGCCAGTTCCGGTACGACCTGCAACTGCTTGACGTGCTGTCCGATTACCGCGACAAGCTCGCCATCGAGTGGGGGCCCGGCACCCGGGTCTGGGTCCAGCGGGCAGCGAACCAGACCAAGCCGGTCATCGAGATCGCCGAGCAGTACGAGCCGAAGTTCCCAGGCTTCCGAAGTTTCACTCGGCTCGTCGATGACGTCCCTACGCTGCCCAGCGGATGGCAGCAAGTGCTCCGCAGCGTCAAGGGTGTCTACCTCCTCGTCGACGTAGACACCGGTCAGCAGTATGTCGGCTCGGCCAAGGGAGCCGACAGCCTGCTGGGCCGATGGATGGATTACGCGACCGACGGCCACGGCGGCAACCTGGCGCTCAAGGAGGCCAGCAAGAAGGGCCGAAGGACCTATCAGGTCGCCGTGCTTGAGGTGGTCGATGAAAACACCCCCGACGAGACGATCGAGCAGACCGAGTCCTACTGGAAGTCCAAGCTTCTCAGTCGAGAGTTCGGGCTCAACCTCGGCTGACGTTCGAGCGGCCACGCTCGCATTTCCGCGCGATCCAGTGACCCGATTGCGGCCCCAAGCGGCGGAATGACGCCAGTAGTGGCAGCGCGGATCGCAGCCCAGACTCCGAAACTAGACCGGGGTCAGAAGGATTCGGTGAACGCGTTCCCTGCAGTCGTTTAGCCTCAGCGAGTGACGACTCAGCACATCGGTGCGGCCGGCGAGCTACTAGTGCAGTATCGCTTGCTCAAGGTCGGCATCGACAGTGCGCGTTTGACCACGGATGCGGGCATCGACTTGGTCGTCTACGCGCCAAGAAGCGCCGAGGCCACAACTGTTCAAGTGAAGAGCAACCTCTCTGCCAGACCTGCTGGCGGGAAGGGACAGTTGAGCAGAGGATGGGACTTTCCGCATACCTGCCCCGCCCAGCTATTGGCGCTGGTAGCGCTTGATGTGGACCGCGTCTGGCTGTTCACCCTGGCGGAAGCACGCGAGCTGGCGCAGCAGCATTCCCCCAAGGGAGTTCGGAAGCTGTACTGGTTCGTGGAGCCGCCGACTGGGGGCGCCGGCGGCGCCCGACATGAAGCAGAGATGGCTCAGTACTTGCTCGAGGATCGGGCGGAGCAGCTCTTCCCACACTGAGCGTGTTCGGTCCAGCACCACCCTGACGCGGCGAAAAGACGCAGGTGGCCGGACGTCGGAGCCCGCCCTCAACTGTCATTGGGTCGCGCCCAGCCCACTGCTGGGTGGCGTCGTGCGCGGGGCCGCGGGGGTCGATCACCCGCCCGCGAGCAGTCGGACTGACCACGGATCGTCGGTGCCGAATGAAAGAGTTCGAGGGTGCCCAACTTAGGTGACAATCCCGTCGAGCGTGTTGATCAGGCTCGGCTTCAGCGGCGACGGTGGGCAATGAGTGTCCCCATCGAGATAGTTCGAAAGCGTCTCCGCTGGAACGAGCTAAGCCTGCGGAGACGCACGGGGATCGCGTGGACGGTGAACACTGCGCTCGGAGGTCTTGCCTGCACCGTTGCGTTCCTGGCTCAGGATCGCTATGCCGACGCACGGGCATTCGCTGGCATCACCGTGGTCCTTGCGGTGATAGCGGCTGCTCTCCACATCGCTCTTCTCAAGTTACGGCGTCGACATCACGGCGTTCTCTACGGCGTCTCCGCCATAGGCGGCTCGGCCGCATTCGCGACCATGGCCATCACGGCACGCACGTCCTCAGACGTCGCTTCTACGCTTGCTCTTCTGCCACCGCTCGTCGGAAGCTGGTTCGCTGTCCACTGGGTCGCCCGCCTCAGCGCGAGAGGGCTCACCGGAGCCGACTTCGCTGACGCCACGACCACCGTTCGTGGAACGGCCGCCATCTGGTGCGTGGTCGTCGTGTTGACAGTCGCTGGCGCGCCCTTCGCTGCCATGGGCCACGGCTTGTCCATCGCGGCAGAGCTGAGCGACGGCCTAACCAGCCTCTTCAGCGTGGCCGTGATCTTCACCTACGCCGGACCCGGCTGGACCGAATACCAGCGCGGGCTGGCGGCTGCGGGCATCGCCTCCCGCTCGGCGACTAGTACGACCGCAGGACAGTGACGTTGACGGTCGGTAAGTGGCGGAATGACGCACTTGATCGCGGCTCCTGACGCGGTCTATTCGTTAAGGGATGTATCGAGCCACACGTCGCCCGGAGCGGGCGCGACGGGTTCCTCGCGAAGGCCGCGCGGCTTCCGTGATTGGCGATTGGCGACTATAGAGTCCAGTCGTGAAGCGACGAGGTCGAAGGACATCTGTGCTCGAGCTCCTGGGTGGAGCCGACCACCCGGCCGATCGCACCGCCTGGAGCCTTGAGGCTGGCATCTCGGCGGATGCTCTCGACAAGGAGCAGATCGATCAATTGCATGCCGCGACTTTGCAGGTATCGGGAAACTGCTTCGAGTTGAAGAAGTTGTGCGCAACCGTCCTAATTGCAGCCGGAACACTGATCGTCACTCTGAGCGATAGAGACCTCAATCAAGCCCTCTTCGTCGGCGGCCTCGTTGTTGTTCTTGTGTTCTGGACTGCTGACGCGCAGAGCTACTACATCCAGGCCAAACTCCGAGCACGTATGAAGGAACTGCAGTTGGTGCGCATAGGGAGGGTCAATGGACTAGCCACGTACGACGCGGATGGTGTTGGGCTGCCGATCGACGTCGCGCCCGCGAGGGGTCATCGCATCATCCACGCGTTCGTCAATGCTTCGATGCTGTACTACGCACTCGTCGCTTTGGCGATTCTTGGCACTTGGCTCACGTACCGAGCCGGCATCATCAAATGAGTATCGGCTTCCTCAGCTATTCGATGCGTGACGGCACGCTTGATCGTCACGTGCTCGAGCGCGTCGCCCATGAACTACGGAGCACTCACGAGTTTGTCTACGTTGACCTGCTTCACAATCTCGACCCCAGACCCCAGGACCACCTAGAGGATGTGCTGAGGAACTCGACGACACTGTATGCACTGCAGACTCCGGCTTACGCGTCGTCCCCGTGGGCACGGCGGGAGTTCTCCCTTGCGAGACGTCTGGGTAAGACGATCTGCCTGGTCTCACTGACGGCGGACTAGCGGATTCGCGTCCAACGCGACGGCACCGAAGCACCGATCCTGACCATCGCGGCTAGATTCGGAGGCCGCCGTTGCAGCACTCGGCTCAAGAGTAGGCTCCGAGGATGGAAAACTACGGGGAGCGACAACTCTTAAGGGCCCAGGAGGCCATCGACGTGACAGCCAGAGCCAAGGCGGAAGACTCCTCCGTCGATACGCTAGCGACACTGCATACGAACCTTGAGGGTCAGGGTTTCACTGTTGCTCTGGGTGAGTCCTGGCTTGGGGACTTGGCGCAACTGATTGCCGATGGACGCGTCGTCACTCTCAAGCTGGAATCTGAGGACGACGATGTGCCCACCGAGATGAGATGTGTCCACTGCGGCGAGGGGTTCGAGCCAAGAGTGGTCGGTTTCGGTCCCAACGTGGAGGGGTCAGAGCCCGGGCCTGGGACAGTTGGACAGGTGATAGTCCGCTTGATTTGCGTCAATCCTGACTGTCCGAATAGAGAGAGTGATCTCGCGCCACTGGCGAACTTCTGACGGCAAGCACTTGAGTCTCAGCGCGACCTCCGCGCGGCAGAACTCAATTACCTAATGACTCGCTCGCGGCGCTGTGACACGGCACCCGGTTTCCGGCGTTGACGCTCTTCGCGCTAGGTGCTCCCATGATGGCCAGGTGGGATCAGGAAGACCTCGGCTTCGGCCAGTGCTCAAGTTCGCGCGGTTGAGAGGGGTGAACGTGTCTCCGAAGAAGGGGCATCGGCTGACATGTGACGGCATCGAATACAAACTGCTAACGCCCCTTGGGGGCGGCGGCTCTGGCGATGTTTGGCTGGCTGAGGCTGGAGCGAAGCAGTGGGCCGTCAAGTTGCTCAGATCTGGGGCGGACCGGAAGAAGATCGAGCGGTTCGATCGCGAAGCGTCGTTCCAAGCGGGTTGCGCCCACGAACACATCGTCCCTGTCATCGGGAGAGGCAAACACGGGGATCGATTCTTCTACATCATGCCGTGCTACCCGGACACTCTTCGCGATGTCATCGCTCGTCGGGATGTGGACTTCAGAACTTTGCTGTCGTACATCCGACAGATCGGCGACGCCCTTCAGTTCGCGCATGAGCGCGGCATCGCGCACCGCGACATCAAGCCAGAGAACGTACTCGTCGACGGCGCGTTAGCGGTCCTGGCAGACTTTGGGATCGCTCACTTCGTGGACTCCACCCTGACGTCGGCGGGCGAACTAGTCGGCAACAGGGACTACCGCGCTCCCGAGCAGCGAAGAGGGCAAGACGCCCGCGACGTGGGACCGGAGGCTGATGTCTACGCGCTGGGCCTGATCGTGAACGAGTGCTTCACCAGAGAGATCCCCGCCGGACCGAGCTACCGTTCGATCGAGACGGCCTTCCCGCTCTTGTCTTACCTCGACACCACCGTCGCCCGCATGCTGGCGCAGATCCCCAGGAACCGGCCCACTATTGCCGATGTCTTGACCGATATCCGGTTCTTCGAGGCGAAGAGGAACGACGAGATCGACGACATCGAGGAGGCGCTCCGACTTGCTGACGGCGCGCCGTCAAGCGGCGCGGAGCAGTTCGACGCGCTGTTCCGTCAGGCGAGCGAAGACATCTGGTACGCATCAAGCCTCATCGCATCGAAGACGCCCGACGAGCTCAAGCAGTACAACGGGAACTGGCACATGCGCTTGGGCTACGACGCCGATGCGTTCCTAAGGAACTTGTGTATACAGTCGCGGCTGTTTGATTTGTGCGAGCGGAAATTCAACTACGAGAGCCACGTCTACAAGGGGGATCGTCACTACTCGCCGCTCGACTTGGACGGTAAGTCGAATCACAGGGACTTATATAGCCAAGCCCAGGCGTTGGTTTCAGCCCATCCCTTACCACGGGCCTATGATCTGAGTGGGCGCATCCTAAAGACGTTCGCGTCGTGCGCCGAATACCACTGCACAGAAATCCTGTCGGACGCTCGTCGCATCACGTCCGATGTCGACCGCAACTTGGTCGATGCTCCCATCCTGTGGATTGTCGGCTACCTGGCGTCGAACGTGCCGACTGTCGCGGACGTCGGCCCCTTCGCCGACCACGTTCACATCAACTGGGGACGGTCGGAAGCCTTCGTCGAGAACGACGATGACGCCAACTTGTTCGTCCGAGCACATCCCGCCCTAGACCCTGAGCCGGTCTTGGATGCACTCAAGGAGGCATGGGATGTCTCAGTTAGAAGGACCAACGACGGCTGGTGCTCCGTCATGTTCCGGACGCCCGGCGAATACGTGCGCTTCCGAGAGCATGCCTTCAAGCTGGCGGCGCCGCATTATGTGTACGAAGGCGACGTGAAGGATCTGTTCCGAGATGCCGTGTGCGCTGATGGCATCACACAACTCACGCTGGGCTCGGGGTTCGACGTCTGCAATACCCTCGCCAAAGTCCTTGGTCTTCGAGACATCGTCTGACAGATCTCAGATGGCGGGGTCTGTCTCACGCGACCGCTGGCTCCATCAACTTCCGTGGCTGCCATGGCCAGGCGGCGCCGAGGCTCGACGCGAGGAGGGCCGGAGCCCCCGCCAGTCAAGAGTGAGCGGTGTGCGCCCGGACGGCGGGTAGCTGGGTCAATCTGGAAAGACGCGCGCACCCGGTTTTGGGCAGATCCGCGCGTGCACAGGCGGCGGACTGACGCGGATCGGCTGTCTGACTCAGCCGGACCCAGTGCGCGCGCAACACCGTCGGACTCGGGCGCTCGAGGCGACCGGCCAAGTACCTGGGCCTCCTCGACCGCATCGCCAGCGGCAACGCGGACGTCGAGCACCGTGCCGGGTATCGGCGCGAACCGGTGAGCCCTCACCGACCGCGACCGAGCCGGCAAGTCGGTCGGGCGTGAAGCGCCCAAAGCGGGAGTGGGACCCTGGCTGGCCACATCAGTCGCGCACCTCACAGATGGGAGCCGCCCAGGGCCGTGGCGTGTGCTCATCCATCGAGTGAAGCCGATGGGCTGGCCGTCACCGAGACCGACCAGAGACGGATCGCGGCGACGACCCAGAACCCCCACATGATCAGTGCCGCGGCCTTGCCCCAGGCGACAGGACGGTCCGGGTCGAACCCGGTCGCGATCACGACAATCGGCGCGCCCATCACGATGACGAACACGGTCGCGCCGATCGCCCAGCGTCGGGCTCTGCGTCGAAGACTCGCGACCGTGCGAGCCTGCGCCTGGCGCTTCGACGCGACAGGGTTACGTCGCAGGTCCTTAAGCGACCGGAGATCCTCCCGCAGCGGGTTCGTCAGCGCCAGCGATGTGGCGGCCACAGCGCCCATGAATGTGACGAGGGACCAGGCGACGGTCTCTGTCACGGCCTATTGCCCCGGCGCCCCAGCCGTCGACCGGCCTTGGCTTGTTGGCTGGCAAAGTCGTCAGCCTGCTGCGTGATCTCGGCCTTCGAATCAGCGACGACGAGCTCGCTGAGTGGGACGCCGAACTTGGCCTCCAGAACGGCGACAGCGCTCCCGTGGAGGTCGTAGACGTTGGTCGCCTCACGGTTCTTCACCATCGGCACAACGGCCTGCTCGTGTGCGATCAGCGTTTCTTTCAACACATTCACGACCGACGCGTCAGTGCAGTGGAGCTGATACAGGTTGTTGATCGGGTCCGCGTCGTCGAGCAACTCGACTTCGAGGCTGCCCGCAGCTTGTCGGCGACGGTGTTCTTGCGGGCGGAGGCGAGATCCACGGAGTACCTCGCGAGAGTGGCGCTCAGTGCCGCGGCAGCGGTGGCTGTCGGTACATGGAGCAGCGCCGCGAGGGTCGCGGGACTGGGGATCCGGTTGTTGAAGGCGTGCTTGATGAGGAGACGGATGCGGTGCTGTCGAGCCTGGACCTTGGTGGGATAGTCGGCTCGACCGAGGAGCTCCTCGAGCCACAGTTCGGCGGACACCTTTGCGATCGCGCCGAGGAAGTCCTTGATCGGCGCGTCGTCTGCGAGCCCGAGGGCGGAGCGTAGCCGCATCGCGTCGGCTTCAGGCAGCGTGATGTCGATCTCGACGTGTTGCTGAGCAGGGTCCGGCATCGTCATCTCCCCAGTGGTCTACGCCCGCATCATCCGTGGGCTCGATCGGTATTACACCGAGCCTGGCTTGAGGGCTCGGGCTGGAGTCTGCCAGTCGAGGGTCTTGTGAGCCTGGTGTTGAGCTTAAGGGCGACATAGTCGCAGTGGCCCTGCATGAAGCTGTCGAGGTCGTCGCCCTTAGGCCGGTACTGGCATGGCAGTTCCCTTGCGGACCCTCCCCAACAGGTGGCTTCGCGAGACCGAAGTGGCATAGCGCTTCGCGCTGTGTGTGGGCATAGAGGCACAGCCCGGGTGGCTGCCCCCTACAGGTCCATGCCTTCCAAGAACCGTCTCGCTTCTTCGTCGTTGCGGCGACCCTCATCGCGGTACGAGTCCGCGACCGAGCGGAGGGCTCCAGCAGTCCTGGGGTGAGTCGCCTCGACTCGCGCCGCCCACGCGTCGTACTGCTGTGCCAGGTCGTACTCCTGCTTGCCGCCATCGGTCATCCCACGAGACGTAACGCCTCGCTTGTTGTGCAGGCCGATGATGAAGCCTCGCTCGAAACGATCGTTGGGCGCGGCCTCCAGAACGTTTCTGACAGCACGGGCGGGGAACGTCCCATCGCTCTCGCTGGGCGAATGGGCGAACACCTCGCCGATCTGCAACTCGCCGAGTTCAAGGTGGCCGGTCTCACTGAGGAGGGCGCGAACGTCGTGTAGCCAGGATTCCAACTTCTCCTGTTCCACGACCCCGTCCTCATTGGTGCCTGGCACCATGCGCCATTCCCGAAGGAGGCGATAAGCGTTGGCGGCCAGTTCCGGGTCCACACGAGGCGGCTCCGATTCGTTCCCCTCGACCGAAGGCTTGAACGCGTATTCGACGAGTTGAACGAAAGACGCCGGGTCCCGCGCCACAAGGCGATGAAGAGACTTCGCCCGGGATTCGTCATGCAGCACCGGAAGGAACTTCCACTCGAGTCGCGCCAAGACCGACTCATCAACGCTATGCAGACGCAAGTAGTCGAGGAGGGTCGTGAGGTCGTACTCAGAGACGCGGCCGACCTCGGGGTCTTCGGCGTTTCCGAACTCGTTTAGTGCATCTACTACGACGTCCACCTCGACGGCATCGCGCCTCGCGTACAGGCTCAGGGCGTCTACCGCCATTGCGGCTCTGCCGTGTCGCAGAAGTTGTCTGGCCGCTTCACTCGCGTGGGGGAAGTCAGCGCCTCGTCCATACGGCGCAAACTCAGCCCAATACGCGCTGTCAACTTCCTCGGGAAGGTCGATAAGCATGGCCCAGGCGTCCTGAACGTCATCCAGGGTCAGAAGCAATCGGGCCTGAGCAACAGGCCGCCCCGCGAATTGTGCGACCCACTGGCGAATCATCCGTGCTTCTCGGCCGCGGCGCATACGCGCGAAGCCGTCAGAGAACTGAACCAGCGACGTGTCCTCGCTATCGAGCAGGGACAACGCCTCCATGTCGAACTCCCCTCCCGACCGGGCGAGCGCTGAACCCACGGCCCATGGCAGTTTTGCGACCTGCGCCAGCGCGGTCACGCCTGGGAGCCCTTCCTCCGCGATGATCTGCGTTACTGCGCGTTCGCGCGCCAGGTCGACCTCCCGCTCACGGGCTTCAAAGTCATCACGAAGTGACGCGCCCAGATCTGGGTGCCAGTCATCGAAGAGCCAGCGGTGCTGCTCGCTAGCGCGAACGGGTCGCACGCGCTCAGCGATAGCGGCGAGACTCGTGAGCCACTCTTCAGCGACGGACCAGTCCGCATCCGGGAACTCGCGGTGACGACGAATGAAGTCTTCGAGCGCGCTCCAGATCGCCTTGGACTCGTCCTGCTGCAGACCCTCTGTGTTGAGTTTTCTCGAGGTCAGCTATCGCCGCGCTACGGCTCGCCTCGGGCAGTCGGTCGAACTCTGTTATGACCTCCGTCCAGCGGGCGGGCTCGGCCGACGCGAGGCGGAGCACGCGTTCGGCAACCGCCTCGACCACCCCGAAGTACTCGCCGTAGGTGATGGCACGTTCGCCTTCACCCGCCCAGTCGCGGAAACGAGGGCGGTGCGTGGGCATACCCACGGCGTGATGCTCTGGCAGGAGCGAAAGCAGGAGTTTCCAAGTCACGTCCTCATGGCGCTCCAACAACGCGTCTAGCGTCATGATTCGCGTTTCAGTGGGCGCGGACGTCTGTGGGAGCCAGGGACGGAATATCCCTTGAAGGCTGCTAGACGGTCGATTGGACAACCTGCCACCAGGATCCAACTCGGCCAGCTGAGCCAGAATCTCCGATGCGAAACCTACGTGGCGACTCGACCACGCGACGCACTCCAGAGCCCAGAGGAGGCCCGTGTGCGGACTGCTGACATGCCATGAATCGCTTTGATCTCGGAACAACTTCGCTAGCAGGGGATCGTTGCCACTGACTGCCTCGGCGGCGAACCGCAGGAAGACGTCTGGCGCCGCCTCGGCGAGTAGCGGAAGCACGTCCTCAATCGACGCCACAGATGGGCAGAAGGGTCATCATTGGCCCGTCGTAGCAGGCTCCAGACCACCTTCTCGGCCCACTGGCGCGCCGACCGGCCACCAGCGAGCCGCGTCTCGTCACCGTGACTGCCTAGCAGGGCGATTGATCGCGCCAGACCCTTTCGAAGGTCCGTCGAATGAACGCGCACCTTCCCGTAGATCCCGGCAGTCCAGCGTTCATCAGGAGGTAGTTCGAGGCTTGGGTCCACGGCGGCCAGCACCGTCTGTACTGCCAGCTCTAGTGCTTCGAGGTCCGCCTCGCGAATGGCGTGACGGGCTGTTCGCCAGGAGTCCTCGGGTGAAACCACAGCCCAGGTCGAGCCCACTCGCGTGAAGAGGGGGTCCGGCTGACGGATCACACTTTGGAGGCGCTCCTCAATGTCCTCCGGCGGACCGCCTGTGAGTGCTTCAAGCACCTCCACATCACCGCTGCGTAGTTGACTCCACGCACCAGCCAGCCAGGCGCGGCGCACCAGGCGATCCGAGAGGTCGTTGGCCCACTCATCAGGACCTGGCTGCCCCGACTTGGCGGACACACGCTGAAGAGCCAGAAGGCTCTTGTGGCCCGCTCTGACGTACCGGCCCAAGTCCGCGTCGGGCACCCCGGCATCCCGCAGCGCGGCCTCCAGAGTCAGATGGTCGAGGGGCGGAAGTTCGATGGTCGCGTCGCCCTCAGTAACGATAAAGACGACGTGGTGGTTCGCGATTTGTTGTGCTTCGCGCTGCAAGTGCTCCTCGTACGGGAGGAGGATCAACAACCGGGATGCGCTGTCCAAGCGCCGGAGCGTGATCCCGTCGTGGACGAGGAGAGACCGCGAAAGCATCGGCTCTGCGTCGTCGGGCTCCTGGGCCAGCATCGTGCAGGCCGCGAAGGCTAGTCCGTCGTCAACGCTCGCTGCCTTGATGAAGGTCTTCCCAACGTCCGGCGAGAGGCGACGCAGCAGTTCCGCCGCTTCGTTCTCGCGGCCAGCGAGCACGACCGCCGGAGTCAACCGCGGGTCAAACCCTCCTGAGAATCGACGCCACCAGTCTTCGATGGTCACTGCCCCGAGAGCTGGCATGTCGAGGAGTTCAGACAACCAGATACGAACCGCCGCTGCCTCATCGAGCGCCTGCTCGATGTCATCTGCGTCGAGGACTCGAACGTCCTTCCACTTGCCCTCCTCGCGGCGCTTCTGTTCCCAGTCCTTCTTCTTGCGCCACCGCCGAGGCGTCACAAACACGAAGGTGGTGGTGGGCATGTCGACCCCAAGCGGGTTCGCTGTTCGCGTCTTATAGTCGTCGGTCGCCTTGCCTGCGGGGTCTTTGTCGACACCCATCTCCCAGACGCTTAGTCCCGCCGGGACGAACGAGGTCGCCCGCGTGGCTTCGACAACTCCGTCGAATCCAGGGAGCCCGACGCCCTCTCCGCCCCGCATCTCGATCCGCTGTACCTGGTCGTTCTCATGGCGTATTAGGCGACGCACCAGTCTGGGCAAGTCGGACTGCGCAGACCTTTGATCGGCCCAACGGACCACGTCCGTGCCGTCGGCGAGATGCGGAAGCCCGCCTGCACTGCCCATGTACCTACGCCTCCTAGCCTGAGCCTAACGGCCGGGACAGCCCCCGGCATCAGTTGTGCTCTTCGGTGAGTCCCGCAAACCCCACGTTCGGCGCCAGCAGGTCGAGGCACGCCACGGCAGCAGAGGCAACGCTCCTAGGGGCGCAGATCATCGCGTCATAGTGGGCGAAGTGACGCGCGATCTCTCGTGATGAGGACGCGGCCGGTGGAGGTCAATGGTTGTGCGGTGAAGAGTGGGCCGTGGCGCAGCCTCACCTCCACGACCTGGCGCTTACTCGGTCAGGAGCGAGCACCAGCTGTCGGTGATGGTCTCCAGCGCGACGTCGCGCTCGACGTTGGTGTCCCAGCCCTCGAGCGCCCAGCGGCGGGAGAGGAACTCGACCTGGGCGAAGGCCAACGGCCGATCCTCGTCGCCAGCACCGCGTCGGACGGGTCCGTCGACTGGCCGGCCGCGCTCGCGGCGTACGAGGCGGTCCGTCCCGAGCACTGCCGCCGCGTGGTGCTCACGGCCCGCGCCTGGGGCGAACTGTGGCACCTCGACGGGGCGGCCCGGCGGCAGCGCAACGTCCTGCTCCGCGGCCGGCAGACGCGCGACTACGCGTGGACCGACTGGGTCTACGGCCCGACGGCGCTGACGCCCGACCAGGAGCCGGAGCTGTACCCGCTCGTCCCCCTGGCCTCGGCCGACGACCTGCACCCGGTGGGGTGAAGGCCTCCCGGGACGTCATACGTTCTGGGGCCCAGGGGCCACGATTCGTATGACGTCCGGGCCGGGCCCTCAGTCCTCCAGGCGTCGCAGGGGTACGTCGAGGCGGGCGGCGAGGTCGTCGTACGAGATCCCGAAGGTCTCCAGCACGGTGACCCCCTGCGCGCCGACCCGGAAGACCGCGACGTCGGTGTAGACCCGGTCCACGCAGCCCAGCCCGGTCAGCGGGTAGGTGCACCCGGGCACCAGCTTGGGCGTGCCGTCCTTGGCGAAGAGCGTCATCATCACCAGCACCTGCTTGGCGCCGATGGCGAGGTCCATCGCCCCGCCGACGGCCGGGATCGCGTCCGGCGCACCGGTGTGCCAGTTGGCGAGGTCGCCCGCACCCGAGACCTGGAAGGCGCCGAGCACGCACACGTCGAGGTGGCCGCCGCGCATCATCGCGAACGAGTCCGCGTGGTGGAAGTACGACGCCCCGGGCAGCTCGGTGACCGGGATCTTGCCGGCGTTGGTGAGGTCGGGGTCGATGTCGTCGCCGGTCGCGGCGGGGCCCATGCCGAGCATGCCGTTCTCGGTGTGGAGCACCACGCCGGAGTCGGCGGGCAGGAAGTCGGCGACCTTGGTGGGCTGACCGATGCCGAGGTTGACGAACGAGCCGGGCGGGATGTCGCGGGCGACGATCCCGGCCATCTCGTCGCGGCTCAGCGGCCCCCGGTCGGTGTGCTCGACGGTGCGGTCGCGGGTGTCCACGGTGGTCACGAGGCCTCCTGCTGGCGGACGGCGCCGCACCGCGACGACGCGGTCGACGTAGATGCTGGGCGTCACCACGGCCTCCGGGTCCAGCGACCCGGTCTCCACGACCTGCGAGACCTGGACGATCGAGGTGGTGGCCGCGGTGGCCATCACCGGCCCGAAGTTGCGGGCCGTCTTGCGGTAGACGAGGTTGCCCATCCGGTCGGCGACATGCGCGCCGATCAGCGCGACGTCGCCGCGGATCGGGAGCTCGAGGACGTAGGTGCGGCCGTCGATCTCGCGGACCTCCTTGCCCTCCGCGAGCGGCGTGCCGACCCCGGTCGGGGAGAAGAACGCCCCGATCCCGGCCCCTGCGGCGCGCATCCGCTCGGCGAGGTTGCCCTGCGGCACCACCTCGAGCTCGATCCTGCCGGCCCGGTAGAGCCCGTCGAAGACCCACGAGTCGGACTGACGGGGGAAGGAGCAGACCATCTTCCGGACCCGTCCGGCCGCGAGCAGCGCGGCCAGGCCGGTGTCGCCGTTGCCGGCGTTGTTGGACACCACGGTCAGGTCGGTGGCGCCCTGCCGGATCAGCGCGTCGATCAGGTCGACGGGCATCCCGGCCATGCCGAACCCGCCGATCAGCACCGTCGAGCCATCGGCGACGTCGGCGACCGCCTCGTCGGGGCTCTCGCAGATCAGTGTCATCGGGTCTCCGCCACGTTCTCGAGCACCACCGCGAGCGCCTGGCCCACACCGATGCAGATCGCCGCGACGCCCCACCGCTCGCCGGAGTCGCGGAGCCGGTGCGCCAGGGTGCCCAGGATCCGGCCGCCGGAGGCGCCGAGCGGGTGCCCGATGGCGATCGCGCCGCCCTTGGCGTTGACGATGTCGGGGTCGACCTTCCAGGCGTCGACGCAGGCCAGCGACTGCACCGCGAAGGCCTCGTTGAGCTCGATCGCGCCGACGTCCGACCAGCCGATGCCGGCCCGGCGCAGCGCCTGCTCGGCCGCCTCGACCGGCGCGAAGCCGAAGGCCTGCGGCTCCAGGGCGTGTACGCCGCGGCCCGCGACCCGGGCCAGCGGTGCCAGGCCGATCCGGCCGGCGGCCGCCTCCGAGCCGATCAGCACGGCGGAGGCGCCGTCGTTGAGCGGGGAGGCGTTGCCGGCCGTGATCGTGCCGTCGGGGCGGAACGAGGGCTTGAGGCCGGCGAGCTTCTCGGCGGTGCTGCCGGGACGGATCCCCTCGTCGCGGGCGAGGTCGACCTGCCCATCCTTGGCGGAGACAGCCACCACCAGGTCGTCGTAGAAGCCGGCGGTCCACGCCGCGTCCGCGAGGTTGTGCGAGCGGGCGGCGAACTCGTCCTGCCGCTCGCGGGAGATCGAGAACCGCTCCTGCAGCTGCTCGTTGGCCTCGCCCAGCGAGACGGTCCACTCCTTCGGCATCCGCTCGTTGACCAGCCGCCAGCCCAGGGTCGTGGACACGGCGGTGACGTTGCCGGCCGGGAAGGCCCGCGAGGGCTTCGGCAGCACCCACGGCGCGCGGGTCATCGACTCCACGCCGCCAGCCACGACCACCTCGGCGTCGCCGGTCTCGATGACGCGGGAGGCCATCATCGCGGCGTCGAGCGAGGAGCCGCAGAGCCGGTTGACCGTCGTGGCGGAGACGCTCACCGGGAGCCCGGCCAGCAGCACGGCCATCCGGCCGACGTTGCGGTTGTCCTCACCGGCGCCGTTGGCGTTGCCCCAGACCACGTCGCCGATCTCGGCCGGGTCGAGGTCGGGTGCCTTGGCCAGCACCCCCGTGAGGGCGGTCGCGGCGAGGTCGTCGGGACGGACCTCGGCCAGGGCACTGTTGAAGCGGCCGAACGGCGTACGGGCGGCGGCGTACACGAAGGACGAGGTCACCAGGAGCTCCCCATTGGTCGTTGTTGTGTGTTCGCGATGCGAACACTGGTTCGCTGGACGAACACATCATGCCACGGGTGAACCGCGAGGGGAACCCCTCAGGCGTCCTCGAGCCGCCCGAGGACCTTGGAGGTGATCGCCTCGAGCGAGGCGACCTCGGCCGGTGTCAGCGCGTCGAACACCAGCGACCGGACGGTCCGGACGTGACCGGGCGCCGCGGCCTCGATGGCCGCCCGACCCTCGGGCGTGAGCACCACGAAGGCGCCCCGACCGTCGTCGCCGCACTCCTCGCGGGCGACCAGGCCCCGTCGCTCCATGCGCGTGACGTGGTGGGAGAGCCGGCTGCGCTCCCAGCCGAGCGCGGCGGCGAGCGCCGAGACCCGCACCCGCCCGTCCTCGGTGTCGGTCAGCTGGACCAGCACGTCGAAGTCCTGCAGCGAGAGGTCGGAGTCCCGCTGGAGCTGGCGGTTGAGGGCCGCCGGCAGGCGGGAGCCCATCGCCAGCCAGGCCCGCCAGGCCTGCTGCTGCCGGTCGTCGAGCCAGGGGGTCTCGTCGGCGCTCATGCGCTCAGTCTAGCGGGAATGGTTGACATGTCACGCATGTTGGGAGATCGTGAAGGTGATACGTCACCGGCACGGACCACCACCCGCCCCGGACCGAGGAGAAGCATGGCCACCATCGAGCTCAACCCGAACGTCGAAGTCCGTCGTGCCGAGACCCGCTTCAAGAGCGACTTCGGCTGGCTGGACTCCAAGCACTCGTTCTCGTTCGGCCACCACTACGACCCGGCCAACACCCACCACGGACTGCTGCTGGTCAACAACGACGACATCGTCGACCCCGGCACCGGTTTCGAGACCCACCCCCACCAGGACATGGAGATCGTGACCTGGGTGCTGCAGGGCTCGCTGGTCCACCAGGACTCCACCGGCCACAACGGCGTGATCTACCCCGGCCTGGCCCAGCGGATGAGCGCCGGCACCGGCATCCTGCACTCGGAGAAGAACGACTCCTGGCGCCTCGGCGGCGACGAGCACCGCGACCCCGTGCACTTCGTGCAGATGTGGGTACTCCCCGACGAGCAGGGCATCACGCCCGGCTACGAGCAGCTCGAGATCGACGACGCGCTG
Organism: Nocardioides ungokensis; assembly: GCF_013466985.1. Taxonomy (GTDB): domain Bacteria; phylum Actinomycetota; class Actinomycetes; order Propionibacteriales; family Nocardioidaceae; genus Nocardioides; species Nocardioides ungokensis. The sequence goes on along the minus strand of NZ_CP059164.1, from coordinate 187,128 downwards.
CTCTCCGGCGGCCTGGTCCCGGTCGCGTCCGGCATGGACCGCCACGACGGCGAGGCCGCGATCCGGATCGCCAACAAGTACGCCGCCCTGTACGCCGCCCGCCTGCAGCCCGGACAGTCCGTCGAGCTGCCCGAGGCGCCGTTCCTGCACCTGTTCGTGCCCCGCGGCTCGGTGACGCTGGAGGGGGCCGGCGCGCTGGCGACCGGCGACTCGGTGCGCTTCACCGCCACCGGCGGCCAGCGGGTGACCGCGAGCGAGCCCGCGGAGATCCTGGTGTGGGAGATGCACGCCACCGTGGCCGCCTGACACGATCGAGACCGACGAAGGAGCTGGAGATGACCGAGCAGCGAGACCTGACCGCCCTCGAGGCCGAGCGTGCGCGGATCCGCACGGCGTACCTCCGACCGGCCGGTGAGCGGGCCCCCTCGTCCGCGCGCGGACTGCACCACACGGCGCTGATCAGCAGCGACGTGGAGCGGACCGTGCGGTTCTACCAGGACGTGCTGGAGTTCCCGCTGACCGAGCTGATCGAGAACCGCGACTACGAGGGCTCCTCGCACTTCTTCTTCGACATCGGCAACGGCAACCTGCTGGCGTTCTTCGACTTCCCCGGCCTCGACGTGGGGCCGTACGCCGAGGTGCTCGGCGGCCTGCACCACATGGCGATCTCGGTCGATCCCGCGAAGTGGGAGCACCTGGTCGGCAAGCTCGAGGCCGCCGGGGTCGAGCACGAGGTGCACAGCGGGGTGTCGGTCTACTTCCGCGACCCCGACGGGGCGCGCATCGAGCTGATCGCCGACCCGCTCGGGGAGATGTACGGCACCCAGGTGCTCTGACGTCCGGGCGGCCCACCGGCGGTGAGCTGGCCACCGAATCCACCGACCAAACGGTGGCTGACCCACCGCCCGACCGGGCCGGCGCACCCCAGCGGTGAGCTGGCCACCGAATCCGGCGGCCAAACGGTGGCTCACCCACCGCCCGACCAGGCCAGCGCAACCCGGCGGTGAGGCGGCCACCGAATCCACCGACCAAACGGTGGCTCACCCACCGCCCGACCGGGCCAGCGCACCCCAACGGTGACCTGGCCACCCAATCCGGCGGCCAGACGGTGGCTCACCCACCGCCCGACCGGGCCAGCGCGCGGGTCAGACCTGCAGGCCGGCCGAGGCCAGGTCGTCGCTGATCGCGCGGGCGGCGGCGACCACGGCGTCGACGTACCCCTCCGGCATCTCGGGGTGCGCCTGCGCGGAGGTGGAGACGTTGACGGCGGCGACCACCCGGTCGTCCCGGTCGCGCAGCGGGGCGGCCACCGACCGCAGCCCCGCCTCGAGCTCCTGGTCGACCAAGGCCCAGCCCTGCTCGCGCACCCGGTCCAGCTCGGCCCGCAGCGACGCGGCGTCGTGCAGGGTGCGGCCGGTGAGCGCGTCGAGCGAGGCCCGCTCGAGATAGGCGTCCAGCGCCGCTGCCGGCAGCCCGGCGAGCAGCACGCGGCCCATCGAAGTGGCGTACGCCGGGAAGCGGGTGCCGACCGTGATGCCGACGGTCATGATCCGCCGGGTCGCGACCCGCGCGACGTACACGATGTCGTCGCCGTCGAGCACGGCCGCCGAGGTCGACCCCCAGCCGCGCGGAGAGCTGTTCGAGGTGCGGCTGGACCAGCTGCGGCAGCCCGAGCCCGGAGAGGTACGCCGTACCGAGGCGCAGCACCTGCGGGGTCAGCGCGAACTGCTTGCCGTCGAAGCGGACGTAACCCAGCTCGACCAGCGTGTGCAGGAACCGCCTCGCCGTCGCCCGGGTCAGCCCGGTCCGGGTCGCGATGTCGCTCAGCGTCATCGACGGGTGGTCGGCGTCGAAGGCCGTGATGACCGAGAGCCCCCGCGCCAGCGACTGCACGAACTGGTCGCCCGGGGGCGTGCGCACGTCGGGGTCGGTCATGCGAGGGAGCATAGGGCCGCCGGACGGCTACGCGTCCCCCATCTCCTCCAGCACCTGCTGCGCGACCCGGTACGCCGTGTTGGCGTCCGGCACGCCGCAGTAGATCGCGCACTGGAGCAGCACCTCCTTGATCTCCTCGACGCTCAGCCCGTTGGTCCGGGCGGCCCGCACGTGCATCGCCAGCTCCTCGTGGTGGCCTCGGGCGACCAGCGCGGTGAGCGTGATGATCGACCGGGACCGGCGGTCCAGGCCGGGGCGGGTCCAGACCGATCCCCAGGCGTACTGCGTGATCAGCTCCTGGAAGTCGCGCGTCAGGTCGGTGGTCCCGGCGACTGCCCGGTCGACGTGCGCGTCGCCGAGCACCTCGCGCCGCACCGCCATGCCGGCCTCGCGCACCTCCCGCACGGTGCGGTCGTCGGACGACCCGGACACAGGCGCCTCCCCCAGCAGGTGCTCCCGGATCAGTCGGGCCACCACCTCCGGGGCCTCGGCCGGGGCCAGGTGGGCGACGCCGTCGAGCACCTCGAGCCGCCCGTCCTTCACCCCGTCGGCGATCTCCCGCAGGTTCTCGACCGTTGTGGTCACGTCCTCGGCACCGGCGACCGCCAGCACCGGCGCGGTGATCTCGCCCAGCCGGTCGCGCACGTCGAAGTCCGCGAGCGCACCGCACACCGCGACGTACCCCTCGTCGCCGGCCTCCTGCAGCGCGTGCAGCAGCGCAGACCCGCGCGCGGGCTCGCGCTCGAGGAAGCCGGCGCCGAACCACCGCTCCGCCGACCCCGGCACCATCACCGGCGTGCCCGACAGGCTGACCTGGGCCATCCGGCCCGTCCACGACTCGTGCGTCGCGATTCGCGCGCCGGTGCACAGCAGCACGGCGGCCGACACCCGGGCGGGGACGTCGAGCAGCAGCTGCAGCCCGACCGTGCCCCCGACCGAGTCGCCGGCGTAGAAGAAGGTGTCGTCGCCGCGCTCGGCCTGGACGTCGTCGACCACCCGCAGCACGCCGGCGGCCAGCTCGGCCATCGTGAACGGCTCCTCAGGCACCGCGCGGTTGTGCCCGTGGCCGGGCAGGTCCCAGGCGAGCACGTCGAACGCCTCGGTCAGGCCGGCGCCGGCGCACGCCGTCCACAGGGTCGCCGCGGAGGTGCCCAGCGACGGGCCGAGCACCAGCAGCGGCAGCTCGGCGCGGTGGCGGGCGCCGGTCAGGCGGACGGCGGTCACGGCCGGGATCATCGGTTCTCCTGCAGGTGGGTGCGGGCGCGGGCGAGGGCGGCGTCGACGATCCTGCTCGTCGTGCCGAGGTAGTGGTGGGCGGGCGCCCGGCCAGCAAGGTCGGCCATGCCGCGCTGCTCGGCGCGCAGGTCGTCGAGCGCGGCGTCGTGGGTGGCGCGCATCCGGTCCGCGTGGACCTCCAGCCCGTCGAGGAGCGCGGTGGTCTGGGAGGCCGCGACCGCCGTACGCCGGGCCAGGTCCCGCAACGGGGCCCACTCGGCGTGCCAGCCGCCGTCGGCGCGTTCGTCGACCGACTCGGTGGCGGCGAGGTGCAGGGTGGCGCCCAGCTGCGGCGCGGTCAGCGCCGCCCGGCGCACCAGCGTCGAGAGCACCGGGTTGGCCTTGTGCGGCATCGTCGACGACCCGCCGCCGGCGCCCTCCGACAGCTCCCCGATCTCGGGGCGCGAGAGCACCAGCACGTCGTTGGCGATGCGGCCCCAGGCGTCGGTGCACCCCACCAGCGCGTCGCCGATCCGGGTGACGTGGGCCCGGTTGGTGTGCCACGGGTCGGTCGCGGCGAGGCCGAGCCGGTCGGCGACGCCGACCGCGAGGTCGTCGGCCACCTGCCCCGGGTCGTCCAGCCCGGCGGCGAGCTCGACCCAGGCCGCGCGGGTGCCGGCCGCGCCGCCGAGCTGGGCCGGCCACCGCAGCGCGGTCACCGCGTCGTAGGCGTCGAGGACCCCGCCGAGCCAGCCGGCGGCCTTGAGCCCGAAGGTGAGGGGTACGGCGTGCTGGGTCAACGTCCGCGCCGCCATCAGCGTGCCGGCGTGCCCGTCGGCCAGGTCGGCGAGGCGCCCCACCTGGGCGGTCAGCTCGCCACGGACGACCTCGACGGCGTCGCGCACGCAGAGCAGCAGACCGGTGTCGAGCACGTCCTGGCTGGTCAGTCCCCGGTGCAGCCACCGGGCCGCGTCGGGGTTGCGCCCCTCCACGCGTGAGCGGAGCAGGCCCACCAGCCCGATCACCGGGTTGCCGCCGGACTCAGCCCCGGTCGCGATCGCCTCGACGTCGTCGGGCCCGACCGGGTCGACGAGGTCGGCCAGGTCGTCCTTCGCCGCGGCCGGGGCCACGCCCGCCTCGACGAGCGCGGACAACCACGCCGCCTCGACGCGCACCATCGCGGCCAGCAGCGCCGGGCCGGACATCAGCCCGCCGGCGCGCTCGTCCCCGGGCCAGAAGAGGTCACTCACGTGAGTCAGTGTCGCGGATAGGTGAGGAAGACCGTCTCGTCCTCGCCCTGGAGCCGGATGTCGAAGGCGAACCCGTGCTCGTCGGCGGCCGCGACCAGCGTGCCCCGTCGGGCGGGATCGACCGACGACAGCAGCGGGTCGGCGGCGAGCACCGACTCCTCCGCGGGCAGGTAGGCGCGGGTGAACAGCCGGTTGAGCAGGCCGCGGGCGAAGACCGTGACGGCGACGTACGCCGCAGCGCCCGGCGCGGTCGGGCCCGGCCGCAGCGTGGTGAACGAGTAGTGCCCGGTGTTGTCGGTGCCGCAGCGCCCCCAGCCGGTGAACGTGAACCCGTCGCGGTGCAGCGACCCGGGCTCGCGCACCACCCGGCCGGCGGGGTCGGCCTGCCAGATCTCGATGAGCGCGTCCGGCACCGGGTTGCCGGCCCCGTCGAGCACGCGGCCGTGCAGCCTGATCGCGTCGGGGTGGCCCGGGGGCACCAGCGTCGCGTCGCCGTAGTGTACGGCAGGGCGTAGCCGTAGAACGGCCCGATGGTCTGGCCGGGCGTCGCCACCAGGTCTCCGGGGATGCGGCTCATGCCTCCACCTCGTCTTCCCTCGGGGTGTGGTGGGCGCCGGTGAGCACGATGTCCCAGCGGTAGCCGGTGCTCCACTCGGGCCGGGTCACGTCGTGGTCGTAGGTCGCGACCAGCCGGTCGCGGGCGCGCTGGTCGGTGATCGCCTGGTAGATCGGGTCGAGCGCGAAGAGCGGGTCGCCCGGGAAGTACATCTGGGTGACCATCCGCTGGGTGAACTCGGTGCCGAAGAGCGAGAAGTGGATGTGCGCCGGCCGCCACGCGTTGCGGTGGTTCTTCCACGGGTAGGGCCCGGGCTTGATCGTGGTGAAGGAGTAGGTGCCGTCCGTGTCGGTGAGGCAGCGCCCGACGCCGGTGAAGTTGGGGTCGATCGCCGCCGGGTGCTGGTCGCGCTTGTGGATGTAGCGCCCGCCGGCGTTGGCCTGCCAGATCTCGACGAGCTGGTGCCGCACCGGCCGCCCGTCGCCGTCGAGCACCCGCCCGGTCACGACCATCCGCTCCCCCACGGGCTCGCCGCGGTGCTGGATGGTCAGGTCGGCCTCGAGCGGGTCGACGTCCTGGTGGCCGAAGGCCGGCGCCCACAGCTCGATCCCCTCGGGGTCGGCGTGGTGCAGGTCCTTGGTCGGGTGCCGCAGCACGCTGGAGCGGTAGGGCGGGTAGTCCAGCCGCGGCTGGGTCTCCACGCCATCCGGTCCAGAGGGGGCGTCGCGCTCGTAGGCCTTGGCGATCTGCTGGATCTCCTCGCTCACCTCGGCCTGCGTCGAGGCGGCCGCGTCGGAGGACGCACGGTTGTCGGTCACGGCACCGACGGTACGGCGACGCGCGGCGTGACGACGAGCACCCATTTCCGTTCAGTGGAAGACTCGTGGCCATGGCCGGCAACTCCTCGACCCCGGGCAGCAGCGTCACCTCGCGGGCGCTGGCGCTGCTGCTCGGCGCCTTCGACGAGCAGCACCGCCGGCTCACGCTGACTGAGCTCGCGGACCGCGCCGGGCTCCCGGTCGCCACCGCGCACCGGCTGGTCGCCGAGCTGGTCGCCTGGGGCGCGCTGGCCCGCACACCGACGGGTGAGTACGTCGTGGGCAGGCGGCTGTGGGACGTCGGCCTGCTGGCCCCGGTGCAGACCGGGCTGCGGCAACTCGCCTCGCCGTACCTCCACGACCTGTACGCCGCCACCCTCGCCACCGTGCACCTCGCCGTGCGCGACGGCGTCGAGGTGCTCTACCTCGACCGGCTCGCCGGGCACGCGTCCGTGCCGGTGGTCAGCCAGATCGGCTCCCGGCTGCCGCTGCACGCCACCGGGTCGGCAAGGTGCTGCTCGCCCACGCCCCGCCCGAGGTGCAGGCCACGGTGATGGCCGACCTGGCCCGGGTCACGCCCTACACCGTCACCCAGCCGGGGCTGCTGCGCCGCCAGCTCGCGCGGGTGCTGCGCGAGGGCTACGCGACCACCGTCGAGGAGATGAGCCTGGGCGCCTGCTCGGTCGCGGTGCCGATCCGCCGCCGCGACGCGGTCGTGGCCTCGCTCGGCATCGTGGTGCCCACCCTGAAGAAGGACCGCCCGCGCCTGGTCGCCGCCCTCCAGGTGGCCGCCCAGAGCATCGGTCGCAACATCGCCTGACCGGCTTCCACCCAGCGGAAGCCCGGCGTGGCCAGTGCGGGAGCCGCGGGGCTTGACTCGCACCATGACCACTTCGGCCACCGGCGACCTGCGCACCCGGGTCGCGATCATCGGCGCCGGCCCGGCCGGCATGCTGCTCTCCCACCTGCTCGCCAGCGAGGGCGTCGAGTCGGTCGTCGTGGAGTCGCGCTCGCAGGAGTACGTCGCCGGGCGGATCCGCGCGGGCATCCTCGAGCAGTCGACCGTCGACCTGCTCCGCTCCGCCGGCCTCGCCGACCGGCTGGCCCGCGAGGGCCACGAGCACCGGGGGATCTACCTGCAGTGGCCGCACGAGCGCCACCACCTCGACTTCGTGGACCTGACCGGCCGCTCGGTGTGGGTCTACGGCCAGACCGAGGTGCAGAAGGACCTCGTCGCGGCCCGGACCGCCGCCGGCCAGCAGGTGCACTACGAGGTGTCCGACACCGCCCTGCACGACGTGGACACCGACCACCCGTCGGTGACGTTCGCCGACTCCGACGGGCGGCCGCGCCGGGTCACCGCCGAGGTGGTGGTCGGCTGCGACGGGTCGTTCGGGCCGAGTCGCGCCGCGGTGCCCGACGGCGTACGCAGCACCTGGGAGAAGACCTATCCCTACTCCTGGCTCGGCATCCTCGCCGACGTGCCGCCCTCGACCGACGAGCTCATCTACGCCTGGCACCCCGACGGCTTCGCGATGCACTCGATGCGGTCCTCGACGGTCTCGCGGCTCTACCTCCAGGTGCCCAACGGCACCGACGCGCAGAGCTGGTCCGACGACCGGATCTGGGAGTCCCTGGCCACCCGCCTCGGGCACGGCCAGGACGGGTGGCAGCTCACGCCCGGGCCGATCACGGAGAAGAGCGTGCTGCCGATGCGCTCCTACGTGCAGACCCCGATGCGGCACGGGCGGCTCTTCCTGGCGGGCGACGCGGCCCACATCGTGCCGCCCACCGGGGCCAAGGGGCTCAACCTCGCGGTGGCCGACGTCGGCCTGCTCGCCCCCGCGCTGGTCGACCTGCTGAGCAAGGACGACGCCCGGTTGGCGGACGCCTACTCGGCCACCGCCCTCCGCCGGGTCTGGCGCTGCACCCACTTCTCGTGGTGGATGACCACGATGCTGCACACCAGCGGCGACCCGTTCGACGAGCAGCTCCAGCTCTCCCAGCTGCGCTGGGTCACCTCGAGCGCGGCCGGGGCCACCGGACTGGCCGAGAACTACGCCGGGCTGCCGATCGGCTTCTGACCGACGCCGCCCTGTCGGGCGTTGCCGGTGTCAGGCGGCGCTCGGGTTGCCCTCGCCGCCCTTGTCGTGGAAGCGCCGGTAGCTGTAGACGATCATCCCGATCGCGAAGATCCCCGACGCCACCTGGGTGGAGCCGGTGCCCCAGCCCCCGACCAGCCACCACTTCTCCTCGATCGGCCACCAGCCCGGGGCCGGCGGGTGCCAGATCCACAGGAGGCCTGCGGCGATGATGAGGAGCGCGATCGTCGTGGACAGCACGATCCGCGGCCAGGTCTCCACGCTCTCGGCGGCAGCCTTAAGGGCACGCTCCTTGACCGGCTCGACGCGGCGCTCGGCCCACTCGTACTGCTGGGAGAGCAGCGCCAGGCCGGCGAAGATGGCCAGCAGCCCTGGCCCCGGCAGGACCAGGGCGGCGATGCCGGCCACGACCAGCACCCAGCCGAGGGTCTCCAGGGCGACCCGCCGGGCAGCTTGCTTCATGGGAGCAGCCTCTCAGATCCCCGGTCACCGCACCCCCGCGTTCTCCGAACCGGGGCCGGGCCCGACCCGATGAGTTGCCGCTAACGGGGGATCGCGGACTGGTCACCGGGCCGGGCGACCGGAAGGCCGCACGTCACCGATGCGGTGCGGTGCAGGGGTCACCGCCTCGCCTCCGGCCGAGGTCCGGCACGCCCCAATTCTGGGACCGCGCGGGCGCGCATGCCTGAGCCGTCGGACCGGTTCCGCATGGCACCGAGGTACTACCTCCGGCCGGAAAGTCCCGATCGGCGGCTCACCGCCCCGGCAGCAGCCCCTCGCGCACGGCGATGGACAGCGCCTCGAGCTTGGAGTGGGCGCCGAGCTTCGCCGAGAGGTTCGCGACGTGGTTGCGCACCGTGTGCACGCTCACCACCAGGCGCTCGGCGATGGCAGCGTTCGAGAGGCCCTCGGCGACGAGCCCCAGGACCTCGCGCTCGCGCTCGGTCAGCTCCTGGTGGCGAGGGCGGCCCGACGGTGAGAGCCGGGGCAGCAGTCGCGCCAGCAGCTCGGGCGAGATCACCGCCTCGCCGCTGGCCGCGGCGCGCACCGCGGAGGTCAGCTCCCCCAGGCTGCGCGTCTTGGACACGAAGCCGGAGGCCCCGGCCTCGATCGCGGCCACGAGGACGTGGTCGGCGGCGCTCGCGGTGAGGACGACGACCTTGATGCTCGGACGCAGCGCCCGCAGCTCCGAGATGGCGGCCACCCCGTCGCCGTCCGGCAGCCGGTGGTCGAGCAGCACCACGTCCGGTGCCGTCGTGACGATCATCGCCCGGGCACGCTCGAGGGTGCCGGCGACCCCCACGCTCGCCAGGTCCGGCTCCTCGTCGAGGACGCGGGCGAGGCTGGACGCGAGCACCTCGTGGTCGTCGACGACCAGCACCCGGGTGACCGGCGCCTCGATCTCCGCGTGCGCCTCGTCAGCCGAACTGGAGTGCGTGCTCACCGAGGACCTCCTCCGTGGGTCGCCTCCCCGATCTGCCGGCGACCCTCGTCTAGTACCAACGTACTAGACGGGTAGTGCCCGAGGGGCCTACGCGAGGACGCGACAGCCGCCACCATGAGGGGAGCGGGGCACCGAGAGGAGGGCCATGTCGCGCATCCGCGTGGTCATCGCCGACGACGACGTCGGCATTCGCAGCGCGCTCGAAGACGTGCTGGACGCCGATCCCCGCTTCAGCGTGGTCGGCTCCGTCGCCACCGGCCAGGAGCTGCGGACCGTGGCCCGGGCAGTCGCACCCCACGTGGTGCTGCTCGACATCCGGATGCCCGGTGGCGGTCCCGAAGCCGCTCGGGCGCTGCTCGAGGACTGTCTCCCCGACGGGCGCCGCCCCCTCGTGGTGATCGCGGTCTCCGCGCACACCGCGGTGACGAACGTCGTGTCGATGCTCCGCGCCGGGGCGGTCGGCTACCTCGCCAAGGGGCGCCTCGCCGCGCTGCCCGACCTGGTGGCGCGCTGCGCCGACGGGGAGGTCGTGCTGGCGGTGCCGGGCGCCGCCGAGGCGCTGCGCCAGCTCACCCGGGACGACCTCGCCGCGGCCGGCCGGTCCTGCGATGAGCTGCCTGCGATGAGGGAGCACCCGCCCTTCGGTCAGGAGCTGCGCGCGCCCGTGGCCAACCTGCTCCGCTACGTCGAGCTGCTCCGCGATGGGGCCGCCGGCGAGCTCAACCACAGCCAGCTGACGCTGCTGGCCCGGGCGGAGGGCAGCGCGCAGCAGCTGCTCGCCATGGTGGAGGAGTTGCAGCGCGAGGAGAGCCTCGACGACGTCACCGAGGTCTACTTCGGGGACGGCGAGGTCCATCTCGACGCGTCGTAGGCCGCCGCGTCGGGGTCGCCGATCCCGGCCTGCCCGGGCCTGCGCCTGTGGCATCCTTCCCGCATGACCGAGCCGGCGAGCGAGACGGGCGGCGCCCGTCGCGGCCGACCCGGGCACGACCAGGAGACGGTGCTGCGTCGGGCCGTGGAGCTGTTCAACCGGCGGGTACGACGGCACCAGCATGGGCGACCTGGCCCGTGAGCTCGGCTTCTCCAAGTCGGCGATCTACCACCACGTGCCGAGCAAGTCCCACCTCCTCGAGCAGGCGCTCGACGAGGCCCTCGACGGGCTGACCGCGGTCATCTCCGCGGCCGAGCAGAACACCTCGGTCGGCGCCTACGAGCGGCTGCGGCAGGTGGTCCACCAGAGCGTCGAGGTGCTCGTCGCCCACCAGCCGGCGGTCACCCTGCTGCTGCGGGTGCGCGGCAACAGCGACGTGGAGCTGACCGCCCTGCGCCGGCGCCGCGAGCTCGACGCCCGCCTGGCCGCCCTGGTGCAGGCCGCCATCGCCGAGGGCTCGCTGCGCGACGACGTGGCCCCCGACCTGGTCAGCCGCCTGCTCTTCGGCATGGTCAACTCGCTCGTCGAGTGGTACCGCCCCGGCGGCCCGGTCGACGCCGAGGCCGTCTCGGACGCCATCACCACGATCGCGTTCGACGGGCTGCACGCGGGCTGACCGGCTGCAGGTTTCCCCGGCTGGCCGGTGAAACCGTTGCTTGTCGGCCATTACTTCGGCTGACAACCACAGGAGTCACCGGCCAGCCGGTGACTCCTGCACCAACCCCTAGCCCTCGATCGAGCGCCCCAGCGACCGGCTGCGCCCGCGGAACTCGGCCACCACGGTCTCCCCGGACTCGTCGCCGCGGCGCACGGTCACGTCGTACAGCCCGGAGCGGCCGCGCAGGGCGCGCTCCTCGGCGGTGGCCACGAGCACGTCACCGAGCCGGCCGGACTCGAGGAAGGTGACGTCGAACCCGGCCGCGACCGTCACCTGGCCGTGGGAGTTGCAGGCGACCGCGAAGGCACTGTCGGCCAGCGAGGCGATCAGCCCGCCGTGGCAGACGTCCCAGCCGTTGACCATGTCGGCCCGCACGGTCATCGACACGACCGCGCGGCCCGGCGCCACCGACACCAGCTCCATGCCGAGCGCCCGCGACGCAGCGTCGTTGTCCCACATCACCTTGGCGCTCTGCTCCGCCAACGCCTGCTCGTCGCTCACCACGTGTAGAAGCCCTCCCCGGTCTTCCGCCCCAGCTTCCCGGCCGCGACCAGGTCACGCAGGATCTGCGGCGGCTCGAAGCGCGGGCCGACCTCGCGGGCGAGGTGCTCCGCGATCGCGAGGCGTACGTCGAGGCCCACCAGGTCGGTGGTGCGCAGCGGCCCCACCGGGTGCCGGTAGCCCAGCGTCATCGCGGTGTCGATGTCGGCGGCCGAGGCGACCCCCTCCTCGAGCATCCGCATCGCCTCCAGCGCGATCGCGACCCCGAGCCGGCTGCTCGCGAACCCCGGCGAGTCGGTCACCGTGATCGCGGTCTTGCCCAGGGCCTCGACCCAGCCCTGGGCGGCGGCGACCAGGTCGGAGTCGGTCCTGGAGCCGACCACGATCTCGACCAGGTCGCTGGCCGGCACCGGTTGAAGAAGTGCAGGCCGAGGAACCGCTCGGGCGAAGCGAGCCCGGCGGCGATGCCGTCGATCGACAGCGAGCTGGTGTTGGTGGCGAGCACCGCCTCGGGGGCGGCCGCCTCGACGGCCGCGAGCACGCGCACCTTGAGGGCCGGGTCCTCGGGCACCGCCTCGACCACCAGCCCGGCGCCGGCGAGCTCGCCGGCGTCGGTGGTCACCAGGAGCTGCTCGAGGTGCCCCGCCAGCGGCCCGCCGAGCTTTCCGCGCTCCTCCGCCCGCTGCAGGCTCGCAGTCACCCGGTCCCTGGCGGCGTCGGCGGCCGCCTGATCGTTCTCCACCACGGTCACCGCGGTGCCGGCGACCAGGAACGCGTGCGCGATCCCGGCCCCCATCCGGCCTCCGCCGTACACCCCGACGGTCTCGGGCAGGCTGCTCATCGGTTCTCCTCCCGGGGCTTCCTGCGGTCCAGGAACGCCGTCATCCGCTGCTGCTTGTCCTCGGTCTCGAAGAGCACCGCCTGCGCCACGTCGTCCAGCAACGGGTGCGCCTCGCGCGGGGCGTGGAAGACCGCTTTGGTGAGCCGGACCGCCAGCGGGGCCTGCCCGGTGATCCGGTCGGCGAGGCGGTGCCCGGCCGCGAGCAGCTCGTCGGGCTCGACCACCTCGGTGAGCAGGTGCACGCCCAGCGCCTCGGTGGCGTCGAGGATCCGCCCCGCCAGCAGCACCTCCTTGGCGACCGGCTCGCCGACGAGCTCGGCCAGCCGCCACGAGGCGCCGGCGGCCGCCAGGATGCCCAGGCCGGGCTCGGGGTTGCCGATCCGGGTGCGCGGCGTGCCGATCCGGAAGTCGCAGGCGTACGCCAGCTCCGCGCCGCCGCCCAGCGCGTAGCCGTCCAGCAGCCCGATCGTCGGCATCGGCAGCCGCCGGATCCGGTCGAAGATCGAGGAGTTGATGCCGCGCAGGGCGTCCTCGCGGCGGCGCTCGCGCAGCTGGGCGATGTCGGCCCCGGCCGCGAACGTCCCACCCTCGCCGAGCAGCAGCGCCACCCGGGGCCGCTCCTCCAGCAGGGCACAGGCCTCGTGGAGCTCGGTGACCGTCTGCTGGTCGATGGCGTTGCGGACCTCGGGGCGGTTCAGCCGCAGGACCACACGGTCCTCGGCCTCCTCGACGACGACGGCACGGCTCATGGGACTCCCTAGCGGTGGGGCTCGGTGACGGGTGCTCGGCGGATCAGGCGTCGAAGTCGACCGTGACGCAGTCGCTGACCGGGTAGCTCTGGCAGGTGAGCACGAAGCCGGCGTCGACCTCGGCCTTCTCCAGCGCGTAGTTGCGCCGCATGTCGACCTCGCCGTCGCGGACCAGCGCCCGGCAGGTCCCGCAGACGCCGCCCTTGCAGGCGAAGGGCAGGTCGGTCCGCGCCACCTGGGCGGCATCGAGGATCGTCTGGTCACGCGGCATCGGGGCCGTCGCCGAGAGGCCGTCGAGCACGACGGTCACGTCGCTGGTCTCGCCGGTGACGACCGGACCCGCGCGGTGCAGCTCCGGCGGCGGCTCGTCGACGTAGAACAGCTCGAAGTGCACCCGCTCGGCCGGCACCCCCAGCTCCTCCAGCACCTCGCGTGCGTCGTTGATCATGGCGAACGGCCCGCAGAGCCACACGTGGTCGATCGACCCGACCGGCACCAGCGCGCCGAGCAGCCGGCGCAGCCGCTCGGCGTCGAGCCGCCCGGAGAACAGCTCGACGTCGCGCGGCTCCCGGGAGAGCACGTGCACGACCTGGAAGCGCGGGCCGTGGAGGTTCTTGAGGTCGCCGATCTCCTCGGCGAACATCACCGAGCCGCTGGTCCGGTTGCCGTAGAGCAGCGTCACGTCGGCGTCCGGGTTGGTCAGCACCGTGCTCGCGATGGAGAGCATCGGCGTGATCCCCGAGCCCGCCGCGATGCACAGGTGCCGGCCACCCGCGGCCGGGTCGGCGCGGAAGCTGCCGGTCGGGGTCTGCACCTCGATCTCGGTGCCGGGCGTGACCTCGTTGACGAGCCAGCGGGAGAAGAGCCCCTCGGGGATCTCGCGTACGCCGATCCGCGGGCGCGACCCGGCCGGCGCGCAGATGGAGTAGGACCGCCGGTGCTCCTGGCCCTCGAGGGTGCGGCGCAGGGTGAGCGACTGGCCGGCCTCGAACGCGAAGGCGTCGGCCAGCTCGGCCGGCACGTCGAAGGTGACCGCGACCGCGTCGTCGGTGAGCCGCTCGACGGCGGCGACGGTGAGGGTGTGGAACACCGGCGCGGTCCGGCTGCTCACGCGCTGGGCAGTCAACGTCATCAGATCTCCTTGACGTGCTCGAAGGGCTCGAGGCAGTCGGTGCAGCGGTAGAGGGCCTTGCAGGCGGTGGCGCCGAACTCCGAGGTCAGCTCGACTGCGGCCGACCCGCACCGCGGGCAGGTGAGCGAGCGGCGGGTGGGCAGCAGGTCGAGGGCGATCGGGCCGTCGTGCCGCGGGGCGGGCCCCGGGGCCGAGAGCCCGGCCTCGGCCAGCGCCTGCCGGCCGCGCTCGGTGATCCAGTCGCTGGACCACGCCGGCGACAGCTCGACCTTGACCCGGACCTCGTCGAAGCCGGCGTCGGTGAGCCGGTGCACCAGGTCGTCGCGCATGGTGGCCATCGCCGGGCAGCCGGAGTAGGTCGGGGTGATCGCGACGACGACCTCCCCTCGCCGGCCACGTCGACCTCGCGCAGGACGCCGAGGTCCTCCAGGGTCAGCATCGGCATCTCGGGGTCGGTGACGGTGCGCGCCACGGCGTACGCCCGCTCGCGCAGGGCCTCGCGGTCCAGCACGCCGGCGTCCAGCAGCGGCGGCGTGCTCACCACTGCCCCCTCGGGTGCGCCCGGGCCACCACCTGCATCTCGGCGAGCATCAGGCTCAGCGCCTCGTGTGTGCAGGCCGTCGCGGCCGGTGCGGCCCTGCACCCCCGCCAGCGGTGCCCGGTCGGGACGGTCGACGCCGCTCATCGCGAAGACCTGCTCGAGCACCACGTCGACCTCGGCCGCCGTGGTCGCGGGGTCCACCCCGACGCCGGCAGCGGCGACGGCCTGCTCGACGGGGTGGGTGGCGAAGAGCTCGGCGTACAGCGGCCAGATCTCGTCCAGTGCGGAGAGCAGCCGGCGGCGCGACTCGTCGGTGCCCTGGGCCAGGGTGAGGAACCAGCGGCCGGCGTAGTCGCGGTGGTAGGCCAGCTCCTTGACGCCCTTGGCGGCGACCGCGGCGAGCACGGTGTCGCGGCTGGTGGCGAGCCGCTGGAAGAGGGCGAGGCGCGCGCAGGAGAGCACGAGCAGCCGCGCGATCGTGTGCGCGAAGTCCCCGTTGTCGACCTCGGTCAGCCGCACGTTGCGGAAGTCGCCGGCCTCGCGGAAGAACGCCAGTGCGTCCTCCGGCGGCACTGGGGAGCCCTCGGGCAGGGCGGGGACGACGGAGGGGTCGGCCGCGGCGGCGCGGGCGGGCGAGCAGCAGCCGGGCCTGGCCGAGCAGGTCGAGCGCGACGTTGGCCAGCGCGATGTCCTCCTCCAGGTCAGGGGCGCGGCTGCACCACTCCGAGAGCCGGTGGGAGGCGACCAGGGCGTCGTCGGCCAGCATCAGGCAGTACGTCGCCAGGGCGCCGGGGTCGACGCCGTCCGGGATGGTGGTGTCGACACCGGCCAGCGGGTCCTCGAAGTCGGTGCCGAAGGCCCACTGCGAGGAGTCGCTGCCGAGCAGCCCGTCGAAGATGCTGCCGTGGGCGTCGTTCGGGTCCGGGGCGGGTGCGACGGCGCGTGGGCGGGGTCGGTGGGGTTGGTCATCGGGCCCGGCCTCACATGTGGGGGACGTTGTCGGGGATCGAGTAGAACGTCGGGTGCCGGTAGACCTTGTCGCCGCTGGGGGCGAACATCGGGTCCTTCTCGTCCGGGCTGGACGCGGTGATCGCGTCGGAGCGGACCACCCAGATGCTCACGCCCTCGTTGCGGCGGGTGTAGACGTCGCGGGCGTGCCGGACCGCCATGTCGTCGTCGGCGGCGTGCAGCGAGCCGACGTGGACGTGGTTGAGGCCGCGCTTGCCGCGCACGAACACCTCGTACAGCGGCCACTCGGCGCTGGTCTGCTCAGTCACTTCGTCTCCTCGCGGGTGGTGTCGGCGTGCCCGTCGCGGCTTCGCGCGGCGAAGGCCATCGCGGCCTCGCGCACCCACGCGCCGTCCTCGTGGGCGGCCCGGCGGTGTGCGATCCGCTGGGCGTTGCAGGGGCCATTGCCCTTGACCACGGCCATGAACTCGTCCCAGTCGGGCTGGCCGAAGTCGTGCGCGCCGCGCTCCTCGTTCCACCGCAGCTCGGGGTCCGGGAAGGTGACGCCGAGCGCCTCGGCCTGCGGCACGGACATGTCGACGAAGCGCTGGCGCAGGTCGTCGTTGGTGTTGCGCTTGATGCCCCACGCCATGGACTGGGCGGTGTTGGGCGAGTCGGCGTCCGGCGGGCCGAACATCATCAGCGCCGGCCACCAGAAGCGGTTCACCGACTCCTGGACCATGGCGCGCTGCTCGTCGGTGCCGCGCATCATCGTCATCAGCAGCTCGTAGCCCTGTCGCTGGTGGAAGGACTCCTCCTTGCAGATCCGGATCATCGCGCGTCCGTAGGGGCCGAACGAGGTCCGGCACAGCGGCACCTGGTTGCAGATCGCGGCCCCGTCGACCAGCCAGCCGATGGTCCCCACGTCGGCGTACGACAGGGTCGGGTAGTTGAAGATCGAGGAGTACTTCTGGGCGCCGCTGATCAGCTTCTCGGTGAGCTCGCCGCGGGAGGTGCCGAGCGTCTCGCAGGCGGAGTAGAGGTAGAGCCCGTGGCCGGCCTCGTCCTGGACCTTGGCCAGCAGGATGGCCTTGCGGCGCAGCGAGGGTGCGCGGGTGATCCAGTTGCCCTCCGGCTGCATGCCGATGATCTCGGAGTGCGCGTGCTGGGCGATCTGGCGCACCAGCGTCTTCCGGTAGCCCTCCGGCATCCAGTCACGCGGCTCGATCCGGTCGTTGTGGGCGATGGTCGACTCGAAGCCGGCGAGCAGGTCGGCCTCGCGACCGTCGCCCTCGAGCGTCGTTGACGCCGTCATGGACCCTCCAGGATGGTTGCGGACGTGCCGTTACGGAAGCATTTACTGACCGAACGGTCTGTAATACTGTGGCACGGACCGACACCGCCGCGCAAGGGAGACAGCCTCGATGAGTGACCTGCTGGAGAGCTACGCCGCCGGACGGTGGTTCCGGGCGAGCGACGAGGGCGCCCCGTTGCTCGATGCGAGCACCGGCGAGGAGGTCGCCCGCATCTCCAGCAAGGGCCTCGACCTCGGCGAGATGACGTCGTACGCCCGCCGTGTCGGCGGCCCGGCGCTGCGGGCGCTGACCTTCCACGAGCGTGCCGCCCTCCTCAAGGAGCTCGGCCTGCACCTGATGGAGGACAAGGACGAGCTCTACGCGCTCTCCTACCGCACCGGCGCGACCAAGCGGGACTCGATGGTCGACATCGACGGCGGCATCGGGACGATGCTGTCCTACTCCAGCAAGGGCCGCCGCGAGCTGCCGAACGACACCGTCGTGCTGGACGGCGCCCTCGAGCCGCTGGGCCGGGCCGGCACGTTCGTCGGCCAGCACCTCTACACCTCGCGACCGGGTGTCGCGGTGCAGATCAACGCCTTCAACTTCCCCGTGTGGGGGATGCTCGAGAAGCTCGCGCCCGCGTTCCTGGCCGGCCTGCCGAGCATCGTGAAGCCGGCCAGCCAGACCGCCTACCTGACCGAGCTCGTCGTACGACGCATCATCGAGTCCGGCATCCTCCCCGAGGGCACCCTGCAGCTGCTCGCGGGCAGCGCCGGCGGGCTGCTCGACGAGCTCCAGGTCCAGGACTCGGTCGCGTTCACCGGCTCGGCCCACACCGCCGGGATGCTGCGCACCCACACCAACGTGCTGCACGGCGGGGTCCAGCTCGGCGTCGAGGCCGACTCGCTCAACTGCTCGGTCCTCGGCCCCGACGTGACCACCGACGACCCGGAGTTCGACCTCTTCGTCAAGGGCGTCGTGACCGAGATGACGGTCAAGGCCGGCCAGAAGTGCACCGCGATCCGGCGGGTGATCGTGCCCGACGCGATCGCCGACGACGTGGTCGAGGCGATCTCGGCCCGGCTGGCGAAGGTCACCGTGGGCAACCCGGCCGACGACTCGGTCCGGATGGGCGCGCTCGCCAGCCTCGAGCAGCGCGAGGAGGTGCGCAAGGCGATCCAGTCGCTGCGCAGCTCCGCCGAGATCGTGTACGGCGACCCCGACCACGTGGAGGTCGTCGACGCCGACGCCGAGCGCGGGGCGTTCCTCTCCCCCGTGCTGCTGCGCGCGCAGAAGGGCGCGGTCGAGCCGCACGACGTGGAGCCCTTCGGCCCGGTCAGCACCGTGATGACCTACGGCTCCGTCGAGGAGGCGGTCGAGCTGGCCGCCCGCGGCAAGGGCAGCCTGGTCGGCTCGGTCGTCACCCACGACCGCGACGTCGCCCGCTCGGTGATCCTCGGCCTGGCCCCGTGGCACGGCCGGATCCTGGTCCTCGACCGCGACGACGCCAAGGAGTCCACCGGGCACGGCTCCCCGCTCCCGGTCCTCGTGCACGGCGGCCCGGGCCGCGCCGGCGGTGGCGAGGAGCTCGGCGGCATGCGCGGCGTGCTCCACCACATGCAGCGCACCGCGATCCAGGGCTCGCCCGACATGCTCACCGCGATCACCGGCCGCTGGACCACCGGCTCGGAGCGCGCGGTCGGCGACGTGCACCCCTTCCGCAAGAGCCTGGCCGAGCTGGCGATCGGCGACACCATCGCGTCCGCCTCGCGCCGGGTGACGCTGGCCGACATCGAGCACTTCGCGGAGTTCACCGGCGACACGTTCTACGCCCACACCGACGAGGAGGCCGCCGCCGCGAACCCGCTCTTCGGTGGCATCGTCGCCCACGGCTATCTCGTGGTGTCGCTCGCGGCGGGTCTCTTCGTCGACCCCGACCCGGGCCCGGTGCTGGCCAACTTCGGCGTGGACAACCTGCGCTTCCTCACCCCGGTCAAGGCCGACGACACGATCTCGGTGACGCTGACGGTCAAGCAGATCACCCCGCGCACCAACGCCGACTACGGCGAGGTCCGCTGGGACGCCCTCGTCACCAACGAGGCCGGTGACCCGGTCGCGACGTACGACGTGCTGACGCTGGTCGCCAAGACCTGGCCGCAGCAGGGCTGACCCGGCCCGCGCTGCGCAACGTCATACGGATCGTGGGTCCTGGCCCACGATCCGTATGACGTCCAGCAGGACTCGGGCGGCTAGCGCTTCGGGCGCTCGTCCACGATCCGCCGCATCTTGCCGACGGACCGCTCGATGGCGTCAGGAGGTACGACGTCGACGGCGACCGAGACGCCGATCGTGCTCTTGACCATGTGCCGCAGCTGCTGGCCGGCGGCCCGGGCGGCGTCCTCGCCGACCCCGTCGCGGGACTCGACCCGCACCGCCATCTCGTCGAGCGTGCCGGAGCGGCTCAGCACGCACTGGAAGTGCGGGGAGAGGTCGGTGATCTGGAGCAGCAGCTCCTCGATCTGGGTCGGGAAGAGGTTCACCCCGCGCAGGATGATCATGTCGTCGGTGCGACCGGTGATCTTCTCCATCCGCCGCATCGTGCGCGCGGTGCCGGGCAGCAGCCGCGTCAGGTCGCGGGTGCGGTAGCGGATCACCGGCATCGCCTGCTTGGTCAGCGAGGTGAAGACCAGCTCGCCCTCCTCGCCGTCGGGCAGCACCTCGCCGGTCACCGGGTCGATGATCTCGGGGTAGAAGTGGTCCTCCCACACGTGCAGGCCGTCCTTGGTCTCCACGCACTCCTGCGCGACACCTGGGCCCATCACCTCCGAGAGCCCGTAGACGTCGACGGCGTCGATGCCGAGCACGTCCTCCATCTCGCGGCGCATCTCGTTGGTCCACGGCTCGGCGCCGAAGATCCCGATCTCGAGCGAGGTGGAGCGCGGGTCGATGCCCTGGCGGCGCATCTCGTCGACGATCGCGAGCATGTACGACGGGGTCACCATGATGATCCGCGGACCGAAGTCGGCGATCAGCCGGACCTGCCGCTCGGTCATCCCGCCCGACACCGGCACCACCGTGCAGCCGAGCTTCTCCGCGCCGGCGTGGGCCCCGAGCCCACCCGTGAACAGCCCGTAGCCGTAGGCGTTGTGCAGGATGTCGCCCGGCCGGCCGCCGGCCGCCCGGATCGAGCGCGCCATCACGGTCGCCCAGGTGTCCAGGTCCTCGGCGGTGTAGCCGACCACGGTCGGCTGGCCCGTCGTACCGGACGAGGCGTGGATGCGCGAGACCTGCTCGCGCGGCACCGCGAACATGCCGAACGGGTAGTTGGCGCGCAGGTCGGCCTTCGAGGTGAACGGAAGCTTCGCGAGGTCGGCCAGCTCGCGCACGTCGTCGGGGTGCACGCCGGCGGAGTCGAACGCCGCCCGGTAGTGCGGCACGTTGTCGTAGGCGTGCCGCACCGTCCACCGCAGCCGATCCAGCTGCAGGGCGCGCAGCTCGTCCACCGACGCGGTCTCGATCGGCTCCAGCTCACCGGTCACGGACACAGAACCAGCCATGGCCACCCTCACTCGCGCTTTACTGACCTTTCGGTCAGTAAAGCAGACGTGTGACGGGCAGCACCAGACCGGGTGTTGAGTTGGGCCTGCTTCCGGCTTCACTTGGGCCTCGTTCCGGAAAGAAGCCCAACTCATCTCCGAATGAGGCCCAACTCAACGCTCAGAGCCGGGCGATCGCCGAGGCGGGGTCCTCGATCGCGTCGGCCACGCTGCGCATGAAGCCCGCGGCGGTCCCGCCGTCGCAGACCCGGTGGTCGAAGACGAAGGACATCTGGGTGATCTTGCGGACGCAGAGCTCGCCGTCGACGACCCACGGGCGGTCGATGATCCGACCCAGGCCCAGGATCGCGACCTGCGGGTGGTTGATGATCGCCGCGCTGCCGTCGACGTTGAAGCTGCCGTAGTTGTTCAGCGTGAACGTCCCGGCAGTCAGCTCCTCGGTCGTCGCGCGGCCCTCACGCGCCCGGGCGGTCAGGTCGCGGATCGCCGCGTCGAGCCCGGCGGTGGTCATCCGCTCGGCACCGAGCACGGCGGGTACGACGAGCCCCCGGTCGGTCTGCACGGCCAGCCCGAGGTTCACCGCGTCGAACGCGACGATCTCCTGGCGCTCGGTGTCCAGCCGGGCGTTGAGCACGGGGTGCTCCCGCAGGCCGGCCACCACGAAGCGGGCGATGTAGGACATCAGCCCCGGGCCCGGGTCGGCCGCGGTGCGGGTGCTCTCGCGGAGCTCCCACAGCGCCGTCGCGTCGACGTCGACCCACACGGTCGCCTCGGGGATCTCGGCGCGGCTGCGGGAGAGCGCCTCGGAGACGGTGCGGCGGAAGCCGTTGAGCGGGATCCGCCGCTCGCCGGCCACCGGTGCGGCCGGCGGAACCGGCGCAGACGCGGTTGCCGGCGCCTCCCGCTCCGGTGTCCCCTGCACCGGCGCCGCCTCGGCGATGGCCCCCTCGACATCGGCGCGGACGATCAGGCCACCGAGCCCGGTGCCCTCCAGCGAGTGCAGGTCGACGTCGTGGTCGTGGGCGAGCCGCCGGACCAGGGGTGAGATCACCCGCGGCACCCGCGTGGTCGTGGAGCGAGCGGTCGAGATCGGCGCGGGGCCGACCACCGGCTCGACCACGGGAGCGGCCGGACTCGCGCCCCGCGGCCGCCGGCGACGCCCGGTGCCCGACCCGCCCGGCGTGCCGTAGCCGATGAGGACGTTGCCGGAGCCCGCCTTCTCCTCCTCGCGGTAGGCCTCCCCGTCGACCGATGCCGCATCGGCCGACACATCGGCCGTCGCCGCATCCGTGGACGCGGCGACCGCCGCGGCCACGGTGATCAGCGGCTTGCCCACGTCGAGGGTCTGCCCCTCGCCGGCGTGCAGGGTGGCGACCCGGCCGGCGTACGGCGAGGGCACCTCGACGATCGACTTGGCCGTCTCGACCTCGACGACCGCCTGGTCCACGACCACCTGGTCACCCTCGGCGACCAGCCAGCGCACGATCTCGGCCTCGGTCAGCCCCTCGCCCAGGTCGGGCAGGAGGAAGGTCCGCCCGGAAATGTGCTCAGACATCAGGACAGCTCCCACTGCAGGTCGTCGACGGCGTCGAGGATGCGGTCCACGCCCGGCAGCTGGAAGTGCTCCAGCTTCGGCGGCGGGAAGGGGATGTCGAAGCCCGCGACCCGGCGTACCGGCGCGGCCAGCGAGTGGAAGCAGCGCTCGGTGACCCGGGCGACGATCTCGGAGGAGACCGACGCGAAGCCGGTGGCCTCGGCGACGACCACGGCGCGGCCCGTGGACCGGACCGCCTCGCAGACGGTCTCGTCGTCGAAGGGCACGATCGAGCGCAGGTCCACGACCTGGAGCGAGCGGCCCTCGGCGGCGGCGACCTCGGCGGCCTCGAGGGCGACCGGGACCGAGGGCCCGTAGGCGATCAGGGTGGCGTCGGTGCCCTCGCGCACGATCGCCGCGGTGCCGATGCCCGGCGCCGGCGAGGACAGGTCGACCTCGTCCTTGGCCCAGTAGAGCTTCTTGGGCTCGAGGAACACGACCGGGTCGGGCGAGGCGATCGCGGCGCGCAGCAGCGCGTAGGCGTCGGACGGGTTCGCGGGCGCCACGACGTGCAGGCCCGGCGTGTGGGCGTAGTAGGACTCCGAGGAGTCGCAGTGGTGCTCGACCCCGCCGATGCCGCCGGCGTAGGGCACCCGGATCACCATCGGGACGGCGACCTTGCCGCGGGTGCGGTTCCGCATCTTGGCGACGTGGCTGACGATCTGCTCGAACGCCGGGTAGGCGAACGCATCGAACTGCATCTCGACGACCGGACGCATGCCGTTCATCGCCAGGCCGATCGCGAACCCGACGATGCCGGACTCGGCCAGCGGGGTGTCGAAGCAGCGCCCCTCGCCGAACTCCGCGGTGAGCCCGTCGGTGATCCGGAAGACGCCGCCCAGCGGCCCGACGTCCTCGCCGAACATCAGCACGGTCGGGTCCTCGGCCATGGCGTCGCGCAGCGCGCGGTTGAGCGCCTGCGCCATGGTCAGCTTCTCGTGGGTCATCGGACATCCCCCTCGGCGGGCACGGTCTCGCGGCTCAGCTCGTCCCGCACCTGGGCGGCCTGCTCGCGCAGCTGCGGCGTCGGCTCGGCGTACACGTGGCGGAACAGGTCCTCCGGGTCGGGCTCGACGTCGAGGTTGAGCCCCTCGCGGGTGTGCGCCGCGAGCCGCTCGGCGTCCTCGGCGTACGACGCGACCGCGGTGTCGTCGAGCAGCCCGTGCTCGCGCAGGTAGGCCTCGAGGCGGGTGATCGGGTCGCGCTCGACCCAGGCGGCCACCTCCGCGTTCTGGCGGTAGCGGGTCGCGTCGTCGGCGTTGGTGTGGGCCTGCATCCGGTAGGTGTGTGCCTCGACCAGCTGCGGACCCTCCCCCGCGCGTGCCCGGGAGACGGCGTCGCCGAGCACCGCGAGCAGGGCGGCGGCGTCGTTGCCGTCCACACGCTCGCCGCGCACGCCGTACCCGACGCCCTTGTGGGCCAGCGACGGCGCCACGGACTGGGGGCCAGCGGCACCGAGATGGCGTACTCGTTGTTCTGCACGAAGAAGACGACCGGGGCGTTGAAGACGGCGGCGAAGTTCATCGCCTCGTGGAAGTCGCCCTCGCTGGTGGCGCCGTCACCACACATCGCCATCACGACGGTGTCCTCGCCCTTGAGCCGGGCCGCGTGCGCGACGCCGACCGCGTGCAGCAGCTGGGTCGCCAGCGGCGTGGCCTGCGGGGCGACGCGGTGCTCGTAGGGGTCGTAGCCGGAGTGCCAGTCGCCCTTGAGCAGCACCAGCACCTCGACCGGGTCCACGCCGCGGGTTACCGAGGCGACCGTGTCGCGGTAGGTCGGGAACAGCCAGTCCCCCTCCCCGAGCACCTGCGCGGCCGCGACCTGGCAGGCCTCCTGGCCGTGCGAGGACGGGTAGACCGCGAGCCGGCCCTGGCGGACCAGCGCGTAGCACTGGTCGTTGAGGCGGCGGCCGGCGACGAGCGCGGCGTACGCACGGACCAAGGCGTCGCCCGGCGGCAGGTCGTACGCCGTGTCCCCGGCGACGCGTCGTCCCTGCGGGTCGATGAGGCCGACCGGTTCGGGTGACGGGAGGAGGAGATCCGGGTCACGTGTCATGGGTCGATCGTCGTGGAGTGGCCATTCGCTTTCCACTCGCGGCGAAAATCCGAGAAGATGAAGCCCCGAAGCCGGCCTTCGGGAGCCGAACGTCCAGACCCAGCCGCCCCGACCGAGGGAGTTCGAGACACGTGGCCACCGCCCTCGACGCCACCGACCACCGCATCCTCGCCGCCCTGCACGAGGACGGCCGGATGTCGATGCGCACCCTCGCCCAGCGCCTGCACATCTCCCGGGCGAACGCCTACGCGCGGGTCGAGCGGCTGCGGGAGTCCGGCGTGATCCGCGGGTTCCGCGCCGACATCGATCCGGTGGCCAGCGGCCTGGGCACCTCGGCGTACGTCACCCTCAACGTGCAGCAGGCCGACTGGCGCCAGGTCCGCGAGGCGCTGCGGGCGCTGCCGGGCATCGCGCACATCGGCCTGGTCGGCGGGGAGTTCGACGTGATCCTGCTGGTCCGCGCCCGGGACAACGCCGACCTGCGCCGGCTGGTGCTCGACGAGATCCAGGGGATGCCGGGCGTGGTCAACACCCGGACGCTGCTGGTCTTCGAGGAGCCCGAGCCGCTCGCCCGAGCCGAGCCGTCGACCGACGCTTGACCGGGCGCGTGCTCAGAGGCTGACCCGCGCGACGCAGACCTCGCCGGCGTGCGTGGCCCGGAACCGGAAGGAGTCGGCACCGGCGTGGTTGGCGGTGCGCCGGCTGACGCTGAACGAGCCGCTCGGCCCCCTGGTGGTGGAGCTGCCCCGGGCGGCGACGTCGCCGTCGTGCCTCAGCACCCAGTGCCAGGTCTGGCCGTTGTGGTTGCTGTCGATCTCGGACTCGACCTCGATCCGGCCGTTGTCGGGCTTGGCCTTGATCTTCCAGTCCGTGCTCCCGGAGCAGGAGCCGCGCCGGGTCACGTCGTTCCCGCCGCCCGAGGCGTGGGCGGCGCCGACCCCCGCGACGGGGACGGCGAGGGCGATCAGCACGGCGACGGCGGTGCGGGCGGGTGTCTTCATCTCGGGCTCCTGGTGCTGGTTCGGTGTCCGGGACTGCCCCGGCCTCGTCTGCGCAACACTCACGCCCGGCCATGTGCTGGAGGTGAGCCCGCGATGAGAGCCCTCTCATCCGACAAGTCGTGCGAACCGTCAGGCCCGGCGGCGGAGGAGCGCGGTGACAGCCAGGGCACAGCAGAGCGCGAGCCCGACCAGGAGCAGGAGTGCCGCGGCGGTGGCGCCCCACCCGCCGGCGTGCCAGGCCAGCCCCACCAGCGCCCCGAAGACGCTGGAGCCCGCGTAGTAGGCGCACACGTAGGTCGCGCTGGTCAGGCCGGCGCGACGGGCGCCGACGACCGGGGCCCAGCCGCTCGCCGTGGCGTGCGCGCCGAAGAACCCGACCGTGAGCACCACCAGCCCGACCACCACCAGCGGGAGCCGGTCCGGCAGGGTGAGGGCCACCCCGGCGCCCATCAGCAGGGTCGACCCGACGAGCACGCGGGGTCGCCCGAGCCGGTCGGCGAGGCGGCCGGCCACCGCGGAGGAGACCGTCCCGGCCAGGTAGGCGAGGAACACCAGGCCCAGCACGGCGCTCGGCAGGCCGAACGGCGCCCCCGCGAGCCGGTAGGTCAGGTAGTTGTAGGTGGCGACGAAGGCCCCCATCAGCAGGAACGGCACCGCGACGAGCGCCGCCACCGCCGGGTCGGCGAGCAGCCGGCGCAGCGCCCCGCGGGACTCCGCCGGGCGCCGGGGCCGGGGCGTGGACACCGCCGGCGGGACCAGCCTCCAGAAGCCCACGGTGGCCGCGAGGGCACAGGCGGCCAGCACCGCCACCGCCCAGCGCCAGCCTGCGAGGTCGACCACGGTGGAGGTGATGACCCGGCCGCCGACGCCGCCGAGCGAGTTGCCCGCGACGTAGAGGCCCATGGCGGCGCCGAGCCCCCGAGGGTGCACCTCGGCGGCGACGTGCCCCATCGCCACCGCGACCACCGCGGCCAGCGCCACCCCCGCGAGCAGGCGCAGCGCGAGGAGCACGGCGTACGTCGGCGCCACGGCGCTGAGCGCGGTGAGGACGGTGGCGACGAGCAACCCGATCCCGATGCTGCGGACCCGGCCGACCCGCGCCGCCACGGCGGTCGCCGGCAGCACGAAGAGGGCCAGGGCGCCGGTGGCTGCGGAGACGCTGAGGCTGGCCCGCGTGGGCCCCACCCCGAACTCGCCCGAGAGCTGGGGCAGCAGCGGCTGTGTCGCGTAGAGGATCCCGAACGCCGCCAGCCCGGCCAGCCCCATCGCCGCGTTGAGACGCCGGTAGCCGGGCGCACCGGGGCGGTGCAGCCCGGTCGGCTCCTCGGTCAGCACGGCGGTGTCGGTCACCCGACCACGGTCGCACTCGGCGACCCATATCTCCAATGCATCATCCGGGGCATAATCATGCGCGTGCGTTATGAGACTGAAGGGCTGATGCGGTCCCTCGAGGAGCTGGTGACCGTGGCCCGCCTCGAGCACGTCACGGCGGCCGCCGACGAGCTGGGCGTGCCGCAGCCGACGCTGAGCCGTTCGCTGGCCCGGCTCTCCGAGACGGTCGGGGCCCCGCTGCTGCGGCGGCAGGGCCGCGGGGTGGTGCTGACCCGGCACGGCCGCCTGCTCGCCGCCGCGGCGGAGCGCGCGATCGGCGAGGTCGCGACCGCTGTCCGCGAGATCCGCGCCGAGACCGACCCGACCGGCGGGCTGGTGCGGCTGGGGTTCCAGCACGTGATGGGCACCGACCTGGTGCCGACGGCCCTCCGGGCGCTCCGCGAGGGGTGGCCGGACATCCGGGTCGAGCTGCACCAGGGCGGGGCCGATCCCCTCGTCGAGGCGGTGTCCTCCGGGGAGAGCGACCTCGCGCTGGTGGCCACCGTCCTGGGCGACCTGCGCCCGGGGCTGGTCGGTCGGGTGCTCGGCGTCCAGGAGCTCGTGCTGCTCGTGCCCCGCGGCCACGCCCTCGCCGGGGGACGCCGGGTCGAGCTGGCCCGGATCGGCGGGGAGCCGTTCGTGGCGATGGCTCCGGGGTTCGGGATGCGCACGATCACCGACCGGCTCCTGGTGGACGCGGGGTTGCGGGTGCGACCGACGTACGAGTGCGAGGACCTCGCCACCGTCGGCGGGCTCGTCGCCGCGGGCCTGGGTGTCGGGCTCGCCCCGGTCGGGACCGGTCACCCGGGCACCGTCGAGGTCACGCTGACGACCGGCGACGGCGTACCGACCCGGACCGTGCAGCTGCTGTGGAGCGAGAGCTCGATCAGCTCACCGCCGGTGGCGACCCTGCGCGACGTCCTGGTCGAGACCGTCCCCACCCTGCTCGGCCAGGTCTGAGGTCAGCCCGCTTCGGACCGCTTGATCCGCTCGTGGTTGCGGATGACCTCGTCGATCACGAGGTTGAGGAACTTCTCCGCGAACTGCGGGTCCAGGTCGGCGTCGCGGGCCAGCCGGCGCAGCCGCTCGATCTGGACCGCCTCGCGGGCCGGGTCGGCGGGAGGCATGCCCGAGCGGGCCTTGAGCCGGCCCACCTCCTGGGTGCACTTGAAGCGCTCGGCGAGCAGGTGCACCAGCGCAGCGTCGAGGTTGTCGATGCTGCCCCGCAGCCGCTGGAGCTCCGCGCGTGCCTCGTCGTCCGTCACGGCATCGATCCAAGCACGGGTGGACGGCTGCGCCCACGGTGATCCCGAGGCACGGAACGTCGGGGCACCAGGCTCAGAGGTGGTCGGGGACGATCAGCGCGTCCGGGTCGATGCGCGGCGGCACGTTCGCGAGCGCCAGCTGCACCAGTGCGACCCGGGCCTGGACGGCGACCTTGCGCTTGAGGCGTCCGAGCTCGTCGCCGACCTGTTCCTCGACGGCCGCGGTGACCTGCTCGTCGGTGAACGTCGGGCGGGTGCCGGGCTCGACGTCGACGTCGGGCAGCGCCACGAGCACCGGCAGGACCTGGGTGCCGAGGGAGTCGAGCAGCGTGTAGCGCTGGAAGCGGTCCATCTCGTCCCACAGCGTGTCGACGTCCTGCTTGCCGCGGCGCACGTCCTTGCTCTGCGCGGCCAGGACCGCCTTGGCGGCCCCGGTGAGCGCGGCGGTCATCTCGTGCTCGGTGAATCGCATGGACACCAGCATGCCGCGACCGCTCCCGAGGGGCGCGTGCCGGGTTACGGGACCTCGGGCTTGTAGGTGTCCTTCACGACCTTGCGCAGGGTCTGCAGGGTCTGCGGCCCCACGTCCTTGCTGGCGTACCAGTCCCACCCGATCGTGGTCCCCACGCGCTGGTAGCCACGGTCGATCGTCGGCGCGAGCCAGCTCGGGACGACACCTCCGTTGCCGAGGGCGATCAGGGTCGGGTCCCGACGCCCGACCCACCGTCCGTACCCCTCGCTGCCGCCCGGCCAGGTGTCGTCGACGTAGTCGATCAGGCCGTTGCCGAACTGCTGGTAGCGGGAGAGGTTGCGCTGGCCTGTGAGCACCAGCGGCTGGGGTGCCTCCACGGACAGGATCCGCGCGTCCTCGGGCAGCACGTCCATGACGGCCTGCACCGACGCGCGCTGGTCGTCCAGGGTGTCGTTGCGGGTGGAGATCGCGTACGTCGCGCCGACGGCGGTCGTGGCGATCGTCCACGCCGCGGTGGCGATCACGACGGTGCGCAGCGGGACCCGCTCGGCCAGCGCGACGACCAGGCCGCCGATCCCGAGGGCGGCCGGCGGCAGCATGATGAACGCGTCCGGGAAGCCGTTGAAGGCCTTCAGCGACCACACCAGCCCGGCGACGAGGATCGCGCCCACGGCCAGCAGGTCCACCCACTGCGCGTCCCGCTGCTCCGCCGGCCGCCTCAGCGCCCGGAGGCACAGGACGGTGATGGCGACCAGGCCGGCAAGGAAGAAGGCGAGCGAGGGTCCGTAGCCCGCGGCCAGCATGTCCAGGGCGGCGCCGGGCGAGGTGATCAGCGAGGTCTGCTGGGTGTAGCGCGCGTTGATGAGCACGAAGTCGTCCATGAAGATGCCGAGTGCGCCCACCGCGGCGTACGCGCCGACGGTCACCGCGCTGGGGACCAGCCCGCCGACGGCGACGCGCAGCAGCGCCCGGAGCCGCTCCGTGAGCCGGCCCCCCGACCGGTCCAGCGCGATCGTCACCACGACCCCCGCGATGGCGACGAAGAAGACCGGCTGCCAACACAGCGTGGAGAGGGCGATGAAGAAGCCCGCGGTCAACCAGCGCCGGTGGACGGTGGCCAGCATCGCGCAGAGGAGGAAGAGGATCATCGACGTCTTCTCGCGCGGCCCGTCCGAGGCGTAGGCGATGAAGCCCTGGCAGCCCATCAGCGTCGCCGCAGCGGCCACGCCCGCGAGGCGGGACCGGAAGAGGTCGCGGCCCAGGACGTAGAGGACGCCGATGCTGGCCACAGCGAAGAGCATCAGGAAGACCCGCATGCCGACGACCTGGTCGACGCCGACCCACTGCGCGAGCAGGGCGCCGACGCCGGGGATGAGGTGCGCCAGCGGGCCGGCCCGGTTCACGACCGCGACGTACGGCGGCACGCCCTCGGCGACCTGCTGGCCGCCGTACGCGTAGTCACCGAGGTCGCGCGAGAGGTAGCCGTCGAAGCCGTGCAGGACGTAGAGGACGGTCGCCAGGCGCACAGCAGGGGCACCAGGGGATCGACCTGCGCGAGTCGCTGTCGCGCGGCGAGAACGTAGGACATGGTCCGCGGGATCCTTCCGAGACACGATGAAGGCTGCATGAAACCCCGTGAACACAGAACCGCAGGCCAGCTCTTGGCTGCCTGCGGTTCCGATCTGCGCGCCTGTAGGGATTCGAACCCCAAACCTTCTGATCCGTAGTCAGATGCTCTATCCGTTGAGCTACAGGCGCCCGTCACCCGGCGGGCCGGACGACTGGACGAGGATAGCGGACGGCCGCGGCGATGCCGAAATCAGTGCGCCTCCTCGACATCGGAGGGCCTCCCGCAGATGATCGGCCACATGCGCGCGCGGGTGGGTACGACGCTCGCCCTGCTCGCCGGCGTGGCGCTCACGGGCTGCTCGGGAGGGGGCGGATCGGCCGCACCGAGCACCCCGGAGCCGAGCACCCCGTCGAGCATCGAGGCCGCGCCCCAGCAGCCGCACGTCACGGGTGACCAGCAGGTCGAGCTCCGGGCCGGACTCGCGGTGATGACCGACGACCGGTGCACGCCCGAGGAGAGGAGGAGGGTGTGCTCGGCCGACGGCACCCACGCCTGGGCGCCGCTCGGAGACCCGAGCCCGGCCATCCTGGTCGCGGCCGGCACCCACCTCGCCGACCGTCACACCTCCTGGACGACGGTGCTGCGCTTCGCGCCCCGGTCGCGCACCTCCCTCCACGCCGTCGCGCACGAGGCGGCGACCACGGGGGGTGTGGTGCTGGTGCTGGCCGGAGGCCGGGTGCTGGCCGCCGTACCCGCCGGCGGCGTGCACGGCACCGAGGCCACGGTGGCCGGACTCGACAAGCCGACGGCCTGGGGGCTCGTGGCGGCGTTCGAGAGTCCATGACGAATGCCTGCTGGGGCGAGTGACCGATTGCACAGAGCGTTGAACGATCCAATATGTGGGGCCAATCAGCGGAGGTAACCTCAGCGCATCCCGGGCAGCGGACACACGTATCCGCATCTCGGGGACCCACCAAGTCGCCGACAACGACGCCGAGCGATACACAGCAACTCCACGACACACCGTCGATACGCTCGACGGCCGGCGGCGCCTTCCCTCAGTGGAGGCGACCACCGCGAATGCGCGAGAGGGAACACCAGGATGACCGCCGAGACGCAGGCACCGACCACCCATCAGGGCATCCTCGACTTCGTCAACGAAGTCGCGGCCATGACCCAGCCCGACGCCATCCACTGGTGCACGGGTTCCGACGAGGAGTGGACCGAGCTCACCAACGCTCTGGTCTCGACCGGCACGTTCACGCGGCTCAACCCCGCGATCAAGCCGAACTCCTTCTACGCCGCCTCCGACCCGATCGACGTCGCACGCGTCGAGGACCGGACCTACATCTGCTCGGTCGACGAGAAGGACTGCGGGCCCACCAACAACTGGATGGACCCGAACGAGATGAAGGCCATCATGCGGGACCTCTACGAGGGCTGCATGCGGGGCCGGACGATGTACGTCATCCCGTTCGTCATGGGCCACCTCGAGGCCGAGAAGCCGATGTTCGGCGTCGAGATCACCGACTCCGCCTACGTCACCGCCTCGATGCGCGTGATGGCCCGCATGGGCTCCCACGTGCTGCGGAAGATGGAGGAGCTGGACGCCGCCGGGCACGAGGTGCACTGGGTGCCCGCGCTGCACTCGGTGGGCATGCCCCTCGAGCCGGGTCAGCCCGACGTCGCCTGGCCGTGCAACGACACCAAGTACATCGTGCAGTTCCCCGAGGAGCGCGCGATCTGGTCCTACGGCTCCGGCTACGGCGGCAACGCGCTGCTCGGCAAGAAGTGCTACGCCCTGCGTATCGCCAGCGTGATGGCTCGCGACGAGGGCTGGCTCGCCGAGCACATGCTGATCCTCAAGCTGACCAGCCCCCAGGGCGTGGTCAAGTACATCGCCGCGGCGTTCCCCTCGGCCTGTGGCAAGACCAACCTCGCCATGCTGGCCCCGACCATCCCGGGCTGGAAGGTCGAGACCCTCGGCGACGACATCGCCTGGATGCGCGTCGGCGAGGACGGTCGCCTGTGGGCGGTCAACCCGGAGTACGGCTTCTTCGGCGTCGCGCCCGGCACCAACGAGCACACCAACCCGAACGCGATGAAGACCATCAACAAGGGCAACTCGGTCTTCACCAACGTGGCGCTCACCGAGGACGGCGACATCTGGTGGGAGGGCCTGGAGAACCCGCCGGCCAAGGCGACCTCCTGGAAGGGCGAGCCCTGGACGCCGGAGAGCGACTTCCTCTCCAGCCACCCGAACAGCCGCTACTGCACGCCGATCAAGCAGTGCGACATCCTCGCGCCGGAGTACGACGACCCGCGCGGCGTGCCGATCGACGCGATCCTCTTCGGTGGCCGTCGCAAGACGACCGTGCCGCTGGTCTTCGAGGCCCGCGACTGGACCCACGGCACCTTCCTCGGCGCGACGCTCTCCTCGGAGACCACCGCCGCCGCGGTCGGCGCGGTCGGCGTGGTGCGTCGTGACCCGATGGCGATGCTGCCGTTCATCGGCTACAACGCCGGCGACTACTTCAACCACTGGATCACCGTCGGCAAGGACAACGACGCCGCCAAGCTGCCGAAGATCTTCTACGTCAACTGGTTCCGCCGCGACGACGAGGGCGGCTTCCTGTGGCCGGGCTTCGGTGAGAACAGCCGCGTGCTGAAGTGGGTCGTCGAGCGCATCGACGGCCAGGCCGCTGCGGTCGAGACCCCGATCGGTCACGTGCCGACCCCGGAGGCGCTGGACACCGAGGGCCTCGACCTGACCGACGCCCAGCTCGAGGCGGCGCTGCGCGTCGACACCGACGAGTGGAAGGCCGAGATCCCGCAGATCCAGGAGTGGTTCGAGAAGTTCGGCGACAACCTGCCGGCGGTGCTCTGGACCGAGCTCGACGGACTGCGCTCGCGCCTGGGCAGCTGACCCTCGGCGCACCCCCTGAGCAACACGGGCCCCATCCGGTTTTCCGGATGGGGCCCTGTGCTTGGTGTTGCCTGTGGAATCATGACGTCGTCTGGGAGTCGGGGGGCTGACGGGAAGGGGAGCGGGTGGAGACCTACGGCCCAGAGGACCGTGCGCTCTTCGAGACCCAGGGCACCAAGCTGTACGAGGAGATCGTCACCGCCGGCGGGCTCGCCGCGGGCGACGAGCGGATCCAGCCCGACGGCGAGCTGCACCGGGCCTTCAACCAGCTCGTCGAGCTCGGCCTGGTCCAGCACGAGCGCGACACCAACCGGTGGGTCCCCGAGGACCCCAACACCGTCGAGTCCCGCGTCGTCTCACCGCTGAGCCACGAGGCGGCCACCCTGCTCGAGGCGTCCTCCCAGTGGGCCCGGGCCTTCGGCGTGCTGAGCCAGACCTGGAAGAGAGCCCCCAGCGCCACCAGCGGCCCCTTCACCTATCTCCACGCTGAGGCGATCGACCCGTTCCTGGCGGCCCTCGTCGCGGACTGCGAGGAGGAGATGCTGACCGCCCAGCCGCAGGCCGGCCGGAACCTCCACCTGATGCCCTTGGGGGTGCTGCGCGACACCGCGCTCCTCGAGCGCGGCGCCAAGATCCGCACCCTCTACCAGCACAGCGCCCGTCGCAACGCGATCACCCGCGAGTACGTCGCAGCCGTCACCGACCGCGGCGCCGAGGTCCGCACCCTGGACGAGTTCTTCAACCGGATGATCGTGGTCGACCGGCGGGTGGCGGTGATCCCCAGCGGCGACGACCTCAGCGTCGCGCTCGCGGTGCGGGAGCCATCCATCGTGGCCTACTTCGTCGACGTCTTCGAGAGGTCGTGGGAGCGCGCACGGCCCTTCACCAGCCGCGAGACCTCACTGATGAAGGACATCGCCGCGGAGCAGCGCGCAATGACGCTGAGGATGCTGATCGAGGGCCACTCCGACCCGGTCTCGGCCAAGCGGCTCGGCGTCAGCCCGCGCACCTACGCCGGCTACGTCGCCGACCTGAAGACGGAGTTCGAGGCCGAGACGAGGTTCCAGCTCGGCTACGTCATCGGTCATCAGGGGATCTCGGGCTCGGAGCCCACCGACGACTCCTGAGCGGGCCGACGGCGCGCTGGGCAGCGGGTCGACACCGGAGTGGCGCACAAATATCGCGAGGGCAACGACCTGAGGTCGTTGCCCTCGCGCTGATGAGACGGGCCGGGGGGTGGCACTGGGACCGAACAAGGTGGGGGGGTGAGTTGGGTCCCCGTCTCACGTTCTGTGGGGGTGGTGCAGGGGGTCACTTGTGCATCGAGTAGCCCCAGGTGCTGTCAGCCTGTGCAGGTGCGGTCATCCCGAGAAGCCCGAGGCTGAGGCCGGCGGTCGCGAGTGCGATGGCCACCTTGCGAGTCATGTTCATGTGAGAGTGTCCCTCCAGCTTCGTTGTCCTGGCCCACGGAACGGCCATGGCAAGAGTCTGTGGGAGGCATGCACCCTTCGGCAGCAGAACGTTTCCTCAGATTTTTGCATTGCATTTTCATGCAGCCTCGGAGGGGTCTGCAGAACCCTGCAGGACCGGGTCGGCCCCCGCCGGAGCAGGTCCGGCGGGGGCCGTCACACTGGCGGAGGCGGAGGGATTTGAACCCTCGATGGGGTTGTAGCCCCAAACCCGCTTAGCAGGCGGGCGCCATAGACCGGACTAGGCGACGCCTCCCGACAGCCAGCACAGGCTACAAGGGAGCCACCGCCGGGGACCAATCAGGGCACACCTGGACGTGGCGCGGACTCCTCAGAGCGGTCGGAGGCCCTCGCCGCGGCGTGCGTGGTCGCGTACGTCGCGCGCGAAGTCGTCGCGGTCCGCGGCCACCGCGGAGACCGGGATCGTGGTCGTCCGGCCGTCGCTCAGGCGCAGGACGAGGCAGTCGATCCCCCGTGGCGAGGCGGCCACGACCTCCTCCACGTCCTTCCACGAGGCCTCGCTGACCCCTGCTCCCGGACCAGTCGGACCCGGTAGCCCTCGTCGTCGAGGTGCACGACGTACTTCTTGCGCAGCGCGTAGCCGACCACGAAGACGCCGACCAGGCCGAGAACCGCGAGCACCACCAGCAGGTCCAGCGGCAGGTGGAGCAGCGCGACGAGGGCGGTGGCGGCGAAGAGCGCCACGGCCAGGATCACCAGCAGGGTGCCCATCAGTCGGGCACCGAGAGCGGGAGAGAGCCGATAGTCGGACGAGGTGGAACCGGGCATGGGGATGATTGAACAAGACACCGCAATTGGTGCCGTCACCGGCCTTGTCGCGGCCCTTGCGCGGGGGTGACACTCGAATCCCCACCGACTCCCCACCCGACTCCCCAGCCGCCGGGAGGCATCCATGAGTGCACCCACCACGCCCGCGAACCCGCAGGCCCCCGCCGGCCCCGCAGCAGCCCCGGTCGGGCTCGCGCCGGCCGTCCTCGGACTGCGACGGGCCCTCGACGCGCCACGCAGCGAGGGCATCGCCCGTGGCAGCTGGCGCTGGACCGTCCGGCAACGGATGGCGGGGCTGCGCGACGCGCTGGTGGACGAGGTGGAGACCTCCGAGGACGGGTGGCTCGCCGCCCGGAGCGGCGGGATGCTGCGCGAGCGCGACGCCCTCCTCGCCCGCCTGAGCGCGCTGGGGCCACAGGTGCTGGAGAGCCCGGACGTCGAACGGGTGCGCAGCGACCTCGAGCGGCTGCTGACCGACATCGCCCACCACGTCCAGCGCCTCCACGACCTGGCGTACGACGCCGTCGAGCTGGAGCTGGGCGGCGAGGAGTAGCGGCCGGCCGACGACCTACACTGCTCCGGTGTCCGCCTGCGGGCGGCTCGGAGGGGTGCCGGAGTGGCCGATCGGAACCGCCTTGAAAGCGGTCGCTGGCAGTGATGTCAGCCGCGGGTTCGAATCCCGCCCCCTCTGCCAGCCAGCCAGCCAGGGCCTTCAACAGACTCGAAGGCGATCGACCAGCAGAAGGGCGCTCCGGATCGGGGCGCTCTGTTGACCGTCTCGCCGGGCTACTCGACCCTGAACTTCACGGTGACGCTGCCGGGGCCGTACCCCAGGACGTTGCGAGCGGCGACCTGGACCTTGTAGACACCCGGCTTCAGCTTCGTCAGCACCAGTCTGTGCGCCGTGGCCGCGACCGACCTGGCCTTCCCGTTCACCGTCACGAGGTACCCCGTGATGGCGCTGCCACCGT
Organism: Nocardioides ungokensis; assembly: GCF_013466985.1. Taxonomy (GTDB): domain Bacteria; phylum Actinomycetota; class Actinomycetes; order Propionibacteriales; family Nocardioidaceae; genus Nocardioides; species Nocardioides ungokensis. The sequence goes on along the minus strand of NZ_CP059164.1, from coordinate 151,169 downwards.
CCACCGGCGACGACCAGGCGATCACAGCCTTGTTGCCGTGGACCTTCACCGGGAAGCGCGCGACCTCCCTGGCGTCGTGGCCGGGACCACGGGCGCAGACGTTTCGCTGACCGGGGAGTCGCCGACGGCATTGGTCGCGACCACCGTGAAGGTGTAGGCAGTGCCGTTGGTCAGCCCGGTGATGGTGGTCGAGATGACGTCGGGACCGACCGTCCTGGTGATCCCGCCCGGTGAGCTGGTGACGGTGTAGCCGGTGACCGGGGCACCGTTGCCCTCGGCCTGCGTCCAGGTCACGGTGGCCGACCGGTCACCGCGAGTGGCCGTCACGGCGGAGGGCTGGGTCGGGACGCCGGCGGGGACCACGGAGTTGCTGGCCGCACTCGGCTGGCTCGAGCCGTGGTCGTTGAGGGCGACGACGTCGAAGATGTAGCTGTCACCGTTGGTGAGACCGTCCACGACAAGGCTGGTTGCTCCGGCGTCGGCCGTGACGGTTCGTACCTCATCACCGGGGCCACGAGCGGTCACCCGGTAGGCGGTGACGTCTCCGGGGTAGTACCTGGGTCGCCAGCTGACCGTCGCGCTGCGGTCGCCTGCAGCGGCGGTCACTCCGGTGGGCGAGGCCGGGACGAGGCCGGGGGTGACCGCGATGGACGAGGCGCTCTCGAGTGACTCGCCGAACCTGTTGCCGGCGACGACGGTGAACGTGTACGCCGTGTCGTCGTCGAGTCCCTCGACCACCGCCGACTTCTGGTTGCCGTCGACCGTGACGCTCCTGGTGCCGGGGCTGACCCAGATCGTGTAGTCGGTGACGGACGCGGGGCTCCACGACACCTGTGCGCGGCCCTCACCCGGCGTTGCCGTCACGTCTCGGGGCGCGGCGGGAGCAAGTCCGGGCTCCAAGGGGTCGGGGGCGACGACGAAGATCGTGTCGACACCCCGCCCGGTGCTGCTGGTGTTCCCCCCGCCGTCCGCGACGCTCGTCCAGGCGCTCCACGAGCCGGTCGGCGCGCTCCACGGGGCGAGGAACGTCGCGGTCCAGATGCCGTCGCGACGGTCGCCCTTCGAGAGGGTGGCCGGCGCAGACAGGCTGTTCACGAAGCCGCCCCCGCCGTACCACGAGGCCCCGCTGTTGGGACCAATGCTGATCACGGGGGTGCCATCCACCCCACGGTCGTCGGTGAAATGCATCCGCACCGTCACCGACCCGGAGTGGTAGTACGGGTCGAGGATGCGGCGGTTCGAGGCGACCCCTCCGATCGTGGGTGCCTGCGTGTCGGGGACATCGGGCACGACGTCGACGGCTGCTGAGGCCGGGGACGTGCCGACCGCGTTGGTCGCCGTGACGGTCACGGCGTAGCTGCGACCGTTGGTCAGTCCGGTCAGGACGGCGCTGGTGGCCGTGCCGCCCACGTCGGCGCTGTGGGTCTCGTCGTCTGCAGCGCGGGCGGTCACGGTGTAGCCCGTGACGGCCGACCCGTTGGCCACGGCCGCCGTCCAGGTGACCGTGGCCGACGTGTCGCCGGAACGTGCCTGCACGTTGAGCGGAGCCGCAGGCGCCGACGGAGGCTGCTGGGACCAGCTCAGGGTGAAGGGTCCGGTGCCGCCGGTGGTGTTGAAGCCGTCGACCGCGATGAGGTAGCGGGTGCCCGCCTTTGCGGCGAAGGAGATGGCGGCGTGGTACTGGTTGGTGTCGTCGTTGCCCGCGATCTGGGTGAGGGCGCCCGGGCTGCCGGTGTAGGCGGCCAGCGTGGTGTCGCGGTTGGAGGCGCCCCCGGAGGTGGCGAAGGAGGCCTGGCCGTCGTCGGCGGGTGTCCACGCGTACCAGACGGAGTGGCCTCCCGCACCGTAGGCGCTGGGGGGCGTGGGGTCGGTGCTCTCGCGGGTGGCGTACGTGTTGTCGCCGGCGACGGTCCCGTCAGTGCCGGTGAGGACCTCGGCGTTGGCGACATCGTCGTTGGCGGGTCGGGGCGGAACGGTGACCGTGACGTCGGACCTGGGCGAGGTGCCGACGGCGTTCACGGCGGCGATGCCGATGACGTGGTCACCCGCGGCGAAGGAGCCGCTCCCGCTGGTGATGTCGACGCCACGGCTGGTGGCGCCGAGCTGTCCCAGGTAGCCGCCGTCGAGGTAGATGGCGTATCCGCTGATGGGCGATGTGCCGGCGTTCTCCGGCTCGCTCCACCATGCCTGCAGCTTGCCGGTCTGCGCGTTGTAGCTGCCGGTCACCGTGCGCGGAGCAGTCGGTGCGGCCGGGAGGGGCTGGTTGGTCGTGGCGTTGACGACGACGGCCGGGCCGGCGCCGGTCCCGTTCACCGCCCGTACGGCGAGCTGGTAGGTCGTTCCGGCCGAGAGACCGGTGAACGTGTGGCTGCGTGCGGAGGCGGGGAGGGTCTCGGTCGTGTCGGTTCCGGAGCGGGTCACGAGGTAGCCGGTGACCGGGCCGTCACCCGCGAGGTCCGGGGCCGACCAGCTCATCGTGAGGCTGTCCGTGCCGTCGACGGCGGCTGAGACCGAGTTGGGGGCGCTGGGAACGCCGTCGACCTGTGCCCCGTCGCAGCCGGGCGCCGACACCGTGTAGGTGCCGAGGCTGCCGTAGTCGTCGTAGCCCCCGGCGGACCAGGTTCCCTGGCCGACGCCCTCGACGGTGAGCACCCACGAGTCCCCGGTGTCGGGGATGGTCATGGTGGCGCCGAGACCCGAAGCGGTGGCGCGATCGGCGAAGGCGGACGCGGGCTCGGCGACCGCGCGTTGCGTGCCGGCGGCGTCGCGGAGGACGGCTCGGACGTCGAGGTCGGGTGCCGTGGGGTCGGGGAGCACGTTGACCACGGATCCGGGGGCACAGGTGCCCAGGAGGTAGGAGTCGGCGTCGTCGCGGGTGCCGATGAGTGCCGTGCCGCCGGGCAGGGCAGACGGCGTGGCGGGCGAGCCAGGGGCCTCGTCGGGGCGGGCCCCGAGATAGCCCGTCAGGATGGCGACGTCGTCCTGCGTGTTGTTGGCGCCGGCGTACGAGCCGGCGCTCCACTGCACGAGCGGGCGGTCGTAGCCCACGCCCATGATCGGCGCCCAGAGGCCGTGGCCTGCGTAGTAGCCGAGCGTCGACGTGCCGTCGTGGCTGAGGCCGAGGTTGTGCCCGGCCTCGTGGGCTGCGGCCTCGGCGACGTTCTTCGCGTCGTTGCCCAGCGCCTGCGGGAACACCCAGGCCGGCTGGCTGTAGGACCCGACGCGGTCGAAGACGCTGAGGTAGGCCACCCCTCCGCAGTTGCGGGCGCAGATCTTCGAGAAGGGGTCGTCACCGGGGTGATGAGAACTCGCGTGCCGTACACCGGGTCGGCGGATGACGCGCGCTCGAGTGTCTGGGGCCCGGTGTCCTCGGTCGTCACGTCGACGTCGAACGGTGCGTAGTCCTCGGCCACGCTCGACCAGACCTGCTGGACGGCCAGCTTCTCGCTGTCACTGAAGCCCGCCCCGTCGCCTGCCGGGTCCCACGCGGGCTGGCTCCCCGGCGTGACGCCGTAGGAGTCGTTCCAACCGGTCCCGGACACGTCGGCGCCGTCGAAGTCGAGCAGGATCGTCAGGTTCGCGCCCGGGTTGCTGTGCAGCGAGAACGTCTGTGCCAGCGGCGCAGCCGGCGCCGCCGAGGCGGAAGCAGCCGAGCCGGCTGCCCCCGCTGGGGCAGGGTCGACGTAGAAGACCGATCCCTGGGGGTCGACCCAGGCCGTCCCGTCGTTGCGCAGCAGCGAGCGGAGCTGGGCAGGCTCCAGGTCGTTGCGCGCCGCAGCCACCGGCAGCTGGTCGCCGAGCTGCCGGATCGCCTTGGCACCCCGCTGGGGGTCGTCGAGCAACGGGTCGGCCTCGGCGATGGTCGCGTCATCCGTGGCCGGACCGGCGCCCTCGGCGGCGGCAGGCATGGCCGCCTGCAGCCCGGTGCTGACGAGGCAGGGCAGAGCGACCAGGAGGACAGTCGCCGCGCGACCGAGCTTGCCGAACAATGGGTTCTCCCCGAAGGACCGAAGGTGATGGCCACTCGGGCGCGTGTCGGTCGTGCCGCCGGCATGGCGGCGCGAACTCCCCCAAGAGACGCGATGATCGGCGGCAGCGGCGTACTGCATGCTGCGGCGCGCCAATCCTCGCCGACATACCCCAGACGGACCATGGCCCGATCTAGTCATTTCGGTCTGGTCCGGCAAGCGACGGGTGACTCGTCAGGTCGGCACGCCTCGCCGACGGGTCACTGCAGGGCGGCGACCCGGGGCGGCTCGGGGCGTTCGGCCGCGGCCTCCTCGGCGCGCCGGGCGCGGGAGCCCCGCGGCCCGGTGAGGGCGAGGTCGGCCCGGATCAGCACGAAGCCGAGCACCAGGCCGACCACGACGCCGTACACGACCGACAGCCCGCTCTCCGCCAGCGAGATCGTGGGGTTGAGCAGGGCCTGGGTGACCGGCGCCGTGGCGGCGACCCCGAACGCGCAGACCCACCAGCCCTGGCGGCGGCGGGCCCGCATGTGGCAGCCCCAGGCCAGGGCGGGGATGCCGAGCACCGACTCGATCGGGCGCGGGAAGGCGCCGAGGTGGTTGCGGCTCCAGTGCACGCCCTCCAGCAGGGTCGCGACCAGGCCCGGGGTTCCGTAGCGGCGCAGGAGCTCGGCGTACGCCAGCGTCAGGGCGAGCACCGCGGTGCCGACCAGGACGATCACGATGCCGCGCCGGCCGAGCCCGTGCAGGCCGGCGCCGAGGCGGAAGACCACCCCGAAGGCGCCGAGGACGGCGAGGCCGAGGGTGGCGTACTCGAAGCGCGTCAGCGTGATGACCGGCTCGAAGCCGACGGTGGCCAGGGCGCCGACGCCGGCGACCAGCACGGCGACGACCGCCTCGCGCGCGGCCGCCGGGAACGTCACGGCCGGGACCGTCGCCATGACGGCGAGGACCGCGGAGACGACGCAGGTCATCACCGCCGCGCCGGTGCGCAGCACCGGCTCGTCGGCGACCAGGACCACGACGCCGAGCGCGAGTGCGAGCGTCCCGAAGACGACCGGCCGGCCGCCGGTCCGCGCGGCGCGCCCAGGAGTAGATGCTGACGACCGCCACGGCCCCGGCCCCGCCCAGCCAGTCGGGCCCGACGGGCACCATCGCCGCGACCAGCGCGGCGAGTCCGCCGAGCAGGCCCAGGCAGCCGGCCGCGAGGGGGACCGTGGAGACGGCGATGCCCCGCAGGCGTGCCTGCACGCGGTTCGCCAGCGACGGCGGCCGGGTGGCACGGCGACGCGGAACGGGCGAGGACACGGAGTGGAAGGTTACATTCGCCGGTTGGCCAGCGAGGGATTGGTACGCCGTGCCTCGGCGAGCACGTCCCGGTCCAGGGTCGCGGTGACGGTCTCGGGACCGTCACCGGCCTCGGCCAGCACGTCCCCCAGGGGGTCCACGACCAGCGAGTGCCCGCTGTAGCGGGGGGCCGGCTGGCCCGCGGCGACGACGAACACGGTGTTCTCGATCGCCCGGGCCCGCACCAGCGTGCGCCAGTGGTCCACCTTGCGGGGACCGGCGACCCACGCGGCGGGCACGACCAGGACCTCGGCCCCCCGGTCGACCAGCGCCCGGGCCATCTCCGGGAACCGCAGGTCGTAGCAGGTCATCAGCCCGAGGACGAAGCCGCCGACCTCGACCACCACGGGCTCGAGCGGCCCGGGGCTGAGCCGGTCGGACTCCCGGTAGCCGAAGGAGTCGTAGAGGTGGATCTTGCGGTACGCCGCCTCGGCGGCCCCGCGCACGACCAGGGTGTTGAACGGCCGGCCCGGGTCCTCCCCCGGCTCGAACATCCCGGCGACCACGGTGGTGCCCCGCTCGGCGGCCACCTTGTCCACCTCGGTCGCGAAGGGGCCGTCGACGGGCTCGGCGGAGGCGCTGACGTCGGAGCCGGGCGGCCCGAAGTCACGGGCGAAGGCCTCGGGGAGGACCACCAGGTCCGCACCGGCCGGGACCAGGTCGGCGAGACGGGCCCGGTTCACCACCGGGTCGAGGTCCGAGGCCTGCTGGACCAGGGCGACGCGCAACGTGTTCACCCACCCAAGGGTGCCATCGGGAGCGGTGGCGCGGGTTCCACCCGTTGCGGTATCTGGGAGACTGCGGCCGTGGACCTTCCCCCGGGCACCACCCGCTTCGCCGGCGTCGTCCTCGCCGGAGGCACCGCGGCACGCCTCGACGGCGCCGACAAGGCCTCCCTCGAGCACGCCGGCCGCACCCTGCTCGAGTGGGCGGTCGACGCGCTGCTCGACGCCTCCGAGGTGGTGGTGGTGGGCGACCCGGTGCCGACCACGCGCCCGGTGACCTTCACCCGCGAGAGCCCCCGGTACGGCGGGCCGGTCGCTGCCCTGCTGACCGGCCGCGACGCGCTGGCGCGACAGCCGGCCACGATCGGGGTGCTGGCGGTCGACATGCCCCGGGTCACGCCGTACACCTTCCGGCGGCTGCACGAGGCCGCCCAGGGCCGCGACGGCGCCTTCCTCACCGACACGGGCGGACGCCGCCAGCTGGCCGGGGTCCTCGACGCCGCCCGGCTCGACGAGGTGCGCCCCGACCACGAGGGCCAGCACGGGATGCCCCTGCACCGGCTGCTCGCCCTGCTCGACCTGGCCGAGGTCGCGCCGCTCGGCGAGGAGGGCCGCGACGTGGACACGTGGGCCGACGTCCGCGACCTCCAGGACGACAATTCCGTCCACTGACACGCTCAGGGGTTGCCACCCCGGCCAGGATCTGGGAAACCTGAGGACGTGAACCTGCACGACTGGATCGACGAACTGTGCGACGTTCTCGACCTCGACGCCGAGATCGACGAGGGGCTGGTCCTCGACCTCGCCCGGACGGTCGCGCACATGGTGGAGCGCCCGGCCGCGCCGGTCACGGCGTACCTGCTGGGTCTCGCGGCCGGCTCCAGCGGCGCCAATCCCGAGCAGGTGGAGGCACTGGCCGCGCGGGCGCAGCGGCTCGCCGAGGGCTGGGACCGGCCCGCCGACGCCCCCGACCCGGACGACGTCGACGACGAGGTCCCCGACGACAGCGCGGTCGACCACACCGCCGACACCTTCGAGGACTGAGCCCCACCAGCCGTGCGTAGGGTGGCGCCATGCGCGCCGTGACCACCTCCGGGGCCGGCGGCCCCGACGTCCTCACCGTCACCGACCTGCCCGACCCCGAGCCGGGCCCGGGCGAGGTCGCCATCTCCGTCGTCGCCACGGCCGTCAACCGGGCCGACCTGCTGCAGCGGCAGGGCTTCTACCCGCCCCCGCCGGGCGCCTCGGAGATCATCGGGCTGGAGTGCAGCGGCACGATCGCCGCGGTCGGCCCCGACGTGACCGACTGGTCGGTGGGCGACGAGGTGTGCGCGCTGCTCGCCGGCGGCGGCTACGCGACCACGGTGATCGTCCCGTCCGGCCAGGTGATGCCGGTCCCCGTGGGCATCGACCTGGTGACCGCCGCGGCACTGCCCGAGGTCGCCTGCACGGTCTGGTCCAACCTCTTCATGGTCGCCGCGCTGCAGCCGGGCGAGAACCTCCTGGTCCACGGCGGCGCCGGAGGGATCGGCACCTTCGCGATCCAGCTCGCGGCCGCCAACGGCTCGCGGGTCCTCACCACCGGGGGTACGCCGGAGAAGCTCGCCGCCTGCGCCGACCTGGGCGCCGACGTCACGATCAACTACCGCGACGAGGACTTCGTGGCGGTCGTCGAGGAGAAGACCGACGGTCACGGTGCCGACGTGATCCTCGACAACATGGGGGCGAAGTACCTCGGCCGCAACGTCGAGGCCCTGGCCACCGAGGGACGGCTGGTCATCATCGGCATGCAGGGCGGCAGCAAGGGCGAGCTCGACATCTCCCGCCTGCTGCGCAAGCGCGGCGCCGTCATCGCCACCAACCTGCGGGGTCGGCCGGTGGCCGACAAGTCCGCGATCTGCGCCTCCGTGGTCGAGCACGTCTGGCCGCTGGTCGCCGACGGCCAGGTGCGCCCGATCGTCCACGGCACCATGCCCCTGGAGGAGGCCGGCGCGGCGCACGCGCTGATGGAGTCCGGCGACCACATGGGCAAGATCCTGCTCACCACCTGAGCCCGACGGACGTTCCGGAGGGTCTCCGGCCACCACCTAGGCTGGGGCGCATGACTGAGAAGCCAGGCGAGCAGGAGCAGCAGGTCGTCATCATCGGCCCCGACGGCCAGCCGATGGGGTCGCTGCCTGCCTCGGCGATCGCCCAGGCAGCCCAGGACGGGGAGACCGGCGAGGAGGGCGAGGGCGACGAGCGCGCCATCACCGACCTCGTCGAGCAGCCCGCGAAGGTGATGCGGATCGGCAGCATGATCCGCCAGCTCCTCGAGGAGGTGAAGGCGGCGCCCCTCGACGAGGCCAGCCGCAACCGCCTCAAGGAGATCCACCAGGCCTCGATCAAGGAGCTCGAGGCGGGCCTCGCACCGGAGCTGGTCGAGGAGCTCGAGCGCCTGACGCTGCCGTTCACCGAGGACCAGACGCCGTCCGAGGGCGAGCTGCGGATCGCCCAGGCCCAGCTGGTGGGCTGGCTCGAGGGTCTCTTCCACGGCATCCAGACCGCGATCTACGCCCAGCAGATGGCGGCGCGGGCACAGTTCGAGCAGATCCGCCGCGCGCTGCCGCAGGGGATGGTGCCGCCCCAGGGTGCCGAGTCCGACACCGAGACGCCGCACCGGCCGGGCGAGTCCGGGGGCATGTACCTCTGACCCCCGGGTCGTCCCGGGCTCAGGCGCGCCGGCCCAGACGGCGTACGACGATCAGGCCGAGCAGGCCGGCGATCACCAGGGCCACGCCCGGGGCCGCGAGCCGCGGCAGGCTCATCGGCTGCGCGTCTGCGACGCGGGTGAAGACGGCCTTCTGGGGCGCGGGCGGCACCGGCGGGTGACCCCCACCGAGCAGCTTCTCGACCTTGTGCACGAGCAGGCCGCCGGCCGGTGCCGTGCCGCTGCAGGTGTCGGCGGTGAGCTCCTGGCCGGAGGTCTTGGTGAAGAAGACGTAGCGCCGGTTCGCGGGCAGCTCGCCGAGCCCACAGGTGCGGGCCGACCGGTCCGAGGTGACCTGCACGGTGTCGGTGTTGACGCCGCCCTTGTAGACGCGCTCGACGTCGACGTCGTAGGTCATCGTGGCGCCGCCGCCGGACCGGGTGCGCTTCGCGTGCGTGACGGTCCCGGAGAAGACGTCGTCGGCCTGCTTGGTCTGGGTCTGCGTGTGGCCCGTCACGCACGAGCAGGCGTGGGCCGGCAGCTGCCCCAGCACCACGGCGCACCCCGCGAGCAGCAGGGCAGCGAAGAAGCGGCGGCCGGAGACCGACAGGGTGGCGAACACGTGCCAATCGAAACAGATCACAGGCCGAAGACACCAGCCAGCACCCGCGCGACGCCGTCCTCGTCGTGGCCCGGTGCCACGTGGTGGGCGGCCGCCGTGACCGTGGGATGGGCATCGGCCATCGCGTAGGCGGTCCCGGCCCAGCCGAGCATCGGCAGGTCGTTGGGCATGTCCCCGAACGCGATCACCTCCGAGGCGTCCACGCCGAGGTCGGCGCACAGCAGCGCCAGCGTCGAGGCCTTGGTCACGTCGGGCGCGCTGATCTCCAGCAGCGCCGACGTCGACGACCAGGTGATCACGAGCCGGCCCTGCACGGCCTCCTCGGCGCGGTCCCAGAACTCCTGCGGCCCGAGCTCCTCGTGGCGGGCCAGCAGCTTGAGGGCCGGCTCGGTGAAGAGCTCGGTGACCGGGGCGCGCCGGGCGGCGTCGGGCACCGGGTGGCGCTCCATGAAGGCCGGCTCCAGGCCGATCCCCGCCAGCGTCTCCACGGCGTACGTCGTGCCGGGGACCGCTGCCCGCAGCTCGGCGCAGGCCTCGAGTCCGAGCACCGGGTCGATGGGCCGCTCGAGGTGCGGGACGGAGCGGGCGACGTCCCAGACCAGCGCTCCGTTGGACACCACGGCCAGGCCGTGCTCCCCGACGTACTCGAAGACCTCCTCGGTCCACCGCAGCGGCCGCCCGGTGACGAAGACGACCGGGATGCCGCGACGCTCGAGCTCGACCAGCACGTCGCGGGTGAAGTCGGAGACGGTCCCGTCGGAACGGACCAGCGTGCCGTCGAGGTCGGTGGCGACCAGCCGGGGTTTCGGGGCTCGCTGCGCTCGCACGTCAACCACCGGTCAGGCCGACGGGATGGGTCGGGCCATCACGAGCTCGCCGTCCTCGTTGGCGCCACGGAGCTCGGTGAACCCGCACTTGGCGAGGACCCGGATGCTGGGGGCGTTGTCGGGCAGCACGCTCGCGCGGACGCGCACCCCACCGTGGTCGGTGAGGGCGAGCAGCCCGCGCAGCGCCTCGGTCGCCGCGCCGTGACCGCGGGCGTCCACGACCAGGCCGTAGCCGACCTCCGCCTCGGGCGTGCCGTCGCGGTCCGCCGGCGGTCCGAAGAAGCCGATCGAGCCGACGACCAGCCCGTCGAAGGCGCGCACGATGTGCCGGGGCCCCCAGGGGTCCGCGCCGTCGCGCAGCATCGTCACCGCGTCGCGGTCGTCCTCGCGCGGGTAGTCGGCGTGCCACTCGGGACGCCTGCGTCCGGCCAGCATGTCGTCGCGCTCGTCGGCGGTGATCAGCGGCAGGCGGAGCCTGACCGTGGGGATCTCGGCGGGAAGGCTCACTCGGACGCTCCCCCGAACGCTCCGCCGACCGCTCCGCCGAACCATCTGTCCAGCTCGGTGGCGACCCCGTCGTCGTAGACAGACCCGGTGACGGCGTGGGCCGCGGTGCGGACCTCCTCCACGGCCTGCCCCATCGCCACCCCGCGGTGCGCCCACTGCAGCATCTCGATGTCGTTGCGGCCGTCGCCGATCGCGAGCACGTCCTCGGGCCCCACGCCGAGCTCCTCGGCCACCCGCTGCAGCCCCGACGCCTTGGAGACACCCACCGGTGCCAGGTCGAGCCAGGCGGTCCAGCCGACCACGTAGTTGGTGCCGTGCAGCCCCAGCTTCTCCGCGAGCGCGACGAAGTCGTCGGCCGTCGCGTCGGGGTCGCGGATGATCACACGGCTGACCGGGCCGGCGACGATGTCGGCGACCTCGGCGATGGTCATCTCCCCGGACAGCTCCCCGTCGGGGAAGTGCCGGTTGACGCGGTAGCCCACCCCGCGCTCCTCGACCGCCACCAGCGCGTTGGGGTGGTGCTCGAGCACCGCCGTCACCGCGGGGGCCGCGTCGAAGGTCTCCTCGTGGACCACGTCCAGCGGCGGGTAGCGGAAGACCACCGCGCCGTTGCTCGCCACCACCCAGAGCCGCTCGCGCTCGCCGTCGTGCAGGTCGAGCAGGTCGGCGATCCCGATCATGCCGTGCGGGGACCGGCCGCTGGCCAGGACGATGTGGGCGCCCGCGTCGACCGCCCGCTGCACCGCCTCGTGGACCGCGGGCGCGATCTCCTCGTGGGTGGTGCCGGCACCCTCGATCCACTTCAGCAGGGTGCCGTCGATGTCGAGCGCGACGAGCCTGGGCTGCCAGGAGCTCGTGCTCCCGAGGTGCTCGGCCACCGAGGAGTCGCTCACTTCGCGACCGGCTCGAGGACCTCGCGGCCACCCAGCCACGGCTGCAGGGCTTTGGGCACCCGGACGGAGCCGTCGGCCTGCTGGTGGGTCTCCAGGATCGCCACGATCGTGCGGGTCGACGCGCAGAGGGTGCCGTTGAGGGTGGCGAGGTGCTTCACGCCCTCGGGGAACCGGCCCCGGATGTCGAGGCGTCGGGACTGGAACTCGGTGCAGTTCGAGGTGGAGGTGAGCTCGCGGTACTTCCCCTGGGTGGGGATCCACGCCTCGCAGTCGAACTTGCGGATCGCCGACAGCCCGAGGTCACCGGCCGCGGTGTCGATGACCTGGTAGGCGAGCTCGAGCTTGTCGAGGAACGACTTCTCGATCTCCAGCAGCCGCTGGTGCTCGGCGTACGACTCCTCGACGGTCGTGTAGACGAACATCTCGACCTTGTCGAACCAGTGCACCCGATGATGCCCTTGGTGTCCTTGCCGTGCGAGCCGGCCTCCTTGCGGAAGCAGGGGCTGAACGCTGCGTAGCGCAGCGGCAGCGAGGCGCTGTCGAGGATCTCGTCGGAGTGGTACGCCGCCATCGGGACCTCCGAGGTCCCGACGAGGTACATGTCCTGGCCCTCGATCCGGTAGACGTCGTCGGCGGCCTGGCCGAGGAAGCCGGTGCCGTCCATCGCCCGGGGCTTCACCATCGACGGCGCGATCACCTGGGTGAAGCCGTGCTCGCGGGCGGTCTCGTTGGCCAGGTTGATCAGCGCGAACTCGAGCTCGGCACCGACCCCGGTGAGGAAGTAGAAGCGCGAGCCCGACACCTTGGCGCCGCGCTCGATGTCGATCGCCCCGAGGATCTTGCCGAGCTCGATGTGGTCGCGCGGCTCGAAGTCGAACTCGGCCGGCGTGCCCACCGTCTCGATCACGGTGTAGTCGTCCTCGCCGCCGGCCGGCGCCTCGTCGGCGGCGATGTTGGGGATCGACATCAGCGCCGACTGCCACTCCTCCTCGGCGGCGACCTGCGCGGCCTCGGCCTGCTTGACCTCGGCGGCGAGCGTCTTGGTCTGCGCCAGCAGCGCCTGCTTCTCCTCGCCCTGCGCCTTCGGGATCAGCTTTCCGAGCTGCTTCTGCTCCGCGCGCTTGGCCTCGAAGGCGACGATCGCCGTACGACGGGCGGCGTCGGCCGAGAGCGCCCGGTCCACGACGTCGCCGGACAGGCCGCGCTTCGCCTGGGCGGCACGAACGCGGTCGGGCTCGTCGCGGAGCACGCGCGGGTCGATCATCGCGGGGTCCCTTCGGCGAGGAGAGCGCAGCGAGGCTCGTCGTGGGGTGAGGTCATGTCGGCAAGGCTATCCGCCGTCGCCGTCACCGTTCATTCGAGTTACGCGTCGCCTCCTCGGGTACGAACCCGACCCCGCATACTGGTTGCCGCCCGGCCACCCCCGAAGGAGACCCTTGCTCGACCGACCTCGCCTCACCACGCTGAGCTGGGCGCTGCTGTGCTTCGCGCTCTTCGGCGTGGTCGCCGTGCTCGTCACCCACGACTGGGGTCCGCTCACCAGCATCGACAACCGGGGCGACCCGGCGGAGCGGTGGGCGGTCGACACGGGCTGGCTGCGCTGGCCGCTGAAGGGCATCGAGGTGGCGTTCGCCACGATCGGGATGAGCATCCTGACCGCGATCGTGGCCGGGGGCCTGCTGCTGAAGAAGCACCGCCGGGCAGCGATCTTCGCCGTGGTGGTGATGGTGGCGACGTCGCTGCTGACGACGTTCATCAAGATCGAGATCGGCCGCGGCCGTCCCCCGTGGCAGAACAAGACGGGCTTCCTGACCACCAACTCCTTCCCGTCCGGGCACGCCTCCTCGATCGCCGCCTTCTGCGGCATCCTCGTGGTGCTGGCCGTGATGCTGGTACGCCGCTCCAGCACCCGCCGCATCATCTACGTCCTCTGCGCGGTGCTCGTGCTGATCGTGTGCGCGGACCGGGTGCTGCTGGGCCGTCACTACATCAGCGACGTCACCGCCGGCGCCCTGCTCGGCGCCGGGATGGTCCTGCTCGGGCTGACGATCTACAACCCGCTGCCCCGCAGCACCGCCGAGACCACCGAGCCGCTGCCGGAGGTCCTGCCGTCGGGGCGCCGCCTAGCGGTGGTGCTGAACCCGATCAAGGTGGAGGACGCGGGCCAGTTCCGCGCGATCGTGTCCACGATGGCGGCGGAGGCAGGCTGGTCCGAGCCGACCTGGCACTACACGACGGTCGAGGACCCCGGCACCGGCATGGCCGAGGCCGCCGCGGTCGCGGGAGCCGACCTCGTGATCGTCTGCGGGGGCGACGGCACCGTGCGCGAGGTCTGCGCCGAGCTCGCCGGCACCGGCATCCCGGTGGGGATCGTGCCCGCCGGCACCGGCAACCTCCTGGCCCGCAACCTCGGCATCCCGCTCTACATCCGCGCGGCCATCGACGTCGCCCTCAACGGCCAGGACCGGGCCATCGACATGGTCGAGGTCGCCGGTGACGGGATCGAGGACACCAACTTCATGGTGATGGCGGGCATGGGCTTCGACGCCGCGATCATGGAGGGCGTCAACGAGGACCTCAAGAACCGGGTGGGCTGGGTCGCCTACGTGCTGTCGGGCCTGAAGTCGCTGATGTTCCCGGCCGTCCGGGTGGAGATCTCCGTGGACGGGGGCGAGTTCACCCGGCACCGCGCCCGCACCGTGGTCGTCGGCAACGTCGGCTTCCTCCAGGCCGGCCTGCCGCTGCTGCCCGACGCCGCCATCGACGACGGCCTGCTCGACGTGGTGATCCTGCACCCGCGCAACTTCTTCTCCTGGATCCCGCTGGCCTGGCGGGTGCTGCTCAAGCTCAAGCACACCGACGAGCTGGTGAACCGGATGACCGGCACCTCCGTCGTGGTCCGCGCCGGCACCGACACCCCCCGTCAGCTCGACGGCGACTCCATCGGCCCCGGCCGCGAGCTGCGGATGCAGTGCGTGCACGGGCGCCTGCTGGTGCGCGTCCCCCGCTGAGCGTCAAGGAACCGTAAAGAAGGGCCGGGGTGGCCCGCTTGGATGAGGGACCGCGGCACCCTAGAGGGCAGGGTTGGGGCATGAGCACCAGCACGTCCCCCGGCGTGGGTCCCGCGACCCCGGACCAGGCTCCGCGCAGCAGCTTCCGGGGATGGCTGCTGTCCGGGATGGAGGAGCGCGGCCACCAGCACCAGGGTCCACACGGCGTGCCCGCGCCGGAGCACCGGCGACACGCCTGGTGGCGGGTCATGTGCCTCACCGGCGTCGACTACTTCTCCACCCTGGGCTACCAACCCGGCATCGCGGCCCTCGCCGCCGGCCTGCTCTCCCCCCTCGCCACACTCGTCCTGGTGGCGCTGACCCTCTTCGGCGCGCTGCCGGTCTACCGCCGGGTCGCCGAGGAGTCGCCGCACGGCGAGGGCTCGATCGCCATGCTGGAGCGGCTTTTGTCGTTCTGGCAGGGGAAGCTCTTCGTCCTGGTCCTGCTCGGCTTCGCCGCCACCGACTTCCTGATCACGATGACGCTCTCGGCCGCCGACGCCACCGCGCACGTGGTGGAGAACCCGCACATCCCGGGGTTCCTGCACGACCAGCAGATGCTGATCACGCTCGTGCTGCTGGGCGCACTCGGCGCCGTCTTCCTGCGCGGGTTCAAGGAGGCGATCGGGCTCGCCGTCGTCCTGGTGGGCGTCTACCTGGCCCTGAACGCCGTCGTCGTGGGCTACTCGCTGTGGGAGGTGGCGACGTCCCCCACGCTCGTGACCGACTGGACCAGCGCACTGACCAAGGAGCACGGCAACCCGCTGGCGATGGTCGGGATCGCGCTGCTGGTGTTCCCGAAGCTGGCCCTCGGCCTCTCCGGCTTCGAGACCGGCGTCGCGGTGATGCCGCAGGTCGAGGGTGACCCCACCGACACCGAGGTGGAGCCCACCGGCAGGATCCGCGGAGCGAAGCGGCTGCTCACCACCGCGGCTCATCATGAGCGTCTTCCTGGTGGCGAGCAGCACCGTCACCACGCTCCTCATCCCGGCCCAGAAGTTCGAGCCCGGTGGCCAGGCCAACGGGCGCGCGCTCGCCTACCTCGCCCACGAGGAGCTCGGCACCGTCTTCGGCACCGTGTACGACGCCTCGACGATCGCGATCCTGTGGTTCGCCGGTGCCTCGGCGATGGCGGGGATGCTCAACCTCATCCCGCGCTACCTGCCCCGCTACGGCATGGCGCCGGACTGGGCCCGGGCAGTCCGGCCTCTGGTGCTGGTGCTCACTGCGGTCGCGTTCCTCGTCACCTGGATCTTCAACGCCAGCGTGGACGCGCAGGGCGGGGCCTACGCCACCGGGGTCCTGGTCCTGATGACGTCGGCTGCCGTGGCCGTCACCCTGGCCGCCGCCGGGCGGGCCAACGCTGGCGGACGGTCGGCTTCGCCCTGGTCGCCGCCGTGTTCGTCTACACGACGATCGACAACGTCGTGGAGCGGCCCGACGGCGTCAAGATCGGCGCCTGCTTCATCGCCGCGATCATCGGTGTGTCCCTGTGGTCGCGGGTGAGCCGCGCCTTCGAGCCCGCGCCACCTCGATCGAGCTGGACGCGACCGCCGATCGGTTCATGCGTGACTGCGCCCGCCGCAGCATCCGTCTCATCGCCAACGAGCCCGACGCCGGAGACGCCGAGGAGTACGTCGCGAAGATGCGCCAGGTGGTGGCAGACAACGACCTGCAGGACGAGGGCGACATCATCTTCGTCGAGGTGACCCTCACCGACCCGTCCGACTTCGAGACCACGCTCGAGGTGCACGGCCAGGTGCGCCACGGCACCCGCCGGGTGCTGAGCTTCGAGTCCTCGTCGGTGCCGAACGCGATCGCCGCGCTGTTGCTGCACATCCGGGACCAGACCGGTGTCAAGCCTCACATCTACTTCGAGTGGACCGAGGGCAACCCGATCGTCCAGATCCTGCGGTTCCTCTTCTTCGGCGTGGGCGAGGTCGCCCCGGTCACGCGCGAGGTGCTGCGTCGTGCGGAGCCGGATCGCAAGCGACGGCCGCACGTCCACGTGGGCTAACCCGCCGACGCTCGACCCGACCCGCGGCGTCCGGGCCTCGGCGTACGACGGTCCGGGCTGACGCCGGCGGACGTGCCGCACCGATGCCGCGCCCGAGGCGGCGAGCGACGCAACCAGCACCAGCAGGCCCAGGCGGTCGAGGTCCGCAGCACGGAAGGTGAGCTGGCCCCCGACGTGCACCACGAGACCGGTCAGGAACGCCCACGCACTCACCGCCACAGCCACCGTGAACCGCGGCGGCAGGTACGCAGCCGAGCCCACCACGACGAGGGTCAGCAGCACCAGCCCGACGCGAGGGGCGACGTCCAGCACGTGGCACGCGGTCGCGACCACGAGGACTGCCGCTTCGGCGAGGCCGAAGCGGACCTCGGGAAGGTCCGTCAAGGTCGGCGTGCGGTACGAGCTGGTCATGCCACCAGTCAAGGTCGACCCGCCGTGTCCGGCGGGTCCTTGATGGATCCCTGACGGCCCGGCCGCGGGTACTGATGGTTCCCTGACCAGTCGGGACACCCGCCGTCGAGTGTCGTCAAGATGCGCCTCCGTGCTGTCAAGGAAGCATCAAGAGGGTGCTGATCGGTCGCCGGCGGTCTCGACCATGGAGATGTGGCTGACCTCGTCTACATCCTCGTGACCCTGGCGTTCTTCGCCCTTGCAGCGCTGCTGGTCGGCGCCATCGACCGGCGGTGGAGCCGATGAGCGCGACCCTCCCCGCGCTCGGCCAGATCCTTGCTCTCGTGGTGCTCCTGGCGGTGACGGTGCCGTTCCTCGGCCGCCTCCTCGCCCATGTGTACACGAGTGAGCCGCACCTGGCCGTCGAGCGGGCGTCGTACCGGCTGCTGCGCGTCGACCCCGAGGCCGACCAGCACTGGCGCACCTACTCGATGTCGGTGCTGGGCTTCTCCCTCGCCAGCATCCTCGTCCTGTTCGCCTTCGGGCGGCTCCAGCAGCACCTGCCGCTCTCGCTCGGGTTCGGTGCCCTGCCCAGCGACGGCGCCTGGAACACGGCCGTCTCCTTCGTGACCAACACCAACTGGCAGTGGTACTCCGGCGAGGCGGCGACCGGTCACCTGTTCCAGATGTCGGGCCTGACCGTGCAGAACTTCGCCTCGGCCGCGGTCGGCATGGCCGTCGCCGCAGCCCTCGCCCGCGGGTTGGCCCGCTCCGCCCAGGACGGGCGGGTCGGCAACTTCTGGGTCGACCTGGTCCGGGGCACCGTTCGCGTGCTGCTCCCGATCGCGATCGTGAGTGCACTCGTGCTGATCGCCTTCGGTGCGGTCCAGAACCTGGCGGACCCCCATGCCGTCCACACGCTCACCGGCGGCGTCCAGCACGTGACCGGCGGGCCGGTGGCCAGCCAGGAGGCCATCAAGGAGCTCGGCACCAACGGCGGCGGTTTCTACAACGCCAACTCGTCGCACCCGTTCGAGAACCCGACGCCGTTCACCAACCTGCTCGAGATCTTCCTGCTCCTGGTGATCCCGTTCGCGATGGCGTGGGCCTTCGGCATCATCGTCGGCGACCGCCGCCAGGGTTTCGCGATCCTCGCGGTGATGGCGATCCTGCTGGGCATCTCGATCGCCCTCCTGACGTGGGCGGAGATGGCCGGCCACGGATCGGCGCCCGCCGCGGCGGGCGGCGCGCTGGAGGGCAAGGAGATGCGGTTCGGCACCGCGGCCTCTGCCCTGTTCGGCGCCGCGACGACGGGGACGTCGACGGCGCCGTCAACTCCATGCACGACTCGTTCACCGCACCCGGAGGCGGTGTCGCCATGTTCAACATGATGCTCGGCGAGGTCGCGCCGGGCGGTGTCGGCTCGGGTCTCTACGGCATGCTCATGCTCGCCGTCGTCACCGTGTTCCTCTCGGGACTGATGGTGGGTCGCACCCCGGAGTACCTCGGCAAGAAGATCGGGCAGTCCGAGATCGTGCTCGTCGCGTTCTACGTGCTCACCACCCCTGTGCTGGTGCTCACCGGCGCGGCCGTCGCCCTCTCCGCCGACGCGGGACTGGCGGGGCTCCAGGCGTCCGGACCGCACGGCCTCTCCGAGGCGTTGTACGCCGTGACCTCGGCGTCCAACAACAACGGCAGCGCCTTCGCCGGGCTCACCTCCGGGACGCCGTTCTGGAACACCCTGCTGGGCCTGTGCATGCTCATCGGGCGCTTCCTGCCGATCGTCTTCGTGCTGGCGCTCGCCGGGAGGTTCGCCTCCCGCCAGCACCTGCCCACGAGCGCCGGCACCCTTCCCACCACCAAGCCACTCTTCGTGGCTCTCCTCACCGGGGTCGCGCTGATCGTGGTCGGACTGACCTACGTCCCCGCCCTTGTCCTCGGTCCGATCGTGGAGTCACTCGCATGAGCACGCAGAGCACCAACACCCGAGCCCCGTTCTCACCGGGCACCGAAGACACACCACCACAAGCCCGCGCCGGTCCAGCGGTCGGTGACCGAGCAGCTCGTCTCGGCACTGCCCGGCGCCTTCCGCAAGCTCGACCCACGCGAGCTCGTCGGCGCACCGGTCATGCTGGTCGTCGAGATCGGGGCTGCGGCCACCACGGTGATGGCGGTCGTGCACCCGAGCGTGATGGCGTGGCTCGTCACGGTGTGGCTGTGGCTGACTGTCGTCTTCGCCACCCTCGCCGAGTCGGTGGCCGAGGGTCGGGGCAAGGCGCAGGCGGCCAGCCTTCGCGCCCTGCAGGCGGAGACCATGGCTCGCCGCGTACGCGGCGGCCGCGACCAGCTGACGTACACCGGCAACCTGGCCGCGCTCCCGACCGACGAGGTGGCGAGCACGCAGCTGCGCGCCGGGGACGTGGTGGTGGTCGCCGCGGGCGAACGGATCCCGGGTGACGGTGACGTCATCGAGGGTGTGGCCAGCGTCGACGAGTCGGCCGTCACCGGTGAGTCCGCGCCGGTGATCCGGGAGTCGGGTGGTGACCGGAGCGCGGTCACGGGCGGCACCGTGGTGCTGTCGGACCGGATCGTCGTCCGGATCACCTCCGAGCCGGGCCACTCCTTCGTGGACCGGATGATCGCACTGGTGGAGGGGTCGGAGCGGCAGCGCACCCCAACGAGATCGCGCTCAACGTGCTGCTGGTCGCGCTGACGGTCATCTTCGTGGTCGTGGTCGTGACGCTGTACCCCTTGGCGAGGTACAGCCACGCCGGCCAGTCGATCGTGGTCCTCACCGCACTGCTGGTCTGCCTGATCCCGACGACCATCGGCGCCCTGCTGTCGGCGATCGGGATCGCCGGGATGGACCGCCTCGTGCGGCGCAACGTGCTGGCCATGTCCGGTCGCGCGGTCGAGGCGGCGGGGGACGTCGACGTACTCCTGCTCGACAAGACCGGCACCATCACGCACGGCAACCGCCGCGCCACCGAGCTGCTGCCACTCGCCGGTGTGGACGCCGATCTGATCGCCGAGGCATCCCTGCTGGCGTCGTTGGCCGATGAGACCCCGGAGGGTCGCAGCATCGTCGACCTGGTCGAGACGCAGGGTGGCCGGTCGGTCGACCGGCTCCCCGACGGCGCCTCGCTGATGCACTTCTCGGCGACGACCCGGATGAGCGGCATCGACCTGCCGGACCGGGTGGTCCGCAAGGGGGCGAGCTCCGCGGTGACGAAGTGGGTGCACAGCACCGGGGGCAGGCTCTCCGACGAGCTCGACGCCCTGGTCGAGAAGGTGAGCGCGACGGGCGGGACGCCACTGGTCGTCGCGGAGCAGGTGGGGGCCGATCCAGCGCGGCTGCTCGGGGTCATCCACCTGAAGGACGTCGTCAAGGACGGCATCCGCGAGCGCTTCGACGCGATGCGCGCGATGGGCATCCGCACCGTCATGATCACCGGCGACAACGCCATCACCGCCCGGGTCATCGCCGAGGAGGCCGGTGTCGACGACTTCCTCGCCGAGGCCACGCCCGAGGACAAGATGGCTCTGATCCGCAAGGCAGGAGGGTGGCCGGATGGTCGCCATGTGCGGGGACGGGACGAACGACGCGCCCGCACTGGCCCAGGCCGACGTCGGCGTCGCCATGAACACCGGCACCATGGCCGCCAAGGAGGCCGGCAACATGGTCGACCTCGACTCCGACCCGACCACCAAGCTGATCGACATCGTCGAGATCGGCAAGCAGCTGCTGATCACGCGGGGCGCACTGACCACCTTCTCGATCGCCAACGACGTCGCGAAGTACTTCGCGATCCTGCCGGCGATGTTCGTGGTGGCCTTTCCGCACCTGCACGTCCTCAACGTCATGCAGCTGTCGAGCCCACAGTCCGCGATCGTCTCCGCGGTCGTCTTCAACGCGCTGATCATCGTCGCGCTGATCCCGTTGGCGCTGCGGGGCGTGCACTACCGGCCGTCGTCCGCGTCGGACCTGCTGCGCCGCAACCTGCTCGTGTACGGCGTCGGCGGCCTGGTCGCACCCTTCCTGGGCATCAAGCTGCTCGACCTGTTCATCTCGCTGATCCCCGGCCTCTGAAAGGCATCCAGACCATGAACGACCTCCACGCACTGTTCCGACACAGCCTCGCGGGCCTGCGCACGCTGGTGCTGATGACGCTGGTGCTGGGCCTGGCCTATCCACTGGCGATCACGGGTATCGCCCAGGTGGCGATGCCGTGGCAGGCGAACGGCTCGCTCGTCGATGCGGCCGGCCGGCACGTCACCGACCCGAAGGACGCCGTCGGCTCGGCCCTCCTGGGCCAGCGGACCGACGGCAGGAACCTCTTCGCGCCCCGACCCTCGGCTGCCGGCGCCGGCTGGGACCCGCTCAACAGCTACGGGAGCAACTACGGGCCCGAGGACCCCAACCTGATCGCGGCAGTCGAGAAGCGCCGGGCCGCGATCGCCCGGCGTGACGGTGTGGCCCCAAGCGCCGTGCCCCCGGACGCCCTGACCGCGTCCGGATCGGGGCTGGACCCGGACATCTCCCGGGCGTACGCCGAGCTGCAGGTCCCCAGGGTCGCGCACGCCAACGGTCTGACCGTGGGCGAGGTCCGGCGGCTGGTCGACCAGCACACCGCCGGTCGCACGCTGGGCGTGCTCGGGGAGCCCCGGGTCAACGTCCTCGAGCTCAACATCGCCGTGCTCCGGGCCGCTGGTGCGTCCGCAAACGGATGACCGACTGGCAGGATCGAGGCATGGAGGAGGAGCGGCGTCGAGGCCGGCTGACCGTCTACCTCGGCGCCGCTCCCGGCGTCGGGAAGACCTACGCCATGCTCGACGAGGCCAGGCGCCGGTGCGAGCGGGGCACCGACGTGGTGGTGGGGTTCGTCGAGACCCACGGTCGCGCCAAGACCTTCGCCATGCTCGAGGGGCTCGAAGTGGTGCCGCGACAGGAGATCGACTACCGGGGCACGACCTTCACCGAGATGGACACCGACGCCATCCTGGCCCGCAAGCCCGCCGTCGTGCTGGTCGACGAGCTCGCCCACACCAACGTGCCGGGCAGCCGGCACGCGAAGCGGGCCGCCGACGTCGAGGACCTCCGCGCCGCAGGGATCGACGTCATCACCACCGTCAACATCCAGCACCTGGAGTCGATCAACGACGAGGTGGAGCGGATCACCGGCGTCCGGCAGCGCGAGACCGTGCCCGACGACGTGGTCCGCACCGCCGACCAGATCCAGCTGATCGACATGGCCCCCGATGCGCTGCGCCGCCGGATGGCGCACGGCAACATCTACCGGCCCGAGCAGATCGACGCCTCGCTGGCGTCGTACTTCCGGGTCGGCAACCTCACCGCCCTGCGCGAGCTCGCGCTCCTCTGGCTGGCCGACCGCGTCGACGACGCCCTCGACGACTATCGGCGTGCCCACGACATCGCGGCGCCCTGGCCGACCAAGGAGAGGATCGTCGTCGCGGTCACCGGTGGCGACGAGAGCGAGACGCTGCTGCGTCGTGGTGCCCGGCTAGCCCAGCGAGCGGCCGGGTCGGAGCTCATCGCGGTGCACGTCATCGCCACCGACGGCCTCCGCAACGTCGACGACAGCCGCATCGCTCGCTCCCAGCAGCTCGTCGAGGCCCTCGGCGGGTCCTTCCACTCGGTCGTCGGCGAGGACGTCGCCCAGGCGGTGGTCGACTTCGCCAGCGGTGCGAACGCCACCATGATCGTCGTCGGGGTCTCCCGCCACAGTCGGCTGCGCCGGCTGTTCACCGGCTCCACGGGCGACAAGATCGCGTCCTTGGCGGACTCGATCGACGTCCACCTGGTCACCCACGAACAGGTCGCCGGCGCGCTCCGCGCCCGCCTGTCACTCTCACCGCTGAGCCGACGACGGCAGGCTCTCGGCTGGCTCTTGGCGCTCCTGCTGCCCGTGCTGATCACCGCGTGCCTGCAGTCGCTCGACCAGACCCGCCAGCTGCCCCTGGCCGTCCTGCTCTTCTTGGCGGGCACCGTCCTGGTCGCCCTGGTCGGGGGGACGCTGCCGGCGCTGTTCGCGGCCCTGGTCGGCTTCCTGGCGTTGAACTGGTTCTTCACCCCGCCGGTCCATCGGCTGACGATCGCCGAGCCGACCAACCTCGTGGCGCTGCTGATCTACGTCGCGGTCGCTGCCGGCGTGGCCACCGTGGTGGACCGGGCATCGCGCCGCGGCTCCGAGGCCGCGCGCGCCCGGGCCGAGGCGGCGACCCTTGCGTCCCTCTCGCAGTCGGTGCTGACCGGGCAGGACACCGCCGAGGCGATCGTCGAGCGGCTGCGCGAGACGTTCTCCCAGGACTCCGTCTCACTGCTCTCGCGCTCGGACGGGACCTGGCGGCTGGTCGCGGCCAGTGGTCCGCGCCCGGCCCAGGTGCCCGACGAGGCCGACTCCCGCGTCACCGTCGACGACCACCACCTGCTCGCCCTGTGTGGCGCGTCGCTGCGGGCGACGGACCAGCGGGTGCTCGAGGGCTTCGCCGTCCAGACCGGCCTCGTGCTGGAGTACCGCCGGCTGCGCGAGCGGGAGAACCGTGCCGTGGCGCTCGAACGGGCGGACGCGACCAGCACCGCCATCCTGCGCGCGGTCTCCCACGACCTGCGCACCCCCCTCGCGACGATGCGGGCAGCCGTCGACGGGCTCGTCTCGGGCGGCCCGGCCCTCGACCCCGCCGACCGGCGTGCGCTGGTCGAGGCCGTCGACAGCGCCACCGACCAGCTCGAGCACCTGATCGACGACCTGCTCGACCTGTCGCGACTGCAGACCGGCCTGCTGCGCCCGGTGCTGCACCCACGCAGCCTCGAGGAGATCCTGCCGCTGGCAGTCGCCGGGCAGCCGCCGGGCAGCGTCGTGTGCTGGAGCTTGAGGAGTCCGCACCCCTGGTGCGCACCGACGCCGGCCTGCTCGAGCGGGTCGTCGCCAACCTCGTCTCGAACGCCGTGCGGGTCTCGGCCGGCGAGCCGGTGCGGGTGGTGGCCCAGGTGCTCGACCGTGAGGTGTCCGTGCTGGTGATCGACCGCGGTCCCGGCGTACCGCTCGAGCAGCGGGAGCGGATGTTCGAGCCGTTCCAGCGCCTCGGTGACACGAGCTCGGGCGGCCTGGGCCTCGGGCTCGCCGTGGCCCGCGGCCTCGCCGAGGCCATGGGCGGGACGCTGGTCGCGGAGGACACGCCCGGGGGTGGGCTGACGATGGTCCTCTCCGTGCCTCGTGACCTCCCCGAGAGCCTTCCCGAGAGCGAGGACTGATGACCTACCGCGTGCTGGTCGTCGACGACGAGCCTGCCCTGGCCCGGGCGCTCGCGATCAACCTGCGCGCCCATGGGTGGGAGGTCGTCACGGCGGCCGACGGCCACGGCGCGCTGGCGGCGGCCGCGGAACGGCACCCCGATGTCGTGGTGCTCGACCTCGGGCTCCCCGACATGGACGGGACCGAGGTCATCGCCGGCCTGCGCGGGTGGACGTCGGTGCCGATCGTCGTGCTTTCCGCCCGCCAGCACGGGGAGGACAAGGTGGAGGCGCTCGATCTCGGTGCCGATGACTACGTCACCAAGCCGTTCGCGATGAACGAGCTGATGGCCCGCCTCCGCGCGGCCGTGCGCCGCAGCCAGGAGGCGGCACCGACCACGTCGGTCGTGGAGGTGGGCAACCTGGTCATCGACCTGGCCCGCAAGCGGGTGACCCGGGCCGGGACCGACGTACGCCTCACCCCCACCGAGTGGGCGTTCCTGGAGCTGCTGGCCCGCAACGTCGGCAGGCTGGTGGACCGGCAGCAGATCCTGCGCGAGGTGTGGGGCCCGGCGTACGCGCACGAGACCCACTACCTGCGGGTGTACGCCGCGCAGCTGCGCCGCAAGCTCGAGGACGACCCGGCGCACCCGCGCCACCTCGTGACCACCAGCGGGCTGGGCTACACCCTGGAGCCCTGACCCGGCGGGGGTTGTCGGCCAGAACTGGTGCTTGTCGGCCGTTGCATCGGCTGACAAGCACAGGAGTCACCGGCCAGCCGGGGAGTCCTGCAAGCGGCGACCTCACGGACGCGCGTGCTCGATCGCCTCCTGCTCCTCCGGCGACAGCTGCTGCTCGCAGGACCAGGCGGAGATGCTCTTGGCGTAGGTCCGCGAGTCGCTGCGGCCGTGGATCGACGTGAGCACGACGCCGTGGCCGCTGTCGTCGA
Source organism: Nocardioides ungokensis (assembly GCF_013466985.1). Taxonomy (GTDB): domain Bacteria; phylum Actinomycetota; class Actinomycetes; order Propionibacteriales; family Nocardioidaceae; genus Nocardioides; species Nocardioides ungokensis. The sequence goes on along the minus strand of NZ_CP059164.1, from coordinate 125,933 downwards.
GCAGCGCCACCGACCAGGACAGGTGGCCGCCCATGTCGCCGAACGCGTCGTAGCGCACCACCGCGAGGTGGCGCAGGGCGTCGCGGGCCTCGGCCCGCAGCGCGGCCACCTCCTGCCGCAGCCCGTAGACGTCCTGGGGCAGCGCCTCGGCGCTCGAGGCGCGACGGGTGAGGCTGAGCCGGCGCAGCGCGAGCACCGCGAACACCAGCGCGGCAAGGGCGATCAGGAGGGCAGCCGAGGCGAGGATCCACACGGGTCGAAGCCTAGGGAGCGGCGCCTCCCAACCTGCGGTGCCCCGCCCGAGAGTCCACAGGAGAGTCGCCGACCGGTCAACGGGTGGTCACTGCCCGGGGCAGCGCGCGCAGGCGTGGGACCATCGGGCGCGTGACCGACGGACCTGCCACGCAGCGGATCGCCTACCAGGGCGAGCCCGGCGCCAACTCACACCTGGTGTGCAAGGAGCACTACCCCGAGTGGGAGGCACTGGCCTGCGCGTCGTTCGAGGACGTCTTCGCCGCCGTGGAGTCCGGCGAGGCCGACCTGGCGATGATCCCGATCGACAACTCGATCGCGGGCCGGGTCGCGGACATCCACCACTTCCTGCCCGCCTCGCACCTGCACATCATCGCCGAGCACTTCCTGCGGATCCGGTTCAGCCTGATGGGGATCCCGGGCTCCTCGCTCGACCAGGTCCGCACGGTGCACAGCCACGTGCACGCCCTGGGCCAGTGCCGCAAGATCATCCGCGAGCACGGCCTCCGGCCGGTCATCGCGGGTGACACCGCCGGGGCGGCCCGCGAGGTCGCCGAGTTCGGGGACCCCACCCAGGCCGCGATCTCCCCGCCGCTGGCCGCGGAGATCTACGGGCTGCAGGTCCTGGCTGACGACGTGGAGGACGAGGAGCACAACACCACCCGCTTCGTCGTGCTCTCCCGCGAGCTCGTCGAGGCGCCGGCGGGCAACGGCCCGGTCGTGACCAGCTTCATCTTCAACGTGCGCAACCTCCCGGCGGCGCTCTACAAGGCGCTCGGCGGCTTCGCGACCAACGGGGTCAACATGACCAAGCTGGAGAGCTACATGGTCGGCGGTCAGTTCACGGCCACCCAGTTCCTCGCCGAGGTCGACGGACACCCGACGACCTGCCGGTCAGGCGCGCGCTGGAGGAGCTCGCGTTCTTCACCACCGACGTCAAGATCCTCGGCGTCTACCCCGCGGACCCGTTCCGGACCGAGTGAGCAACCGCTGGGCCCTCAGCTCGGTGGCACCGGCTGGATGAGGTTGAACATCGCGCCCTGGGGGTCGGCGAGCACCGCCAAGCGCCCGACACCCGGCACGTCGAAGGCCGGTGCGACGACGTCGGCGCCGAGCTCGACCGCCCGGGCCACGCCGGCATCGGTGTCGTCGGTGCCGAAGTAGACGTTCCAGTGCGGGGGGATGCCCTCCATCGGGGGGACCATCGCACCACCCACCTGCCGGCCACCCGAGACCAGGCAGAGGTAGTCCCCGCCCTCCATGGACATCGACTCCCACTCGACGCCGAGGACGTCGGTGTAGAACTTCGTCGCGGTGGGCAGGTCCGGGCTCACCAGCTCGTTCCACTGCGGGGTCCCCGGCTCGTTGGCGCGGGTGGTGCCGATCGTCTGCCCTGCCTGCCACAGGTTGACTCGGGCGCCCGTGGGGTCCTGGATGGAGGCCATCCGGCCGAGCTCCATCACGTCGAAGGGGCCGGCCTCGACGTTGCCGCCGGCCCCGGCGACCTTCGCCGCCGTGGCGTCCACGTCGTCGACCGCGAGGTAGACGCCCCAGAACGCCGGGTGGCCGGCCAGCTCGGGCATCTGCCCGGCGATGCCGGCGACGGAGTCACCCTCCTTCTCCGCCGCGAGGTAGACGTTGCCCTGGTCGTCGAGCGGCACCTCCTCGATCTCCCAGCCGAACAGCGACCCGTAGAAGGCCTTTGCGGCCTGCTGGTCCGGCGTCGTCAGCTCCACGTAGCTGGGGTGCCCTGGGTGTAGGCCTCGATCTTCGGCATGGGTGGTGCCTCTTTTCCTGATCGTCTGGTGGGTGACTTGCCCGTGCTCCCAGCCAACACCCGGCCACCGACAGTCGCAACGCACTGGTCGTGGACGCGGCCCGACGGACGGGTAGGTTCCTCCCGTGGACAAGCCCGACCACCCAGCCAGCTCGCGGCCCGACCCTGTGCCCGACTCTGGGCCCGACCCGCGCGTCGCCGACCTCGGCTTCGCGCGCCTCGACGTCGACCGCGCGGCGCGCACCGGGACCCGGAGGTCGTGTACGGCGCGGGCAAGACGCCCGAGCAGCTGGTCACCATCCTGCGCACGCTGCACGAGCGGCACCCCGACCGTGCGGTGCTCGCGACCCGGCTGTCGGAGGAGGCGCTCGCGACCGTCCCCGAAGCACTCCCGGAAGCGGTCGTCGACCGGGTCGCCCGGGCGGTCACCCTCGGCCCGCTGCCCGCGGCCCGCGGCACCGTGGCGATCCTGAGCGCCGGCACCTCCGACGCCCCGGTGGCCGCCGAGGCGGCCCTCACGATCCGGGTGCACGGCGCCGGCGTCGACCGGATCGACGACGTGGGCGTCGCCGGCCTGCACCGCCTCCTGGGCGTCCGGGACCGGCTGGCCTCGGCCGACTGCCTCGTCGTCGTGGCCGGGATGGAGGGTGCCCTGCCCTCGGTCGTCGGCGGGCTGAGCGGCGTCCCCCTCGTGGCGGTCCCCACCAGCGTCGGGTACGGCGCCTCCTTCGGCGGCGTGGCCGCCCTCCTCGGCATGCTCAACTCCTGCGCCCCCGGCGTGACCGTGGTCAACATCGACAACGGCTACGGCGCCGGCGTCTTCGCCGCGCGGGTGGCCCGCAACGCCGCTCCGCGGCCGGACGCCTCGTGACCATCTGGGTCGACGCCTCCTCCGGCGCCAGCGGCGACATGCTGCTCGGCGCGCTGGCGGGTGCCGGGGTGCCCGTCGAGGTCCTCCAGGCCGCCGTCGACGCGATCGCGCCGGAGCCGGTGGGGCTGCGCGTCGAACAGGTCACCCGCAACGGCTTCGCCGCCACCCGCTGCCACGTCGAGGTCGCCGACTCGGTCGACCACCGCACCTGGCGCGACGTCCGCGCGCTGCTGGCAGACGCCGACCTCGACACCGACGTGCGCGAGCTGGCGCTGCGCACCTTCGAGCGCCTCGCCGGCGCCGAGGGCGCGGTCCACGGCCACGACCCGGACGAGGTGCACTTCCACGAGGTCGGTGCCCTGGACGCGATCGCCGACGTGGTCGGAGTCTGCGCGGGCTTCGTGCACCTGGGGTCGGCCGAGGTCGTCGTCTCACCGGTCGCCGTCGGCTCCGGCTCGGTCCGCGGCGCGCACGGCACGCTGCCCGTGCCCCCGCCCGCGGTCGCCGAGCTGCTGCGCGGAGTCCCGTCGTACGCCGGACCCAGCGGCGCCCCTGCCATGGAGCTGTGCACCCCCACCGGCGCCGCCCTCCTGACCACGCTGGCGACCGGGTGGGGACCGCAGCCCGCGATGACGACCGACGTGATCGGCGTCGGGGCCGGCGGGCGGGACCCCGAGGGTCACGCGAACGTGCTGCGGCTGCTCGTCTCGACAGGCGCGACCACCGACGCCGCTCCGATCGGCGCAGGGGCGCCCCCGCTGCTGGTGGAGACCAACGTCGACGACCTCGACCCGCGGGTCTGGCCGGCGGTGATCGCGGCACTGCTCGAGGCGGGCGCCTCGGACGCCTGGCTGACGCCGATCCTGATGAAGAAGGGCCGCCCGGCACACACGCTGAGCGTCCTGGTCGCCGCCGACCGCGCCGCCGCGGTCCGGGCCGAGATCTTCCGGCAGACCTCCACGATCGGGCTGCGCGAGCAGCCGCTGGGCAAGCACGCGCTGGAGCGTGAGATGGTCGCTGTCGAGATCGACGGCCAGCCGGTCGCGGTCAAGCTGGCCCGCCACGACGGCGTGCTGGTCAACGCCCAGCCCGAGTACGACGACGTGGCGCGCGCTGCCGCCGCGCTCGGCCGGCCCGTGCTCGACGTCCTCAACGACGCCGTGGCCGCGAGCCGGACCTTCCTTCGACAGGAGCCCTGACACCCGCATGGACCTCGTGGTCATCGCCCTCACCTTCGCCGCGATCTTCGTCGTCGAGCTGCCGGACAAGACCTTCGTCGCGACCCTCGTGCTGGCCACGAAGTACCGGCCGCTGCTGGTCTGGATCGGTGTCGGCCTCGCGTTCACGGTGCAGACGATCGTGGCGGTGCTGCTCGGCCACGCCGTGACCTACCTGCCGGAGGAGATCGTGCGCGCCGTCGCCGCCGTGATCTTCCTGGCCGGGGCGGTGCTGCTCTTCCGCGAGGGCCGCAGCCACCACCAGGCCAGCGAGGACGAGGAGGAGTTCGCCGCCAAGGCGACCGCCGCGACCGGCTGGAGGGCCGTGCTCACGTGCTTCCTCATCCTCTTCGCGGCCGAGTGGGGCGACCTCTCGCAGCTGCTGACGATCTCGCTGGTCGCCAAGTACGACGCGCCCGCGAGCGTCTTCGTGGGTGCCCTCGGCGCGCTGCTCGTGGTCAGCGGGCTGGCCGCGATCGCCGGCCGGACCCTGCTGAAGTTCATCTCGCTGCACGCGCTGCACTACCTCGGCGCGGCCGTGTGCCTGCTGCTCGCGGTGCTCACGACGTACGAGCTCGTCGCCGCCTGAGGAGTGCTCGACGCGAGGCTCCGACCGTCGCGCCACTAGAGTGCTCGGCATGACCCAGCACGGTGCCGACAGCGAGGTCGGCAGGCTCCAGACCGTCATGCTCCACCGCCCCGGACCGGAGCTGAAGCGACTGACGCCGCGCAACAACGACAAGCTGCTCTTCGACGGCATCCCGTGGGTGGCGCGCGCCCAGGAGGAGCACGACGCCTTCGCCGCGGCGCTGCGCGAGCGCGACGTGGAGGTGCTCTACCTCACCGATCTGCTCACCGAGACGCTCGAGAGCGAGGTGGCCCGCAACCACGCGATCACCACCGCTCTCTCCGGGCTGCACCTCGGCGACACCATGCGCACCTACCTCGCACACGCGCTGCGCGACGCCTCGCCCGAGGAGCTCACCGGCTACCTCACCGCCGGGATCCGCAACGACGAGGTCCGCGGCGGCTTCGGGCTGGTCACCTCGCTCTTCGCCAGCGACGACTTCCTCATCGACCCGCTGCCCAACCTGCTGTTCACCCGCGACTCCAGCGTGTGGGTCCGCGACCGGGTCGCGGTCACCTCGCTGGCGATGCCGGCGCGCGCCCGGGAGACCCAGCTGACCGAGCTGATCTACACCGAGCACCCGCGCTTCCGCGGCACCCGCAAGATCCACGGCTGGCACCACGAGCACGTGGAAGGTGGCGACGTGCTGCTGCTCGCCCCCGGCGTCATCGCCGTCGGCGTCGGCGAGCGGACCACCCCCGCCGGCGTGGAGCGCCTGGCCCGCCAGGTCTTCCACGCGAACCTTGCGCACACGGTGCTCGCGGTCCCGATCGCCCAGGAGCGGGCGACCATGCACCTCGACACCGTCTGCACCATGGTCGACGTCGACAAGATCGTGATGTACCCCAACGTCGCCGACTCCCTCCAGGCGTACGCCGTCACCACCGCCGACGGGTCCCCCGCCGAGGGCGACCTGGTCCTCCACGTCGCCGAGGCCGAGCCCTTCCTGGTGGCGGCAGCCAAGGCGATGGAGATCGACACCCTCCACCAGATCGACACCGGCCTCGACCCGGTCACCGCCGAGCGCGAGCAGTGGGACGACGGCAACAACACCCTGGCCCTGGCCCCGCGGGTGGCGGTCGCCTACGAGCGCAACGACGAGACCAACGACCGGCTCGAGGAGGCCGGCATCGAGGTGGTCCGGATCGCCGGGTCCGAGCTCGGGTCCGGCCGCGGCGGGCCGCGCTGCATGAGCTGTCCGATCTCCCGGGAGCCGCTGCCGGTGCCCTGAGGGCGGGCCGAAGGTGACGAAGGGAACTGGGACCAGCGCTGGACACTCCCCTCCCGATCGCGGAAGGATCCCGACCGGGAGGACCGACCCGAAAGGCACGTCCATGGCTGTCTCGTTCTTCGAATCGTTCACGCCCCAGGAAGTGGCCCGCATCAGCGCCGCCGGCACCGCCGTCAAGGTGCCGCAGGGCTGGTCACCGATCTGGGAGAAGACCCCGGCCGACAAGGCCTACATCCTGCTCGACGGCACCGTGTCGGTGCGCCGTCACGGCGAGGAGATCGCCCAGCTCGGCGCCGGCGAGATCATCGGCGAGGCCGCGATCGTCAACCACTCGCTGCGCACCGCCTCGATCGTCGCGCTGACTCCGCTCGAGCTGATCCACTTCACCGACGAGTCGGTGCGCCGGCTCTGCGAGGAGATCCCGGCCTTCGCCACGGCCCTGCGCACCGCCGCCGACGAGCGCATCAGCCGGGCTGAGTGAGCGCAGCCGACGACCCGGCCACCGCGACGGAGGACGACTCCTCCGCCCGGGTGGAGCTGCCTGACCTGAGCAACGCCCTGGAGGTCGTCGAGCGCTTCCTGCTCGGCGCCGAGCCGGGGCTGACCCGCGGACAGGTGGCGGAGCAGGCGGGCGTACCGCTCGAGATCGCCGAGCAGCTGTGGCGGCTGCTCGGCTTCCCGAACCAGACCGACGACGCCCTCGCCTTCACCGAGGCCGACGTGGAGGCGCTGCGGCTGACCCACGACCTGGTGGAGCTGGGGATCCTCGGCGCCGACTCCCAGGCCGCCCTGGTGCGCACCTGGGGCCGCAGCTACGCCCGCCTCGCGGAGTGGCAGACCAGCCTCCTCACCGAGGTCGCCATCGAGGGCCCCGACCCGGAGAAGCGGCTCACCGAGCTCGCCGCGTCGGTGCTCCCCCGGGTGGAGAAGCTCCAGAGCTACATCTGGCGCCGCCACCTGGCCAGCGCCACCAACCGGCTGCTGGCGGTCGACTCGACCGGCTCCGCGGTCAGCCAGGCGGTCTGCTTCCTCGACATCGTGGGCTACACCTCCCACAGCAAGACCCTCGCCGAGAGCGAGCTCGTCGACTGGCTCGAGCACTTCGAGGACGAGGCCGCCGGCCTGGTCGTCGACCACGGCGGACGGATCATCAAGACCATCGGCGACGAGGTGCTCTTCGTCGCCGACGACGCCTCGGCTGCCGCGGAGATCGCGCTGCGGCTGGTCGAGCGGGGAGCCGATCCCGAGGACCGGTTCCCGCAGGTGCGCGGGGGACTCGCCTACGGCGACGTGGTCAGCCGCCTCGGGGACGTCTACGGACCGGTCGTCAACATCGCCGCCCGGCTCACCTCGGTGGCCCGCCCCGGCACGGTGCTCGTCGACCGGGGCGCCTACGAGGCGCTCTCGGGGAGGTCGCCGGACGAGGAGGAGGCCACCGACGAGACCGGCGACGCGGCCTACGGCTTCCGCCGGCTGCGGCGCACCCCGGTCAAGGGCTACGCCAAGCTGCAGCCGTGGGTGCTCCGGCGGCGCTGAGCCCCGAGAGTCGAGCAAACCCGGTCAACCCGGTCCCGCTGCCGCGACGCATCCTTGATCCATGACGGCAGAGGTCACAGCGGTCTGCGTGGTCCACCGGGTCAAGCCCGGCCACTACCACGAGACCGCGATCGACAAGCGCCCCCGCACGGCTCGCGTGCGGGTCGACGAGGCGGGCCTGGCCGGCGACGCAGCGGGACCGGCACCACGGCGGACCCGACGCAGCGGTCTACGTGTACGCCGACGAGGAGGCGGCGCTCTTCGCAGAGCTGCTGGGCGACGCTCCGCGTCCGGGACTCTTCGGCGAGAACCTCCGCACGTCGGGCCTGGACGTCAGCGGGGCGCGGATCGGCGAGCGGTGGTTGGTCGGCGAGGTCCTGCTGGAGGTGCGGGCCCCGCGCACACCGTGCCCGAACCTCTCGCTGCACGTCGGCGTGCCCGGCTTCCACCGTGAGCTCCACCGGTCCGGGCGGGTCGGGGCGATGTGCCGGGTGCTGGAACCCGGCGAGGTCGAACCCGGCCTGCCGGTGCTGGTCGACCATGTCCCCGACCACGAAGTGACGGTGGCGGACGTCAGCGCCGGTCTGTCGCCCTCGGCGGCTCGTGGGCTCCGGGACTCGGGTGTGGATCTCGCGCCCCGGGTGCGGAGGCTGGTCCTGCGCCGGTCCCGCGAGAGTGGCTGACGACGCAGCGGCGGGCGGGCCCGGAGGAACGGCCAGCGGGAGAAATTGAAAAGCCCGGCCGTTGTCGACGGGGGACACAACAACGACCGGGCAGTTGAAAATCTACGGGACTGAGGTTGGTCACACAATGCCTGGCCCGAGATTTTCGAGGTGATCCACGACAAAGTCGCCGTTCACCTCGTCGATCACGCCCTCGGTCAGCGAATGGTGACCTGACGGTTGGCCAGACCCGACCGTGCGGACCGCTGCTCGGCGGTCAGGGGCGACTCGTCCGCCAGGGCCTCGGCGAGGTCCGCGGCGAACCGCTCGGCCGGCTCCTCCAGCGGCTCCGGACCGGTGCCGACCGGGAGGTCCCAGACCGGCGCGAGCAGGCCGTGGGCGCGGAACATGCCGACGAAGCGCGACCCGGGGGCGATGTCGTCCTTGCCGGCCGCGTGGAGGCGGGCGAGGGCGTCGAGGAGCCGGTCCTCGGGCTCGGGCATCACCCAGCGCAGGTGCTCCTTCGAGCCCACGTTGGTCCAGTACGCCGCCTCGACCGACGTCAGGCGGGCCGTCGGCAGGGCCGCCGCGTTGGCCTGCTCGAGGGCGGCCGCCATGCCCGACTGGTCCTCGACGTCGGCGATCCAGTACTCGAACCCGTCGTGCACCGTGATGTCGAGCGCGTCACCGGTGACGAGGTCCTGCAGGCGGGGGCCCTCACCGGGCGGGTCGGTGAGGCCGACGATCCCGGGCTCGTCGGTGGCGAGCGCCTTGAGCAGCACCGCGCCGAGGTCGCGGGCCGGGTCGCCGAAGTTGTGCTGCACCTGCAGGCCCAGCCAGACCTGGCCGCTCTCGCGCACCATCGCCGGGGCCGCCATCGGCAGCAGCGAGCAGAGCTGCACGCTGCGCCCCTGGGCGTCCGCCTCCTTCAGGGTCAGCGGGGCGGTCGCCGCGGGCACCAGCTCGCGCAGCGCCACCACGTCGCACTCGGAGGGCATGCCCTCGAACGGGCGGTTCACGAAGACGGCGGGCGCGCCACCGGCGGCGCCGTGGCAGGCCTTGTAGCGCTTGCCGGAGCCGCAGGGGCAGGGCTGGCGGGGGCCGACCTCGCCCTGGGCGGGCTGGGAGTCACGGGCTTTGGTGCGGGAGCGCTTGGCCATGGGCGCGAACCTATACGGCGATCGCGTCCGTGCGACAACCAGGCTCAGCGACCGTCCAGGAGGTCGAGGATGTACGCCGGGCGGTCGCTGATGACCGCGGTGACCCCCAGGTCCATGCACAGCTGGAGCTCCGCGCGCGTGTTGACGGTCCACACGTGCATCTCGTGGCCGCTGCGCGCGATCCGGCGGCCCAGCTTCGGGTGGTCCTGGAGCTCCTTGATGCCCGGGCCCACGATCCAGCTTTCGCCGATCACCCCGCGCAGCATCGGCCAGTACTGCGCCCGCTCGAGCAGCTGGACCAGCTGGACCCCCGGCGCGAGCCGCTCGATCCGCTGGAGTGCGGTCCACGAGAAGCTCATCACCCGGACCGGTGAGCCCGGGGCGTCCCAGCCGAAGTCGCGCAGCAGGTCCACGACCCGGCGCTCGACGAGGCCGGCGTACCGCGTGGGGTGCTTGGTCTCGATCGCCACCTCCACCGGCCGGTGGTAGTCGGCGGCGGTCTCGAGCAGCTTGCGCAGCGTGAGCACCCGGTCGAGGGCCTCGTCCCGCTCGGGGGCCTCGTCGTCCATCTCGGACCACGGGTTCTTCCACGAGGCGAAGTCGAGCTCGTCGAGGTCCTTGAGCTCCATGGTGGAGACGATGCCGCGGGTGCTCGCCGTACGCCGCAGGTCGCGGTCGTGGACGCACACGAGGTGCCCGTCGGCGGTGAGCCGGACGTCGCACTCGAGCGCCTCCGCGCCGTCGTCGAGCGCCGCGAGGTAGGCCCCCAGGGTGTGCTCGGCCTTCTCGTGGCTGGCACCCCGGTGGGCGACGACCTGCGGCCTCATGGCGGCCATTGTCGCTGGTGCCCGCACCTCTGCGACGGCGACTCCCTCGGGAGCGTGGCGCGGGAGTTCGTCGACGTACCCCCGGAACGTGATGTGTCGGGGCGCCCGGCGCCGTACCTTCCCCCTGTGAGCCTCGAACCGGTGACCCCCATGCCGTCCGTGCACGTGCGCACCGCGACCGAGCACGACATCGTCTTCCTCACCGACGTGGTGATCGTGGCGACCAGCGCCCAGAACCGGCTGCCGGCCGACTTCGACGAGCACGCGTGGCGGGCGAGGTTCACCGCGTCGACAGCGGCGCAGGTCGCGGCACCGGGGCTCGAGCACGGCACGACGTACGTCATCGAGATCCAGGGCGAGCGGGCCGGCCGCCTGCGGGTCGTGCGCACCCCCGAGTTCGTCGAGGTGGCCGGCATCCAGCTGCTGCCCGCGCACCAGGGGCACGGGATCGGCACGCACCTGATCGAGCAGCTCGTCGTCGAGGCGCACCACGCCGGCCTGCCCGCCCGGGCCACCGTGCAGCACGACAACCCCCGTGCCCGCGCCCTCTACGAGCGCCTCGGCTTCGTGGCGATCGGGGATGAGGGCGGGGAGACGCTGCTCGAGGCGCGCTGACCGCGCAGGACCAGCCGGGTCAGGCGTGCTGGAGCAGGTAGCGGCCGAAGTGCGGGACCGTGAAGGCGATCCGCCCGCGCTCACCGGAGTAGATCAGCCCCTTCTTCAGCAGGGCGTCCCTCGCCGGCGAGAGCGACTGCGGCTTCTTGCCCAGTGCGGTGGCGACCTCGGCGGTCGGCACGCTCTGGATGTCGTCGAGCTGCTCCTCGCCCCGCTGTGAGATCGCGACGGCGGCGTCGGCCATGGCGCGCAGGTACTCCCGCTCCCCCGGCGTCGCCCGCTCGTAGCGGCTGCCGAAGAACCCGACCGCCAGCTCCCGCTCGGCCTCCGGCGCGGCGACCGCGACGTCCTCGGCGGTGATCGGCGAGCGCGGCGCGAGGTCCCACACGACCTTGCCGTAGGCCTGGATGAAGTAGGGGTAGCCGCCGGTCGCGGCGTACATCGCGGCCAGCGCGTCCTCGGCGTACGCTGCGTCCTCGTCCTCGGCGGGCGTGCTCAGCGCGCGGTCGGCGGCGTCGCGGGCGAGCCGGTCGATGCGCTGGTAGCGGAACAGCCGCTCCGAGTAGGACTTGCTCGCCGACAGCACGGCCGGCAGGTGCGGCAGGCCCGCGCCCACGACGATCACCGGCGACCCCGACTGGCTGATCTCGTGGCAGGCCGCGCACAGTGCGGAGACGTCGTCGGGGCCGAGGTCCTGCATCTCGTCGATGAAGACGCCATCCCCTTGCCCACGTCACTGGCCAGCCCGCCGATCTCGGTGAGCAGCTCGACGAGGTCGATCTCGATGTCGCCGGAGTCGGCGCGGCCCTTGACGGCCGGGACGTCGATCCCGGGGCTCCACTGGTCGCGCAGCTTCGCGTTGGCGCCGGCCTCGCGCTGGGCGAAGGACTGATCACGCCGAGGACGTGGTCGACGTCGTCCTCCTGCGGGTGGCCGAGCTCGCGCACCGCCTGGTGCAGCGCGCTGGACAGCGGTCGGCGCAGGCTCTGGTCCGGCCGCGCCTCGAGCTTGCCGGTCCCCCACCGGCGGCGTACCGCCGAGGAGCGCAGGGCGTTGAGGAGCACGGTCTTGCCGACCCCGCGCAGGCCGGTGAGGACCAGGCTGCGCTCCGGGCGCCCCTTGGCCACCCGCTCCAGCACGATGTCGAAGGCCTGGAGCTGCTCGTCGCGGCCGGCCAGCTCGGGGGGTCGCTGCCCGGCGCCGGGCGCGTAGGGGTTCCGGATCGGGTCCACGCCTAGGACGGTATCGGCGTGTCTAGCGACAACCGTAGATTTGCCTCGCGTGGCGTAGAAGTGGCGTGCTACCGGGTAGTCCCCGCCGTTCGGCACGTGGCATACCGATTCCCGACGTGCCGAACGGCGGGGACTACCCGAAGAGACCGGCATGAAGACCGGCGCGGGCAGTCAGGCGCCGTGCGCCACCGGCGGGGTACGCCGCCGCAGCGGCTGGGTCACTGAGGCGTCGTACGCCCGGTCGAGGCCGTCGCGGAGCATGTCGATCAGCTCCGGCACCTCGTCGACCGCCAGCCGGAAGGACCCCGAGCAGACGTTGTCGCGCCACAGCGAGAGCACGACGAGGCCGGCCTCGTGGTGCCAGGAGACCCGGAGCGCGCGGTCACCGCCGCGGGCGTCGAGGTAGATCGACCCCGCCTCCGGCAGGGGACGCGCGGTGGCCATGGGCCCATCATGCTGCGCCGACGGCGGCCGCACCAGAGATTCGGCCAACTCCCGCTGTCACCGGAGCGACCTACACTGTCCCGCGTGCCCGAGCTGCCCGAGGTGGAAGCGCTGGCCCTGGACCTGAGGGGCCGGCTGCGGGACCGCGCGATCGTGAAGGTGCACGTCGCCGCGTTCAGCGCGCTGAAGACCTTCGACCCGCCGCTCTCCGCCCTCGAGGGCACCCTGGTGGAGGACGTCACCCGGCACGGGAAGTACCTCGACATCCAGGCCTCCGGGCTGCACCTCGTGCTCCACCTGGCGCGCGCCGGCTGGATCCGGTGGCGCGACGAGGTCCCGACGGTCCCGCCCAAGCCGAGCAACAAGTCCCCGCTCGCGGTGCGCATCGTCCTCGACGACGGCGCCGGGCTCGACGTCACCGAGGCCGGCACCCGCAAGAGCCTGGCGATGTACATCGTCCGCGAGCCCGGCGACGTGCCGGGCCTGGCCAGCCTCGGCCCCGACCCGCTCGCCGACGAGTTCACCATCGACGTGCTCCGCGGGATCCTCGAGCGCGAGGGGCGCAAGCAGATCAAGGGCGTGCTGCGCCACCAGGGCACCATCGCCGGCATCGGCAACGCCTACTCCGACGAGCTGCTGCACGCCGCACGGATGTCGCCGTTCAAGCCGGCGAACAGCCTCGACGACGAGGAGCTGCAGACCCTGTACGACGCGATCCGCACCGTCCTCGGCGACGCGGTGCAGCGCTCCGCCGGCCTCGCGGCCAGCGAGCTGAAGGGCGAGAAGAAGTCCCACCTCGCGGTCCACGGCCGCACCGGCCTGCCGTGCCCGGTCTGCGGCGACACCGTGCGCGAGGTGTCCTTCGCCGACTCGAGCCTGCAGTACTGCCCGACCTGCCAGACCGGCGGCAAGCCCCTCGCGGACCGCCGGATGTCCCGACTCCTGAAGTGATGCTCACCGACCCTGGAGAGACCATGCGCCAGATCCCGACCGTGACCGTCGCCGGCGTGCCCGACCCGATCCCGGACGGGCTGGTCGTCCTCGACGTGCGCGAGCCCGTGGAGTGGCAGCACGGCCACATCGAGGGGGCGCTCCACATCCCGCTCATGCAGCTCCCCCACCGCCTCGACGAGGTTCCCGACGGGCAGGCGCTGGTCGTGTGCAAGATCGGCGGCCGGTCGGCCCAGGCGGTCGGCTACCTCGTCCAGCAGGGCATCGACGCGGTCAACCTCGACGGCGGGATGATCGAGTGGGCCGGCGCCGGTCGCCCGATGGTCACCGAGACCGACGGGCCCCCGCGGGTGGTCTGACCCGGCCCGCGGGGCCCGGCATCACTGGCTGCTGCTGCTGTCGCCGGTGCCGCACGTGTCGTCCACGTACTTGTTGAACGCGTCGACCTGCTTCTGCTCGGTGTCACTCAGGTCCGAGCCCAGCTTGTCGAGGTCGTCCTTGGTGGCGTTGTCGTCGAGCCCGTCGATCTTCTTGACCTCCAGCTCGAAGCCCTTGCGGGCATCGTCGGGGATCCCGCTGGGCGTGCCGGTGTCCTCGAGCTTGCTCCCGGCGTCCTTGATCGCCTTGACGACGTCGGAGTCCTTCGCGTCCGCGCCGAGCTTGCCCATGTCCGCGGCGATGGACTTGAAGTTGCCGCAGAAGTCGTCCTTGGACGCGTCGGCGGGCGGGCCGTCACTTCCACCGCAGCCCGCGGTGGTGCCGGCGACCAGCACCAGGGTGGCTGCGATCAGTGCGTGCTTCATGGGGAGCTCTCCTTCGTCGGTCCGTCTCGACCGACACCCTGCCCCATGGCCGGGGATTCATGCACGACAGGCCGCGCCCCGCGGGGGTGCGGCCTGTCGAGGTCGCGCGGAGCGGCGCTCCGGGCAGGTGGCTGAGGCTGGGATCAGCCGGCGCTGCTGGAGCTGCTCGAGGGAGCCGACGGGGCCGTGGTCGACGGAGCCGACGGCGCCGAGGGGGCACACGTCTGCGAGGCGTAGGACAGGAACGCCTGCACGTTGGTCTGCTCGGTCTTGCTCAGGTTGACGTTCTTCATGTTCTTCAGGTCCTGGGCGGTGGCCTTCGGGTCGATCCCCTTCAGGACGCCGACGTAGGTGTCGAAGCCCTGCTTGGCCTGGGCCGGGATGTCCGACGGGGTGCCCGCCTTCTCCAGGCCGGCGGCGAAGTCGGCCACGTCGGCGCCGTCCTTGATGGACGAGCCCGCGGTGAGCGCGGTGCACAGGTCGTCGGCGGAGCCGCTGCTGGACGTCGAGGCGGAGCTGGAGCTGGTGGGGCTCGCGTCCGCACTGCTGGCCGAGTCGCTGTTGCCCCCGCAACCGGCGGCGACACCACCGAGCGAGAGCAGGGCGGCGGCGATCAGGGCGTACTTCATGAGGTTCGGTCCCCTCCTGGATTTCGGCATGGGCAAGTCGTCGACTCTGTCACGCGAACCTGAGGAAAGCCTGTCAGCGGCCGCCCGGCCCCCTCAGGAACCACCGGGCAGCGGCCCGGAGCGGCCTCGGCCGTGGGTGGCCGCCGAACCTCTCAGACCCGCAAAACCGCAGGCCAGGGCGCTGTCAGGGCCATGCTCAGCCGCCGCAGGTACGCCGCCCGGGTGATCTCGACCACGCCCAGGCTGGCCAGGTGTGGCGTCCGCCACTGCACGTCCAGCAGCCGGTCGTCGGCGTACTCGTCGCGCAGCAGCCCCACCAGCCCCACCAGGGCGACCTTGGAGGCGTCCCGGACCCGGTGGAACATCGACTCACCCGCGAAGAGCCCGCCGATGGCCACGCCGTACAGCCCGCCGGCCAGCCGGTCGCCCTGCCACGCCTCCACCGAGTGCGCCCAGCCGAGCTCGTGCAGGCGGAGGTACGCCCCCTTGATGTCCTCGTCGATCCAGCCCGCCTCCCGGCCGGGGTCCGCGCAGGCGTCCACGACCTCCTCGAAGGCGGTGTCGACACGGATCTCGAAGTCGCGCGTCGCCCGGCGCAGCGACCGCGAGACCACCAGCCCGTCGAGGGGCAGCACGCCGCGGTTGACCGGGCAGAACCAGTACGTCGGGTCACCCGGCGTCCCCGAGGGCATCGGGAACAGCCCGCGCCGGTAGGCCGCCAGCAGCGTGCCGGGGGCCAGGTCGGCCCCGATGGCGACCAGGTCGTCGAACGGGTCGAAGTCCCGGGGGTCGCCGAAGGTCCACACGGAGGGCGGCGGCTCGACCGGAGGCCCCTGCGGGGCCGACGACCGGGGCGACTCGTTGGGCACGGCGCCCACCGTAGTGCGATCAGCCGTGGGAAAGGCGGCATGGAGGCGTCTCCTAGGATCGAGGCATGAGCGCGAGCAGCAGCATCGGGAAGCGGCTGGCCCCCCACATCCCGGACGCCCTCCCCGGCCTGACCACGGCATTCGTGCGCGAGGCGCTGCACCGGGCCATCCACGGGGTCGGACCGCTCCCGCCGGCCGCCCACGCGGCCGAGAAGCAGCTCGCTGAGCAGCGCGGCCACGTCGACCGCGCCGTGCACGAGGTGATCGAGAACCACGTCCGCTACGCCGGCGCCCAGGGCTTCGTCACCAACCTCGGCGGCCTGGTCACGGCCGCCTTCGCCATGCCCGCCAACATCACCGGGCTCGCGCTGATCCAGTGCCGGATGATCGCGGGCATCGCCCACCTGCGCGGCTACGACCTCGACGACCCGCGGGTCCGCAACGCGATCCTGGCCTGCCTGCTCGGCGAGGACGAGATCGACGCCCTCGTGAAGAAGCGCCGGATGCCGGCGCCGCCGATGGCGCTCGCCACCGCGCTGGTCCACGACCCGGAACTCGACCGGATCATCCCCGCCGAGGTGGCCTCGAACCTGATCGCCCGAGTCGCCGGCAAGCGGCTCGCCTCGACGGTCGGGCGGCGGGTGCCGGTGGTCGGCGGTCTGGTCGGCGCCGGCGCCGACGGGTTCATCACCTGGCGGATCGGCCGCTACGCGGACCGCGAGCTCCTGCCCCGCGCCGCTCGGTAGAGCTTCAGCATCCCGCGACCGGCCCGGCTCGCCTGCAGCCGGCGCACGGTCT
Organism: Nocardioides ungokensis; assembly: GCF_013466985.1. Classification (GTDB taxonomy): domain Bacteria; phylum Actinomycetota; class Actinomycetes; order Propionibacteriales; family Nocardioidaceae; genus Nocardioides; species Nocardioides ungokensis. Next base: position 109,431 of record NZ_CP059164.1, on the reverse strand, counting down.
TCTCCCGGAAGCGGTACGTCGGGCGCAGGTAGGCACGCTCCAGCGCCCGGTTGGCCTCGTGCAGCTCGCCCCCGAGCCGCTCCTCCACGTGGCGCAGCCGCGCGTTCTCCAGCAGCAGCGCGGAGATCGCGTCGAGCGCGGCGCCCGCGACCTGCTTCTCGCGCGGCTGGTCCGGGTCCTCCCACGTCGCGGGGCGCGGGCGGCCCCACGAGGTCGGCGAGGTCGCCGACGACGTCGTACCCACGCTCCTTGATCTCGCCCGCCCAGGCCGCGGCGAGGTCCTGCGCCCACGGGTGCACGGTCGGGGGCAGCGCGAGGCGGGGCGAGTCGGTGCGCTGGGACAGCGTCTGGTGCGCGAGCAGCTCGCGGACCAGGGGCCGGTAGTCGGGCGGGTCGAGCCGGCGGTTGACTGCCTGGTTGATCCGGCGCAGCAGCGCGGTCTCGGGCACGCCCAGCGACGGGTTGGCGCGCTCGGCCTGCAGGTCCAGCTCGAGCCCGTCGAGCCCGAACGTGGCGCTGAAGCGCTCCCAGAGCAGGGTCCGCGGCCCGCCCGGCGGCGGCACCGTCACCAGGTGGACCCGCTCGGGGGGCAGGTCGTGGCCCCACCGGTCGAGGATGTCGGGCACCTCCTGCACGCCCCAGAACCAGGTGGCGATGCGGCTCTCGCGCCGCGGGTCCTGCACCTCCTCGAGGAAGCGGGCGTAGCTGATCGTCCGGCGGTGCTTGACGTTCTCCTGCCACTCGGCGGGGATCTGGCGGACCAGGTCGCGCACCGAGAGGACGACATGGATCTCGGTGCCGTCGTGGTGGCCCAGCGACTCGAGCGCGCGCCCGACCTGGGACCGGGAGGCGGTCGCGAGGATCTCGTGGCTGATGATCGCGGTGTCCTTCCAGCCGCGCACCTGCTCGGCCAGCCGGTCCCAGGCCCCGACCGCCTCGCTCTCCAGGCCGCCCCACGGCAGCCGCATCAGGTCGAGCGCCGCGAGGAACTGGTCGTCGAACCGCTCGGCGGGATAGAGGATCCCGTGCTCGGCGAGGACCCGCTTGTTGCGGAACAGCACGTCCTGCAGGTACGACGTCCCGGTCTTGGGGGTGCCGACGTGCAGGAGGACCCGCTTGGTCACTCGTCGTCTCCTCGCGGTCGTGGGTGCTGTCTTGCCCGGCGTCGTCCCCGCTCCGCGGCGCCACGCCCTCGAGCAGCAGCCGGAGCGCCAGCGCCAGCACGCCCGCGTCGGACGGCTCGACCGCGCCGGGACGCGTCCGGGGCAACAGCAGGTCGGGGTCGCCGTGCACAGCGTATCCAGCGCCGAGCAGACCCTCACGCATCGCCACCGCCCGGTCGTCCAGCCACCCGAGGTGCTCCGGGGGTACGACGACCGGCGCGCCGCCCAGCCTGGCCAGCCGGGGCCGAAGGGCCCGCCGCAGCAGCACCTCGCGCCGGTGGCGGTCGACGAGGAGGCCGAGCACCGCGGAGACCCGGCGGGCCAGGTCGGCGGCGTCGGCGGAGACCGGCGCGGGGGGCGCGGCGAGACGCCGGACCCCCACGAGGCCGGGAAGGGCTGTCGGGTCGAGGACGACCTCCACCCGACGACCGGACCGGGCCGACCAGGTCCGGGCGATGTGGAGCAGGTCGGCCCGCGGCGGCAGCGTGTCGCGGCGCCCGAGCGAGTCCAGCCAGCGGCTCCAGGCCGCGCCACCCTCGCCGAAGCAGCGGTGCTCCCACACGTCGGCCAGCATCTGGGTCAGGTCCGTGCCGAGGACGAGCACGAGGGCGCCGCGGCCGCCGGGCGGACGACCACGGGCCACCAGCTCGTGTCGCCACGGCGCGGTCAGCGCCGGGTCGCCGAGCAGCCGGTAGCGCCGGCGCCAGGGCCGCACCCAGCCCGGGCCGTCCACCGGCTCCGGGTCGGTGGCGACGACGTCCTCGGCGATCAGGGCGGCTGCCACCCGGAGCAGCTCGTCATCGGGCAGGTGCCCCGGGTCGACCGGGGGCGGGCCGAAGCGGCGGCGCTCGACGGAGCCCTCGAGCTCGAGGTCGGGTCGGCCGCGGCCCGGCGCCGAGGCTGCCACCACCCGCTCGACCAGCGTGGGCGAGGGGGCACCGGCGACGTTGAGGCGGCGCAGCAGCTCGAGCTGCTGGGCTCCGGGCAGCACGCGTCCGCCCGCGGGCCCCTGACCCGACCAGTCGTCCCAGGGGGTGGTGCCGCCGTCGCGCAGGTGGCCCACCCAACCCCAGGCACGGCGTACGCCCGGGGTGTCCTCGTCCGCGGCGCTCACGAGTGGCGCAGCCGCTGGGCCTGGGTGCGGACCCGCCGGACCAGCTGCCGCTCCGGGTCGGTGCGGCCGGCGGCCTCCTCGGTCATGGCGGCCAGGGCGTCCAGGGCGGCGCGCAGCTGCTTGCGTGGCCGGACCCGATCGGGGTTGCGCCAGCGCTCGCCCTCCTCCGGGCGCACCGGCCGCAGCTCGTCGAGGTCGCCGATCACGTCGACCCCGCTGCCCGTGATCCAGTCGAGCCAGCGCTCGGTCTCGGTCTCGGCCCAGTCGAAGCGGTCGGGGGGCAGCCGGACCGGTGCCGAGGTACGGCGCACCAGCTGGTCCTGGGCGAGCATCTCGCGGATCAGCTCGTCGTACTCCGCCTCGCGGCGGGTGGCCCGCTTCATCCGCCGGTTGAGCTGGCGCACGACCTGCGTCTCGGCGACCCCCAGCGACCGGTTGGCGCGGTCGCTGTCGACGGGCGCCCAGGCGGGGTCGATGCCGGTGGCCCGGCAGAACCGCAGCCACAGCGAGTCGCCGCCGACGGCGCCGGAGCGCGGCACGGTGAGCACGTGGATGCGCTCCGGCGGGAGGCCGGCGCCCCAGGTGCCGAGGACAGCGGGGAGGTCGAAGGCGCGGAAGAACCAGGAGTTCCCGCGCTCGCAGCGGTTCAGGAAGCGCTCGTAGGACCACTTGCGGCCCTGCTTGATGCTCTCCTGCCACGCGGCCGGGATCTGGCGGCCCAGGTCGCGGGCGGAGTAGATGATGTGGACCTCGCTGTCGCCGAGGTCGGCCATCGCCTTCGCGACCTTCTGGGGCGACGCGGGGGCGAGGATCTCGTGGCTCACGATCACCGTGCCGCTGCGCCGCCGCACCTTGCGGGCCAGCGTGTCCCAGGCGCCCTCGGCGTGCCCGGGCTGTCCACCCCAGTCCTGGCCGAGCAGGTCGAGCGCGGCCCGGAACTGGAAGAGCGCCGGGCTCACCAGCGGGGACCCGGTCGGGACGTGCACCTTGTGCCGGGCCAGGGAGCGGGCGTTGAGGCCGAGCCGGTCCTGGAGGTAGGTCGTGCCGGTCTTGGGGGCACCGACGTGCAGGTAGACGACCCGGCTCATGCGCCAGATTGTGCCGCACCGGCCGACGAGGCCGGGGCGAGGGCACGCACGACCGCCGACGGGCTGGGGCGGCCGAGGTGGCCGGCCATCCAGACGCTGGCGGCCGCGACCTCCTCGAGGTCGACGCCGGTCTCGATGCCGAGGCCGTGCAGCATCCACACCAGGTCCTCGGTGGCCAGGTTGCCGGTCGCGCTCTTGGCGTAGGGGCAGCCGCCCAGTCCGCCGGCGCTCGCGTCGTACGTCGTGACGCCGGCCTGGAGGGCGGCGTAGGTGTTGGCGAGCGCCTGGCCGTAGGTGTCGTGGAAGTGCATGGCGAGCTGGTCGAGGCCCATCCCGGCCTCCACGAAGGCGCGGACCAGCGCCGTGACGTGGCCGGCCGTGCCGACGCCGATGGTGTCGCCGAGGCTGAGCTGGCTGGCCCCGAGGTCGAAGAGGCGCTTGCCGACCTCGACGACCTGGGCGACCGGCACCCCGCCCTCCCAGGGGTCGCCGAAGCACATGGAGACGTAGGCGCGCACGCGTCGAGACCGTGCTCGCGGGCCCGGCGCACGGTGGGCTCGAACATCGCGAACTGCTCGTCGAGGCTGCGGTTGAGGTTCTTCTGGGCGAAGGTCTCCGTCGCGGACCCGAAGATCGCGATGTGCCGCACCCCGAGCTCCAGCGCCCGGTCCAGGCCGCGGTCGTTGGGGACCAGCACGGGGCAGTCGCGCCCGGCGTCTCCGAGCATCGTCATCAGCTCGGCGGCGTCCGCGAGCTGGGGGACCCACGTCGGGTGCACGAAGCTGGTGGCCTCGACGACGGGCAGCCCGGCCTGGAGGAGGCGGCGCACGAACTCCGCCTTGACCTCGGTCGGCACCAGGGCCTTCTCGTTCTGCAACCCGTCGCGCGGCCCGACCTCGTAGATCGTGACCCGGTCGGGCATCGGCGCCACCGGCGCGGGGGTGGCGGGCACCACGGTGGGCGTGCGCATCAGCTCTCCTCGTGGGGGTGGTCAGGCTCGACCAGGAACAGCCGGGCGCCGAGGGCGACCTGGTCGCCGGGCGCGGCGTCCACGGCGGTCACCGTGCCGGCGAACGGTGCCTTGAGGCTCAGCTCCATCTTCATCGCCTCCATCGCGCCGAGCACGTCACCCTCGGCGACGACCTGGCCGGCCTCGACGCGTATGTCGAGCAAGGTGCCGGGCATCGGCGCGACGATCGTCCCGTCCCCGGCCGCGACGGCGTGGTCGGCGAAGACGTCGGGCCGCTCGAAGACGAACCGCTGGCCGCGGTGGACGGCCTCGACGATGTGCGGCTGCACGTTCACGACGGCCCGCTCGCGACGGCCGTCGACGGTGAGCACGCACACGTGCCGCTCGGCGAGCAGCTGGTGCACCTCCCGCTCGCCCGTGTGATCGATGACCCGGCCGCGGGCCCGGTCGACCAGCAGCGTCTCGTCGAGCTCGACCACGGTCGGCGCCGGGTCGCTCCCCGAGCGCCAGCCGTCGGCCCGGAACGGGTGCCCGGTGTCCTGCTCGGCGACGAGCATCGCCTGGATCCAGGCGGCGAAGAGCCGCGCCAGGTCGCGCGACGGCTCCGGCACGGTGTGGTGGTCGAGCCAGGCGGTGTCGATGGTCGCGTCGCGGAACTCGTCACTGACGGCCAGCGCCCGCAGGAAGCCGGTGTTGGTCGTGACGCCGAGGATCGCGGTGTCGTCGAGCGCCGCGACCAGGGCCCGGCGGGCGGACTCGCGGTCGGGGCCGTGCACGATGATCTTGCCCAGCATCGGGTCGTACGACGTGCTGACGACCTGCCCGCTCTCCAGCGCGGCGTCGACGCGGGCCCGCTCCGGCCAGCGCACCAGCGTGGCCGTGCCGGCCTGCGGCAGGAAGCCGTTGAAGGGATCCTCGGCGTACACGCGGGCCTCGATCGAGTGCCCGCTCACGGCCAGGTCCTCCTGGGTGAACGGCAGCGGCTCGCCGGCCGCCACCAGCAGCTGGAGCCGGACCAGGTCGACCGGGGTGCCGGGCGCTCCGGTCGCCCGCTGCTGGGGCGAGGTCACCACGACCACCGACTCGGTGACGGGGTGTTCCACCTGCAGGCGCGTGTTCATCTCCAGGAAGTACGCCTCGCCGGTGCCCCCATTGGCCTCAGGGTCGAGGAGGAACTCCACGGTGCCGGCGTTCTCGTAGCCCACGTGGGCGGCCAGCGCGACCGACGCCTCGGTGACCGTGCGGCGCACCTCCGGGGAGATGGTCGGCGCCGGGGCCTCCTCGAGGACCTTCTGGTGGCGGCGCTGGGTCGAGCAGTCGCGCTCGAAGAGGTGGACCACGTTGCCGTGGGCGTCGGCGAGCACCTGGACCTCGATGTGGCGCCCGTGCTCGACGTACTTCTCGACCAGGATCGTGTCGTCGCCGAAGGCGGAGAGCGCCTCGCGCTTCGCGGCGGCGACGGCCCCCTCGAGCTCGGCCTCCTCGCGCACGATCCGCATCCCCTTGCCGCCGCCGCCGGCGGCGGCCTTGACCAGGACCGGGAACCGCATCGCCCCGTCGTCGTCCTCGCCGCTGCCGCGCGGCACCACCGGAACGCCCGCGGCGACCGCGATCTCGCGGGCGGCGTCCTTGCGGCCCATCCGCTCCATGACCTCCGACGACGGGCCGACCAGCTTCAGCCCGGCCTTCTCCACCGCCCGGGCGAACTCCGCCCGCTCGGAGAGGAAGCCGTAACCGGGGTGGATCGCGTCGGCGCCCGTCTCGAGCGCGGCGGCGACCACCGCGTCGATGTCGAGGTAGCTCGCGACGCGCACCGCCTCGTCGGCCTCGCGCACGTGCGGCGCCAGCAGGTCGGCATCGGCGTACACCGCGATGCTGCGCACGCCCGCGGCACGGCAGGCACGGATCACGCGGAGGGCGATCTCGCCACGGTTGGCGATCAGGACGGTGTTCATGTTCATCACATCCTGAAGATGCCGTAGGAGGGCTCGGGCACCGGCGCGTTGGCCGCGGCCGCGAGGCCCATGCCGAGGACGCGCCTGGTGTCGGCGGGGTCGATGACGCCGTCGTCCCAGAGGCGGGCGGTGGAGTAGTACGGCGACCCCTGGTGCTCGTACTGGTCGCGGATGGGGGCCTTGAACGACTCCTCGTCCTCGGTCGACCACTCCTCGCCCCGCGCCTCCAGGCCGTCGCGGCGCACGGTCGCCAGCACGCTCGCGGCCTGCTCGCCGCCCATCACCGAGATCCGGGCGTTGGGCCACATCCACAGGAAGCGCGGGTCGTAGGCGCGGCCGCACATGCCGTAGTTGCCGGCGCCGAAGGAGCCGCCGATCACGACCGTGAACTTGGGGACCACCGAGCAGGCCACCGCGGTGACGAGCTTGGCGCCGTCGCGGGCGATCCCGCGGTTCTCGTACTCCCGGCCGACCATGAAGCCGGTGATGTTCTGCAGGAACACCAGCGGGACGCCGCGCTGGTTGCACAGCTCGATGAAGTGGGCGCCCTTGAGCGCCGACTCGCTGAACAGGATGCCGTTGTTGGCGATGATCCCGACGGGGTAGCCGTGGATCCGGGCGAACCCGCAGACCAGCGTCTCGCCGTACAGCTTCTTGAACTCGTGGAACCGGCTGGCGTCGACGACCCGGCGGATCACCTCGCGCACGTCGTACGGCGTGCGGGTGTCGGCTGGGACCACGTCGTAGAGCGTCGAGGGGTCCTCGTGCGGCTCCTCGACCTCGTGGACCGGGATCGAGGAGGCGGTGGGGCGCTCGAAGGTCGCCACGATGCTGCGCACGATGGCCAGCGCGTGCGCGTCGTCCTCGGCGAGGTGGTCGACGACCCCGGAGGTGCGGGCGTGCACGTCGCCGCCGCCGAGCTCCTCGGCGGTGACGACCTCGCCGGTCGCGGCCTTCACCAGCGGTGGTCCACCGAGGAAGATCGTGCCCTGGTCCTTGACGATGACGGTCTCGTCGGACATGGCCGGGACGTAGGCGCCGCCGGCGGTGCAGGAGCCCATCACGCTGGCGACCTGGGGGATGCCCTGCGCGGAGAGGTTGGCCTGGTTGAAGAAGATCCGGCCGAAGTGCTCCCGGTCGGGGAAGACGTCGTCCTGCATCGGCAGGAACGCGCCGCCGGAGTCGACGAGATAGAGGCACGGGAGCCGGTTGTCGGCGGCCACGGCCTGCGCGCGCAGGTGCTTCTTGACCGTGATCGGGTAGTAGGTGCCGCCCTTGACCGTCGCGTCGTTGGCGACCACCACGCACTCCCGGCCGCTGACCCGGCCGATGCCGGTCACGACACCGGCGCTCGGGACGGCCTCCTCGCCGTCCCTGGCGCCGTACATCCCGGTCGCGGCGAGCGGGCTCAGCTCGAGGAACGGGCTGCCCGGGTCGAGCAGCCGGTCCACACGGTCGCGCACCAGCAGCTTGCCCCGGTCAGTGTGCTTCTTGCGCGCGGACTCGCTGCCGCCCTGACGGGCGATCGCCAGGCGTTCGCGGAGGTCGTCGACGAGCGTCCTGAGGTCCTCGGTCACACGGCTAGGTTAGCGATCGTTAACCGCGGCGTAAACCCGGTGGCCCCGACCGTTGTAACGCGGTGTCCACGTCTCTGGTGCGGGGTTTGGGGCACCGCACTTGTGCCGTGGACAGCGCGTTACATGGGGAAGGTCAGCCCCGGCCGGTCAGCCGGCTCCAGAACCCGCCGGAGCGCTCGGGCCTGGGGTGGCCCGGGCAGCGGTCGGAGGCGGGCACGCCGGCCAGGACCTGGTTGACGTGCATGCCGCATCCGGCCCAGGTGGTCTTGCCGCAGGTCTTGCAGACGACGGGTCGGCACATGGTGGTCTCCTTCGTGTCGATGGATCGGGGTGTCGGGACGGGGATCGATGGTGGGTCAGGCGAGGGCGGGCAGGGCCTGGGCGGCGGTGGCGACGGCCACCGCGACGACCAGGCCGGAGAAGGCGGCAGAGAGCCTGCGGGTGTCGGCGCGGGCCGCGAGCCGGGCGCCGAGCACGCCACCGGTCGCCGAGGCAACGGTGAGGGCGAGGACCGGGCCCCAGTCGGGATGCATCCCGGTGCCGGCGCGGACGGCGAGGGCGGCCGCGCTGGTGATCGTGATGACGACCAGCGACGTGCCCGCGGCGTACTCCATCGGCAGCGCCAGCGCGAGCGCCAGGGCCGGCACCACCAGGAAGCCGCCGCCGACGCCGAGGAAGCCGGTGAGCAGACCCACGGCGGTGGCGGTGACCAGCACCTTCAGCGCCCGCGGGCACTGGCAGGCGAAGGTTGGGCTGAGCCGGATGATCGGCTCGTCGAACGTCCGGGCCTGCTGCACGCCGCCGGTGCGGCGGCTGCGCACCTGACGGACCACCATCAGGCCGCCGACCGCGAGCATCAGCACCGAGAACGCCGCGAGCAGCACCGCCTCGGGCACGTGCGCCGAGGCCTTGGCGCCGACGACCGCGCCACCGGTTGCGACCAGCCCGAAGGCCACGCCCCGGCCGAGCAGCACGTTGCCCGAGCGGTACGCCGTGACCGCGCCCAGTAGCGAGGTCACCCCCACCACCACGAGTGACCCGGTGGTCGCCTGCACGGGGCTCTGGCCGAGCGCGTAGACGAGCACCGGGACGGCGAGGATGGAGCCGCCGCCGCCGAGCGCGCCCAGGCTGAGCCCGATCAGCGCGCCGGCCACGAGGGCGACCAGGACTGGGGTCACGCCGCTCCGCCGGTCTCCGGTCCCACCAGGTGCAGCCCGACCTTCTCGGCGTTGTCGAAGGAGTCGTCGACCGCGACCAGCGTGCGCCCGGCAGCATCGAGGACCGACGCCGCGACCGACGCCCGGTAGCCGCCGGCGCAGTGCACCCAGACCTCGCCGGCCGGGACCTCGGCGACCCGCCGGGTCAGCTCGTGCAGCGGGATGTTGACCGCGCCCGCGATCCGGGCCGCGTCGTGCTCCTCGCCCCGGCGGACGTCGAGGACCACGACCTCGCGGTGGTGCCGAACCTGGGCGAGGTCGGCGAACGTGGCGACCGGGAAGTCGGCCAGCTCGCCGGTGGTCCAGTCCTCGGGCTTGCCGGTGGCGTGCGCGGCGGGTCGGTCGATGCCGATCCGGACCAGCTCGCGCTGGGCCTCGGCGACCTGCTCGGCGGTCTCACCCATCAGCGTCAGCGGCGTGCCCCAGGAGATGAGCCAGCCCAGGTACGTCGCGAACCCGCCGTCGAGCCCGAAGTTCAGCGTGCCGCGGACGTGCCCGGCGGCGAAGGCGGTCCGGTTGCGCAGGTCGACGACCCACTCGCCGGCGTCGATCCGGTGGCGCAGCTCGTCGGGGTCGGCGAGGGCGGGCAGGCTCAGGTCGGGCGCGGAGGGCCCGGCTGCGTTCGCGGGCGCCATGTGGGCGTAGTACGCCGGCCAGGCACCCAGGCCCGCGAGGAGCTCCTCGACGTAGGTCTCCTCGTCGTGGGTCAGCACCGGATTGACCCGCCTCTCCTGCCCGATCGTCGACTCGGTCGCCTCGGACTGGGTTGCTCCCCCAGATCGTGTGGAGCAGAACGATCCGAAGCCGTGGGTCGGGAAGACGCCGGCGTCGTCGGGGAGCAGGTCTGCCAGCCGGTGGGCTGAGGCGTGCTGGTGACGGACCAGGTCGTGGGTGTGAGTCGGCCCGAGGAGGTCCGGGCGGCCGGTGGCGCCGTACAGCAGCGAGCCGCCGGAGAAGACACCCACCGCGCGCTCGAGTCCGTCGTCGCCGACGGCCAGCGCGTAGGACAGGTGGGTGAAGGTGTGGCCAGGGGTGGCGAGCGCGGTGACGCGCATCCGGGTGCCGACCTCGACGACCTCGCCGTCGAGGACCGGGGTCCGCTCGAAGGAGACCTCGTCGTCGGCGTTCACCAGGTACGCCGCACCGGTCGCCTGTGCGAGGGCCAGCCCCCCGGTCACGTAGTCGTTGTGGATGTGCGTCTCGAAGACGTGGGTGAGCCGCACGCCGTGCTCCTCGAGCAGGGCCAGGACCCGGTCGATGTCGCGCTGCGGGTCGACCACGAAGGCGACCTCGCCGTCGTGGACGAGGTAGCTGCGGTCCCCGAGCGTCGGGGTGTCGATGGCCAGGACGGTCAGCTCGCTCATGAGAGCCCTTCCTCCACGGGGCGGCCCGACTCGATCCACGCCTTCGTCCCGCCGAGCACGTTGACGGCCTTGAACCGTCGCGCGATCAGCACGTCCGTCATGGCGCCGCTGCGGTTGCCCGTGGCACAGATCAGGTGGACCTGGGCCTTGCGGTCCAGCTCTCCCAGGCGGGAGGTCAGCTGGCTCATCGGGATGAGCTTCGCGCCGGGGACGTGCCCCTCGACGTACTCCGCGGGCTCGCGCACGTCGATCAGCACGCCGCCCTCACGAAGGACCGCGTCGAGACGGTCCACGTCGATGTCACACATTCAGGAGCCCTTCGTCCGCTGCCTTGAGGATACCCCAGGGGGTATGTACGATATTCACGATAACACCCCAGGGGTATTGTCAAAGGGCACTCGAGAGAAGGGGCAGGCCATGGCCGCCAACACGCTGACCGCAGAGAACTTCGAACGCACCGTCGCCGAGAACGACATCGTCCTGGTGGACTTCTGGGCGTCCTGGTGCGGACCCTGCCGACAGTTCGCGCCCGTCTACGAGAAGGCCTCGGAGACCCACACCGACGTCTTCTTCGGCTCGGTCGACACCGAGGCCGAGCAGGCGCTGGCCGGCGCGGCGCGGATCACCTCGATCCCCACGCTGATGGCGTTCAAGGAGGGCGTGCTGGTCTTCTCGCAGCCCGGCGCGCTGCCGGCACCCGCGCTCGAGCAGGTGATCGCCGCGGTGCGCGACCTCGACATGGACGAGGTCCGCGCCCAGATCGAGGCGCAGGAGAAGCAGTCCTGATGGGCTACACCCTCCAGGCCACCGTCGCCCGGCCCTACGACCGGACGGTCGCCGACGTGCGGGCAGCGCTGGCCGAGCAGGGCTTCGGCGTGCTCACGGAGATCGACCTCCAGGCGACCCTGAAGGCCAAGCTCGACGTCGACATCGCACCGCACGTCATCCTGGGCGCCTGCCGCCCGGAGCTGGCCGACCAGGCACTCCGGATCGACCCGGCGATCGCCACCGTGCTGCCCTGCAACGTCGCGGTGCGCGCGATCGACGACGACACCACGGTGGTCGAGGCCTTCGACCCGGACGCCATGACCCGCCTGGCCGGGGACGCCCTGTGCGACGTCGCCGCCGACGCCCGGACCCGCCTGACCGCCGCCCTGGCACGCCTGACCGAGGAGAACTGACCCCATGGAGCTCGACCCCCAGGAGATGACCCCGGTCATCAACCGCATCAAGCGCGCCCAGGGCCAGCTGGCCGGCGTGCTGCGCATGCTCGAGGAGGGCCGGGAGTGCGAGGACGTCGTCACCCAGCTGGCCGCGGTCTCCCGCGCCCTGGACCGCGCCGGCTTCGCGATCGTGGCCACCGGCCTGCAGCAGTGCCTGGCCCAGGACGGCGGCGCGGCCGAGATGGACGTGAAGAAGATGGAGAAGCTCTTCCTCTCGCTGGCGTGAGTTAACGAGCGCTAACCTGAGGTCCGTGACCACCGAGCAGTCCGCGGCGCCGACCGCGGACCCGCGCAGCCGACGCGAGCAGATCCTCGCCACCGCGGCCGAGCTGTTCGCCGCCCGGGGGTTCCACGGGGTCTCCGTCGCCGACCTCGGCGCCGCCTGCGGGATCTCCGGCCCGGCCCTCTACAAGCACTTCGTCTCCAAGGACGCCGTGCTCGCCGAGATGCTGGTCTCGATCAGCCAGGAGCTCCTCAGCGTCGGTCGCGAACGCGTCGACGCGGCCCCCGACGCGGCGTCCGCGGTGGCCGCGCTCGTGGACTGGCACGTCGACTTCGCGTTACGGCACCGGCCGCTGATCGTCGTGCAGGACCGTGACTGGCAGTCCCTGCCGGCGGAGGCCCGTGAGCGGGTGCGCAGCCTGCAGCGGGAGTACGTCGACCTCTGGGCCGGTCAGCTCCGGCTGGTCCATGCCGGCCTGGTGCCGGAGCGGGCACGGGCGATGGCGCACGCGGCGTTCGGCCTGATCAACTCCACGCCGCACAGCGGCCTGCTGCCCGACGCCCCGATGCACGACCTCCTGCGGCAGATGACGCTCGGCGCCCTCGGCGTCGCCGACCCCGCCGCCTGACCCGAGGCGTCACCCAGGTCAGAACAGGTGGTCGAGCGGCTGGTCGGGATCCTCGACCAGGCGGAGCAGGGCTGCGGCCCGGAGCGCTGCGTCGAGGCCCGTGTCGAGGTCGTCGACGGCCTCGGGCTCCTCGACCGCGCCGGCGTGCAGCCGGGCGAGGAGGTCGTCGCGCGGCAGGCCGCGCAGCTGGAGCAGGACGAACGGGTCGGCCTCGACCAGCCAGGTGAGCTGGGAGAGGACGGCGAGCGCGTGCACGCACGGGTCGACCCACGAGCTGCACGTGCAGTCGGTGGCCAGCTCACCGCCGTACGGCAGCAGCTCGACACCGGACTCCTCGGCGTGCTCCACCAGGGCGTGCGGCAGCTCCCCGGCCAGCAACGAGGCGATCCGGCCCGTCTCGGCCGCGACCGTCTCGACCAGGACCGTGCCGGCCCGCTCGTCCAGCACCGGCAGCGTCCCGGAGACCGTCCACATCCCCTCGCCGTCCTCGACCGCCGCCACGAACCGTCCGGCGTCGGTGGTGATCCCGCCGACGTGCCCGGACCGCGACAGGGCCCGCGCCGCGACCAGGTCGCGCTCGGCGTACGCCGACTCCTCGACCGCGCGGACCCAGGCCCGCCCCCACCAGGTCGTGGCCCGCGAGGCGTTCCGCCGGGCCGCGAAGGCGGGGTGGACCACAGCGCTCACGGCGAGTCCGGGTCGCGCCGCAGGGAGACCAGGTCGCGCAGGTCGTCGTTGCTGAGCTCGGTCAGGGCGGCCTCGCCCCGGGCCAGGACCGAGTCGGCGAGCGCACGCTTGCGGGCGAGCAGCTCCGCGATCCGCTCCTCGATGGTGCCGCGGGTGATGATCCGATGCACCTGCACCGGCCTGGTCTGCCCGATCCGGTAGGCGCGGTCGGTGGCCTGCTCCTCCACGGCGGGGTTCCACCAGCGGTCGAAGTGGACCACGTGGTCCGCGCGGGTGAGGTTGAGCCCGGTGCCGCCGGCCTTGAGCGAGAGCAGGAAGACCGGCACCCCCTGCCCGGCGTCCCCAGCGGAGCCCCCGGCCTGGAAGCGCGCGACCATCGCGTCCCGGTCCCGCACGGGGGTGCCACCGTGCAGGAACTGGTGCGGTACGCCGGCCCGGGCCAGGTGCGCCTCGAGCAGCCGACCCATCGCGACGTACTGGGTGAACACCAGCACCGCGCCGTCCTCGGCCAGCACGGTGCCGACCAGCTCGTCGAGCAGGTCGAGCTTCTCCGAGCGCCCGGCCAGCCGGGCCTCGCCCTGCTTCAGGCTCCCCTGTCTCAAGAAGTGCGCCGGGTGGTTGCAGATCTGCTTCAGGCCGGTCAGCAGCGCGAGCACCAGGCCGCGCCGCGCGTCCTCGTCGGCGCGCTCGATCCGATCCATGGTGTCGCGGACGAACGCCTCGTAGAGCACGACCTGCTCGCGGGTCAGCCCCACGGGGTGGTCGGTCTCGGTCTTGGCGGGCAGCTCCGGCGCGATGCCGGGGTCGGACTTGCGCCGCCGAAGCAGGAACGGGTCGATCAGGTCTGCGAACTGCCGAGCCTTGGTCGGCTCCAGGCCGGACTCGATCGGCCCGGCCCAGACCTTGCGGAAGGCGTTGCGGCTGCCCAGCAGTCCCGGCGTGGCCCAGTCGAGGATCGCCCACAGCTCGGTCAGGTTGTTCTCCACGGGGGTGCCGGTCAAAGCGACCCGGGCGGCGCTCGGGATCGCGCGGAGCCCCCGCGCGGTCGAGGAACGGGGGTTCTTGACGTGCTGGGCCTCGTCGGCGACCACGAGGTCCCATCCCGCCCCGGCCAGGGTGGCGTGGTCCCGCCGCATGGTGCCGTAGGTGGTCAGCACGAAACCGCCCGCCAGGCCCTCCAGCGACCGCCGACCACCGTGGAACCTGCGGACGGGGACGCCCGGCGCGAACCGCTCGATCTCGGCCTCCCAGTTGCCGAGCAGGCTGGCCGGGCAGACCACCAGGGTCGGCCCGACCGGGCGCCCGACCTCGGCTGCCTCGGCCACCCGGTGCAGGTGCAGGGCAATCAGCGTGACCGTCTTGCCGAGCCCCATGTCGTCGGCCAGGCAGGCGCCGAGGCCGAGCGAGGTCATCTCGGCGAGCCAGGTGAGCCCCTGCAGCTGGTAGGCCCGCAGCGTGGCGGTCAGCACGGCCGGCTGCGCCACGGGCTCCCGGGTGGCGGCCGTGAGGAGCCGCTCGCGCACCTTCAGCAGGGTGGCCCCCACGACCACCGGCTCCTCGGCCACCGTGTCGGGGTCGCCCGCCGGCCCGACGTGGACGACGCCCGTGAGGGCGGCCGCCACGGCCTGTGCGGGCCGCACGGTCCGGATCAGCCGCTTGCGGGCCCTGCGCGCGACCGCGGGGTCGACCACGGTCCAGCTGCCCCGCAGCCGGAGGATCGGCGCCGCGGAGGACGCGAGCTGGTCCATCTCCTCCTCGCTCAGCGGGTCGCCGTGGAGGGCCACCTGCCAGTTGAAGGAGAAGAGGCTGTCGGGGCCGAGCAGGCCGGGCACGAGCGCCTCCTCGCGGGGCCCGGCCGGCGTCCGGTCGAGCACGGCGGTCGCGGTGAGGTCGCGGCCCAGGGCCCGCGGCCAGAGGACGTCGACTCCCCGCTCCTTCAGCGCCCCCACCCCGTGCTCGAGCAGGCTCACCAGCTCGTCGGTGTCGAGGGTGATCTGGTCGGGCACCCGCAGCTCGAGCAGCCGGTCGAGCACCGGCCAGGCGTCGGCCGCGGCGCGCAGCGCGATGGTGGCGTGGGTGCGGGCCCGGTCCCCGAACCCGTGGGTCGCCGCGGGTCCCGGGTCGGCCCACAGCAGCGCGGCGTCGCTGACGTGCAGCGGGTTCTGGACGTCGTGGACCTGGAGGACCAGCCGCACGGCGCCGGCGACCAGCTCCTCCTCGTCGGCCTCGACCCGCAGCGACAGGGCGACCAGCTGCGGCCGGCGGGCGGCGTCGCGCTGCTGCTCGATGCGCGCCTGCAGCCGGGTGGTGAAGTCAGCGCGCGGGGTGGTCGCGGGGCGGCGGTCCCGGGCGGGGGCCGGCGCGCTCCTCGGCATCGCGTCCGCCACGGCGTCCAGCACCTGGCGGACCAGCGCCTCGGCGTCGGCCACTCCGTCGTGCGCCCGCGCCGCGGCGAGCATCGCGACCCGGTCCCGGTCGTCGGCGCCGAGCGCGGAGACCCGCCAGGACCGGTCGCTCCCGGCCGGCTCGAACTTCCCCGCCGCGACCAGCCGCATGCCGAGCAGCACAGCCCCCGAGAGGAGGGCGACGCTGGGGTGCAGGTCGTCGCGGGCGTGCGCGCGCGTGAGCACCGGCAGCGCCGCCCGCATCGGCAGCGCGACCGTGCGCCGGTGGTCGGTGAACTCCACGACGCCCTCGCGCGGCGGGTCGCCGTGGCGGAAGGTCGCCGGGCCGGTGACGGGGACGAAGCTCAAGGGCGGACCTCGGGGCCGGGGTGGGGTGGACCTCGACGGTAACGACCGCCGCCGACAGGGAGTTCCACCACCCGTTTAGGCTCGGGGGCATGAGCATCCTCGACGCCTCCCTCGCCCGCCTCGACGGGACGCCGGCCACCCTCGGCGAGATCACCGGCCACCGTCCGGCGCTCCTGGTCAACGTCGCCAGCAAGTGCGGCCTCACCCCGCAGTACACCGGGCTCGAGAACCTCCAGGAGAAGTACGCCGACGCCGGCTTCACCGTCGTCGGGCTGCCGTGCAACCAGTTCGGCGGCCAGGAGCCCGGCAGCGCCGACGAGATCGCGGAGTTCTGCTCGGCGACGTACGGCGTCAGCTTCCCGATGACCGAGAAGATCGACGTGAACGGCGACGACCGGCACCCGGTGTACGCCGCGCTGGTCGGCACCCAGGACGAGAAGGGATCCTCGGGCGACATCACCTGGAACTTCGAGAAGTTCCTCGTCGACGGCGAGGGCCAGGTCGTCGCCCGCTTCTCGCCCCGCGTCGAGCCCGACGACGCCCGCGTCGTATCGGCGATCGAGGCGCTGCTCGCCTGAGCCCGGCGGAGCTCCCGGGATCGGGTGACCGATCCCACTGGGCCGTCGACCAAAGTCGGATGCGCCTGTCGGTGGGCACACCTAGCCTTCTCCGGTGACCCACGACACCACCCGCACCACTGACACCACACCCCGACCGCAGGCCTCCTCCAGCGACAAGCTCGACAAGGGCGTCCTGGTCGTCGCCGGCGTCGTCGTGCTGGGCGCGATCATGTCGATCCTCGACATCACCGTCGTGTCGGTCGCACTGAAGACCTTCCAGAGCGAGTTCGACGCCACCTCCGCCGAGGTCGCCTGGACGATGACGGGCTACACGCTGGCCCTCGCCAGTGTCATCCCGCTCACCGGCTGGGCCGCGGACCGCTTCGGCACCAAGCGGCTCTACCTGCTCGCGGTGCTGCTCTTCGCCGCCGGCTCCGCGCTGTGCGCGACCGCGAGCTCCCTCGAGGTGCTCGTGGCCTTCCGGGTGCTCCAGGGCCTCGGCGGCGGCATGCTGATGCCGCTGGGCATGACGATCCTGACCCGCGCGGCAGGCCCCGAGCGGGTCGGGCGGGTGATGGCCGTCCTGGGCATCCCGATGCTGCTGGGCCCGATCTTCGGCCCCATCCTCGGTGGCGCCCTGATCGACTCGGCCAGCTGGCACTGGATCTTCCTGATCAACGTCCCCATCGGTGCTGTCGCGCTCGTCTACGCCGCGCTGGTCCTGCCCAAGGACGTCGTCGAGCCGTCCGAGACCTTCGACTGGCTGGGCATGGTGCTGCTCTCCCCCGGCCTGGCCGCCTTCCTGTACGGCGTCTCCTCGATCCCGTCCGCCGGCACCGTCCAGGACCGCCAGGTGCTCGTCCCCGCGATCGTCGGCGCCGCCCTCATCATCGCGTTCGTGCCGTGGGCCCTCGCCCGGCGCAACATCCACCCGCTCGTGGACCTGCGCCTGTTCCAGAACTCGCGGATGACCGTCGCGGTGGTCGCCATGTCGCTGTTCGCGATCGCCTTCTTCGGCGCCAGCCTCCTGTTCCCGCTGTACTTCCAGACCGTGCGCGGTGAGAACGCGCTGGGCGCGGGCCTCCTGCTCGCGCCGCAGGGGATCGGCGCGATGCTGACGATGCCGGTCGCGGGCGTGCTCGCGGACCGGATCGGTCCCGGCAAGATCGTGATGACGGGGATCGTGGTGATCACGATCGGCATGGGCATGTTCACCCAGCTGACCGAGACCACGTCGTACACCTTCCTGCTCTCGGCCCTGTTCGTGATGGGTCTGGGCATGGGCGCCACGATGATGCCGATCATGTCGGCCGCGCTGCAGACGCTGCAGGACCACACCATCGCCCGGGGCTCGACGCTGATGAACATCGTCCAGCAGGTCGCGGCGTCGATCGGGACGGCGGTGTTCTCGGTGCTCCTGACCAACGGCGTCCAGGACCACGTCGACCCCACCAACCCGGCGTCGGTGCCGGGCGACCTGGCCGGCGTCTACGCCGGGGTGTTCACGGTTGCCACGGTCATGGTGGCCGCCGTGCTGGTGCCGGCCTGGTTCCTCCCCCGCAGCCGGCCTGAGCAGCCGGTCGACGCCGCCGCCCTCGTCGCGCACTGACCGCCTCGACCAGAACGCGTTCTCACCCGGGCGTGACCTCGCCCACCCGGACGGTGTGACGCAGCACCCGTCGGACCCCGCTCCTGAGCGTGGACCGGCGGGTGCTGTGCGTTCACCGTGACCGCGACCACGCCGTGTCGACTTGATCCGGACCCCCGGAGTCCGACACGGTGATCGATCCAGCGCGACTCACGCAGCGCGCCTTTCGACGCACACGACCGGCCCCACTTCGAGCGGCCGTCAGCGATCGACACCCGTCAGCAGTGCGGCCTGCACGCAGGACGCCCGCGCTCACGTCGACAACCGAAAGGTTCCGCCCGTGTCCTTGTTGCTCCCCCGACAGAGCCCCGTCGTCCCCGATGCCCCGACCACCGGTCGCGTGGGCTCCTGGACCGACATCATCAGCCTTCCCACCCGACCCCGGCTCTCCGTGCCGACCCGCCAGCGCGAGATCGTCGCCGTCATCGACCCGGTGTGGGCGGTGCCGGGGTCGGACGTCACCGCCTCCGTGCGGGCGCCGGCCGCCGCGGTGGCCGAGGCCGCCGAGCTGCTGACCCGCTTCCTCCAGCCCGGCGAGATCGTCGCCGGGACCCCGGACGGACGGCTCACCCTGCGCCTCAAGCACGAGGACCGGGCGGCCCGCCCGGTCCGGCTCCAGGAGATGGCCTACCACGCGATCGAGGTCCTCGACCGGCTCGGCGTCCACGAGGGCGTCATCGACCTCGGCGTCGGCTGGGCGCCGATCACGCGCAAGCAGGACCCGCGCGAGGCCGAGCAGCACGCCGCCGCGGCCGCCGCGGAGTCGGTCAACCAGCGTGACCACCAGCCCCGCCAGCAGGGGGTGCACCTCAAGACCCGCCGCAAGGCGGTCACCTGGTTCAGCGCCAGCCGGCAGCTGCTGCTGGCCACCGTCGGCAGCGTGCTGCTGCCCTTCCTGCTCCTGGTCGGGCTCTCGATGGTCGGCATCGACCTGTCGGGTGTCCTCTACTGGGTGCTGGTGACCGCCATGGGCGTCACCGCCCTGACCATCTGGGCCGAGTGCTCGCGCGCCCTGGAGCCACCCCGCCTTCCCGACGCCCCGGTGGGGCCGGCCCCGCGGGCCACGGCCGTGATCGCGGCGTACCTGCCGAACGAGGCCGACACCATCGTCGAGACCGTCCACGCCTTCCTCGCCCAGCGCTACGCCGGCGGCCTGCAGATCGTGCTGGCCTACAACACCCCGGTGCCGCTCGCGGTCGAGGACGACCTGGCCCGGCTGGCGCGCGAGCACGCCGACCTGACGGTCCTCAAGGTGCCCGACAGCACCTCGAAGGCGCAGAACGTCAATGCCGCGCTGCGGGTCGCCGAGGGCGAGTTCGTCGGGATCTTCGACGCCGACCACCATCCGGCGGCCGGCTCCTTCGACCGGGCCTGGCGGTGGATCGCCGATGGGGCCGACGTCGTCCAGGGTCACTGCGTGATCCGCAACGGCGACGACTCGGCGATGGCGAAGCTGATCGCGGTGGAGTTCGAGCAGATCTACGCCGTCTCGCACCCGGGTCGCACCTCGCTCTACGGCTTCGGCATCTTCGGGGGCTCCAACGGTTACTGGCGCGCCTCGGCCCTGGAGCAGATCCGCCTGCGCGGCTCGTTCCTCACCGAGGACATCGAGGCCTCGATGCGCGTCCTCGAGGCCGACGGCCGGATCGTCAACGACCCCGGCCTGGTCAGCCGCGAGCTCGCCCCCGAGACCCCGCGTGCGCTGTGGAAGCAGCGGATGCGCTGGGCCCAGGGCTGGTTCCAGGTCTCGCTGCGCCACCTGTGGCCGATCCTGCGCCAGCCCAGCCTCACCCTGCGCCAGAAGATCGGCGTGGCCTACCTCCTCGGCTGGCGTGAGGTCTACCCGTGGCTCGCGATGTCGGTGTGGCCGCTGTTCGGCTTCCTGGCCTGGCGCGACGGCGGCTTCCAGCTCGACATCCCGATCTTCATGCTGCTGACCCTGTTCACCACGGTGTCCGGCCCGCTCCAGACGCTGGCGGCCTGGCGGCTCGCCACACCGGACCTGCGCGAGCACCCCTGGTGGTTCGTGGGCGCCGGGCTGGCGAACCTCTTCTTCTACACCGAGTGGAAGAACCTGGTGAACCGGATCGCGCACCTCAAGCAGCTGCGCGGCGAGCACCAGTGGGTCGTGACCCCGCGCACCGCCGCGAGCGCCGGCACCACCGACCGCGACGACACTCCCACCGACCGCACGGAGGTGGCCGCATGACAGCGACCCTCACCGCCCTGCCCACGATTCCCCCCGACGCGCCCGAACCGGCACCGGCCGAGGAGCCGCGCGCCCGACGGGTGACCTTCCCGCTGGGCTGGCTGCGCGGCCTCGCCGCACTGGCCGTGGTCTGGTTCCACGCGTACCAGAACAACCGCACCGGCTCGGCGTGGGCCTGGCCCTGGACGGGCGCCGCCCACCAGCTGATGCTCGGCACCGACCTGTTCGTGGACATGTTCTTCGTGCTGTCCGGCCTGGTGCTCTGGCTGCCGGTCGCGCGCAGCGTGATCGACGGCCTGCCCGGCCGGTCGGGCCGGATGCTGCTCTACCGCCGCCTGGCCCGGCTGCTGCCACTCTACGTGACCACCGTGGTGGTGGTGTGGGCAATCACGAACCCGGTCTGGCCGGGGCACTGGCAGGACCTGCTGCTGCACCTGACGTTCACGCACGTCTACAGCGACACCTACATCTTCTGGACCGACGGACCGGCCTGGTCGCTGGCGGTCGAGATGCACTTCTACGTGCTGATGGCCCTCGCGGTCCCGCTGGTGAACGCCCTCGCGCGCCGCAGCGACAGCCGCCGGGTCCGGATCCTGGTCGTGTCGGCGCTGCCCGCCCTGGCCGCCGTGGTGAGCATGGCCTACCTGTGGTGGGCGATCGACGTGTCCGGGGCGCCGATCACCGACTGGTCGGTGTGGTTCTCGCCGCTGTCGCGGGGGGCCGACTTCGGCATCGGCATGGGCCTGGCGGTGCTCAGCGCGACCGGGCTCCGGCTCGGCCGCACCCTGCGGGGCGCGCTCGCCGTGCTCGGCACGGTGGCGCTCGCGGGCCTCGTCTGGACGCGGCCGTTCGACTCCCCGACCGGCGACTGGTGGCACCCGGCGTACTCGCTGGCCATCGCCGTCGCGATGGCCTCGATCGTGCTCCATGACGGGCCGTGGCCTGCTTGGCTGAGCTGGAAGCCGCTGGCCTGGATCGGGTCGCTCGGGTACGGCGTGTACCTGCTGCACGAGCCGGTGATGCGCTTCCTCGGCTGGCTCCACCTGCTCCCCGCGGCGCAGCCGGGGTCGTGGTTCATCGTCACCTTCGCACTGGTCCTGGTGCCGACCCTGGCGGTGGCCTGGCTCAGCTCACGCACCCTCGAGGCCGCCGGTCTACGGCTGCTGTCGATGATCGACCGCGACGGGCGTCCGCGCGACTACTACGCGCACCTGGAGGAGTGACGACTCGACCGGATCGTTGAGTTGGGCCCAAATCGGCGTTGAGTTGGGCCTGATCCGGGCCGTCAGGTCCGAATCAGGCCCAACTCGCGACCGAATCCGGCCCAACTCAACGATCGGGTCAGGACTGGGTGCCCAGGGCGAGCGGCAGCACGTCGGCCGCGCCCGCCTGCCGTGCCGCGCGGGCAGCCAGGGTCATGGTCCAGCCGCTGACGACCAGGTCGTCGACCAGCAGCACCGACCGGCCCTCCAGCGGGTCGCTGTCGAGCCGGAAGCGACGGCCCACGGCCGCGACCCGCTGGGCGGAGTTCATGGCGCCCTGCCCGGGCTCCACGCCCGGGTCGGCGATCGCGTAGCGGCCGAGGACCGGCACCCGCAGGTAGCGGGACAGCCCGTCGGCCAGGTCGGCCGTCAGGGTGGGCCGGGTCGCGGACTCGACGACGACGATGCCCTCGACCGTGGGCCGCCAGTCCCCGAGCACCTCGATGACCGCCTTCACCAGCGGCACCGGGACCGGTCCGTCGGGCTCGCCGGGACGGAAGAGGTCACGCAGCGCCTGGCCGTAGCCGAGGTCGGTGAGGCGGGCCACCGCCCGCCCCTCGCCCGCACCGTCGGCGATCTTGCCGCGCAGATCGACGCCGAGGTTGCCCAGGGCAGTCGGCCACATCTTCCGCGGCTCGATCACGACGCCGGGACGCGACAGCCGGGCGCCGGCCTCCTCCACCGCCGCCTCCGAGATCTCGAGGGAGAGGTCGAGGCCGCCGCAGTTGTCGCAGCGACCACAGGTGTCCGCGGCCGGGTCGTCGAGCTGGTCGCGCAGGAACCACATCCGGCACCGGTCGGTCGCGAGGTAGTCGAGCATCGCCTGCTGCTCCCGCTCGCGGGCCTCCGTGACACGGCGGTAGCGCTCCTCGTCGTAGGCCCACTCCCGGCCGGTGGCCTCCCAGCCGCCGCGCACCCGGCGTACGGCGCCGTCCACGTCGAGCACCTTGAGCATCGTCTCGAGGCGGTTGCGGTTGAGCTCGACGTAGGTCTCCAGGGCGGCGGTGCTCATCGGCCGCCCCTCCCCGGCGAGCACCTCCAGGGTCTGGCGCACCTGCTCCTCGCGCGGGAAGGCGAGCGAGGCGAAGTAGGCCCAGATGTCGTGGTCCTCCAGGGCCGGCAGCAGCACCACCGTCGCCTCGTCGGTGCCACGACCGGCGCGGCCGACCTGCTGGTAGTAGGCGACCGGCGACGACGGGGCGCCCATGTTGACGACGAAGCCGAGCGTGGCGTCGAAGCCCATCCCGAGCGCGCTGGTGGCCACCAGGGCCTTGACCCGCCCGGACGCGAGGTCCTGCTCGAGGGCGTGCCGCTCGGTGGGGTCGGTCTGGCCGGAGTACGCCGCGACGTCGTGGCCCCGGGAGCGCAGGTAGTCGGCGATCTCCTGGGTGGCCGCGACGGTGAGGCAGTAGATGATGCCCGAGCCGGGCTGCTCGGCCAGGTGGTCGGCCAGCCAGGCCAGCCGCTGCTCGGCGGTCTTCAGC
This sequence comes from Nocardioides ungokensis, assembly GCF_013466985.1. GTDB lineage: Bacteria > Actinomycetota > Actinomycetes > Propionibacteriales > Nocardioidaceae > Nocardioides > Nocardioides ungokensis. Next base: position 86,306 of record NZ_CP059164.1, on the reverse strand, counting down.
CGCACCACCCCGAGCCGCAGCGACTCGCGGTCCAGCGATCCGCGCAGGACCAGGACGTCGGCCCGCCCGTCGGTGCCCTCGAGCTGCTCGGCGACGTCGGCCGTCACCCGGGCGTTGGCCGTGGCGGTGGTGGCCAGCACCGGGATGCCCTCGGGCAGGTCGGTCAGCAGGGTCCGGATCCGCCGGTAGTCGGGGCGGAAGTCGTGGCCCCAGTCGGAGATGCAGTGGGCCTCGTCGACGACGAGCAGGCCGCAGGTCTCGGCCAGCCGGGGCAGCACCTCGTCGCGGAAGCCGGGGTTGTTGAGCCGCTCGGGGCTCACCAGCAGCACGTCGACCTCCCCGGCGCGGATCGCGTCGTGGATGGGCTGCCAGTCCTCGATGTTGGTCGAGTTGATGGTCACGGCACGGATCCCGGCCCGCTCGGCCGCCGCGATCTGGTTGCGCATCAGGGCCAGCAGCGGGGAGACGATCACGGTCGGCCCGGCACCGGCCTGCCGGAGCAGCAGCGTCGCGACGAAGTAGACCGCCGACTTGCCCCAGCCGGTGCGCTGCACGACCAGCGAGCGACGCCGGTCGACGGCCAGCGCCTCGATCGCGGTCCACTGGTCCTCCCGCAGGCGCGCGGCGTCGCTCCCGACGAGCGCGCGCAGGTGGGCCTCCGCCTGCTCCCGGGTCTGCTGGCGGAGCTCGGCGGTCGGGCGGTCCGCGGTCGGCGGCAGGGTGGGGCTCACCCGACCCTGTCTACCAGCGCCGGCCGACAGCGCCGACGCGCCCTCCACAGACCCCGGGTCGTGCGGGTGCCAGTGCGCCGGGGCGCACCCTCAGCCGCACGACCCGGTCGTGGGTCGCTCAGGCGTCCGGGCCCTTGCTGCGTACGTCGGCCACGGCACCCATGGCGTCGCGCAGCTCGGCGAGCCAGTCGCTCTCGTGCTGGCCGACCAGGCGCACGCACCAGGCCAGGGCCTCCGAACGGGACCGGGCCACCCCGGCGTCGACGAGGGTGTCGAGCACCAGCCGTTGCGGCTGCCGCAGGCGCGTCATCACCGGCGCGGCGACGTGCGTCCACAGCTCCTCGCGGTCGCCGATCCGGACCGCCCACGAGACCTTGCGCTCGAAGCGGTGCTCCGCCTCCCGGGCGATCTCCATCCGCCGCTCGCGGGTCTCCTCGCGGAACGCCCGGGACCGGCCGGCGCGGGCCTCGGCCACCTGGACCTCCGACGGCTCCCCCTCCTCGGTGTCGAGGGCGACGTCGGGCTGGGTGAGGACGACGGTGATCTCCTCACGATCGACCGTCACCCGGGGGCTCTCGGTCTTCCACTCCTCGGGGAGCCGGCCGGCGAACCAGCCGCTCACCCGCTCCTGAACCTCATTTGTAATCATGTAATCATCATTACACCGCGATCAAGGGGCGCCCCGAAATGGAACCGGTCCGCCCACGCGGGGGACGTGGACGGACCGGAGATCGTGCGACCCGGTGCGGTGCGGACGACGGCAACGCCGACGTCGCCAGCGGGTGGACGGGAAGGGGCAGCCCGCCACCCCGGGTGGACACTCCTCCATCGTGGGTGACGGCTCCTGCCGAAAATCTGACCGGTGCTCAGTCCCCGGCGGGCAGGTCGACCTCGAAGCGCCCGCCCTGCCCCGGCACCGCCCGGACGGTCCCGCCCACCGACTCCACGAGGCGGCGTACGACGGCCAGCCCCAGCCCCGCGGAGCCCCCGACGACCCCCCGGTGGCCGGGACGGAACACCTCGCCGGCCTCCTGCTCGGTGACCCCGGGCCCGTCGTCGAGCACCGTCAGGACCACCCGGTCGCCTCGCGGCTCGACCGTCATCCACACGCTCGCAGCGGCGTGCCGCAGGGCGTTGTCGAGCAGCGGCGTGAGCGCCGCCCGCACCAGCTCCGGCGGCGCCGCCACCCACACGTCGGGACCGGGCTCGGGCGGCCGGATCGTGATCTCGTGCGGGCGGCTGGTGGCCAGGGCGGTGAGGACCCGGACCGCGTCGGCGGTCGACTCCTCGTCGTGGCGCGAGCGGGCGGCGTCCAGCATCGAGCCGACCACCCCGTCGAGCCGCTCGGCGGCCTCCACGATCGCCCGCAGCGGCTCGTGCTGGGCAGGGTCCGAGGCGGCCAGGGCCAGCTCGGCCTCGGCGCGGATCACCGTCAGCGGCGTCCGGAACTCGTGCGCCACCTCGTCGGAGAGCCGTCGTTCCGCGTGCAGCGCCTCGGCGATCCGGTCGAGCATGTGGTCGAGGGTCTGGCCGAGCTCGGTGATCTCGTCGACGGGCGGCCCGAGGTCGAAGCGGCGGTCGAGGTCGTGCTCCTCCCAGTCCTGGGCGTTGCGGACCATGTGGTGGACCTGCCCGAGCGTGCGCCGGGCGGCCTCCCCCGCGGCGACGCCTGCGGCGACGATCGTCAGCAGCCCGAGGACCAGGGAGAGCCACAGCCCGCGGCTCTCGGCGTGCTCGTACGGCGTGAGGTCGACGCCGGCCACCACCACCCCGATCCGGGTGCCGTCCTGCACGACCGGCTGGGAGACGAGGCGTACCCGCTCGGCGAGGACCTGCGAGCCGGCGACCGGACTGGCGCCGAGGCCGGTGACCACCGACGCCCGGTCCCGGGGGAGCCGGCCCTCGGCCAGGTGCCCGTGGGCGTCGAAGACCCACACGTCGCGGTCGAGGGTGGCCGAGCTCGCCTCCAGCACGGTCAGCTTCCCGTGCACGACACGGACCGTGCCCGCCACGGCGTCGGCCCGCGCCCGGGCCACCTCGGTGGAGTCGGCAGTGGTCACCCGGGCGAGGTAGACCTGCACCAGCACGATGACCGCGGCCACGACGAGGGTCGTGATCAGCATCGTCACCCAGACCAGCCGGGCGCGCAGCCCGACCGGGATCAGCGCCATACGTAGCCGACCCCGTGGACGGTCTCGACCCGGGGGCCGCCCTCCGGGAGGCCGGAGAGCTTGTTGCGGATCCGCCGCACGTAGGAGTCCAGGGTGTTGTCGGAGACGATGGCGCCGTCGGGCCAGCCGGCGGCCACCAGGGCCCGGCGCCGGACGACCTCACCGGGGACGCTCATCAGGCGAGCCAGCACCGCGAACTCGGTGGGCGTCAGTGCCACCGACACCTCGCCGTCCACGACGGCGTGCGTCGCCGGGTCGAGCCGCGCCCCCTCCGGTGTCGGCCGCATCGCGATCGCCCGCCGCTCGAGGACCCGGACCCGGGCCATCAGCTCGGCCAGCGAACGGCTTGCCGAGGTAGTCGTCGGCCCCGGCCTCGAAGCCCGCCACCTTGTGGTGGACGCCGGTCCGGGCGGTGAGCATCAGGACCGGCGCCACGACGCCGTTGGCCTTGAGCGCCAGGCAGACGTCGCGGCCGTCGACGTCGGGCAGGCCGAGGTCGAGCACGATCACGTCGGGCTGGCGCTCCACGAACGCGCGCAGCGCCTCCGCGCCCGTCGCCACGCTGACCACGTCGAAGTCCTCGGCCTTGAAGGCGCGGGTGATGACGGACCGGAGCTGCGCGTCGTCCTCGCAGACGCCGATCGTGGTCACGTCACCAGATCCGGACGCGCTCCGCGGGGTCCAGCCACAGGCCGTCACCCTCGACGGTGCCGAACACCTCGTGGAACTCGTCGAGGTTGCGCACGATGTTGGCCCGGAACTCCGCGGGACTGTGCGGGTCGATGGTGAGGTACTGCAGCTCCTGCTCCTTGCGGCGCTTGGTGCGCCAGCAGTAGGCCCAGTTCATGAAGAGCCGCTGCCGCTCCTCGACCGACGCCTGGCCGCCCTGGGCGATGAGGTACGCCGTGTGGCCGATCGTGAGACCACCGAGGTCGCCGATGTTCTCACCCACGGTCAGCGCGCCGTTGACGTGCTCGCCGGGGAGGGTGCGCGGCTCGAAGGCGTCGTACTGCTCGATCAGCGCCTTCGACTTCACCTCGAAGGCCGCCTTGTCGGCCGGCGTCCACCAGTCGTTGAGGGTGCCGGTGCCGTCGTACTGGGCGCCCTGGTCGTCGAAGCCGTGGCCGATCTCGTGGCCGATGACCGCGCCGATGCCGCCGTAGTTCTCCGCCGGGTGTGCGTCGGGGCTGAAGAACGGCTTCTGCAGGATCCCGGCGGGGAAGCAGATCTCGTTGGTGCCCGGGTTGTAGTAGGCGTTGACGGTCTGCGGCAGCATGAACCACTCGTCGCGGTCGACCGGGGAGCCGATCTTGGCCAGCTGCCGGTCGGTCTCGAACGCGGACGCGGACGCCACGTTGCCCAGCAGGTCGTCGGGGCTGACCTGCAGCGCCGAGTAGTCGCGGAAGGTCTTCGGGTAGCCGATCTTCGGGTTGAAGGTCTCGAGCTTCTCGTAGGCCCGCTCCTTGGTCTCCTCGGTCATCCAGTCCAGCCGGGAGATCGAGTCGCGGTAGGCGGCCAGCAGGTTGGCGACCAGGTCGTCCATCATCGCCTTGGAGCTCGGCGGGAAGTGCCGGGCGACGTACTCCTTGCCGACGGCCTCGCCGATCGCGCCCTCGACCAGCGCGACGCCGCGCTTCCAGCGGGCGCGCAGCTCGGGGGTGCCGTTGAGGGTGCGGCCGTAGAAGTCGAAGTTGGTCTCGACCAGGTCGTCGGTGAGGTACGGCGCGGAGGCGCGGACGACGTGGCTGAGCAGCCACTCCTTCCACTCCTCGATCGGCACCTCGTCGAGGACCGTCGAGAGGTGGGCGAGGTAGGAGGGCTGGCGCACGCAGACCTCGGCGATGGTCTTGTCCTTGCCGCCGAGGTTGGTGACGTAGGCGTCCCAGTCGAACGACGGGCAGAGGGCCTTGAGCTCCTCGGCCGTCTTCAGGTTGTAGGTCTTCTGGACGTCGCGGGTCTCCGCCCGCTCCCAGTGGCCGGCGGCGAGGCGGGTGTCGATCGCCAGGACGGTGCTCGCGGCCTCGGCGGCGTTCTCGTGGCCGGCCAGGCCGAGCAGCCGGGTCAGGTAGGCGACGTACTTCTCGCGCACCTCGGCGAACTTGTCGTCGCGGTAGTAGGACTCGTCGGGCAGGCCGAGCCCGCCCTGCACGATGTGGAAGAGGTAGCGGTCGGACTGCCGGTCGTCGGTGTCGACGTAGGAGCCGAAGAGACCGTGGCCTCCGATCCGCTCGAACTCGCCGAGGAACGCCGCGAGGTCGCGCACGTCGCGCAGCGAGGCCACGGCGTCGATCAGCGGGCGCACCGGGCGCAGGCCGCGGCGCTCGATCTCCCCGGTGTCCATGAAGGAGGCGAAGAGGTCGCCGATCTTGCGGGCGTCCTCGTCGATGGGCGCGCCGTCACCCGAGGTGACCTGGGCGGCCAGGTCCTCGATGATCCGGTGCACGTGCTCCTCGGCCGCGTCGGCCAGCTGCACGAACGGCCCCCAGCTCGACCGGTCGGAGGGGATCTCGACCTCGTCGAGCCACCGTCCGTTGACGTGGCCGAACAGGTCGTCCTGCGGACGGATCTCGGGGTTCATGCCCTCGCGGGCCTCATCCAGGATGCTCACGCCCCCGACCCTAACCGCCGCCATGGCACGGCGTCAGGGAGCCAGGGTCCGGAACGCCTCGCCCAGCACCCCGCTGCCCGCCTTGAGCCGCTCGGAGTAACCGACGTGGTTCCACGTCGGCCAGGTGTAGTCCATCCGCGCGGTGGCCCCGTCGACGTCGAAGGTGAGGCCGATCCCGGGCACCCGGACCAGCTCCGCCGGGTTCCCCGCACCCAGCGCCGTGCGCGACGAGGGGTCGGCGAGGCCGAGCATCGACCAGGGGAGCCGCAGGTGCAGGGTCCGGTGGGCGTCGTCGACCTGCCAGGTCGCCAGGCTGTCGTAGTCGGAGGAGGTCGGGTCCCAGTCTCCCCGGACCAGGTCGCCGACGTCACCGAGCTCGGCGTCGTGGTGCTTCCCGGCCACCTCGTAGCTGCGGTTCATGATCTGGCGGTAGACGTGCCAGGCACTCTGGCGCTCGATGGCGGGGATGGCCTCGCGCGTGTAGAGCCGCACCGGCTCCAGGTCGCGACGCACCGACACCCGCGCCGTGCCCGCCGCCGCGTCGACGTCCACCCGGTAGTCGGGCCCCTCGCCCGGCACCGAGTCGACAAGGATCGAGGCCTTCGCCGGGGTGGCCTCGCGACCGGTCACGTCGAGGTGGAGGTACGACGCGTCGGCCTCGGCCAGCACGTACTCCAGGGCGCCCGAGGCGGGTGTGAGCTCGTGGCCGGAGTCCGGGACGCGGGCACTGTCGGTGGCCAGCACCCCGAACCACTGCTCGTTGGTCAGCGGGTCGTGCCACAGCTGGCGCCGCGCGTCGACCTGGCTGTCCTGGGTGTTCCACGTGCGCTTGAACCACTCGTCGGCCCAGGAGAAGACGAAGGCGCCGCTCGCGCCCTGGTCGTGGACGAGGTGCAGCAGGTCGGCGTCGGTCTGCATGGCCTGTTGCTCGGTGTGCGAGCCCTGGTCGCGCCCCAGCGGCCCGAGGTGGGCCGAGCCGAGCGAGGACGGGACACCCATCTCGGAGATCACCAGCGGCATCGAGGTGAAGTGGTCGCGCAGCGCCCGGACGTAGCCGGCGTACGGGTCGGGCCGGCCGCGCCACGTCGTCCGCTGCAGTCCGGGCTCGTAGCGCTGGAAGTCCGGGTAGTAGGGGTAGGCGTGGAAGCTGGCGAACGTGCCGCCCGGCCAGGCGCGGGTCGGCAGCACGTGCTCGGCGTCGACCCCGACGAGGTCCTCCTGCCGCATCGGCTCCTGGGGGTGGGACAGCGGGTCGGTGGTCGGCCAGTTCACGAACGCGATCGGCACGCTCACGCCCCGCTCGTGCTCGGCCGCGGCCAGCCCGTCGAGGTGCCGGGCGATCCAGCGCTCGGTCGCCGTGGCGTCCCCGGTGGCGCGGAAGTAGGTGCCGGGGCGGTAGGCCGCGTCCCGCTCGAGGCGGTCGGTGCGCGCGGTGGCGTCCGGGTCCCACTCGACGCCGACGATCCAGCCGAGCAGCCACGGGGACACGTCGGTGTGCCAGGTGCCCGACGACCGGCCGGGCTGCGGCGCGCGCGTCAGGTCGCCGTGCACGGCGGCGCCGGCGTCGGCCAGCTCCCGGGTGAAGGCCCGGTCGACCGACGGCGAGTAGAGCGTGCGCCCCGGCTCGACGTACGACTCGTCGGGCAGATAGACGCCCTGCACGAGGTAGAGCGGCGACTGCGGGTGCGCCCTGTTCCAGGCGGCGAGCTCGTCGTAGAAGGCGGGCGGGTGCACCGTGTAGACGCGGATCACCCGGATGCCGAGGCCCGCCATCTCGCCGAACCAGCGGCGGTAGTCGTCGGCCGTGAGCACGTCCAGCTCGCCCGGCTGGCGGGTGGGCACGCTGCTGCCGAGGTTGATCCCGGGCAGGAAGGTCTTGTCCCCCGAGGCGGTGTGCAGCCGCAGGCCGTCGGTGTCCGCCTCCGCCAGGACGCTCAGGCCGTCGACGCGGGTGGGAGCCGGGGACCAGTCGCTCTTGGGCGTCGTCCCCCCGCGCGACGCGCCGCTGTCGCAGGCCGCCAGGCACACGAGGCCGAGCACCACCATCAACACGACCCCCAGGCGACGCACCGGGCAGAGGCTACCCGGCGACGCGGACGACCGACTTGCCCAGCGTGCGGCGCGCCTCCATGTCGCTCAGGGCGCGTCCGAAGTCCTCGAGGTCGTACGTCGCGCCGATCGGCGGGCGGACCACTCCGCTCTCCATCATCGGCACCAGCGCAGCCCACTGCTCCTGCATGTAGCCGGGCCGGGTCATCGCGTAGGCGCCCCAGCCGACGCCGCGCACGTCGACGTTGTTGAGCAGCAGCCGGTTGACCTTGACCTGGGGGATGCCCTGCCCGGCGGCGAAGCCGACCACGAGCAGCCGGCCCTGCGGGGCCAGCACGCGGAGCGAGTCGGTGAAGAGGTCGCCACCGACGACGTCCACCACGACGTCCACGCCGCGCCCCTCGGTCAGGGCGAGCGCCGCGTCCCTGAAGCCGTCGACCAGCACGGTCTCGTCGGCGCCGGCGCGCTTCGCCACGGCCGCCTTCTCGTCGGAGCTCACGACGGCGATCGTGCGGGCGCCGTACCCCTTGGCGACCTGGATGGTCGCGGTGCCGACGCCACCGGCCGCCCCGTGCACCAGCACGGTCTCACCGGCGCGCAGCCCACCGCGCTCGGCGAGCGCGAACTGCGCGGTCAGGTAGTTCATGGGGAGCGCGGCACCCTCGTCGAAGGACAGCGCGTCGGGGAGGGCGAAGGTGAACATCGCAGGCGTGGCCACCCGCTCGGCCGCGCCGCCGTAGGCCCCCACCCCGGCCACCCGCTGACCGGTCTCGAAGCCGCCTGCCCCGGACTCCGCCGGGCGCAACACGGTGCCGGCGAAGTCGACGCCGAGGGTGAAGGGCGGCTCGGGCTTGAGCTGGTACTCCCCCTTGCTGAGCAGCAGGTCCGGGAAGGAGATGCCCACCCGGCGCACCTCCACGAGCACGTCGTCCGGGCCCGGGGTGGGCTCCTCGACGTCGCGGACCTCGAGGGCGGCGGGACCGGTGGGCGTGATGACCTGGACTGCGCGCATGAGGGCACGGTAGCCGGGGGTCAGCGAGGGTTGACCAGCGCGTTCATCTCGAAGTGCATCGGGTCGGTGTAGTGCCAGTCGCCGCCCCAGGCGAAGCCCCACTTCTTGAAGATCGACACGACCGTCCGGTCCATCTCGCCGACGGTGCCCCGCTGGTTGCCGGGCACGTTGAGGTCGAGCGCCAGGCCGAAGGAGTGGTTGGACAGCGAGGTGGTGCCGGCGATGAAGCGCGGGTAGTAGCAGCCGGCGTACTCGCTGGGGTGGATCTTGTCCGCCAGCCCGCGCGACTGGACCTCGTTCAGGGCCGCCGTGAGCTGGGGGAAGATCAGCTTGTTGCAGGTGACGTTGCCGAGGATCGGCACGCTCTGCGTGGTGATGTGGGCGGCCACCCACGCCGGGTCCGGGGCGATCCGGCCGCCGCCGAGCACCGAGTAGCGGAAGGTGCCCACGGCATCGGCGATGGTGCCGACCACGAACGCCGTCTGCTGGACGTCGGGGTCGAGGCCGTAGCGGGCGACCGCGTCGAGCATCTGGACGGACGCGTCGTGCCCGGCGAGCTTCTCGATGGGCTTGCGCAGCGACTCCGGCGCGGTCTGCCCGGTGGTGACGAGCAGCGCGTTGTCGCGCTGCATGTGCAGGGTCGGGATCCACGACTCGTTGACGACGGCGTCGATGGCTCCCTCGACCTGGGGGCGAAGGCCCCGATGTGCACCGCCGTCGCGTCCTTCTCGCTGCCCAGCCGCAGGTAGCCGTGGCTGTCCAGCGGGAGCTTCTTCTTCAGCTCCGGCCGGATCGCGAGCTCGCCGCCGGCGACCCGGTCCCAGACCGCCTGGGTCTCGGCGCTCGCGGCGGGGGTGAAGTTGCGGTACGTCGAGGGGTCGACCGCGGCCACCGTGATGACCTTGTTCTCGATCGGCACCTGGGCCAGCGAGAGGGTCTCCACGCTCTGCACGCCCTTGAGCCCGCGGATCGCGGCGACGGTGGACGGGCTCAGCGAGTCGCCGTTGTAGACCAGCACGTCGGCCAGCCCCAGGGCGCCCTTGCGCGGCCCCGGCGGGTCGACGGCGTGCTGCGGGTCGGCGACCGGGGTGGCGCTGCTCCCGGGGTCGGGCGTGGCCGACGTCCGCGATGTCGACCCGGGGCTCGTCGACGTGGAGCCGGGCGAGGTCGTGGGGTCGTTCGCCTGCTGCGCGTTGGACCCGCCGCAGGCAGCCGTCAGCACCAGCACCGTCGGCAGCGTGAACGCCACCAGTGCACGCCTTCCGCGCATGGCCCTCCCTCCCCGTGCGTCTCAGGGTAGGACGGCCGGGCAACCCCGGCACCCACCACGCCGGATCGTTGCGCTCACGCCCGACGCCGGGTGCCGGGCCGGCCCTCCTCAGCCCACGAACTTCAGGTACCGCCAGGCGCTGTTCTCGGCGAGGTTCCGCTTGTCGCCGCGCCACTCCGCGCGCATCCGGATCGGGATGCCCCGGTAGTTGGCGTTCCCGGCGAGGTAGGCCCGCGCGGTGCTCGCCGACGACAGGTGCACGCACTTGGTGGTGGCGGGGTACTGCCACGAGCCGGCCACCAGGAACTCCGCGCGGAAGTACAGGCAGTCCCCGGCGTGGTCGGGGCTGACCTTGCCCTGGATGAAGGCGTCCTGGGAGAGGCCGTAGACGTAGTAGCGGCCGGACCTGCTCCGGTAGCGCTGCATCGTCGGCGTCACCTTCGCGTGCACCGACACCGAGCGCGTGGCCGAGGTGCTCGGCACCTGCCCCTGCCCGTCGAGTGCGACCGTGAACGTGGTCTGCTGCACCACGGGGACCCGCACGACGAGGAGGCCGTCGCCGTCCACGGTGCCCGTCGTCACCAGCTTCCTCACGCCCCCGGGCGACGTCGCGTATACCGACAGGGTCCGCACCGGCGAGTCGGCCGAGACCTTCGCGGTCACGACCGCCCGGCTGCCGTAGTCGTAGCTGGCCCGGTCGGTACGGACGCTCACCCGCGGCGGGAGCGGGGCCCCGGGCTGGTCGGCGTGCCAGGTGATCGAGCCGTACAGCGCAGGGGTGGCGCCCTCACAGTGCTGGACGAAGGAGACCGACAGCTTCTCGAGAGCGCCGGTGTCGTCGTACGACGCCTCGTGCACCGTGAAGCTGCCCTTGATCTCGTTGCAGCCACGCCCCGACCCGCCGACGTCCATCCCGGGCGTCGTCGCGTCGTTGAACGGGAAGCGCGTCGCGCCGGTGAACGTCGTGCCCGGTGTGAGCGTGCGTCCGGAGTCGGCCTCGAAGTCGGCCGTCCACGATCCGTCCTCGGTGCTCGCCTGGATCCGCGACTGGTCCCCCGAGGCAAGGATCCGGGTGTCCTGCGGCGTGTAGGACCAGTCCTCGCCGCCGCCGATGTAATCGCCGCGGTCGCTGCGCATCCGCCACGCCGTGTTGCCCGGGATGCCGGCACCGCTCAGGGCGACCGTGTGGCGGCCAGCGGCGCTGGAGTCCTGGATCGTCAGGGTGCCCGAGCGTGCTCCGCTGCTCGACGCGGTGAAGCCGACGTTGACCTGGCAGGAGGCGCCGACCGCGAGCGTGCCGCAGGTGCTGCTCTTCACGGAGAAGTCGGCGGCACCGTCGGTGATCGCCGCACCGGCGACCGTGAGCGGCGCGGCTCCGGTGTTGACCAGGCGGACCGGGACGTTGCGCCCCGCGACGTGGGGGTAGCCGGCCGGCCAGGCGACGTGGTCGGGCGCGACCAGCAGGTCGGAGTCCCCGCCGGGCTCGTTGATGCGCACCTCGCCGAACGCGGCCGGCGAGCCGTTGCCGCAGTGCATCTCGTAGACGAGCCAGAGCCGCGTCAGCGCGGGGTCGATGTCGAGGACCGTGAACCGCCCCGTGCTGGTGCAGCCGCGGCCGCTGCCGAAGATGCCCAGGACCGGGTGCCCGGTGGCGCCGTCGGCGCGCTCGTAGTCACCGGGGACGAGGCTGTCCTGACCGGCCGCACCGAAGGTGAAGGTGAAGTCGTCACCCGAGGGCCCGCCGGCGACGTTGACCTGCACCTGGTCGTCGACCGAACCGCTCAGGCTGACCTCGCCGGCACCGGGCCGCCAGAGGTCGGCCTGGCCGCCGCTGATGTACTCGCCGCTCTCCCCGACCATGGTCACGAAGGTGGTGGCTGAGTCGGCGGCCTGGGCGGGTGCCGGCGTCCAGCCGGCCACCAGGGCCCCGGCGAGCAGGGTCCCGGTCACCAGCTGTCCGACCAGCGTTTTCCTGGTCCGGGCAGCACCTGCCACCCCGCGGCGTACACGCAGCATCACGTCGTCCTTCGATCCGTGGGCTCACCCCGTCCCCACCCCGAAGGCCTGCGCGGAGCCAAGCCCGAGCATTGGCCGGCGCATCGTCGCACGGCGACGCCCGGCTTCGGGCGGGAATGCGGAACCCCACCCGCTCCGACCCGGTGCGGCGGGCCGGGATCACGCGCCGCGGCGCCGCCTGATCTCCGCGTTGATCGCCGGCACGACCTCGTGCAGGTCCCCGATCACGGCGTGGGTCGCCTTGGTGACCATCGGGGCGTCGGGGTCGGTGTTGATGGCCAGGATGTTCTTCGCGGTCGCGCAGCCGGCCCAGTGCTGGATGGCACCGCTGATCCCGCAGGGGATGTAGAGGTCGGGCGAGATCCGGCTGCCGGTCTGGCCGACCTGTTCGTGGTGGGGGCGCCAGCCCAGTGAGGTGACCACGCGCGAGACGCCGAGCGAGGCGCCGAGCAGGTCGGTGAGCTCCAGCAGGTCCGCGAAGCCGTCCGCGCTGCCGGCGCCACGGCCGGCGCCGACGACGACCCGGGCCGACTTCAGGCTGCCCGACAGGTCCGGCTCCGGTTCGTCGGTGGAGACCACACGGGCGACCAGGTCGGCCTCCGACAACATCGGCCGGCACTCGACGACGTCCGCGGGGCCCGGCGAGGGCGCCGGTGACGCCTCGACCGCGTGCCCGGCGACGGTGAAGACCGCGGGCCGCTCGTCGAGCCGCATCTCCTCCAGCGCGGCGCCGCCGACGACCTGCCGGGTGACCACGAACGGCGAGAGCCCGCCGAAGGACAGCACGTTGGCCGCCATCGCCACCCCGAGGCGGGCCGCGACGTGCGCGAGCACCTCGTTGCCGCGGGGAGTTCCGGCCGCCGTCACCACGACGGAGCCGGCCGCCTCACGCGCGGCCTGGACGGCGGCGGCCCAGGCGGCACCCGAGAACGCGGCGAAGCCCTCGCCGTCGGCCTTGTGCACGGTGCGGACGGCGTACGCCTCGAGCTGCTCCCGCAGCCCCGGGGGCACCGGGCCGACCACGACTGCGTCGACGGGGACGCCGCCCCCAGCGGAGGAGAGGTCGCGGGCGAAGGTCAGGGCCTCGCGGGACACCTCCACCGCTCCGGACGCGTCGGTCTCGACCAGGACCAGGATCATCGGGCCAGCACCCCCAGCTGCTCGAGCAGGTCGACCACGGCGGGCGCCGCGTCGGCCCCCTTGCCGAGGACCTGCACGTTGCTGGGCGCCGGCGGGGGCAGCAGCAGGCGCACCCGCTTCGGGCCGATCGGCTCCGCGGTCGGTGTGCGCTGCTCGATCGCCACCTTCTTGGCCTTCATCCGGCCCGGCACGGTCGGGTAGCGGGGCTCGACCCCGCCCTCCAGCACGGTCACGACCGCGGGCAACGGGACCCGGTAGGTCTCGTGCCCCTCCGGGCCGTCCCCGCTCGCGACGACACTCTGCCCGTCCGGGGCGTCCTCGACCCGGACGGTCGCGACCCCGTTGACCACCGGCCACCCGAGCTCGTAGGCCAGCCGGATGCCGACCTGGAAGTCTCCGCTGTCGGCGGCGTCGTTGCCGAGCAGGACCAGGTCGTGCGGGTGCCCGGCGGCCTCGTGGTCGCGCACCACCGCGGCGATCTCGCGCGCCACGTCGGCCGGGCCGAAGCGGGCCGGGTCGGCCTCGACGTGCGTCGCGGCGGTGCAGCCCACGGCCAGCGCGGACCGCAGCTGCTCGACGGCGTCGGCGTCGCCCAGCGTCAGCACGGAGGCCTGGCCTCCGGTGGCGCCGGCAACCTGCACGGCCAGCTCGACGGCGCACTCCTCGTGGTTGCTCGTCGTGAAGCCGGCGTACCGGCCGTCGACCGCCTGGCCGTCGTCGGTGAGGACGACCTCGCCGGTGGAGTCGACCACCCGCTTGATGCAGACCAGTACATCGGTCATGTCAGCGAATCCGTTCGTTGGTCGGGTCGAGCAGACCGGTGGCGTCGACCGATGCGACGGTCACCGGGTAGAGCTCCTCCATGTACGACACCGCGAGCTGGTTGCCGAGCACGGCCTCCTCGGGCGGCAGGTAGGCCATCAGCAGGTGCTTGCCCAACGACGGGGCGGACCCGGCGCTGGTCACGTAGGGGTGGTGGCCGTGGCCGTCGGTGAGGGTGCCGCCGTCGCGGGTGAGGATCGGCTCGCCACCGAGCATGTAGCGCTTCACCCCGCTGGCGGAGGTGTGGTCGTCGACGGTCATCGTGCACAGCACGGCGGCCGGAGCCTCCCCGGAATCGAGCAGGGCACGTTGGCGCAGGTAGGCCTCGCGCCCGACGAAGTCCGCCGCCTTGACCTTCGGCCGCTGCATGCCGGCCTCGACGATGGTGCGCTCCCCGTCGAGCTCGTAGCCGAAGGCGCGGTAGCCCTTCTCGATCCGGCCGGTGGTGCCGTAGACGCCGATGCCGACCGGGACCGCGCCGTGCGGCGCCCCCGCGTCGAGCAGCTTGTCCCACAGCTCCGCGGCCGATCCGAACGGCACGTAGAGCTCCCAGCCGAGCTCGCCGACGTAGGAGATCCGCGAGGCCAGGACCGTCACGCCGCCCACCGTGATCTCGCGGCAGGTGAGGAAGCCGAAGCCGGTGTCGGAGACGTCGTCGGAGGTCAGGGACGCGAGGATGTCGCGCGCCCGCGGACCCCACAGGCCGATGGTCGAGACCTCCGAGGTGAGGTCGGTCAGCGTGGTGGCCGGGTCCCCGCCCGTCACCTGCGCGAGCTGGTCACCGAACCACTTCCGGTCGGCCATCCCGTGCGCGCCGCCGGTGACCACCCGGAAGTGCTGCTCGCCGAGCCGCATCACGGTCAGGTCCGAGCGGAAGCCGCCCTTGGGGTCGAGGACCGGGGTGTAGACCACCTTGCCGACCGCCACGTCGCACTGGGCCACGCAGGTGCGCTGCACCGCCTCGAGGGCCGCCGGCCCGACGATGTCGAACACGCAGAACGCCGTGAGGTCGATGACGCCGGCCGCCTCACGCATCCGCAGGTGCTCGGCGTTGATGATCGGGCTCCACCAGCGCGCGTCCCACTCGTGCTCACGCGGCATCACGGCGTCGCCGTACACCTCGAGCAGGCCGGCGTTCGACTCGTACCAGTGCGGGCGCTCCCAGCCGGCGGTCTCGTAGAAGAACGCGCCGAGCTTCTTCTCCGACTCGTGCATCGGGGCGAGCCGCTGATCGCGGTCGGACTCGTACTGCTCGGCGGGGTGGATGATCCCGTAGGTCTTGATGAACGCCTCGGTCGTGCGCAGCCGGGTGTGCTCGCGGCGCATCTGGTGGGGGTGGAAGCGGGCGATGTCGCTGGCCGACACGTCGATCTCGGAGTGGCCGTGGGTCATCCACTCGGCGACGGCGCGGCCGACGCCCGGGCCCTCCTTGATCCAGACGGCCGCCGCCGTCCACAGCCCGCTGACCAGGCTCTCGCCGAGGATCGGGTTGCCGTCGCAGGTCAGCGAGAGCAGGCCGTTGATGGCGTAACGCATCTCCGCGCCCTCGGCGCCGAGCAGCTCGGGCATCAGCTCGTAGGCCTGCTCGAGCTGGGGGTCGAAGTCGTCGGAGGTGAACGGCATCTCGGTCGGCGACAGCTTCGCCTGCTCGATCGAGGGGATGTCCTCCGGCTCGTGCAGGATCGCCCGGTGGGCGTAGGAGCCGACCTCCATGTCGGCGCCGTGCTGGCGCTCGTAGCAGAAGGTGTCCATGTCCCGGATGATCGGGAAGGAGATCTCGCCCTCGCGCTCGGCGAGCTGCGGGCAGGGGCCGACGCTGATCATCTGGTGCACCGCGGGCGTGAGCGGGATGCTGATACCGGCCATGTCGCCGATCTTCGGGCTCCACACGCCGCACGCGATGACCACGTGCTCGGCCTCGATGTCGCCACCGCTGGTCCGAACCCGCGTGATGCGCCGCCGGCCGTCCGCCCCCTCCTCGGTGTCGAGGCCGACCACCTCGACGGTCGGCACGACCGTCAGCGCACCGGCCGCGAGCGCCTGCTCGCGCATGATCGTGCCGGCGCGCAGCGAGTCGACGACGCCCACGCTCGGCGTCCAGAAGGCGCCGATGAACTGGTCGGTCTCGATGAAGGGCACCTTCTCCTTGACGACGTCGGGCGAGACCAGCTCGGACTCGATCCCCCACGCCTTCGCGCTCGACATCCGCCGCCGCAGCTCCTCCATCCGCTCCGGCGTGCGCGCCAGCTCGAAGCCCCCGGACTGCGTGAAGACGCCCATCTCCCGGTACTGCCGCACCGAGTCCAGCGTGAGGTCGGTGATCTCCCGCGAGTGGTCGACCGGGAAGATGAAGTTGGACGCGTGACCGGTCGAGCCGCCCGGGTTGGGCAGCGCTCCCTTGTCGATCTGGACGATGTCGCGCCACCCCAGCCGGGCCAGGTGGTGGACCAGGCTGTTGCCGACGATGCCGGCGCCGATGACGACCACTCGTGCGGTGGCGGGAACCTCTGCCATGAGCCTCTCCGAGGTGCTGGTGTCGATGGGGGGAATGATGGACCTTGTTGCGTCTGACGCAACGCAATGCACGATGCGAGACAACCCTAGAATGAGTCGTGCCCGGCCGGGGTGTCAATGGCCCGGCCGGGCACGAATGTGCGGGGCCCTCGGAGCCCCCGTGATCAGATGGCTCAGGTGGTCACGAGGTCACGCCGGTTCCCTTGAGCCAGGCGTTGACCTTGTCCTGGTTGGCGTCGACCCACTTCTTCGCCGCCTCCTCCGGGTCCATCTGGTCCTGGGCGATGTACTTCGCCACGAGGTTCTGGTCGTCGTTGTTCCAGTTGAAGTTCTTCACCAGCGTGTACGCCGGGCTGCCGGAGTCGGCGAAGTCCTTCGAGACGACCTTGTTCAGCGGGTACGGCGGGTAGTCGCAGGCGACCTTGGTCGGGTCGGAGTCGCACCCGGGGGTGTACTTCGGGAGGTTGACCTTGACCAGCGGCACCTCGGCGAGGAACCACTGCGGCTCGTAGAAGTAGCCGATCATCGGGGTCTTGTTCTCCTCCGCCTTGCGGAAGGCCTCGATGAGCGCGGTCTCGCTGCCGGTGAAGACCACCTTGTAGTTGAGGTTGAGGTTCTTCACCAGCGCCTCGTCGTTGGTGACGAAGCCGGGATCGCCGTCGTAGAACGTGCCGAGGTCACCGGACTCGGGAGTCTTGAACAGGCTGGCGTACTTGTTCAGGTTGTGCCAGTCGGTGATGTCGGGGTACTTGTCCTTCATCCACGGCGGCACGTACCAGCCGATCACGCCGTCGTTGCCGGTCAGGCCGGCATCCACGGCCGTGCCGTCGCCGCCCTTGCTGGCCATGTACTTCTTCTGCAGCTCGGGGTGGCCCCAGTTCTCGATGACCACGTCGACCGTGCCGTTGCCGAAGCCCTTCCAGGAGACCTGCTCGTCGAGGTCCTTGTAGTTGACCGTGCAGCCCAGCTTGGTCTGCGCGATGTATCCCACGACGTAGGCGTTGGCCTCGTAGCCGACCCAGGGGTTGACGGCCATGTTCAGGTCGCCACAGTCCTTGCTGCCGGCCGGTTGCTTGGCGTTCTGGATGGAGCCGCCCCCGCACGCACTGAGCGTGAGTGCCATCGCGGCTGCCACTGCAGCAAGCACCGCTTGCGTGCGCTTGACTCTCATGTGGTTGACCCTTCGTTGAGTGGTGGTTACCCGTGTGCGAGACCCTGGGGCGCCGGCGACAGGCGCAACACCTTGCGCCACCGGGCGGCGGTGCGGCCGGACGAGTCCTGGGACCGCTGAGCACGCTCCGCGCCGTACGTCGTGATCCGGTCGAGCATGATCCCGAGCAGCACGACCGAGATGCCGGCGGCCAGTCCGCGGCCGACGTAGCTGGAGTTGCGGAAGCCGTGCACGATGTCGAAGCCGAGCGCCCCGGCTCCCGCCATGCCGCCGATGACGACCATGGACAGCACG
Source organism: Nocardioides ungokensis (assembly GCF_013466985.1). Lineage (GTDB taxonomy): Bacteria > Actinomycetota > Actinomycetes > Propionibacteriales > Nocardioidaceae > Nocardioides > Nocardioides ungokensis. Next base: position 68,508 of record NZ_CP059164.1, on the reverse strand, counting down.
TAGAGGAGCCCCTGGTTGGTGGCGAGCAGCAGCGACCCGCGCGACATCGGCAGCTGCACCTTGGTGATCATCTGCCACTTGTTGGTGCCCGACGACTCGGCCGCCTCGACGGTCTCCGTGGACACCCCGCGGATGCCGTCCGCGACCAGCTTGATGGCGACAGGGGCGGCGTAGATGATGCCCGCGACCATCGCGGTGAAGCGGTTGGGGCCGAAGAGGATGAAGATCGGGATCAGGAAGACGAACGGCGGCATCGTCTGGCCGGCGTCGAGGAACGGCCTGATGATGCGGTCCACCACCCGGCTCCGGCCCATCCAGACCCCGACGACGACGGCGAGGAGGACCACGATCGCCGTCGCCACCAGCACCGAGGTGAGGGTGATCATCGCGAAGTTCCACAGGTCGAGGTAGTAGATGCCGGCCAGGCAGACGACGGTGAACAGGAAGGCGCGCATCCCGCCCACGATCACGGCGATCAGCGCGAACGCGGCCGCGGTGACGTACCACGGCGACTCGGCGATCAGGCTCTGCACGGGGTTGAGGAACTTCTCGGTGAAGGTGGTCTCGATGGAGGTGGTCAGGCTGGAGACGTCGGTGAGCAGCCACTGGCCGAAGTCGTCGACCTTGTTCCGGATGGGCGTGCCCAGGTCGGGGCTGCTCGGGAACTCGTTGGCCCACACGTAGTTGTGGGACAGGTAGAGCGCGACCAGGGTCCCGATCGCGCCGGCTCCCAGCGCGCCGCGGCGCAGGGCGGTGTGGGCCTGGTCGGCCCGGCTGGCCTGCTCGGAACGGACGCTGGCCGCCGTGGTGGTGCGGTCCAGCATGATCGCCATGATCACGATGGCGATGCCCGCCACGAACGACGTGCCGAGCTGGCCTCGCTTGAGGCCGTCGAGGACCGGCTGACCGAGCCCGGGGCCGTCGATGAACGCCGCGATCGTGGCCATCGACAGCGCCGCCATCATCGTCTGGTTGATCCCGACGATGATGGTGCGCTTGGCCAGCGGCAGCTCGACCTTGGTGAGGCGCTGGCGCCGGCTCTGGCCCATCGACGCGGTCGCCTCCATCACTCCGGCCGGCAGGGTGCGGATGCCGTGCGCAGTGATGCGCACCACCGGCGGGGTGGCGTAGATCAGGGTGACGATGATCGCCGCGGCGGCTCCGATGCCGAAGAGGATGCTGATCGGCAGCAGGTAGACGAACGACGGCATCGTCTGCATGAAGTCGAGCACCGGGGTGACGATCGCGGTCACCACCTTGCTGTGCCCCATCCACAGCCCCAACGGGATGCCGACCGCGGCGGCGATCACGACGGCGATCCCGGTGACCAGCAGCAGGTCGATCGAGTCGGTCCAGTAGCCGAGGAAGCCGAAGGCCAGGAACGACGGGACGACGAGCAGCAGGCTGCGCCATCCCGCGACGGCGAAGGTGACCAGTGCGGCGAGCGCGATCGTGCCGAGCCAGCCGATCTGCGGCAGCGGCCTCGGGAACTCCGGCACGGTGAAGATGTGCTGGAGCCACTCGAAGACGGAGTTGATCCAGTCGGCGAAGTTGTTGGCGGCGTTGACCCAGACGCTGGACCCCGACGAGGCCGCGTCCTCGACCCAGTTGCTGGCGTCCTGCAGCTGGCGGTGGGTGTCGGTGATGGCCGACGCGCTGAGGGCCAGGGTGTCCTGGCCCTGGGTGACCGCCCAGATGGCGACCCACACGACCACGACGAGGAAGAGCGCCCACAGCCGCGCGTGCTCGATGACCATCTCGACCACGGCCGGGCGATGGCGCGCGGCCCGGGGGGCGGTGACGACGGCGGTCATGCCGGGACACCGTCCTCGTCCGGAGCGTCCGTCTCCGCGACGACCATCCGCAGGATGGCGTCGTCGTCGACGATCCCGATCAGCCGTCCTTCCTCCATGACCCGAACCGGGTGGTCGGAGGCCAGCGCGGCCCGGGCCGCCTGGCGCACGATCGTGTCCGGGGACATCACCGGGCCCTCGAGCGAGTCGTCGTCGCGGGGCTCGCGCATCACCCAGCGCAGCGTGAGCACGTGGGAGCGCGGCACCTCGGAGGTGAAGTCGCGGACGTAGTCGTCGGCGGGGGCGGCCACCACCTCGTCCGGGGTCCCGAGCTGGACGAGGGCGCCGTCCCGCATGATCAGGATCCGGTCACCGAGCTTGAGCGCCTCCTGCAGGTCGTGGGTGATGAAGACCATCGTCTTGCCGAGCTCGTGATGGAGCCGGATGACCTCGTTCTGCATGTCGCGCCGGATCAGGGGGTCCAGGGCCGAGAACGGCTCGTCGAAGAGCAGGATGTCCGGGTCGCCGGCGAGGGCGCGCGCGAGCCCGACCCGCTGCTGCATGCCACCCGAGAGCTGGTCGGGGTAGGACCGCTCGTAGCCGTCGAGGCCCACCAGACCTACGACCTCCTCGGCCTTGGCGCGGCGTTCCTTGCGGCCCATGCCGCGGACCTCGAGGCCGTAGGCCACGTTGTCGATCACCTGCCGGTGGGGGAGCAGCCCGAAGTGCTGGAAGACCATCGAGACGTGGTGGCGGCGCAGGTCGCGCAGCTGGCTCTCCGAGGCGTTGCTGACGTCGACGCCGCCGACCTCCACCTTCCCGGCGGTCGGCTCGATCAGGCGGGTCAGGCACCGCACCAGCGTCGACTTCCCCGAACCGGAGAGACCCATCACGACGAAGACCTCTCCCGGGGCCACCTCGAAGGAGACATCGCGGACACCCACGACGCAGCCGGTCTTGCGCTTGAGGTCCGCGCGCGAGAGATCGGCGTCGGGCGTGCCGATGATCTTGTCGGCACGCGGGCCGAAGATCTTCCAGAGGGACTCGACGCGCAGCGCGAGGTCAGTCCCTTCCGGTGCCGCGTTCTCGGCCTGGGGCCTGTTCTCGGTCTGGGTCATGGCGTGTCCTCACGGTTGGGGCGGGTGCCCGCCGGGTTGCGGCTGTCGCCGGGTGGGTACAGGGGCATGCCGTCGCGGTAGCGGTAGTAGGGCACGTCGGCGGCCGGGAGCGGGGTGTTGCCCGCGATCAGGTCGGCGGCCTTCTCGGCCACCATCATCACCGGGGCGTAGATGTTGCCGTTGGTGACGAACGGGAAGACCGAGGCGTCCACGACGCGCAGCCCCTCGGTGCCGTGGACCCGCATCGTGGCCGGGTCGACGACGGCCTGGTCGTCCACGCCCATCTTGGCCGTGCACGAGGGGTGCAGCGCGGTCTCGGCGTCCTTGCGGACCCAGTCGAGGATCTCGTCGTCGGTGGCGACCGAAGGGCCGGGCGAGAGCTCGCCGTCGTTGTACGGCGCGAACGCCGGCTGGTTGAGGATGTCCCGGGCGACGCGCACCGCCTCGATCCACTCCCGCCGGTCGTTGGGCGTGGAGAGGTAGTTGAACTGCATCGAGGGGTGCATCTTCGGGTCCTTCGACCGGATCCGCACCCAGCCGCGGGTGTCGGCGTACATGGGGCCGATGTGCACCTGGTAGCCGTGCCCCTCCGTCGGCGCGGAGCCGTCGTAGCGGATCGCGACCGGGAGGAAGTGGAACATCAGGTTGGGGTAGTCGACGTCCTCGTTGCTGCGGGCGAAGCCGCCCCCCTCGAAGTGGTTGGTGGCGCCCAGCCCGGAGCGGTGGACGAGCCAGTCGTACGCGATCTTGGGGCGGGCCCGCATCCGCAGCCCGGGCGCGATGGAGACCGGCTGCTTCGAGGCGTACTGGATGTAGACCTCGAGGTGGTCCTGGAGGTTCTCGCCGACGCCGGGCAGGTGGTGCACGAGCTCGACGCCCTGGTTGGTCAGCAGGGTCTCGTCGCCGATGCCGGACAGCTGGAGCAGCTGGGGGGTGTTGATGGCGCCGCCGCAGAGGATCACCTCGCCCGCCGCGACGCTGCGGCGCAGCCGCCCGCCACGCAGGTAGTCCACGCCCACCGCCCGCTTGCCCTGGAACCGGACGCCGGTGACGAGCGCGAGCGTCTCGACGCGCAGGTTCTTCCGCGACTTCACCGGGTGCAGGTAGGCGCGCGCCGCGGAGAGCCGGCGGCCGCGGTGGACGTTGCGGTCGAACTTCGCGAAGCCCTCCTGGCGGTAGCCGTTGACGTCGTCGGTGAGCGGGTAGCCGGCCTCCTGGGCGGCCTGGAAGAACGCCCCGAACAGCGGGTTCGTGGCCGGGCCGCGCTCGAGGACCAGCGGCCCGGTGCCGCCGCGCCAGGAGTCGGCGCCGCTCGAGCCGTCCTCGAGCAGGACGCGCTCCATCCGCTTGAAGTAGGGCAGGCAGTGGAGGTAGTCCCACTCCTTCATCCCCGGCTCGGCGCCCCAGCGTTCGTAGTCCATCGGGTTGCCCCGCTGGAAGATCATCCCGTTGATGCTGCTCGAACCGCCGAGGACCTTGCCGCGGGCGTGGAAGATGCGCCGCCCGTTCATGTGCGGCTCGGGGTCGGTCTCGTACTTCCAGTCGTAGAGCCGGTTGCCGATCGGGATCGGCAGGGCTGCGGGCATGTGGACGAACGGGTCGATGCGGTAGTCGGACCGGCCGGCCTCGAGGACGAGCACGCGGGTGGCCGGGTCGGCGGACAGCCGGTTGGCCAGGGCGCACCCGGCCGAGCCGCCACCGACGATGACGATGTCGTACCGGTCGTCGCTCATGCACCCTCCTCGTGGGTCGGCCCCGTGGATCTACTCCTTGAACCAGCCCTGCACCGCCGGGCGGATGTTGTGCCAGACGTGCTTGGTCTCGCGGTACTCCTCCAGGCCGGCGATCCCGAGCTCGCGGCCCACCCCGGACTGCTTGTAGCCGCCCCACTCGGCCTGGGGCACGTACGGGTGGTAGTCGTTGATCCAGACCGTCCCCATCCGCAGCCCGGCGGCGACCCGCTCCGCCCGGCCGGCGTCCTGGGTCCACACCGCGCCCGCGAGGCCGTAGATGCTGTCGTTGGCGATCGCGACCGCCTCGTCCTCGGTGCGGAAGGTCTCGACCGTGAGGACAGGGCCGAACGACTCGTCCTGGGTCACCGACATGGCGCTGGTGCAGCGGTCCAGGACGGTGGGCAGGAAGTAGAAGCCGTCGGCCAGGGCCGGGTCGTCGGGTCGGGTGCCGCCACAGCGGAGCACGGCGCCCTCGGCGAGCCCGGCGGCGACGTACCGCTCGACCTTGTCGCGGTGTGCGGCGCTGGTCAGCGGTCCGGTCTCGGCCTTGTCGTCGAAGGGGCCGCCGAGGCGGATCCGGCCGGCGCGCTCGACGAGGGCGTCGACGAACTCGTCGTGGATCGACTCCTCGACCAGCAGCCGCGCCCCGGCCGAGCAGACCTGCCCGGAGTGCAGGAAGACCGCGGTCAGCGCGAAGTCGAGGGCGACCGCGCGGTCGGCGTCGGCGAACACGATGTTGGGGTTCTTGCCGCCCAGCTCGAGCGCCACCTTCTTCACGGTGCCGGCCGCGGCACCCATGATCGCCTTGCCGGTGGCGAGGCCGCCGGTGAACGAGACGAGGTCGACGCGGGGATCCTCCGAGAGCGGTGCTCCCGCGGCGGCACCGGCGCCGAGGACGAGGTTGCCGACGCCGGCGGGCAGGCCCGCCTCCTCGAGCACCTTCATCAGGTGGATGGCGGTGTGGGGCGTGATCTCACTGGGCTTGAGCACGAAGGTGTTGCCGGCCGCGAGGCAGGGCGCGACCTTCCAGGAGACCTGCAGCAGGGGGTAGTTCCAGGGGGTGATCAGCCCGCACACGCCGATGGGCTCGTGCACGATCTTGCTGACGACGTCGGGGTTGCCGGTGTCGACCATCCGACCGGCCTCCTCGGCCGCGACCCGGCCGTAGTGGCGAAAGACCGAGACCACGTCGGCGACGTCGTACTCGCTCTCCACCAGGCGCTTGCCGGTGTCGCGGGACTCGAGCTCGGCGACGACGGCCGTGTCGCGCTCGAGCAGGTCCGCGACCCGCAGCAGCAGGTCGCCGCGCTCCCGCGCGGAGGTGCGCGGCCAGGCCCCGTCGCGGAAGGCGCGGTGGGCGGCGTCGATGGCGGCGGCGGTGTCCTCGGCGGACGCCTCGTCGACCTCGCCGACCAGCGAGCCGTCTGCCGGGCAGCGGATCTCACGGCGCGCCCCGGACCGCGCGCTGGTCCACGCACCGTCGACGTAGAGCTCCGCCATGGGCCACCCTCCACACCCTGTTGCGTCATCCGCAACTTGTTCCATCACTCGCAACGCGAGTGCTGAACATTCCGAGAATGCTGTGACTGGCGGGTCACGTCAAGGACTTGCGGCCACACGTGACCAAGGTGTGGCAGAAGCGTGAGCCCCGCGAGGCGTGCCCGAACCGCGTCAGCGGTGCCCCCAACCGAGGCGGTGGGAGACCTCGACGGCGGCCTCGACCAGCATCGGGAGCACCTCCTCGACCCGCTCGGCGGGCAGCCGGAAGGTCGGGCCGGACACGCTCATCGACGCGATGACGTCCCCGTGGGCGTTGTGGATGGGCGCGGCGACCGCGGTCAGCCCGACCTCGAGCTCGTCGACGGCGACGGCGTACCCCTGCTCGCGGACCAGCTTGATCTCCTCGCGAAGCTGGGACTTCCGGGTGATGGTCATGGCGGTGTAGCGCGACAGCCCGCCGAGCACCTCGTCGAGGGCGGCGTCGTCGAGCCCGCTGAGCAGCACCTTGCCGTTGCTGGTGGCGTGCAGCGGGATGTGCTGGCCGACCCAGTTGTGCGGCTGCAGGGCCGAGCTGCCGGCCACCTGGTCGAGGTAGAGCGCCGAGCTCTCCGAGAGCACCGCCAGGTTGACCGTCTCACCGGTGCCGGCGGCCAGCTGCCGGCAGACGGGGCGCGCCTCCTGCACCAGGTCGAGCCGGGCGGTGGTGGCACCGGCGAGCCGCAGCACGCCGACCCCGAGGCGGTACTTGCCGCGATCGGCGGTCTGCTCCACCAGGCGGTGCGACTCCAGGGTGGTGACCAGCCGGAACGCCGTGCTCTTGTGGACGCCGAGCTCCGCGGCGATGTCGGTGACCCCCGCCTCCCCCACCCGGGCCAGCACTTCGAGGATGGTCAGGGCCCGATCCACGGACTGGACGCCGCCGTTGCCGCCCTCGCCTGCGTTGCTCATGGCGCAACGCTAGGCCGCCACGCGCAACAGCGCCAGCGGCAGTGGTCAGCGGAAGACGACCGTGCGGTGGCCGTTGAGCAGGACCCGCGACTCGGAGTGCCAGCGCACCGCGCGCGAGAGCACCTGGGCCTCCACGTCCCGGCCGGCGGCCACGAGCTGGTCCTGCGTGTGGTTGTGGTCGACGCGGATGACGTCCTGCTCGATGATCGGACCCTCGTCGAGGTCGGCGGTCACGTAGTGGGCGGTCGCGCCGACCAGCTTCACACCGCGGTCGTAGGCCTGGTGGTAGGGCTTGGCGCCCTTGAAGCTCGGCAGGAACGAGTGGTGGATGTTGATCGCCTTCCCGCTCAGCTCGCGGCACAGGTCGTCGGAGAGCACCTGCATGTAGCGGGCCAGGACGACCAGGTCGACGTCGTGCTCCTTGACCAGGCGCAGCAGCTCCGCCTCGGCGGCCGGCTTGGTGTCGGGGGTGACCGGCACGTGAGCGAAGTCCAGGCCGTAGGAGCGCACCATCGCCTCGGCGTCGGGATGGTTGGACACGACGACGGGGATGTCGATCTGCAGGGCCCCGGTGCTGTGCCGGAAGAGCAGGTCGTTGAGGCAGTGCAGATGCTTGCTGACCATGATCAGCGTCGGTACGGCGCCTTGGAGTCCCACAGCACGAAGCGCATGCCGAACTGCGCGGCGACCTCCAGGAACTCCGAGCGCAGCCGCTCCACCGGCACCGTCCCCTCGGTGACGAAGTCGATCCGCATGAAGAACCGGCCGGTGTCGGTGTCCCCGAACTGCTGGCTCTCCAGGATGTTGCCGCCCCGTTCCAGCAGGAAGCGGAGACGGCGTGGACGATCCCGGGCCGGTCCGGGCAGTCGAGGACCATCACGAAGTCGCCGGCGGGGTTGCTGGCGTTGGGCGAGCCGGCGGTCACGGGGCTGGTGCTTGCGCGGTCGGTGCTTGCGGGGTGGGGGTTGGCAGGGCTGGGCACGGCCGTCAGTCTCCCAGTTCCGCCCGCCGCCGGACGACGTACTCCTCGAGCTCCTCACGGATCGCGTCGTCGAGCGGCGGCGGCTCGTACTCCTCGAGCTTCTTCTTGTAGAGCTCGCCGGCCCGGGCCGCAGTGTCCTTGGCGCCGTTGCGCATCCACCGCTCGTAGTTCTCCGAGGAGGAGAGCATCGGCCGGTAGAAGCAGGTGCGGAACCGCTCCATCGTGTGCATCGCGCCGAGGAAGTGGCCCCCGTGGCCGACCTCCTGGTGGGCGTCGAAGGCCATCGAGGCCTCGTCGATCTCCAGGGGGGTGAACTCGTGCTGCAGCATCTGGACCAGCTCGACGTCGATGACGAACTTCTCGTAGCCGGCGACCAGCCCGCCCTCGAGCCAGCCCGCGGAGTGCATCACCCAGTTGGCGCCGGCGAGGAAGGTCGGCAGCAGGGTCATCAGGGCCTCGTAGCCGGCCTGCGCGTCGGGGACCTGCGACGAGGTGAGCCCGCCGCCCGTGCGGAACGGCAGCCCGAAGTGCCGGGCGATCTGGCCGGTGCACAGCAGCCCGAGGCCGGACTCGGGCGTGCCGAACGTCGGCGACCCGGACTGCATGTCGATGTTGGACAGGAACGACCCGAAGATCACCGGGGCGCCGGGCCGGATCAGCTGGGAGAGCGCGATCCCGGACAGCGCCTCGGCCATCTGCTGGACGAGCGCGGCCGGGATCGTCACCGGCGACATCGCGCCCATCAGGATGAACGGGGTGAGCACGACCGGCTGGTTGGCGCTGGTGTACTCGAACTGCGCCTCGAGCATCCGGTCGTCCCAGCGCAGCGGGGAGTTGCAGTTGATCAGCGAGATCGTGGCCGGCGTCTGCTCGATGGCCTCGCGGGAGCCGAACAGGATCTCGGTCATCGCCAGGGTGTCGCGGGCGTTGACCCCGGAGACGACGTTGCCCATGTAGACCTTGTCGGTCAGCGTCTGCAACGCATAGGTCATGTCGAGGTGGCGGCTGTCGAGCGGGGTGTCGTTGGGCTCGGTGACCACGCCACCGGCCGAGTCGAGCACCCCGAAGCTCTGGGCGAGCCGGCTGAAGTTGCGGAAGTCGTCCATGGTGCCGTCGCGGCGTACGCCGCCCTCCCGCACGAACGGCGGCCCGTAGACCGCACCGAAGGCCATCGCGTCGCCGCCGATGTGGATCGAGTGCTCGGGGTTGCGGGCCTGGACGTCGAACTCGCGCGGCGCCTTGGCGACCTGCTCCATCACGAACTCGGGGTCGAGGAAGACCGTGTTGTCCTCCACCTTCTGGCCGGCGGCACGGAAGAGGTCGAGCGCCCGGGAGTCCAGGAACTCCACGCCGATCTCGGTGACCAGCCGGCGCCAGCCGCCGTCGAGCGTTGCCAGCGCCTCCTCGGAGAGCACCTCGTAGCGCGGCATGCGGTTTCGGAACATCAGACCTCCTGCGGCGGAATTCTGGGTGGGCGCGTCCCTTGACCGCACCCTCGTCGCGATCCTAGCCTCATCATGTGGGACTTTGGTTCCATGATGTGGAACCCATTGAATTCCTTCGAGGAGCCCCACCGGTGAGCGACACCCCGGCCGGCAACAGCACCGGCACCCAGGCCGTCGACCGAGCCGCCCTGCTCGTGTCCACGGTCGTGCGCGCCGACGAGCCGCTCACCTTCGCCGACCTCCAGGAGGAGTGCGGGCTCGCGAAGTCGACGACCTCGCGGATGCTGTCCGCGCTGGAGCGCACCGGCCTGCTGGAGCGCAACGACGCCGGGTCCTACGTCGCCGGCCGGCTCTTCTGGCTGTACGCCGCGCGCCACGACCCGTGGGAGGAGCTGGTCCGCCTGGCCCGCCCCACCCTGGACCGGATCGGCGAGGCCACCCACGAGACCGTGCACCTCAGCGTCGCCCGCGGCCACCAGGTGGTCCAGGTCGCGCAGGTCGACGCGCGCTACCTGCTCGGCAGCCGCGACTGGACCGAGGTCGACGTGCCCGTCCACTGCTCCGCGCTCGGCAAGGTGTTCCTCGCCCACGGCGTCGTCCCGGCACCCGTCGAGCCCCTCGACCGGCCGACCACAGCCACGATCTCCAGCCTCGACGACCTGCGTCGCGACGGGGAGCGGACCCGCCGGCGCGGCTGGGCGGTGACCCTGGACGAGCTCGAGGTCGGGCTCACCGGTCTCGCCGTCCCGGTGCACGGCCACCACGGCGACCTCGTCGCCGCCCTCGGCATCTCGGGGCCGACCCCACGGATGGAGGGCCGGCTCGACGAGCTCGGCCACCAGCTCCTCGACCATGCCGCGCAGCTCTCAACCCTGCTGCGCGGCCGAACCCGCAAGGAGGGTGTTGCGTGATGACCCCGGAAGAGATCCTGCAAGCGCTCTACGACGAGACGCTCGTGGGCAACGCTCCACGCGTCCTCGAGCTCACCAACGAGGGGCTGGGGATCGACATGGAGCCCCAGACGCTGCTCTTCGACGCGCTGATCCCGTCCCTGGAGGAGGTCGGCGCCCGCTTCGAGCGCGGTGACTTCTTCGTCCCGGAGATGCTCATCGCCGGCCGCGCGATGGCGGGCGCGATGGAGCGGCTCCGCCCGCTGCTCGCCGAGACCGGCGTCCAGACCATCGGCAAGTTCCTGATGGGCACGGTCAAGGGCGACGTCCACGACATCGGCAAGAACCTCGTCAACATCATGCTCGAGGGCGCCGGCTTCGAGGTGATCGACCTCGGCGTGCAGGTGGCCCCGGAGAAGTTCGTGGCGGCCATCGAGGAGCACCAGCCCGACATCGTGGGCTTCTCGGCGTTCCTCACCACCACGATGCCGATGTTCAAGGCCAACATGAACGCCCTGGAGAAGGCCGGCATCCGCGACTCGGTCATCGTCATGGTGGGCGGCGCCCCCGTCACCCAGGAGTACGCCGACGCGGTGGGCGCCGACGGGTACGCCGCCGACGCCTCGGCCACCGTCAAGCGGGCCAAGTCGCTGCTGCAGGACCGTCGTACCAAGGTGCCGGCATGAGTGGCCCCACTCCGGCGGCAGAGCCGAAGGAGACCGTGCTGCGGTCGGCCACCAAGGAGGTCGTGCTCGGCCACGGGCGGCGCTTCTGCCTGATCGGCGAGCGGATCAACCCGACCGGGCGGCGGATCTTCCAGGAGCAGCTGCGTGAGGGCGACCTGTCCGCCATCGAGCGCGACGTGATGGCCCAGGTGGCCGGCGGCGCCGACGTCCTCGACGTGAACATGGGCGTGCCGCTGACCGACGAGGCCGACCTGCTCGCGCGCGCCATCCGGCTCGTCCAGGAGCTGACCGACACCCCGATCTGCATCGACTCCTCCGTGGTCGAGGCGCTCGAGGCCGGGCTCGCGGCGTACCAGGGCCGCGCGCTGGTCAACTCCATCACCGCCGAGGACGACCGGATGGCCGCGATCCTCCCGCTCGTGAAGAAGTACGACGCCGCGGTGATCGCGCTGCCCAACGACCACGACGAGATCCCGATGGAGGCCGACAAGCGCCTCGAGCTGACCGCGAAGATCATCCGGGTGGCCACGCAGGAGTACGGCATCGCGGCCGAGGACATCGTCATCGACCCGCTCGCGATGCCGATCGGCGCCGACACCTCGGTCGTGCGGACGACCCTGGAGACGATCTCCCGGATCCGTCACGAGTTCGGGGTCAACATGACCCTGGGCGCCTCCAACGTCTCCTTCGGGATGCCCGACCGGCACACCATCGGCGCGGCGTTCCTGCCGATGGCGATGCATGCCGGGCTCACCAGCGCGATCATGGACGTCCGCACGCCCCAGATCGTCGACGCGGTCAAGGCCGCCGACCTCCTGCTCGACCACGACGAGTGGGGCATGGCGTGGATCGCCGCCCACCGCAAGAAGCAGGCAGCCGCCGTGTGAGCACGCCACCCGAGCTCCCCGGCGAGGACTTCTTCATCGACGAGGTCCGCCGGGAGGGCCTGCTCGAGCCGCCCGGCACCGAGGCGGCGCCGCACGACCTCACCGGCCGGGTCGAGCTCTCGTTCACCGTCGAGTCCGGTGGCGACGCGCCCCCGACCTCACGGTCGGTCCGGGTGCCGCCCGGGGTCACGGTCTTCGACTCCGCCTCGTGGAACGGCATCGCGATCGACTCCACCTGCGGCGGCCACGGCACCTGCCACAAGTGCCGGGTGCGCATCGAAGGGCCCAGCCCCATCTCGCGCCACGACGTCCGCACCTTCAGCCGCGACCAGCTCGACCAGGGATGGCGGCTGGCCTGCCTGGTGCAGGCGACCCGCGACCTCACTGTCGACGTACCCCCGCTGACCACGCGGCCGAAGGCCGCCACCGTCGGCGTCGGCCGGCAGGTCATCCTGCGCCCCGCCCTGCAGAAGCGGTACGTCGAGCTCGACGAGCCCAGCCTCGCCGACCAGCGCACCGACCTCGACCGCCTGCTGGAGGCGATCGACGACCTGGCCCCGACCGCCGACCTGCACGTCCTGCGTCGGCTGCCCGGCGTGCTGCGCGAGGGCGACTTCAAGGTGACCGCGGTGATCGTCGACGAGACCCTGGTCGAGGTCGAGCCCGGGGACACCACCGGCGAGCGGCTCGCGATCGCCTTCGACCTCGGCACCACCACGGTGGTGGCCACCCTCCTCGACGTCACCACCGGCACCCCGCTCGCGGTGGCCTCGATGCTCAACCGCCAGCAGCCGTTCGGCGGCGACGTCATCACCAGGATCAGCGCGACGATGCTCGACCCCCGGGCGCTGGAGCGGTTGCAGGTCGCGGCGGCCCAGACCCTCTCCGACCTGGCGGCCCAGGTGTGCGCCGAGGCCGGGGTGGACCCCTGCCGGGTCTACGAGGTGGCGGTGGCCGGCAACGCGACGATGACCGCGCTGGCCCTCGGCATCGACCCCGAGCCGCTGGGGATCGCGCCGTTCGTCATGTCGACCTCGCAGCCGCCGTCGGTGCTCGCCGCCGACCTCGGGCTCGACCTGCACCCCCGTGCCCGGGCCTACCTCTTCCCTGCACTGGGCGCCTACGTCGGCGGCGACATCGTCGCGGGGATGCTGGCCACCGGGATGGACCGCGACAAGCGGACCCGGCTCTTCATCGACGTCGGCACCAACTGCGAGATCGTGCTCAGCGACGGCGAGCGGATCCTCGCCACCGCTGCGCCCGCCGGCCCCGCCTTCGAGGGCGGCGCGATCCGGTGTGGGATGCGCGCAGCCGACGGGGCGATCGAGGTCGTCAAGCTTGACCCGACCGGCGAGGGGACGGTGGGGCTCTCGGTCATCGGCGACACCGAGCCCCGCGGGCTGTGCGGGTCCGGCCTCGTCGACGCGGTCTCCGAGCTGGTCCGGGTCGGCCTGCTGGACGCCTCGGGCCGGTTCGTGCCGGAGGAGACGGCGGCGGAGCTCGCGCCCGCGCTGGCCGACCGGCTGACCAAGATCGGCGAGGAGCGGGTGTTCGTGCTGCACCGCCCCTACCCCGACTGCAAGACCGACGAGTGCGTTGGTGCTCTCGCAGCGCGACGTCCGCGAGCTGCAGTTCGCGAAGGCCGCGATCTCGACCGGCTGGAGCCTGCTGCTCGAGGAGCTCGGCCCTCGAGCACCTCGACGTCCAGCAGGTGCTGCTCGCCGGATCCTTCGGCAGCTACCTCTCCCCCGCCTCGCCGTGCGGATCGGCCTGGTCCCGAAGCTGCCTGTGCTGCGGATCGTCTCGGCCGGCAACGTCGCCGGCGAGGGCGCCAAGATGGCGCTGCTCTCCGTGCGCGAGCGGGCCGGCGCCCGGACGCTGCTGGAGGAGGTGACCTATGTCGAGCTCTCCGACCGCACCGACTTCAACGACCGCTTCGTCGAGCAGCTCTCCTTCTGAGCGGGTCGCGCTCGTCGCCTGCGGCGCCCTCGCCCAGCCCGCGGCGCAGGTCGTGGCTCGCCACGGCTGGCCGGTCGACGTGCACCCGCTGCCGCCGCTGCTGCACAACCAGCCCCAGCTGATCGCCGGCGAGGTGCGGCGGCTGGCGGGCGAGCTCGCCCCGTCGTACGCCGAGGTCGTGGTGGGCTACGCCGACTGCGGCACCTACGGCGCCCTCGACGAGGTGTGTCGCGACCTCGGGCTGCGCCGGCTGCCGGGGCTGCACTGCTACGACCTGTACGCCGGGGAGTCGCGCGTCGAGCGCCTCTCTCGACGAGCAGCCCGGGACCTACCTGCTCACCGACTTCCTGGTGCGTTCCTTCGCGCGCACCGTGCTCCAGGAGCTCGGGCTGGACCGGTGGCCGGAGCTGCGCGACGCCTACTTCGGCCACTACACACGGGTGGTCTGGCTGGCCCAGCGTCCCGACCCGGAGCTGCGCGAGCTGGCGGCGGACGCGGCGGCCCGGATCGGGCTGCCGCTCACCGTGGTCGAGACCGGGGACGGCCGGCTGGAGCAGGCGCTCGGCGATCTGGTCGCGCACCGGTGACACCAGTGGTCTGATGGCGGTCATGACCGAGCTGAACCGCTTCCCGAGCAGGGCGTCACCGACCGCGCCGCCCTCGACGCGCTGCTCGACTCGCAGTGGGCCGGGGTGCTCTCCTGCGTCGCGGACGGCGAGCCGCTGGCCGTCCCATGCTCTACGCGCGCGACGGCGACCGGGTGCTGCTGCACGGCTCGACGGGAGCCGGCGCGCTGCGACGGGTCGCGGGCGGGGCGCCCGCCGTGCTGACGGTCTTCGCCCTGGACGCGCTCGTGGTCGCGCCGACGACCTTCGAGTCGTCGGTCAACTACCGCTCCGCCACCATCCGCGGTCCACTCACGCCGGTCGACGACCTGGAGCCCACGCTCGACCTCTTCAGCGAGGTGTGCTGGTGCCGGGGCGTACGACGGAGGTGCGCCCGCCGACCCGCAAGGAGCTGGCCGCCACCCTGGCGCTGTCGCTGCCGATCCGCGAGGGCGGCTGGTTGCTCAAGGTCGCCGACGACTGGCCGGCCACGCCCGAGGAGGCCGGCGCCGAGCCGGACGTGTGGAGCGGGCTGGTGCCGGTGCGGACCGGGCTGGGCACCCCGGTCCCGGCCCCGTGGGCCGCGGACCTGCCGGTCCCGCCCTCGGTGCACCGCCTCACCGACTGACCCGCGCGGAGCCGTCAGGTCAGGCGGTTGCGCAGCCCGACCAGCAGGTCGTTGCGCCAGGCCTCGGTCTCGGCGATCTGGTTGAACGTGAAGACGTGCAGCCCCTCGACCAGCGCGTTCGGCTCCCCGAGCGCGGGAGCGCACTTCTCCAGGAAGCGCTCACCGGTGAAGCCGCCGGGAGCGGCCAGCCTGGCGAAGGTGCCCTTGTGCTTGACCAGGAACCGCGTCGACTCGCCGACGCCGATCTTGGTCGCCATCCCAGCAGCTTGGCCCTCTCGACCGGGCCGGCATCCCGAGCAGGAGCGGCATGGTCACGCCTCGGAGCGGAGCCGCCGCACCCACGACGACACGGCGGCGGGGTCGAAGGTCAGGTTGCTGACGATGTGGGTGGCGTGGTGGCGCTTGTCCCACATCGACTGCACGGTCAGGTCGTCGTGGATGGTGGGGTGCGACTCGGGGTAGCCGGTGATCCCGACGTGCCCGAACGGGCTGCCGAGGTCGGCGAGGTCCTCCAGGAGCGCCAGCGCGTCCGGGTAGTCCCCGACCGGCTCGGAGTCGCCGCCCGCACGAAGATCCGGGTGATGCCCTTGCCGGTCAGCCGGGCGCAGATCTCGGCCAGCTCGCTGCGGCCGCTGACCATCCGGCGGCGAGGTGCGGGACGGTCGTGTAGCCGTGCCCGGTCAGCCGCTCGGCGAGGTCGAGGGTCGCCTCGAGCCCCTTGCTCGGTGAGGCGGTGATGGTGACCGTGCGGTCACGGGGCAGGTGCTCGAGGACCTTGTCCTCGGTGGTGCCGGTGGGCAGTACCTCGTAGCGTGCCTGCTCCAGCAGCCGGACCATCGTCCGCGCGACGCTTTTGTTGCGCATGATGCAATCCGTTTCGTGATGCGCATCGACTGACGATCATGCTAGCCGCGTCGTACGGCCCCGGGAAGGGGCGCGGTCACCGCGTGCGGTCACCCGCGTCGCGGTGCTGCCCGGGCCCCCCGGGCCACCGGGCCACCCCGGTCTGCCGGATCGTCGCCCACGACAGCAGCCCACCGAGCATCAGCAGGACCGCGCAGGCGGTGACAGCGGAGCGGTACGCCGCGTCGAAGGCCACCGGGTCGGCGTACTCCGAGCCGCTCAGCCCCACCGCACCGGCAGCGCGGCCACGGCGAGCAGCGAGCCGGAGCGCGCGACCGCGTTGTTGACCCCGCTGGCGATGCCGGCGTGCTCGTCCGGCGCGGAGGCGAGGACAGTCGCGGTCAGCGGCGCGACCATCATCGCCAGGCCGAGCCCGAAGACGGTCAGCCCCGGGAGCACGTCCGTCACGTAGACGACGCGTCGGGCCGACCCGAGCAGCAGCAGTGTCCCGCAGGCCATCACCAGCGGGCCCACCGTCATCGGGATCCGGGGGCCGATCCGTGCCGCCAGGGCACCCCCGCGGGCCGCGAGGAAGAGCATGCAGATCGTGATGGGCAGCGTCGCGATGCCGGCGCCGAGAGGGCCGTAGCCGCCGACGGTCTGCAGCTGCAGCACCAGGAAGAACAGCACGGCGCCGAGCGCGGCGTACACCAGCAGCGTCATGGCGTTCGCGGCGCTGAAGTTGCGGTTGGCGAAGATCCCCAGCGCGAGCATCGGGTGGTCGCTGGTGCGCTCGACCCACCAGAACGCGACCCCCGCCAGCAGCGCCACCCCGGCCGCCCAGGGCGCGACCGGACCGCCCCACTGGATCAGGACGTACGTCGCGCCGCCCAGCGCCAGCGTCGCGAGCACCGCGCCGATGACGTCGAACCGGGCCGGCGCGTCGGGGTCGCTGGTCTCGGGGACCCGGGTCCGGGCCACCACGACGGCCACCACGGCGAGCGGCAGGTTGATCAGGAAGATCCACCGCCAGGAGGCGAACTGCACCAGGCCGCCGCCGACGAAAGGGCCGAGCGCCGCAGCGATGCTGCCCAGGCCCGACCAGGAGCCGATCGCCTGGGCACGGTCGTCGCGGTGGAAGGTGCCCTGGATCATCGCCAGGCTGCCGGGGGTCAGCAGCGCGGCGCCCGCCCCCTGCACGACGCGCGCCACGATCAGGGCCACGGGCGTGGGCGCCAGGCCGCAGGCCAGGGACGCCAGTGCGAACCACACGGTGCCGATCACGAACACCCGGCGCCGGCCGAACCGGTCTCCCAGCGACCCGCCGAGCAGGATCAAGCTGGCCAGCGAGAGCAGGTAGCCGTTGGTGATCCACTGCAGCTCGGCGAGGCTCGCTCCCAGGTCCCTCCCGATCGTGCGCAGGGCGACGTTGACGACCGTGCCGTCGAGCAGGGTCATGCCCGAGCCGAGAACCGCGGCCGCGATGACCGCGCGTCCGGTGGGAGAACCCAGCCGGACTTCTGCGCAGCCAGCGACCTCGCCCTTCACGGGCTGCGCAGCACTCGTGCGGAGATCCAGGCGATGTCGTCGGCGGTCTGCTCCGGCGGCCCGGACGGCTGCATGACGTGGCTGAGCACCACCCGCACGACCATGTCGATCGCGGCCTCGAGGTGTTCCTCGTCCATGCGCAGCTCGTAGGGCTCGATCCGGTCCGCGACGACGATCTTGGCCGCAGCCAGGAGCGACTCCGCGTGCGTGGTCAGCAGCGGGAGCAGCTCGGTGTCGGCGCCGTGCGTGGCGGAGACGACGGCGTGCAGGAGGAGGTTGTCGTGGGCGAGGACCAGCACCTCACGCGAGGCCTCGCGGATCGCGGCGACCAGGTCGTCGGGGTGGTGGTCGAACGCCTCGCTCACGACCCCGAGGAACCGGTCGAGCTCGTGCAGGATCATCGCCTCCGCGAGCCCAGGCTTGGTCCCGACCTCGTTGTAGACCGTCTGCCGGCTCACGCCCACCCGGTCGGCGATCGTCGCCATCGTGACCCGCGCCCACCCGATCTCGGTGGTGAGCGCGACCGCCGCCTCGACGATGCGCTCGCGCATGGTCGGCGCCGCGGCGGCGTACTGGGCACTGGTCACGGACACAGTCTAGGAACACCCGCCCCGGGGCAGGTGCTCGTCGATGCTCCCCGGCGCTACGGGTGGTTGAGGTGCGAGCGTCAGCGAGCCTCGAAACCCCTGCAACCCACGCGGGGCGTTGCTCCCGTCGGCTTGTGGGTAGTGGGTGGTTGCGGTCTTTGGCAGCTACGCGGGGAGGCTTGCCTTAGGTTGCGGCTGCTTCCCGGCTTTCGGGCCGGCGGCCGGAGTCGGCCAACGCCCCTATGCTCGAACATGTGACCGATTCGTTACCTTTGTCGGTGGATAACCGCAGGTCAGCGGGCCCTGACTGTCGGTGGCTCTGGTTGAGTTGGTCATGGAGCAGCCCACCGGTACGCCGACCACCCCCGCCGGGGTGCTCGCTGCCGCCAACACGCTGGTGGCTGACTCGACGAGACGATGTGGGTCGCCAGAACCTCGGAGGAGCTGGTCGAGGCGGTGGTGGTCGCCGAGAAGCTCCGCGCCCACCTGCCGCCCTCGAAGCCGGGGTGCTGGCGGAGGTGCACGCCCGTGGGGTCGCCAAGCAGGAGTTGGCGTGGGGGTCGACCGCGGAGTGGTTCACCCACCTGGCCGGCACCCACCGCGGCACCGGCACCAGACCGTCCGGCACGCCGACACTGGTCCACGAGCGCTGCGCGACCCACGCCGCGATGGTCGCGGGGCGGGTGTCGCCCGAGCAGGCGGCGGTGATCGTGGACGCGGTCGACCGGCTCCGACCGACGCAACGGTGCGGGCGGACGGGGAGGCGTTCCTCGATGCCGCGTCCCGGTGAACGCGACCGACCTGGCCAAGGCCGCCCGGCGCCTGGTCGAGGTGCCGACCCCGACGCCGCCGAACGCAGGACCGAGAAGGAGCTGGAGCGGCAGGACCGGGCCGCCCACCACGGTCGGTTCCTGGCGATCGTCGAGGACGGGCCGGCGGCATCCGGCTCCGCGGCCGGGCACCGTCGAGGACGCCGCGGCGATCAAGGCCGCCCTCCCCCGCTGACCAAGCCGCCCCGCCGTCGATCCGGTCACGGGTGGCGAGAACGTGGACCCGCGGACCACGGCGCCCGGCTCTGGGACGCGCTGTCGAGACCTGCCGGCACGCCCTGACCACCGACCTGCCACCCGACTGCCACGGCGCCCGACCCCGGATCGCGGTCACCACCAGCCTCGAGGCTCCAGCAGAGATCGACTGGGCCACCCTCGGCACCGCTGGCCTGCCGTCACCGACGACGGGCTGGAGCTCACCCCCGCGGTCGTCGGGATGGCCTGCGACGCCGACCTCATCCCCATCGCCCTCGGCACCCAGGCGAGGTGTTGGACGTCGGCCGCACCAGCCGACTGTCACCCCCGCGATCTGGCGGGCCCTGGTCTGCCGCGACGCCACTGCGCCTTCCCCGGCTGCACCAGACCCCCGGTGATGGGCCACGCCCACCACATCGTCCACTGGGCCGACCACGGAGAAACCAGCCTCGAGAACCTGGTGCTGCTCTGCGGCCACCACCACCGCACCATCCACCACACCCCCTGGCAGGTCCGCCTCAACCCGACCGACGGAAAGCCCGAGTTCCTCCCACCCCAGCGACCCGGCGCACCACCACCGACCTGGATCCGAAGCAGGCGACGGCGGGAGTGATCTGATCTGGGAGACCCGGCACCAACCGGCAACCGCCGGACTGTCAGGCGACGTCGCGCTCGAGCCGCACCGGCTCGAAGTCGACCTTCTCCCGCACCCCGCAGTCCGGGCAGCACCAGCTGTCCGGGATGTCCGCCCACGCGGTCCCGGCGGCAAACCCCTCGTGCTCGTCGCCGGCAGTGACGTCGTACACGTAGTCACAGCCGGGGCAGCGCGCCGCCATCACCTCGTCGACGGCGACTCCCGAAGCGGCGTCCGTGCCGCCGCCCACGGCAGAACCGGAAGCCGGCGGCGGGTAGGCCGCGAGGATCCGGTCGCGCTTGCGAGGGCTCAGGTTGGCGCGGCTCAGGTCGCCGTCGAAGTGCGCGAGCACCCGCGGGTCCATCACGCGTCGCCAGATCGCGGGCACGATCGCAAGCACGATCATCCCGGCGTAGCCGGTCGGCAGCACCGGGGACTCCTCGAAGTCACGCAGCGTCTGGTAGCGCCGGGTGGGGTTGGCGTGGTGGTCGCTGTGGCGCTGCAGGTGGTAGAGCAGCACGTTGGTGGCGATGTTGTTGGAGTTCCACGAGTGGGAAGGGTCGACGCGCTCGTAGCGCTGCCGCTCGCCGACGCCGACCTTCTGACGGAGCATCCCGTAGTGCTCCATGTAGTTGACGACCTCGAGCAGGGAGAAGCCGACGACGGCCTGGACCACGAGGTACGGCAGGATCCCGACCCCCAGCCACGCGACCAGGGCGCCCCACAGCACCGCCGACATCACCCAGGCGTTGAGCACGTCGTTGCCGAGGCGGAACGGGTGCTGCTTGCGGCGGGCGTAGCGGCGCTTCTCGAGGTTCCACGCGCTGCGCAGCGAGCCGAGGACCGTGCGCGGCCAGAACTGGTAGAAGTTCTCGCCCACCCGGCTGCTGGCCGGGTCCTCGGGGGTGGCGACGCGCACGTGGTGGCCGCGGTTGTGCTCGATGTAGAAGTGGCCGTAGAAGCTCTGCGCCAGGGCGATCTTGGACAGCCAGCGCTCGTGGCTCTCCCGCTTGTGGCCGAGCTCGTGGGCGGTGTTGATGCCGATCCCGCCGATGCAGCCGATGGAGACGGCCAGGCCCAGCTTGTCCAGCGTCGAGAGGTCGGAGCCGCCCATCCCGCCGTGACCGATCAGCCACATCGCGCCGAGGAAGCCGGCGTACTGGATCGGCAGGAAGAGGTAGGTGATCCACCGGTAGTAGCGGTCCTTCTCCAGCGCCTCGATCACGTCGTCCGGCGGGTTGGAGCGGTCGAGGCCGGCGACCAGGTCGATGGCGGGTACGACGACCAGGATCACGATCGGGCCGATCCAGAACCACACCCCCCACCCGGTGAGCGCCCACATCCCGTAGCCGATGAAGGCCAGCGACGGCACGACCAGGCCGATCAGCCACAGGTAGCGCTTCCTGTCCTTCCACAGCTCGGTCGAGCCGCTCGGGACGGTGCTGTTCGCGACGGTGCTGCTGGTGACGGTTCTTGTCACGGGGGTCGTCGGTGTCATCACGTGACCTTCCTGCCGAGAGGTTTACACGACCATAGGGTTTGTAAACCTCATTGACAAGAGGGTGTGGTTTGTAAACTCCGGTCAGGGACAGGTCGAGGGCCGGGGCTCAGTGGGAGAGCCGGGTGCCGTGCGGGCGGAACTTCTTCGTCGTGCAGACCATCGCGTCCAGCGGCAGGCGGTGGAAGCCGGGGATGCCGGCGAGCCGCACCCGGAAGCCGGTGGCGTGCCGGGCGTGGCACTGCGCCGCCGGGACCGGACCCGGGTCGACCCAGGACAGGACCGAGCGCACGGTCTGGCTGGCGTGGATCACCACGGGTGCCTTGCTCGGGTCGAAGCCGGGGTTGCGCGCAGAGCGGAAGCCGATCAGGCCGGTCCGGTTGAGGAAGTGGTAGCGGGTCCACCCCGGGGTGGAGCACGCGTGGGCAGACGAGTTGGTCACCCGGACCGTCTGGAAGCGCGAGCCGGCCGCGCCTTCGAGCCTGCCCTTGGTCACCGTCAGCAACGCGTTCGTGCAGGCGGGGGCCGCCCGGGTCGCGGCCGGAGCGGCGCCCGCCGCGGTGGACGTGCCGCTCGAGACCAGCCCCGACAGGGCGATCGCTGCCGCCGCAAGCGCGGCGGCGAGGTGCTTGGCGGACATCGTGAACCCCTCCTCCCGGCCCCGCGCGGGGCCGACGCGATCAGGCAAGCACGACCTCACCCGCCGCGACAGTTGCTTTGGTCCCCCCGGAACCACGAGATTGGGAGGATGACGACCAGCGACCACCCCGTGGGCATCGACTTCGGCGGCTCGGGCATCAAGGGCGCGCCCGTGGACGTCGAGCAGGGCGACTTCACCGCCGACCGCGTCCGGATCCCCACTCCGCAGCCCTCCAAGCCCGATGCCGTGGCCGAGGTGTTCGCGGAGCTGCTCACGAAGTTCCCCGACTGTCACGGCCCGGTCGGCGTGACCGTGCCCGGCGTGGTCCGTCACGGGGTGGTCCACTCGGCCGCCAACATCGACAAGGGCTGGCTCGGCGCCGACGCCGACGCCCTATTCACCGAGGCCACCGGCCGCGACGTGCACGTGGTCAACGACGCCGACGCCGCCGGCCTCGCCGAGGTGCGGTACGGCGCGGCGAAGGGCCGCAGCGGCCTGGTCATCGTCACCACGCTCGGCACCGGCATCGGCTCCGCCCTTGTGTACGACGGGGTGCTGGTGCCCAACTCCGAGCTCGGCCACCTCGAGGTCGACGGCCACGCCGCCGAGACGCGCGCGGCCAACAGCGTGCGCGAGGCCGAGGACCTCTCGTGGGAGAAGTGGGCCAAGCGGCTCACGAAGTACTACCGCGAGCTGGAGCGGCTCTTCTCCCCCGAGCTGTTCGTGGTCGGCGGCGGGGTCAGCAAGAAGGCGGGCGAGTTCCTGCCCCTGCTCGACATCGACACCGAGATCGTGCCCGCCACCCTGCGCAACCACGCCGGGGCGGTCGGGGCCGCGCTCTACGCCTGGGAGGAGTCGGGCAAGGGCTGACCTCGCTCAGGCCTGCGCCTCGGCCAGCGCCTTCAGCCGGGTCATCGCGTCGAGCGTCTGCTTCGGCAGCGAGCGCTTGATCATGGGCGTGAGGAGCTTGCCGAAGCCGTGGGTGCGGATGTCGATCTCGTGGGTGAGCGAGGTCTGCTCGCCCATGGCCGCGGTCCGGAAGTCGATGGTCACGTCCATCGTCTTGTCGACGAAGTGCATCGTCAGGTGCCGGCCGGCCTCCCGAGCAGCGATCGCCCCGTCCATCGTCCCTGACCGGCCACCCTGCTGGTAGTGGTAGCGGAGCTTGGTCCCCGCCTGGTTCGGCCCCTCGGTCAGCTTGTCGATCCCCGTGCAGCGCGAGAGCCACTCGGGGGTACGGTCGGTGTCGTCGAGGATGGCGAACACGGCCTCGGGGGAGGCGGCGACGGTCTCGGTGTGTGCGAACGAGGGCATGGCGCCAGTATCGGCCCCCGGTCACTCAGTTCGCGCACCTCAGTGCGCGCGGCTCAGTCGGCGGTGCCGCGGATGGCCGCCGCGACCGCCTTCGGCACGTCGGGGTGGAAGACCGTCGGGATGATGAAGTTGGGGTTGAGCTCGTCGTCCTTGACCACGTGCGCGATCGCCCTGGCCGCGCGCAGCAGCATCTCGACGGTGATCTCGTGGGCCCGGGCGTCCAGCAGGCCGCGGAAGACGCCGGGGAAGGCCAGCACGTTGTTGATCTGGTTGGGGTAGTCAGAGCGCCCGCTGGCCACGACCGCGGCGTACTTCTCGGCCTCGGCCGGGTCGACCTCCGGGTCCGGGTTGGCCAGCGCGAAGACGACCGCGTCGTCGGCCATGTCCTTGATCCACTCGGCCTTGAGGATCTTCGGGGCGCTGACGCCGATGAAGACGTCCGCGTCGGCGAGCACGGTCTGCAGGTCGCCGCGCACCCGGCGCGGGTTGGTGGCCTTCGCGAGCTCCAGGTGGGCGGGCGCGAGGCTGTCGTCGTCCGCGGAGAGCGCACCGGCTCGGTCGACGACCACCACGTCGGTGACGCCCGCGGCGAGCAGCAGCGTGACGATGGCCGTGCCGGCCGCGCCGCCGCCGGACACCACGATCCGCACGGCGGGGAGGTCCTTCTTCACCACGCGCAGCGCGTTGGTCAGCGCGGCGAGCACCACGATCGCGGTGCCGTGCTGGTCGTCGTGGAAGACCGGGATGTCGAGGCTCTCGCGCAGCCGGCGCTCGATCTCGAAGCAGCGCGGGGCGGCGATGTCCTCGAGGTTGATGCCGCCGAAGCCCGGCGCGATCATCTCGACGGCGCGGACGATCTCGTCGGTGTCCTGGGTGTCGAGGCAGATCGGCCAGGCGTCGATGTCGGCGAAGCGCTTGAACAGCGCGGCCTTGCCCTCCATCACCGGCATCGCCGCGCCGGGGCCGATGTTGCCCAGGCCGAGGACGGCCGAGCCGTCGGTCACCACCGCGACCGTGTTGCCCTTCGTCGTCAGCCGCCACACGTCCTCGGGGTGCTCGGCGATCGCCATGCTCACCCGGCCCACGCCCGGGGTGTAGGCCATCGACAGGTCGTCGCGGTTGCGCAGCGGGACCTTGGAGGAGACCTCGATCTTGCCGCCGAGGTGCAGCAGGAAGGTCCGGTCGCTGGTCTTGTAGACGTGCACCCCCGCGACCAGGTCGACCGCCTGCTCGAGCTCGTGGGCGTGGTCGGCGTCGCTGGCCGAGCAGGTCACGTCGACGACGAGCCGCTCGTGGCTCGACTCCGCGACGTCGATGGCGGTCACGATCCCGCCGGCCTGCGCGATCGCCGTGGCGACCGCTCCCACCACTCCGTGGTCGGGCGCGGTGTGCAGGCGCATGGTGATCGAGTACGACGAGGTGGTGGCGGCCATGGTCGAACCATCCTCCGAGCCCGTGGTTACGTTCAAGTCACCTGCGACCGCAACGACCGAAACGCCGCACCCAGCCCGCACCCACACCGAACCCACACCGCACCCCGGGCGGGGCTCAGCGGGCGACGCCGAGGTGGTCGAGCAGGTTGTGGGAGAAGCGCTGGCCCATCGTCGCCATCACGCCCTTCATGGTGGTCCTGACGGCCGGGCCCGAGACCCGGGGCAGGGGCAGCTCGACGGACACCTCGAGGCTGGTGGCCAGGTGGGTGCCCCCGTCGGCGTCGGTGAGGTCGTACCAGCCGTGCACCCCGGTCCGCTCCTGCTTCCCGGCGGGCGGGTCGTGGCGGAACTCGATGCGCTCGAGGTCGGTGAAGGTCATCCGCTCGGTGAACGCCGAGGCGACGCCGACGCCGAGCACCTCCAGGCTCGTCATCTCCCAGAGCCAGTGCTCCCCGTCGGCCTCGATGCTCTTCACGAACGGTGTCATCCGGGCCACCAGGGCCGGGTCCGTCAGTGCCGCCCAGATCTCGTCGCGTCCGGCCCGCACCACGGCCTGGGCGTCGGTGCGCGCGGCGAAGCGGTTCAAGCCGCCTCCTCGCCGGTCCGCTCGAGCGCCGACTCGATGTCGGCGGCGATCTTCTCGGGTGCGGTGGTGGGCCCGTAGCGCTTCAGCACGCGGCCACGGTGGTCGACCAGGAACTTGGTGAAGTTCCACTTGATGCGGCTGCCGAGCAGGCCGCCCTTCTCCGAGCGCAGCCACGCGAAGAGCGGGTCCGCCCCGGCGCCGTTGACCTCGACCTTGGCGAACAGCGGGAAGGAGACCCCGAAGTTGCGCTCGCAGAACGCGGCGATCTCGGCCTCGGTCCCCGGCTCCTGGCCACCGAACTGGTCGCACGGGAAGCCCAGCACGCTGAAGCCGCGTGCGGCGTACGCGTCGTGGAGCTCCTGCAGCCCCTGGTACTGCGGGGTGAACCCGCACTGGGAGGCGGTGTTGACGACCAGGACGACCTGACCGGAGTAGTCCCCGAGGTCGACCTGTTCGCCGTGGATGCTGCGGACGGAGAAGTCCGAGAGGGTCGGCATGTCCTCGAGTGTGGCAAAGGGTTGGTCAGCCGGCCGTGACCAGGCTCACCGCGAGAAAGTTGCGCGGAACATGTTTCAGCAGGGCGCATTTCGAGCACGTACCTGTTACGCACAGCCGGCTCGACCGTTCAGACCGGCCGGCCCGAAAACCGAGGAGCAGACCCGAGATGTCGTTCGTCGCCGTGTTCACCGCAAGTGCCATGGGCTTCACGCTTCTCGTGCCGATCCTCATGGTCGTCGTGCTCCTCGCCTACAGCGCGCCGGCGCGGCGGGCGGTCCGCCTGGGCACCGACACCGAGGCCGGCACCTCGGGCGACACAGCCGACCGCGACCTCACCCGTCTCGCCGCCTGAGCACCACGACCAGCAGCACCAGCGACGCCACCTGGCAGGCGCCGAGGACCACGACCAGGTCCCACCGGCCGCCGCCGTAGAGCGCTCCCGCGAGCAGGCCACCGGCCAGCGCTGCCGCACCCTGCCAGGCCGCGAACACGCCGTACGCCGTCGCCAGCCGCGGCGCGGGCACCAGGTCAGCCACCAGGGCCTTGACCGTCGAGTCCTGCACGCCCACTGCGGCCCCCCAGATCAGGACGCCGACCAGGGCCACCGCCAGCTGGTTCGCCAGCGCGAGCAGCGGCACCAGCGCCACCAGGAACGGCAGCACCAGCAGCACCCGCGGACCGACCCGGTCGTACCGGAGCCCGGTCGCCAGCGCCGAGACCGCCTCGACCGCCATCGCGACCGCGTAGACCACCGGCACCAGCGCCGGCCGGACCAGCCCGGCGTCGCTGAGGTGGAAGCCGATCAGGCCGAACGTCATCAGTCCCAGGGTGCTGGCCGCGCACGACAGCGCGAACAGGTGGAACTCGCGCGGCAGCCGGTGCCGCCCGGCGGCGACCGCTGTCGACGTCGGAGCCGCGCCCGCCGGCGGGGCCGGGACGTCGAGCGCCACGTCGGCCTCGCCGGACCCGGTCTCGAGCGAGGCGGGCTCGGGGGCGTCGTACACCCGCATGTCGGGCACCCGCACCCGGATCACGGCGAGCAGCACCATCGCGGCGACCGCAGGGACCGCGAGCGCCGCCAGGCCGGCCCAGGTGTGCGTCGTCAGGGCGACCACGCCGGCCACCAGCAGCGGCCCCGCGAACGCCCCGACCTGGTCGAGCGCCTTGTGGACCGCGAAGCCCTTGCCGCGCCCGACGGAGCGGGCGGCGTGGGCGAGCAGGGCCGACTTCGAGGGGCTCCGCACGGCCTTGCCGGTCCGCTCCAGGAGCACCATCGTGGCCCCGAAGGCGAGGCCCACGCCGCCGAGGAACGGGGCGACCGCCATCAGCGGCACGCACACCGCGGTCATCCCGTAGCCCACGATCGTCAGCGGCCAGTAGGCGCCGCTGCGGTCGGCGAGCGGACCGAACACCAGGCGCAGCACGAGCGCGGCGGCCTCGCCGGCGCCGGTGACCACCCCGACGACCAGGGCCGAGGCCCCGAGCGAGGCGAGGTAGGGCCCGGTGATGGAGCGGGCACCCTCGTAGACCATGTCGGCGGACAGGCTGACGATGCCGAACCAGATCACCGTGCGCCACGGCGACCACACCGGGAGCGTCGCTCTCGCGGGCGTCGTCTTCATCGGACCCTCACGGTCCGGACGCTACCGTCGAGCCGTGACCCAGCAGGCAGCGCCGTGAGGGTGCTCGTCGCCGAGGACGAGCCCCGGCTCGCGGCACTCCTCGACCAGTCCCTCACCGAGGCCGGCTGGCAGGTCGAGGTCGTGGGCGACGGCCGCGCGGCCTACAGCGCCGCCCTGGGCGAGACGGCGTACGACGTTCTCCTGCTCGACTGGATGCTCCCGGGGCTGGAGGGCGTGACCGTCTGCCGGCGGCTGCGCGAGGCGGGGGTCCGCACGCCGGTGCTGATGCTCACCGCCCGGACCACGGTGCCCGACCGCGTGGCGGGGCTGGAGGCCGGCGCCGACGACTACCTGGTCAAGCCGTTCGACCTCGACGAGCTGATCGCCCGGCTGCGGGCCCTGCACCGGCGGGCGGCCGGGGACGACGAGCAGCCGCTGCGGGTGGGCGACCTGGTGCTCGACCCGGCCTCCCGCCGCACCACGCGGGGCGAGGTGGAGATCGAGCTGTCCGCCCGCGAGTTCGACATCCTGCGGCTGCTCATGGAGCGCGCCGGGCGCCTGGTCACCCGGTTCACCATCCTCGACGAGGTCTGGGACGGCGAGACCGACCTGCGCAGCAACGTCATCGACGTCCACGTGGCCGGCCTGCGGGCCAAGATCGACCGGCCGTTCGGGACGAGCACGATCACCACGCTGCGCGGCGCCGGCTACCGGATCGACCCCGCCCCGTGACCGACCGGCCCCCGCGCACCACCCGCCTGCGGCGCCGGGTGGCGAGGCTTCCGCTGCGGGTCCGGCTGGTGGCCGGCTTCTCGGCGACCATGCTGCTCGTGCTCACGCGCGGGGGGCGTTCGTCTACTGGCGCGTGCAGTTCGCGCTGGACCGGCAGCTCAACGGCGACCTGTCCGCGGACACCCGGCTGCTCACCCCCCTGATCAGGCCGAACGGCCAGCTGGTGCCCGACGTGAGCCAGGTCGTGGGCAGCGAGCTCTACCAGGTCCTCGACCGGGACGGGCACGTCCTCGCGGCCAGCCCCACGCTCAACGGCCGGGCCCTGGTGTCCCCCCGGACGGTGCACACCGCCCTGGACGGGCCGGTGCGGCAGGACATCGGCGCGCTGCTGCCCACCACCCGGGACCCGCTGCGGGTCTACGCCACGCCGCTGCCCGGCGCGGCCGGGCAGGACGCCGCGGGCCAGAAGGCGGCCGTCCTCGTGGTCGCGGTCCGCCGCGACCACCGCGACGAGGCGCTGCTCGAGCTGCTGGCCCAGCTCGCGGCCGCCGGCCTCGGCGCACTGCTGGCCACGGCCGTCGTCGGCGACCTGCTGGCCCGCTTCGCGCTGCGCCCCGTCGAGCGCTACCGCGCCCAGGCCGCCGACATCGTCGCGGGCGCGTCGGGGGTCCGGCTCGAGGTGCCGCCGGGTCGCCACGACGAGGTGACCCGGCTCGGTGACACCCTCAACGCCATGCTCGACGCGCTGGAGGAGGCCGTCGAGCGCGAGCGGCGCTTCGTCAACGACGCCAGCCACGAGCTGCGGACCCCGCTGACCCTGCTCACCACGCGCCTCCAGCTGGCCCGGCGGCGCACCCGCTCGGTGGCCGAGCACGAGGCGGTCCTCGCCGAGATCGAGACCGACGTCGTACGCCTCGTGAAGCTGGCCGAGCACCTCCTCGAGGTCGGCCACGACGCCCGGATCGACGAGGTCGGCTGCGACCTGGCGCCGGTCGCCGCCGCCGAGGTCGCCCGACGCAACG
This sequence comes from Nocardioides ungokensis, assembly GCF_013466985.1. GTDB lineage: Bacteria > Actinomycetota > Actinomycetes > Propionibacteriales > Nocardioidaceae > Nocardioides > Nocardioides ungokensis. The sequence continues at coordinate 39,352 of NZ_CP059164.1, read as the reverse complement.
CGCTCGCCCGTGCCACGGGTCGCGGCCGGTCCGCGATCACCATCACCACCGCGCCGGCGCCGGTCCCCCTGTCCGAGGCGGCCGCCGGGCAGCTGGTCGGCAACCTCCTCGACAACGCCGTCAAGCACGGCGCGGCCCCGGTCGCCGTGGCGGTCGACCGGGTCGGCGAGTGGGGCCGGCTGCGCGTGACCGACGCCGGCCCCGGGATGGACGCCGAGCTGCTCGCCACGGCCACCCGCCGCTTCACCCGGGCCGCGAGCTCCCGGTCCCGCGAGGGGTTCGGCCTGGGGCTGTCACTGGTGGAGAGCCTGGTCACCCGGGCCGGCGGGCAGCTGCGGCTCTGCTCGTCCGGACACCACCAGCAGTACGGCGCCGCGCCTGCTGCCGAGGAGATCCCCTGCGACCACGGCGGTGAGATGACCGTCACGGTGCTGCTCCCCACCACCTGAGCCGGACTTCATCGGCACTTCACGTTCCGTTCATAGCGTGGCCGCCGTTCCGTCCCGCGAAAGGTGTTCTCCATGCTCTCGAACCTCCTGTCGAGCGTGCTCGGCAACCTCGGAGGTCCCGCCCGCCTCGGTCTGGACGTGCTGTCGATGCTGGTGCTCGTCGGCGTGCTCTACCGACGCCGCGCGGCCGCCCCCGAGATGACGCTCGTCTTCACCGCCCTGAACATCGGCCTCTTCGCGGCCGTGTCGGCGATCGGCGCCGGCGACTTCCCGACCGGCATCGGCTTCGGGCTGTTCGGCCTGCTCAGCCTGGTCCGGCTGCGCAGCGCGGCCTTCACGCTCAAGGACGTCGCCTACACCTTCGTGGCCCTGATCCTGGCGCTGGTCAACGGCCTCCCGGAGCGCAACTTCGCGATCGTCGTCGCCCTCGACGTGGTGCTGCTGGTGGCGATCTGGCTCACCGACGAGTCCCGGGTCACCCGGCCGACGCGGATCATGCGGATCACCCTCGACCGGGCCCTCACCGACTCCGACGCGGTGACCGCCGCGGTCCGCGAGCGGACGGGCCTCGAGCCGGTCGGGCTGACCGTCGACGAGGTCGACTTCGTCCGCGACACCACCCGGGTCCGGGTGCGCGTGACGGTCGAGGACACCTGGTGGGCGTGGAACGACGCCCAGACCGTGACGGCCCGCGCCGACGCCGCCGAGAGCGAGGCCGCCGCCGATGCCCGCTGAGCGCCCTTCCTCCGCTCCTGACCCGCTGGACGTCTCGGACCGGGCCACCGTCGGCCTCGACGAGGTCGTCGCCGAGGCGGCGAACCTGACCCGCGTGGACCGCAAGTACCTCGTCGACCGGCGGTCGCCGAGTCGTTCCTGGCCGGCCTGCCCGCGTCGTTCCGGGTGCTCGCCATCGACGAGCGCCGCACCACGTCGTACTGCTCGGTCTACTTCGACACCCCGCGCCTCGACGCCTGCCGCGACCACGTGCAGCAGCGGCGCCGGCGCTGGAAGGTGCGCAGCCGGATGTACGTCGAGGACCAGCTCTGCCGCTTCGAGGTGAAGACCCGCGACGGCCGCGGCGGACCCACAAGAGCGTCACCGCCAGCCGCCCCGACCAGCACGGCCTGCTCGGCTCCGACGAGGCGGCGTTCGCCACCGGCGTCCTGTCGAGCGCGGTGTCGACGTCGACGTGTCCTCCCTGGTGCCGTCGATGCGGGTGGACTACCAGCGGCTGACGCTCGCCGACACCGACGCCTCGCTGCGGGTCACCCTCGACTGGGGCGTGGACTGCACGCTCGACGGCGGCCGGGTGTGGGTCGACGAGGAGTGGGGTGCTGGTGGAGACCAAGGGCGGGTTGCGGCCCTCGTCGGCGGACGCACTGCTCGGCTCCCTGGGTGCGCGGCCGCGCTCCTTCTCCAAGTACGTGTCCGCGGCGTCGCTGCTGCGCGACGACATCCCCGACAACGACGTCCGCCGGCTGCGCGGGCACCAGCTGCACCTCGAGGAGGCCACGGCATGACCACGAGCACCGACACCTCGGCACCCGAGACCCAGCGGACCGGCCCCGGCACCGGGGGCGGCGCGACGACCGGCGTCACGCGCCGGCCGCGGCGACGCCGAAGGTTCACCGTCGTCGCCGTGGTCGCGGTCCTCGCCGTCCTCGGCGGGGCGGTCGCGCCGTGGGCGTACGACACCTTCGTCAACACCTCGGCGAAGGACCGGATCGAGGCCGACCCGCCGCCCACGCTGTTCTCCGACTCGGCCATCCGGCCGATCGAGCACCGGGTCGACGCCCAGCCGGCCCGGGCCAGGCGGCTGATGGCCGACTGGTGGCAGCAGCACGGCTCCACCGCCGACGACGCGGCCTTCGTGTCCTGGCTCGAGCAGACCCTCCCGAAGCCCCCGTCGCCCGCGCGCCGCGCCAAGGAGATCAAGCAGGTGCAGGCGATCGACAGGACCCGCACCAGCGCCGGCGTCGCGGCCGCGACCTGGCTGGAGGCCTACGGCAAGAACGACGTGTGGCAGCTGGCCGCCCACGACCAGGCCGAGATGCTGCCCGGCACCGCCGGCGACGCGCTGAAGAACCACGTCGACGACGCCATGAAGATGGCCAAGGACGTCGCCGACACCCTCGGCACCAGGGACCAGCAGTCGGCGCCGTACGTCGTCGATCCCTCGCTGCGGACCGACAAGACGGTCAACCCGGGCGACGTGTGCCCGTGCTCCTACCCGTCCTCGCACGCCGCCGAGGGAGGCGCCGCGACGACGTACCTCATGCAGACCGACCGCACGGGCCTCGGACTACCGGTGGATGCTGGGCGAGATCACCTGGTCGCGCGTCTACATGGCCGGGCACGTGCCCAGCGACATCACGGCGGGTGCCCTGCTCGGCGACATGATCGGGGAGTACTTCCTGGTCACCCGCGGCGGGATGCCCGTCCCGAAGGCCTGAGCCGGCTCAGTCGGCGGCCCGCGCGGCCGCCGACTCGGACGTCGCGCCCTCGGTGGAGAGGTGGCCGCCCTTGTCCTCGAGGTGCGCGCGGACGAACCAGTGGAAGAGCTCGAGCTGCTCGGTCTGGGCGATGAACATGTCCTGGGTGACCAGGTCGAGCTCGTCGAGCTCCTTGATCCCGGCGCGGTAGCTGGTGATCACGCCCTGGTAGACGAGGTCGAGCGCGCCGAGGTGCTCCTGGGTGGTGGCGCGACCGAGGCTGTACTCGTCCCAGGAGCGCTCGGCGACCAGCGCGCCCGGAGTGCCCTTGGGCGAGCCACCGAGGGTGGCGATCCGCTCGGCGAGGTCGTCGGCGAAGCCACGCACGGCCTCGACCTGGGGGTCGATCATCTCGTGCACCGAGATGAAGTGCGGGCCGACGACGTTCCAGTGGACGTGCTTGAGGGTCAGGTGGAGGTCGTTGGCGGCGTGCAGCCGGCCCTGGAGCAGCTCCACGACGCGGACCGCGTCCTTCTCGTCGATGCCGGGGGTGGTGAAGTGCAGGGTGGTGTTGGAGGCCATGGACCATGCGTACCCGGCCGATCAAGCCGGAAACGCGGTTGCCTGTCGCGCCCGCCACACGAGCCGCGCGCGGCTTCATCGTCCCCTCATGCAACACCGCCTAACGTCCGCCCATGACCACACAGCTCGCAGTCGACGCCGTGGGCGTGACCAAGGCCTTCGGGCAGGTCCGCGCGGTGGACGACGTGACCATCCAGGTGGCACCCGGGGAGGTGTACGGCGTGCTCGGGCCCAACGGTGCGGGCAAGACGACCTTCCTGCGGATGCTCTTCGGCCTGATCCGCCCTGACGCCGGGACCATCCGCGTCTTCGACAAGTCCTGGGACTCGGACGGTGTCGGTGTCCTCGACGGGGTCGCCGGCTTCATCGAGTCCCCCGGCTTCTACCCCTACCTCACCGGCCGGCAGAACCTCGAGGGCCTTGCGCTGCTCGACGGCGGCGCCCGCCCCGGCCTCGTCGAGGAGGTCCTCGAGGTCGTCGACCTCACCGACCGGGCCGACCGCAAGGTCGGCGGCTACTCCTACGGCATGCGCCAGCGCCTCGGCGTGGCGGCGAGCCTGCTCCGCGAGCCGCGGCTGCTGGTCCTCGACGAGCCCGCCAACGGACTGGACCCCGCCGGCATCCGCGACATGCGCGCGCTGGTCAAGCGGCTGGCCGCCAGCGGGCTGACCGTGCTCCTGAGCTCGCACAACATGGACGAGGTCGAGGAGATCTGCGACAACGTCACGATCATGAACCGCGGCGGCGTGGCCTACCACGGCAGCATCACCGACCTGCGGGCCATGGCCCCCGACCCGGGACACCTGCTCGACACCAACGACAACGCGGGAGCCCGTGCGCTGGCAGCCGACCACCCCGGCATCGAGGTCGAGCGGGCCGAGGACGGGCTCACCGTCGTCGGCCAGGAGGCCGCCGACGGGCTCACCGTCGTCGGCCAGGAGGCCGCGGTCGCGGCGTACGTCGCCGACGTGGTCCGCTCGGGCATCGTGCTGCGGGTCTTCACCCCCACCCGAACGCCGCTCGAGGCGCTCTTCTTCATGCTCACCGACCAGGAGGTGGCCGCATGACCGCGACCTCGACGTTGCCGACCACCGCACCCGTGAAGGCCGGCACGCCCGGCCGTCCCGGCCTCGGCGCCACGATCCGGTGGGAGCTGCGCAAGCTGCGCGCCCAGCACCGCACCAAGGCCGTCCTGCTGGGTGCGCTCCTCGGACCCGTTCCGATCGCGCTGGTGATCCACGCGCAGGGGCGACCACCGAAGGACACCCTGTTCGGCCGCTACGCCACGACCAACGGGTTCGCGCTCTCGCTGCTGATCCTCGGCTTCGCCGCCCAGTGGGTGCTGCCGCTGCTGATCGCCGTGGTGGCCGGTGACATCTTCTCGAGCGAGGACACGCACGGCACCTGGAAGACCGTCCTCACCCGCTCCGCGAGCAGGGCACAGCTGTTCACGGCGAAGACGGTGACGGCCGTGGGCTTCGCCGTGCTCACCCTGCTGGTGCTCTCGGCCTCCACGATCGCGAGCAGCGTCCTCGTCGGAGGGCACCAGGCCCTGACCGGCCTGGGCGGCCAGCTGATCGCCCCCTCGACGGCGCTGAAGCTGGTCGGCGCGAGCTGGCTGACCACGATCCCGCCCACGATCGGGTTCGCCTGCCTGGCGATCCTGCTCTCCGTCTGGTCGCGCAGCTCCGCCGTCGGCATCGCCGCACCCGTCGTCATCGGCATGGTGATGCAGCTCGTCGGTGCGATGGGCGGCGTCGAGGCCCTGCGGCCCTTCCTGCTGACCACGCCGTACGAAGCCTGGCACGGCCTGCTCAGCGCGCCCCGCTTCACCGGGCCGCTCGTCGAGGGCCTTCTCACCACCGGGGCGTGGGCGGCGGTCACCCTGGCCGTCTCGTTCGCCCTGCTCCGCCGTCGCGACATCACAGGAGGCTGACATGCGACGCTCCATCATCACCGCCGCGGTCGTCCTGCTCGTCCTCGCGGGCCTGGGCTCCGTCGCAGTCGCCACCGGCGGCGGCAGCACCGTGACCAGCGCCCGGCTCGAGCGGTCGCTGACCGCGTCGTTCTCACAGGTCTACAGCCAGCAGGCCCGGCTCCTCGGGCACCGTGGCGTGACGCCCGCCTCGCTGCACGCGAAGGCGATGTGCGACAACGGCGGCAGCAACGTCGGCCCCGGGTCGAGCTGGAACTGCCTGATGAGCTTCCACGACCCCAGCAACCCCATGCCCACGACCGGCTACGGGAAGTTCGAGCTCAACGTGCACAGCAACGACTGCTACACCGCCGGCAGCCCGAGCACGCTGGTGGGGTTCCAGACCATCACCGACAAGCAGGGCCGCACGGTCAACAACCCGGCGTACGAGTTCGACGCGTGCTTCGACCCGGGCTCGTCGAACGAGCCCACCGGCGTGACATTCCCCTCGGCGCTGACGATCACCACCACGGCGCTGACCCCCGACCCACAGGGGCGGGCCACGGTGGCCGCGCTGTGCGGCACCGGCGCCGACGGGTGCGTCGGCTCGATCGAGGTCACCACCCACGGCAAGAAGCTGGGATCGGTGCCCTTCCACCTCGCCGAGAACGAGACCGCCAAGCTGACGCTGCCGCAGCTCCCGCCGGGGACGAAGGAGGCGGACCTCGCCGTGACCTACCAGCAGGGCGTCGGCTCCAGCGGGACGACCCTCCCCGTCCAGGGCTGAACCGGCAGCACCGTTGAACCAGCAGCACCGTGGAAATGCACGAGGACCCCGGCCGGAGCCGGGGTCCTCGTCACACGTGCGCGAGGGGGGAGTTGAACCCCCACGTCCTTTCGGACACACGGACCTGAACCGTGCGCGTCTGCCTATTCCGCCACTCGCGCGTGATGCGGCGCTCACGTTATCCCAGCGTCCTCGACATTCCCAAACCGGCCCGAGGGCCCTGCACCACCGCCTGTGCCGGCCCCGTTACGATCGGTCGCGAACCCGCCGAGCAGGCTGGGCTCGTCGGCCTGCCGTGGTCGAGGCGGCCGGCTCGGCCGAGGACGAAGGGAGGCGGGCAGCGTGAGCGGACTGTCACGGTTCGAGCACAAGCTGGAGGAGATGATCTCCGGCGCCTTCGCGCGAGCGTTCCGCTCCGCGGTGCAGCCGGTCGAGATCTCGGCCGCGCTCCAGCGCGAGTGCGACAACAACGCCCAGATCCTCTCCCGGGACCGGCGCATGGTCCCCAACGACTTCCACGTCGAGCTGGCGCAGACCGACCTCGACCGCCTCTCGCCGTACGACTCCGCGATGGGTCAGGAGCTGGTCCGGCAGCTGCAGGAGCACGCCGACCAGCAGGGCTACACGTTTCCGGGCCCGGTGACGATCGAGTTCGAGGCCGCCGAGGACCTCACCACCGGCCGGTTCCGCATCCGCAGCCGGGCACAGGCCAGGGTCACCGGCCACTCGACCGCCACCCAGGTCGGCCGGGCCCGCGCGGTCGTGGAGATCAACGGCACCCGCCACCCGCTGCAGCCCCCCGGCCTGGTCGTCGGCCGCGGCACCGAGGCCGACGTCCGCATCAACGACCCCGGGGTCAGCCGCCGGCACATCGAGTTCATCGTCGAGCCGGGCGAGCACCACCGGATCGAGGTGCGCGACCTCGGATCGACCAACGGCATGCAGGTGGACGGCCACCGGGTCACCCACACGGGCGTGCGTGACGGCAGCCTCGTCAAGATCGGCAACACCACGATGACGGTCCACGTCATCGAGGAGGAGACGGATGTCTGAGCTCACCCTCTTCCTGATCCGGGTGGCCTACCTGGCGATCCTCTGGATCTTCGTGCTGTCGGCCATCTCGGTCATCCGCTCGGACATGTTCGGCGCGCGTGTGCCCGAGGCCGCGCGTGGGGCAGCCGACCGCAGCCGCAAGCAGTCCAAGCAGGCGCAGCCGCCCAAGCGGCGGCGCGGGGCGCCGACCCACGTGCTGGTCACCGAGGGCGCCAACTCCGGTGAGCGCGCCGAGCTCGAGCAGGCGCCGATCCTGATCGGGCGCGGCAACGACGCCGCGATCCGCCTCGACGACGACTACGTCTCGACGCGGCACGCCCGGATCGCCGCCTCCGGCGACCAGTGGTTCGTCGAGGACCTCGGCTCCACCAACGGCACCTACATCGGCAGCGTGCGCATCACCCAGCCCACCACGATCACCCTCGGCACCCAGGTCCGCATCGGCAAGACGATCCTCGAGCTGCGGAAGTAGCCGCGCATGACCCAGCCGAGCACCGAGACCGACCTCAGGGCGACCACGCCGCTGCGGCTCCACTTCGCCGCGATCTCCGACGTGGGCCGGGTCCGCAAGGACAACCAGGACTCCGGGTACGCCGGCCCGTGGCTGCTCTCCGTCTGCGACGGCGTCGGTGGCGCCGCCCGCGGCGACATCGCCTCCGCCACCGCGATCCAGCAGCTGCGCAAGCTCGACGAGCCGCCGACCGAGGACCTGCTCGGCCAGGTCGCCGGCGCGCTCCACCGCGCCCACGACCGGATCGGCGAGCTGGTCGACGAGGACCCCTCTCTCAACGGCACCAGCACCACCGCCACCGTGGCGCTCTTCGACGGCACCCGGCTCGGGATGGGACACGTCGGGGACAGCCGCGCCTACCTCTACCGCAGCGGCGAGATCACGCAGCTCACCAAGGACCACACCTTCGTCCAGAGCCTCATCGACGAGGGCCGCATCACCGAGGAGGACGCCCGCGTCCACCCGCACCGCAACCTGATCCTCAAGGCGCTCGACGGGATCCACGAGACCGAGCCCGACCTCTTCCACATCGGCCTGGCCGCCGGTGACCGGGTGCTGCTCTGCAGCGACGGCGCCTCGGGCGTGCTCGACGACGGCCGCCTGGCCGACATCCTCTCCACCGGCGGCCCCGACTTCGCCGCGGTCGAGCTGGTGCGCGCGAGCCTCGAGGCCGGCAGCTCCGACAACGTCACCTGCATCGTCGCCGACGTCGTGGACGGCAGCACCCCCGTCGAGTCCGACGAGCCGATCCTCGTGGGCGCCGCCGCCGAGCTGCGTCGACGCAGCCGCAGCTCCAAGGGCAGCCTCTTCCGCGGGCACCGCTCGGGCGACACCGGCGAGCTGGAGCCGGTCGCCGCCGAGATCCCCGACGACGTCCCGTTCGCGATCTCCAACGACCCGCTCGACCCCGAGCAGGCCCGCTACGCGCCCCGGCCGCCCCGGCGGTTCGTGTGGCTCAAGGGACTGCTGGCCGCGATCGTCGTCATCGGCATCGGCTGGATCGCCCTGGCCGGGGCGTACTCCTGGAGCCAGCAGCAGTACTTCATCGGCGAGCAGGACGGCAGCGTGGTGATCTTCCGCGGGCTGAACGCCGACCTGCCCGGCGTCTCGCTGTCCTCGCCGTACGAGACGACCGACGTGCGGGTCGACAAGCTCTCCGACTTCGACGCCGGCAAGGTCCGCGAGGGCATCGACGCCGGCAGCCTCGACGCGGCCCGCCGGGCCGTGGACAACCTCGCCAACAAGCAGCTGGCCTCCGGCACGGGTGGGGGGAGCTGAGACATGCCCCAGAGCAACGGCTCCTTCCTCGGGTTCGTGCACCGGCTCCCGGGTCGCCGGGGTGCCGAGCTCTTCCTGCTGATCCTGGCGCTGTTCGTCGGCATCGGCGCCTACGCCGCGGTCGGCCTCGGGGTCCAGGGCGAGGTGCCCGCCGACATCGTCGGGTACGGCGGCTGGCTCGCGCTGCTGGTCATCGGCTGCCACGTGGTGGTCCGCTTCGTCGCGCCGTACGCCGACCCGGTGCTGCTGCCGGTCGTGGCCGCGCTCAACGGACTCGGGCTCGCGGTCATCCACCGTCTCGACCTGGCCTACGCGGCCGACGGCAGCGACGCGACGCCCTCGGGCTTCGCCCGCCAGCAGCTGATCTGGATGACGCTCGGCGTGCTGCTGTTCATCGGGACCCTGTTCGCGCTGCGCGACCACCGGGTCCTGCAGCGGTTCACCTACACCAGCGGCCTCGCCGCGATCGTGCTGCTCCTGCTGCCGATGCTCCCCGGCATCGGCGCCACCATCAACGGCGCGCGGATCTGGATCCACCTCGGCCCGTTCAGCTTCCAGCCCGGCGAGGTCGCCAAGGTGCTGCTGGTGATCGCCTTCGCCGGCTACCTGGTGCTCCACCGCGAGGCGCTCGCGCTGGCCGGACGGCGGGTGCTCTTCGTCGACCTGCCCCGCGGCCGCGACCTCGGCCCGATCCTGGCGATGTGGCTCATCAGTCTCGGCATCCTGGTCTTCCAGCACGACCTCGGCTCCAGCCTGCTGTTCTTCGGCCTGTTCCTGATCGCGCTGTACGTCGCGACCGAGCGGCCGGGGTGGCTGATCGTCGGCGGCGGCCTGTTCCTGATCGGCGCGCTGGCGGCGTACAAGCTCATCAGCCACGTCACCCTGCGCGTCGACGTCTGGCTGCACCCGATGACCTACTACGACAAGAGCCCCGGCAGCTTCCAGCCCGTCGAGGCGATGTTCGGGATGGGCTGGGGCGGCCTGATCGGCCGCGGCTTCGGCGGCGGGAGCCCCGAGCGGGTGCCCTACGCCAACTCCGACTTCATCATCAGCTCGATCGGCGAGGAGCTCGGCCTCACCGCCGTCATCGCCGTGATCCTGCTCTACGGCCTCATCGTCGAGCGGGCGCTGCGCGCGGCCCTGGTGTGCCGCGACGGCTTCGGCAAGCTGATGGCCACCGGCCTGGCCGCGATCTTCGCGCTCCAGGTGTTCGTCGTCATCGGCGGCGTCACCAGCCTGATCCCGCTCACCGGGCTCACCACACCGTTCCTCTCCTACGGCGGGTCCTCGCTCGTCGCGAACTGGGTGATCATCGCGTTGCTGCTCCGCATCTCCGACCAGGCCCGGCGGCCCATCCCGGACCTCTCCGGTCCCGACGAATCCGCCGACAGCGAGACCACCCAGGTGGTGAAGCTCACGCCATGAACAAGCCGATCCGCACGATCTCGATCTTCTGCCTGCTGCTCTTCCTCGCGCTGATGGTCAACGCGACCTACCTGCAGTACTACAAGGCCGGAGCGCTGGACAAGGATCCGCGCAACCGCCGGGTCATCGCCGCGTCGTACTCCCGCGAGCGGGGGGCGATCCTGGTCGGCCGCGACCCGGTCGCGCAGAGCGTGCCCAGCAACGACCAGTACAAGTTCCAGCGCAAGTACCCCCAGCCGTTCAAGTACGCGCCGCTGACGGGCTACTTCTCCTACTACAGCCAGACCGGCATCGAGCACTCCCAGAACGAGGTGCTCTCCGGCGACGACTCGCTGCTCTTCGTCAACAAGCTGGTCGACCTGGTCAGCAACAACGCCACCAAGGGTGGCAGCGTCGAGCTGACCATCAACCCGGCGGCGCAGACCGCGGCGTTCAACGGCCTCACCCAGCTGGGCGCCGGCGTGCAGGGCGCCGTGGTCGCGATCGAGCCCACCACCGGCAAGATCCTGGCGCTGGCCTCGACGCCGAGCTACGACCCCAACCAGCTGGCCAGCCACGACCTCTCGGAGGTCAGCCAGGCCTACGACAAGCTCAACAAGGACCCGGCCCAGCCGACGGTCGACCGGGCGATCCAGACCGTGCTGCCGCCGGGATCGACGTTCAAGCTGGTCACGGCCGCCGCCGCGCTCGAGAGCGGGAGCTACAGCCCCGACTCGCGGGTCCCCGGAGGCACCACGCTCGACCTCCCGCAGACCACGCACGACCTGCACAACGAGAACGGCTCGAGCTGCGGCGGCAGCCAGATCACGCTCACGCAGGCGCTCGACGTGTCGTGCAACGTGACCTTCGGCTGGCTCGGCCTGCAGCTCGGCGCCGACCGGCTGCGCTCGCAGGCGGAGAAGTTCGGCTTCGGCCAGCACTACCTCGACGACCTCTCGCCGCAGGCGATCAGCCGGTTCCCGCAGGGTGACCTCGCACCGCCGTACACCGCCCTCTCCGCGATCGGCCAGTACGACGTGGCCGCCACCCCGCTGCAGATGGCGATGGTCTCGGCCGGCATCGCCAACGGCGGCACCGTGATGAAGCCCTACGTCGTCGACGAGGTGCAGTCGCCGGAGTTCGACGTGCTCGACAAGACCCAGCCGTCGGAGTTCTCGCAGGCGATCTCCTCGCAGACCGCGCGCGACCTGACCACGATGATGGAGTCGGTCGTCCAGAACGGCACCGGCACCGCCCCCAGATCCCGGGCGTGGCGGTCGCGGGCAAGACCGGCACCGCGCAGAGCACGCCGTCCCGCCCGCCGTACGCGTGGTTCACCTCCTTCGCCCCCGCCGACGACCCGAAGGTCGCCGTCGCCGTGCTGGTGCAGTCCAGCAGCACGACCCGCAGCGAGATCGCCGGCGGCCTGCTGTGCGCTCCCATCGCCAAGGCCGTGATGGAGGCGGTGATCCAGCAGTGAGCAACGGGGACGCTGAGGGCTTCGGCTTCGCCGACGACGCCCGGCGCTACCGGCTGGACTCGCGCATCGCGACCGGCGGCATGGGCGAGGTCTGGCGCGGGACCGACACCGTGCTCAGCCGCGAGGTCGCCATCAAGCTGCTCAAGCACGAGTACGCCGACGACGCGTCGTTCCGCTCCCGGTTCGAGACCGAGGCCCGCCACGCCGGCTCGCTGCACCACCCGGGCATCGCGGCGGTCTTCGACTTCGGCGAGGGGATCTCGTCGGACGGGTCGGGTTCGCCCCGGCCCTATCTCGTGATGGAGCTCGTCGACGGCCAGCCGCTGTCTGACCTGCTGCGCCCCGGCGAGCCGATGGACCCCGAGGTCGCCCGCGACCTGCTCGCGCAGGCGGCCGCCGCCGTCGGCGCCGCCCACGCGGCCGGGATCGTGCACCGCGACATCAAGCCGGCCAACCTGCTGGTCACGCCCAATCGCGAGGTCAAGATCACCGACTTCGGCATCGCGCGCGCCGCCGAGGGGATGGCACTGACCCAGACCGGCCAGGTGATGGGCACCCCGCAGTACATCTCGCCCGAGCAGGCGCGCGGCACCACCGCGGTCCCCGCCTCGGACGTCTACGCCCTCGGGGTCGTCGCGTTCGAGTGCCTCGCCGGGCGGCGCCCGTTCGTCGCCGACACCCCGATCGCGACCGCCCTGGCCCACCTGCGCGAGCCGGTGCCGCCGCTCCCGCCGGAGGTGCCTGCAGACCTCGCCGCCGTCGTCCGCAAGGCGATGGCCAAGGAGCCCGGCGAGCGGTACGTCGACGGCGCGGCGTTCGCAGCGGCCCTGCGCGACCCGGCCACGGCCGCCACCGCGCTCGTGATGCCCCCCGGCAGCATGGCCACCGACACCGGCAGCACGCAGGTGATGTCGGGTGCAGCGGCTGCCGCCGGTCTGGGCGCGGCCGACGCGTCCACCACCGGCCCCGTGGACGGCCCGTCCCACGCGGGCCCGCCGAAGCGCCGCCGTGGCGCCCTCTGGCTGCTGCTCGGCGGCGTCGTGGTGCTCGCGCTGGTCGTGATCGGCTTCCTGGTCTTCGCCAACCAGGGTGACCAGGCGAACCCGACCGACAACCCCACCAAGCACCCCTCGCGCACCCACAAGCCCCACTCGCCCTCGCCGACACAGGCGGCACCGACGACCGCCGCGCCACCCACGAGGTCGGCGAGCCCGACCACGACGCCTTCCTCGAGCCCGACGACGACTCCGTCCTCGACGCCCACCACGGCGTCGCCCTCGGCGACCTCGACCTCGCCGAGCGCGCCGGTGACCTCGTCGAGCAGCGCCCCGGCCCAGACGACGACCACGACCGCCCCGGCGTCGCAGGCGCCCCCGACCGGTCCCACGACCTCTCCGAGCGCGGCAGGGCCAGCCGCTGCCAGCCGCGCCCCCGCCCCCGGCAACGACGGAAGGAGCGCCCGCTGATGAGCAACCCCCAGCCGACCGTGGTCGGCGGACGCTACGAGCTCGGCGAGCTCCTCGGCCGCGGCGGGATGGCCGAGGTCCGCAAGGGCATCGACACCCGGCTCGGACGGGTCGTGGCGGTCAAGCGGCTGCGCACCGACCTGGCCAGCGACGCGACCTTCCAGGCCCGGTTCCGCCGGGAGGCCCAGTCCTCGGCGTCCCTGAACCACCCGGCCATCGTGGCGGTCTACGACACCGGCGAGGAGCTGTCGACCGACGGCTCCGACGTGGCCCAGCCCTACATCGTGATGGAGTTCGTCGCCGGCCGGACGCTGCGCGACATCCTGCGCGAGGGCCGCAAGATCCTGCCCGAGCGTGCCCTGGAGATCACCAGCGGCGTGCTTTCGGCGCTCGACTACAGCCACCGCGCGGGCATCATCCACCGCGACATCAAGCCCGGGAACGTCATGCTCACCCCGAGCGGCGACGTGAAGGTGATGGACTTCGGCATCGCCCGGGCGATCAGCGACGCCTCCTCGACGATGACGCAGACCGCGGCCGTCGTGGGGACCGCGCAGTACCTCTCGCCGGAGCAGGCGCGCGGCGAGACCGTCGACTCCCGTTCCGACGTCTACTCCGCCGGCTGCCTGCTCTACGAGCTCCTCACCGGCCGGCCGCCGTTCGTCGGCGACAGCCCGGTGGCCGTGGCCTACCAGCACGTGCGGGAGCCGGCCTCGCCGCCGTCGGACCACGACACCGACCTGCCGCCCGAGATCGACGCGATCGTGATGAAGGCGCTGGCCAAGCGGCTCGAGGACCGCTACCAGTCGGCGGCCGCGATGCGCAGCGACATCGAGCGCTACCTCGCCGGTCGCCCGGTGCACGCCGTGGTCCCGCCCGCGTCCCAGACGACCGTGATCCCGCCGGTCGACCCGCCGGCCGACGCCACCTCGGTGCGGCCCGCCGTACTCCCTCCTGACGACGACGAGGGCCGCAGCCGCACCGGCCTGTACGTCGCCCTGGGGCTGCTGCTGGTGCTGCTGATCGCCGGCGCGGCCTACCTCCTGCCGCGGCTCTTCGAGCAGCCTCCGCAGCAGGTGCAGGTGCCGAACCTGATCGGCCTCACCGAGAAGCAGGCCCGGTCCGCGATCGGCGATGCCGGCCTCGGGGTGGGCAAGATCGACTTCCAGTCCGACCAGGACGTCGCCAAGAACAAGGTCATCAGCCAGGACCCCAACCGGGACCAGTACGTCGACCCCGACACCCGTATCGACTTCGTGGTCTCGACCGGCAAGCCGCTGGCGACCGTGCCCTCGGTGGTGGGGCAGGACAAGAACGCCGCCAAGGCGGCCCTGCGGAACGCCCACTTCAAGGTGATCCTCCAGCAGACGAACTCCGACGAGCCGGCGGGCCAGGTCATCTCGACCAACCCGGCCGGCGGGGAGAACGTGCCGCAGGGCACCACCGTCACGGTGTCCTTCTCCGACGGGCCCGAGCAGGTGCCCAACGTGGTCGGCATGAAGCAGGCGGACGCCGAGAAGGCGATCCGGGCCGCCGGCTTCCAGCCCGACGTGGTGGAGTCGTCCAGCACGACCGAGCCCAAGGGCACGGTGATCCAGCAGAGCCCGAAGCCCGGGCAGACCGCCGCCCAGGGCTCGACGGTGACCATCCTGGTCTCGTCCTTCGAGGCTCCCTCGGAGTCCCCGTCACCGACGACCTCGTCGCCCTCGCCGACACCCCCGCTGCCGAGCGGGTCACCGACCCTGCCGCCCTCGGGGCGCACCCAGTCGTTCGGGCTGCCGCCGGGGCGGGCCACCGGCTGACCCGGTCGTGGCGGCCGGGCCCCGGGTCAGTCCAGGGCTGTCACTTCAGGAGCCGTCATTTCAGGGGCTTGGCGTAGTTGAGGTCCAGCAGGCCGTCGTACGCCGGCGCGGTGATGCTGTCCTCGAGCTGGAGGTCCCAGCCGACCGAGATGCTCGGGTCGGCGGCCTGCTCCCGGTAGACCTGCAGGTAGCGGTCGCCGGCGATCGCGTTGAGCAGCGCGGTCTGGTCGCCGACCGCCGAGATCCGGTAGGGCTGGGAGTAGGGCACGCCCTGGAGCTGGACGGCGTTGCCCTCGCACTTGATGCCCGTGGTGCTGACGATCCGCTGGCCCTGCACGGTCACCGCGGTCGCGCCCGCCTCCCACATGGCGTTGACGACCGCCTGGATGTCCTGCTGGTGGACGACGAGGTAGTTCAGGTCGCGGGTGGTGTTGTTGATGACGTCGGCGGGGGCGTCGGAGAGCGTGACGGTGACACCCGGACCCGTGCGCGGCACCAGGCCGGCGGGGTCCTCGAGCTTGGCGACGCGGCGCTGGTAGCGCTGCACCTCGCTGTCGTTGACCGAGCTCGTCAGGGTGGCGATGTCGGCGTTGAGGCTCTTGACCTGCGCCTGGAGGGCGCCGTAGTCCCGCGCCTCGCTGCCGACCAGCGACGCCAGGTCGGTGTAGCGGCCCGGCCGGAGGTCGGTCCCCTGGCTGTTGTGGGCGCTGACCACGAAGAGCCCCCCGCAGAGGAGCACCACCAGCGGCGTGCCCACGCGCCAGGCACCCCACCGCCGGCGGGGCCTCTCGGGTCGCGCGGGACCGTCCTCGGTGGGCCTCGCGTGGGATCCAGGGGTCACGGCGACTAAGGTAGCCCGCGACCTGTGACGAACGCGTCACGGCCACGTGTCGAACTCAAGGGCCCCGGTCGGGCCCACCACCGAGGAGCAGTCTCGTGTCCAAGCAGAAGGCGAAGCAGCCGGACTTTCTCAACCCGACCCGCGGGCCGGTGTTCTCGGTGCGGTTCGTGCTCGCCATAGTGCTTGTCGCCGTCGGCATCGCCTGGATGGCCTATTACTACAGCGTCGTGCGGGTCGACCCGACCGTGCTGCCCGCGCCGAAGGCCGGGAGCCCGAAGTTCATGGCCGACCTCGGCAACTGGAACTACCTGATCGGCTTCGGCGCGATCTTCGCGGGCCTCATCATCGCGGCCCACCCCTCGACCCCGCTCGGCCGCGGCCGCGGCGTCGTGGTCGGCATGCTGGGCTGCTTCCTGATCGGCCTGCTGTGGATCTGCACGTTCTACGTCATCAGCAACGACGTGAGCCGCCTGCCGGTCTTCAACGACCTGGCCCAGAAGAACCTCTTCGTCGGCATCGGCTTCATGGCCGTCGGCTTCACCTACGCCACGCGCTGGGAGTGACCCGGTCGGTCGCTCCCCGACCGCACCGTGCGTCGACCGTCATGCGGCGACGTCTCGCGAGCGCCGGTTCTCCACCTCCGGAGGGCCGGCGTTTGTGCACATCTGGGGATAACCATGTGGAGAACTACACCGATGTAGTTCTCCACAGGTGATTCCACAATTGTGCACAACCATCCCCACTGTGACGGGCTTCCACACCTCCGGGAATCCGGCGTACCCACAATTGGGGAAGGCTCCCTCAGGCGGGACGCGGCCGGCCGAGGGGATCGGCGTCCGTGGGCTGTGGACAAGAGCCCTTACCGCATCCCCAGCCTGTGGAAAGCGGGGCTCGACGCCGTCTTCCGCCTGTGAACAACCCACGGCCCGCTGGTCCACAGCTGTGGACGAGCGACGAGTCGTCGTCAGGCGTTGAGGACGGCGGTGCGGACGACGATCGACACCACGATGGCGACGGTGATCGCGCCGAGGCCGACGGACTGCCACAGAGTCCGGTGGTTGCGGGGTGCGTAGACCAGGACCAGGGCGATGAGCACGCCGCCGAGGAAGCCCCCGAGGTGGCCCTGCCAGGAGATGGAGCCCCGGCCGATGGCCGTGAACACGAAGTTGATGCCGATCCACATCAGGATCTGCTGGGGGTTCGACCGCACCTTCAGCGCGACCACCAGCAGGGCCCCCATCAGCCCGAAGATCGCCCCGGAGGCTCCCAGGGTGGACTGGTACTCGAAGGTGGCCCAGTAGACGAGCGCCGAGCCCGCGAGCGCGGAGAGCAGGTAGAGGGCCAGGAACCGGGTCCGCCCGATCACCAGCTCCAGCTGCGGGCCCAGGATCCACAGGGCCAGCATGTTGAAGCCGATGTGCCAGATCTCGACATGGGTGAAGGCGCTGGTCATCAGCTGCCACCAGGCGCCGTCGCTGACCCCGGGCAGCCAGGTCGCATTGCCGCTGCAGGCCGCCTGCGGGACGTCGAAACCGCCCCTCGAGGTCAGGCAGAGCCCCTTGGGTCGCAGGGCGAGGAGGTCGACGAGGCGGCTGGCCGACCCGCCGGTGGCGACCACCATCAGCCAGACGCCGACGTTGATGGCGATCAGCACCATCGAGGTGATGCCGGCGTTGCCGGGCCGGAGCCCGCCGTACGCCGTGCGCCCGGTCCGGGTGGTCTTCGCACCCTCGGCGACGCACGTGGGGCACTGGAAGCCCACGGCGGCGTCACGCATGCAGTCCGGGCAGATCGCCCGGTCGCAGCGCTGGCAACGGATGTAGGTCTCGCGACCGGGGTGCCGGTAGCAGGTCGGCACCCCGGTCGACGGACTCTGCTGCTCGCTCAGGAGCGCACGACCTCGACGTGCTCGATGACGACCGGCTCGAGCGGGCGGTCACCGGGGCCGGTGGCGGTCGTGGCGATCGCGTCCACGATGTCGCGCGAGGACTGGTCGGCGACCTCGCCGAAGATCGTGTGCTTGAAGTTCAGCCACGTGGTGGCGCCCACGGTGATGAAGAACTGCGACCCGTTGGTGCCCGGCCCGGCGTTCGCCATCGCCAGCAGGTAGGGCTTGTCGAAGGTCAGCTCGGGGTGCGGCTCGTCCTTGAAGGTGTAGCCCGGGCCGCCGGTGCCGGTGCCGAGCGGGCACCCGCCCTGGATCATGAAGCCCTCGATCACGCGGTGGAACCCGAGGCCGTCGTAGAAGGGACCGGTCCTGCCGTTCCCGGCGTCGTACGACTTCGTGCCCTCGGCCAGTCCGGTGAAGTTGGCCACCGTCTCCGGCGCGTGGTCGGGGAAAAGGTTGACGGTGATGTCGCCCTTGTTGGTCTTCAAGATGGCCTGCTGGTCAGCCATGACTGCCTCTCACGTTTTGGGGTACGACGTGCACGTCGATGCTGTCTGTGCGTCCCCGATCCTTTCACGCGTCGCAAGATGTCCCGGCACGACGCCCGGGCGGTGGCTGGGTCGGGTGAGACATGATCGAATGGAAGCCACACGACGAGAAGGAAGTGTCACGCCCATGGGCCTGCGCAAGAAGAAGTCGCTCATCGATCAAGCCTCCGAGTACGTCGACACGGTCCGGCCGCAGCTCGAGTCAGCTGCCGAGACCGCCATGGCCGCGGCGCTCGAAGCCAAGGATCGTGCCGTGCCGCTGCTCGTCGAGGCGCGCGAGAAGGCCGGCCCGGCCCTCGCGGACGCCCGTGAGAAGGCGGCCCCCTACCTCGCCGATGCCCGCGAGAAGGCCGCCCCCTACCTGGCCGATGCCCGCGAGAAGGCCGCTCCGGTGATCAACGGGGCCCGGGAGAAGGCCGGGCCGGTCATCGCCGACGCCCGTGGGAAGGCAGCCCCCTACCTCGCCGACGCTCGCGAGAAGGCCGTCCCGGTGGTCGTGGCGGGCGCCGCCATCGCCACCGAGAAGGTCGCCCAGGGGGCGAGCTTCGCCTCCGAGAAGGCCGACCTGGCCGCCGCCAAGGCCGCCGAGATCAACGCCGCCCAGCAGAAGAAGAAGGGCAGCAAGCTCAAGAAGCTCGTCCTCATCGGCGGGATCGCGGCCGTGCTCGGGTTCGTGGCCAAGAAGCTCCAGGGTGGCAGCAGCAGCGACAACTGGCAGTCGTCCTACGTGCCGACGCCCGCGCCCACGACCACCACCCCGCCCACGCCCGCCGCGCCGATGGCCGGCGCCACGAGCGACGAGGACTCGGGCGGCTCGTCGCCCGACGAGGCGATCGCCGACCAGGCCGAGGCGCCGCACGCGGTCACCACGCCGGACGACCCGGCCGAGGTGGTCACGCTCGACGAGGACGCCGAGGGCAACGACAAGGCCTGAGCCCGGCTCGGCCTTCCAGCCCAGTCAGCTCCCGGACCGGCCGGAGGAGAGATCCTCCGGCCGGTTCTGCTCCACCCAGGTGTCGATCCGCTCCCACCACGCGTAGAGCCAGTCGATCCGGGCCTCGCGCCCCTCTGGGATGTCGGCCCGCGGCACCTGCCACCAGCGCATGATGATCTGCTTGTCCATCGGCAGCTCGCGCCACAGGTCCGCCACCGTGCTGAGGTGGTCCAGCCCCGTGTGCGCCACCAGCACGACGTCGGCGTCGGGCGCGGCGTCCAGGGCCGCGAGGAAGCCCCCCGGCCGGGGCGCCAGCACGTTGGACATCCTCTCGGCCCGCCGCGCCATCCGCTCCATCCCGAGCCGCCGCAGCCGGTCGATCGCCCGCTGCCGGCGTGCCGGGGTGAAGTTCCCGCCCTCGGGGAAGATCACGAACGCGTCGTTCTCGTCGAGGCCTGAGGCCAGCGCCGCGATGTGCGACTCCAGGTCCTCCCCGGGCCCGGGGTTGGTGGAGATGAAGCGGGCCGGGATGCGGCTCAGCAGCACGTCGATGGCCGGGTCCCACGCCAGCGTGTCCTTGAGCACCACCCGCGGCTCGCGGGAGTACCAGTGCATCAGCGCGTAGATCAGCGTGAAGGAGTCGCCCGGCCCGGCGTGCCGGCAACAGACCAGCAGCGGGATCCCCGGGTGGGCGTCGGGCGCCGGCCCGTCGGTCACGATCCGCAGCCGCAGCACCCGCCGCGCCTCCCGGAAGAACACCCACGTCACGCCCTGGACCAGGTCGTAGTGGATTCCCTCGAAGTACGGCGTCCTGATCCGCCAGCCGAAGCCGGAGGCGAGCCACAGGCCGAGCAGCACGACCAGCAGGACCGCCTCGCAGGTCAGGTAGAGGATGAAGACCCAGAGCAGGCGCAACGCCCGCCAGCGCCCGGGCAGCACCGGGGACAGCGCCGCCGCCGCGATCAGCCACAGCGGGAAGGTGACCCAGAGCAGCACCGTCAGCAGCACGACGAGCGGCGCGAGGACGACCCGGCGCAGCAGCCTGGTCATCCGCCTTGCTCGCTCATCGCGGGTCGGGGGACGCGAGGTGCTCCCCGAGGTAGGCCAGCGACGCCTCGTAGGTCTGGTCGATCCGGAGCTGGACGGTGCCGAAGTCCCGGCTCCCGAGCAGCGTGTCGTCACGGCTGGAGGTGCCGCGCGCCGGGAGCACGTGCGCCTCGACGCCCTCGGGTAGCTCGGCCATCTCGCGGACGAACCGGTGCCGCCGGGCGATCTCGAAGGACACCCGGGCCACCTCCCACGGGCGCCGCGGCACGCTCAGCGGCCGGTCGATGCGACCGACCTGGAGCACGAAGATGCGGGTTGCGCCCAGCCGGACCGCCCGGCCCACCGGCACGGAGTTCACGATGCCGCCGTCGAGGTAGTGCTCGTCGCCCACCTTCGCCGGCGGCAGCAGGCCCGGTACGGCGGCGCTCGCGACCACGGCGTCCACGACCGGGCCGGAGTCGAACCAGTGCTCGGCGGCCCGCTCGATCGAGGCCGCGCACACCTGGAACCGGACCGGCAGCTCCTCGAAGGTGATGTCGCCGAACTCCTCGACCAGCCGCTTCTTCAGCGGCTTCGCGGAGTAGATGTGGGTGCCGGTCGACACCGCACGGCGCACGGTGCGCAGCGCGCGGTCGCCGTACACCTCCTGGCCCGAGCGGCTGGCGCCGCGCCACAGGTCGGTGAGCCGGTCGATCACCGCCAGGGACGGGTCGCGGGCCACCATCGCACCGTTGAGCGCCCCCACGCTGGTGCCGAGCACCAGGTCCGGGACCACCCCGCGCTCGAAGAGGGCCCGCAGCATGCCGACCTCGACCGCGCCGAGGACACCCCCGCCCCCCAGCACGAACGCGGTCGTCACGGACTACACGCTCTCGACGGTCGAGCCGGTCGGGTGCGACGGGTCCAGCTCGGGGTGCTCGGCGCGCACCTTCTGGGTGACCCGGTGCTCGACCCAGAAGATCAGGATCGGGATCAGGCCCGCGGCCAGCGCCAGCAGGGTGAAGCCGAGCGACCACCGGGCCCGGCGGGAGAGGAAGAAGGCGGTGACGACGTAGGCCATGTAGAGCCAGCCGTGCGCGATCCCGACGACCGTGGTGATGGTCTCCCCGGTGTGCTGCAGGGAGGTCCCGTCGGTGGTGAAGTACTTCAGGGGCAGGCCGACGAAGACCAGGATGGTGAGCAGGATGCCCACGAGGATGGCCAGCACGCGGTAGACGTTGAACAGGTTCTTCACCTGCCCCACGCTACTGGCCGTCCACAGCGGTGCCGGCGGGCTCTCCCGCGGGGCCCACCGCGGGCGTGGCGTGGGTCTCGTCGACCTCGGCCTCCAGCCGGTCGGTCTCGTCCCGGATCCAGCGGATCCACACGAAGAGCGCGAACGCCGCGAAGAACCACCACTCGATCGCGTAGAGCAGGTTGCGCACGGCGGTGAACTGGCCGACGTCGGGCAGCTGCTGGAGGTCGGCGTGCACCAGGCCGGTGGTGCCGTCGTTGGTGGCGCGGTTCCCGACCGGCCACGAGCCGGGGGCGACCTTGTCGGCGACCACCGCGTACGCGCCGTACAGGTCCTGGTCGACGTGCTGGATGATGTCGGCAGTCCGCAGCTGCGGCAGGACGTCGTCGTTCGGGTTGCCGTCGACCTCGCCGGTGCCCTCGGGGGGCTGCAGCCAGCCGACGAGCTTCGCCCGGCCGGTGGGGGCCGCGGGTGCGTCCGAGGGGTGGTCCACCCACCCGCGGACGACCGGGATGGCCGGGTCGCCGGGGCTCGAGATCGCGAGCGGGGTGACGACCCAGTAGCCCCGGTGGCCGTCGTGCTCACGACCGGAGACGAACACCGTCCCGGAGGGCACCCAGGTGCCGTCCAGGATGACCGGCTGGCCGACCTTGTTGCCCGGGAAGGGCGCGTCCGACCCCATCACCGACGTCAGCGGCACCGGTTCCACCTGGGTCAGGTCCTGGGCCTCGGCCGCGCGGCGGGACTGCCAGGCGTCGTACTGCCACACCCCGAGGCCGATGGCGGCCGCGGTGAGCACGAGGGCCAGGAGGTGCATGCCCCAGTAGCGCGGAGCGAGCAGGGCGGGCACGCGCTCCAGTCTACGAACGCCGCCCCGCCGCCCACCCCGCGGGCGACCTGTCTCGGCTACTGGTCATACCACTTGACCACCAGAATATGGGCGACCTAGCGTCGACGGCATGCCCCTGCAGCCCGTCTCCCCTCGTTCGGTCCCCGACGAGGTGTTCGACCAGGTCCTCGCCGAGGTGGTGGACGGCGGCCTCGAGGCCGGCGAGGCACTGCCGAGCGAACGCCGCCTGGCCGAGGTCCTCGGCGTCTCCCGGCCCGCGGTCCGCGAGGCCCTCCAGCGGATGGCCCAGACCCGGCTGGTCGAGGTCCGCCACGGCGGCTCGACGACGGTGCGCGACTTCCGCCGGCACGCCGGGCTCGACCTGCTGCCTCGCCTCCTGCTGCGCGGCGGGGGACTGGACGCCGCGGTGGCCCGCAGCATCCTCGAGGCGCGCCTGGTCGTCGGCCCGGGCGTGGCCGCCCTCGCCGCGGAGCGCGGCGGACCCGCCCTCGTGGCCGCGCTGACCGCCGCCGTCGAGGCGCTGGCCGGCACCGAGGACGACGTGGAGCGCCAGGTCCACGCCCTCGCCTACTGGGACGTGGTCGTCGACGGGGCCGACTCGCTCACCTTCCGGCTGATGTTCAACAGCCTGCGGGCGGCCTACGAGCCGGCCCTGGAGGCGCTCGCCCCGCTGATGGCCGAGGAGGTCGGTCAGGTGGGCGCCTACCGGGTCCTGACCGCCGCGATCGGCGAGGGCGACCCCGACACGGCCCGCGCGGCCGCCGAGCGGGTGCTGCGCCCCGCGACCACCAGCCTGCTCACCGCGCTGAAGGCGCTCGAGAACAGCGAGGAGTGACCATGACCAAGCCGTCCCCCGAGGTCGAGCGGCTCGCCGCCCAGCGACTGGCCGCCGACGAGGACCGCATCGTCGGCCAGGCCCGGCGCCGCCAGTCGCTGTCGCTGGGCGCGGCCTGGCGGGAGTTCTGGAAGCACCCGAGCCCGTGGATGATCTCCGCGTTCCTCCTCGGCTCGGTCCTCGCCCGCGTCCTGGTCGGCGGCGGCTCGTGGTGGGAGCTCGTGATCCCCACCGCGCTGGTGGCGCTCTTCCCGGTGATCGAGTGGTGCATCCACGTCGCGATCCTGCACTGGAGGCCGCGCTCGCTGGGGCCGGTCACGCTCGACTCGCTGCTGGCCCGCGAGCACCGCGCGCACCACGCCGACCCGCGGGACCTGCCGCTGGTCTTCATCCCCTGGAAGGCGCTGGTCTGGCTGCTGCCGGCGTACGTCGCGGTCGCGCTGCTCGCGATGCCGACCCGGGCGAGCGCCCTGACGCTGCTGGTCTCGGTCTACACCGTCAAGATCGGCTATGAGTGGACCCACTACCTCGTCCACAGCGACTACCGGCCGCGCTCGCGGTGGTACCGCTCGGTGTGGCGCAACCACCGGCTCCACCACTACAAGAACGAGCACTACTGGTTCACCGTGACGAGCGCCGGCACCGCCGACCGGCTCTTCGGGACCTACCCCGACCCGGCTGCCGTGCAGACGTCCCCGACGGTCAAGCGGCTGCACGCGACGGAGGTCGACGGGCCCGGCAGCGTCGCCTCGTGACCGTCCACCACCTCAACTGCGCGACGATGCGGCCGGCCGGCACGATCGGCGGCCGGGTCCTGCCGAGTCGGCTGGTGGCGCACTGCCTGCTGGTCGAGCGCGGTGACGGGTTGCTGCTCGTCGACACCGGCTTCGGCACCCGCGACGTCGCGGACCCCGCCCGGCTGGGGCGGCCGTTCCGCGCCGCGGTGCGGCCGGCGCTCGACCCGGCCGAGACCGCCCGGGCCCAGGTCCTGGCCCGCGGCCACCGGGTCGACGACGTCACCGACATCGTGCTCACCCACCTCGACCTCGACCACGCAGGCGGCATCGGGGACTTCCCACGCGCTCGGGTTCACGTCCTCGGCGCCGAGCTGGACGCCGCCCGGGCGCCGCACCTGCGCGAGCGGCCCCGCTACGTGGCGGCTCAGTGGGCACACGGCCCGCGCTGGCAGCGGCACGGGGTGGCGGGGGACTCGTGGTTCGGCTTCAAGGCGGTGACCGCGCTCGACGACGACGTGCTGCTCGTCCCGCTGCACGGCCACACTCGCGGCCACTGCGGCGTGGCCGTGCGCCGCCCCGACGGCCACTGGCTGCTCCACGCCGGCGACTCCTACTTCCACACCGGAGACCTGGCCACGCCGGTCTCCACGCCGCCCGGGCTGCGCGCCTTCCAGCGGCTGATGGCCGTCGACGACCTGCAGCGCCGCCACAACCAGGAGCGGCTGCGCGAGCTGGTGGCCGCACTCGCCGGTGAGGTCACCGTGTTCAGCGCCCACGACGCCACGGAGCTCGCCGCCCTCGTCGGGGACTGAGCCCGAGCGCTGGGCCCGGGCGCTGGGTCCCGCTCAGCGCTGGTCAGAGCCCGGTGGGCCGGGGGATCGGCGAGACCTCGTTGCACACCGCGAACGGCAGCGTCTCGGTGAGGGTCAGCCCCGCGGCCACGGCCGGCCGGGGCACGTCGTACCCGATGCGGCCGGTGGTCGGGTCGCCCACCGCACCGCCGAACCCGTCGCCGAACGACGGGCTGCCACCCGGCCAGTGCTCGCCCAGCTGCAGCCGGTCGAAGAGGTCGGTGCGGTTCCGCCCCATCCGCACCGTGGCGAGGTGGTCGCCGAAGGACACCGCGAAGGCGTCGAGCTCGTCGAGGTCGGTGACGTCCTGGTGCGCGAGCACCCGGTCCTGGTCCTCTGCGGTCGCGTCGGGGCCGAGCGCGTCGGCCAGCGGGACGCAGCCTCGATGGACGTAGGTCGCCTCGGCGGGCACACCCACCAGTGGCACGACCGCCGGGTCGGTCGCCCAGCTCGACGCGCCGTCGTCAGCCGTCCCCGAGACGACCAGGTGCGGCCCGCGCAGCACGGTCGCACCCGCCAGCGGCCCCGCGCCCGCCGCCACCGCGGCCGCCACCGCGTCCATGTCCTGGTCGGGCCGGAAGGCCAGCACGTAGCCGTTGCCGTCCGGACCGGTGAAGTGTGCCTCCCAGTCCACGTCGTCCTCGGTGAAGCCGTGGTCCAGCATCAGCTCGGACCCGTTCGCCCGCAGCATCCCGTCGGTCAGCAGCGGGGCCTGCGTCGCGGCCTCCTCCCAGAAGGCCGCGCGATCGGTCATCAGGTCCCCGCTGGTGAGGTCGGGCACCCCGAGCTGGCGGCGCACCTCGTCGAGGTCGGTGACGCTCAGCGTCGTCGCGGTCGCCGGGACCAGCGGCAGCACCGCACGTGCCGGCTCCTGTTGCGCGTCGTACGACGGGTTGCCGGCCAGCCGCGCGGGCGGCTGCGTCGGCTCGGCCTGCGGCGGCGGCACCTCGTCGCACGCCGACACCGTCAGCGTGAGCAGCGCGCCGAGCACGAGCCCGGCCGAGCGAGGAGACATGGCGGCGATTGTGCCAAGGCGGTGACGGCGGCTAGCGGCAGGTCAGCGGTGCCGGACCCACAGGTTCTCCTCGACGTACGTCGCCCGGTCCGCGTCGCGGTCGACCGTGATCGTGTTGAGCGCGTCAGGCACCACGTAGCGGCCGCTGACCGGGAAGACCATGTCGGCCCACGACTCCCACTCCGCGACCGTGCCGCTGATGACCATCGACCGGGTCGCCGGCCCGAGCACGGCGGCGCCCATGCGCTGGTGGGTGCGGATCCACGGGTCGATCGACAGGCCGTCCTCGCGCACCCAGGTGGCGTAGTCGGCCATCGTGGCCAGCGGGTAGCGGTGCTTCCAGGTCGGTCGCAGCGGCGCCACCACCTGGCCGATGCCCTGCTCCTCGGCGCGAGCCACGAGGGCGGCGAGGACCTGCTGGGCCAGACCCTGCTTGTCGTACGCCGGGGCCACGGCGGCCGCCATGAAGCTCAGCGCGGACGGGAGTCGTCCGGCCTCGTGGTCGGCCACGGACCGTGCGAGCGCTCCGTCGTAGCCGTCCGGGAGGTCGTCGAAGTCGCCGGACCACGCGAACGGGACGCCCCAGCCACCCGCGGCCACCGTGCCCTCGTCGAGGAGCAGGATGTCGAAGTGTCCGAAGTACTCCGAGACGCGGGGGAGGTATTCCGGACCCGCCTCCCCGTGGAAGATGAACTCCGGCCACCGCTCCCGGAACGCCTCGCGGACCTCGTCCTCCAGGTCCGGTCGATCGGCGCTCGTCACCACCTGCACTGCACGTACCTCCCTCGTCCCGCGTGTGCACCGGGGGAGGAGGCTACTGGTCATCGAACCCCACCGGGAGTCGAACTTCGGATGTGCGGCCAGAACCGTGGAGGGCGTCGGCGGAAGGAGTGGAGCCTAGGGGACTCGAACCCCTGACCCATGCTTGCAAAGCCCAGGAACGGCAGAGCCGCTACCAATTGCGCCAAGGCCCCGCCGACACGGCGAGACGAAGAGTGGAGCCTAGGGGACTCGAACCCCTAACCCCCTGCTTGCAAAGCAGGTGCGCTACCAATTGCGCCAAGGCCCCCTGGGGTGGTCTAGCGCGCGGCTCGACCACCGGTGAGGAGAAGGTCAGCTGCGCTCGACGTTGTCGGTGGCCTCTGCCCACAGGGCCTGCTCGGAGCGGCCCTCGTCGATCTTCTTCTTGGCGATCACGGCACCGGCGGCCGCGAGCAGGATCAGGATCAGCTTCTTCATGGTGACTCCCACGATCTCGGGGCCGCCTGCCCGGGTCGGCAGGCGCGGTGCGTCGAGCTGTGCTGGTGGGCCTAACAGGACTTGAACCTGTGACCTCTTCCTTATCAGGGAAGCGCTCTAACCGTCTGAGCTATAGGCCCGGGTCTGGACCAGGCAGAGCCTGCGCCAGGGGGGTGGTCGGCCAGCGACCGAGGGGGACATTACCCCACGGCGAAGCGGCCGGACAAAACGGGATCAGCACCCCCGCGAAGGGCGCCGGGGACCTCAGCGCTCGTCCTCCGCGAGGGTGACCTCGATGCCGCCGAGCAGCGCCGCGGCCATGTTGTAGAGGAACGCTCCCAGCGTCGCGATCGCCGTGAGCAGCAGCACGTCGACGACCGCCACGACCATCGTGAAGCCGAGGACCCGCGAGGTGCCGAGGTAGTTCTGCACGTCGAAGCCCGAGGAGTCCTGGCCGCCGACGACGTCCTGGACGGTCTGGTTGATCGAGTCCCAGACGCCGGCGGCGCCGAGCACCGACCAGACCATCAGCACCGACACGACCGTCACGACACCGAAGGCGATCGAGAGCAGGAACGCAGTCTTCATCACCGACCACGGGTCGACCCGGCTCAGCCGCAGCCGTGCCCGACGCGGGGGACGCCCGCCGGCCGCGGCCTTCTTGACCGCGGCGCGCGAGTCGGGGTTGGCATTGGCGCGGTGCTCGTCGGCCGCGTTGCCCAGCTTGGCCGAGATCCGCTCGCCGATGGGAGTCCGGGCCGCGGTCCCCTCGTCGCGGGGCCGTTCACGGGCAGTGCGGGTGGAGGTTCGCTCGACGGGTCGTTCCGTCATCAGTCCTCACTCTCCCCAGTCTCGTCGGGGGCATCAGTCTCGGAGCCGGTCGTCTCGGCCCCGGTGGTCTCGGAGGCGGACCCGTCGATTGTTGCATCCGCGTCCACATGCGCCGATTCCTCGGCCGCCTCGGCGACCTCCTCCTCGTCGCGTGCTTCGACCGATCGGGCCACGACGGCGACCGCGTCGCCGGACTTCGGCGTCACGAACTTCACACCCATCGTGGAGCGCCCGGTGGCCCGGAAGTGCTCGTTGATCGGGCTGCGCACGACCTGCCCGGCCTGGGTGATCGAGAGGATCTCGTCACCCTCCTCGACGATGAACGCGCCGACCAGGCCACCGCGGCCCTCGTTGGCCAGCGACATGGCCTTGATGCCGAGCCCGCCGCGGGACTGGAGCCGGTACTCCGAGATCCGGGTGCGCTTGGCGAAGCCACCGTCGGTGATGGTGAAGACGTACTGCTCCTTGACGTCCGGCAGGTCGCCCGGAGCGGTCGACTCGCCCGCAGCCTGGGCACGCGCCTCGGCGGCCTCCTCGGCCGCCACCTGCTCGGCCCGGATGACCGAGAGCGAGAGGAGTGAGTCGCCGTCGCGGAACTTCATCCCCGAGACGCCCGACGTGGCCCGGCCCATCGGACGCAGCTGGCTGTCGTCGGCGCGGAAACGGATCGCCTGGCCCTTGCGGGAGACCAGCAGGATGTCGTCCTCGGCGTTGACCAGCTCGGCGCCGATCAGCTCGTCGTCGTCCTCGCGGAAGTTGATCGCGATGACGCCGGCCTGGCGGGGGCTGTTGTAGTCGCCGAGGCGGGTCTTCTTCACCAGCCCGCTACGGGTGGCCAGCACGAGGTACGGCGCCTGGTCGTAGTCGCGGATCGCGAGCACCTGGGCGATGTTCTCGTCCGGCTGGAAGCTGAGCAGCCCGGCGACGTGGCCGCCCTTCGCGTCGCGCGAGGCCTCCGGCAGGTTGTAGGCCTTGGTGCGGTAGACCCGGCCGGCGGTGGTGAAGAACAGCAGCCAGTGGTGGTTGGTCGTGGAGATGAAGTGCTCGACGACGTCGTCGCCGCGCAGCGTGGCTCCGCGGACGCCCTTGCCGCCACGCTTCTGGGTGCGGTACTGGTCGGCGCGGGTCCGCTTGGCGTAGCCGCCGCGGGTGATCGAGACGACCAGGTCCTCGTCGGGGATCAGGTCCTCCATGGAGAGGTCCCCGTCGGCCGCGATGATCTGGGTGCGGCGGTCGTCGCCGTACTTCTCGACGACGGCGGAGAGCTCGTCGGCGATGATCTGACGCTGGCGCGACTGGTTGGCCAGGATGTCCTGCAGGTCGGCGATCTCGAGCTCGATCTCGGCGAGCTGGTCCACGATCTTCTGGCGCTCGAGGGCGGCCAGGCGGCGCAGCTGCATGTCGAGGATCGCGTTGGCCTGGATCTCGTCGATCTCGAGCAGCTCGATCAGCCCGCGGCGGGCGTCGTCGACCTCGGGGGAGCGGCGGATCAGCGCGATGACCTCGTCGAGGGCGTCGAGCGCCTTGACCAGGCCGCGCAGGACGTGGGCGCGACGCTCGGCCTCGGCGAGGCGGAAGCGGGTACGACGCTGGATGACCTCGATCTGGTGGGTGACCCAGTTGGAGATGAACTGGTCGATGGTCAGGGTGCGCGGCACGCCGTCGACCAGGGCCAGCATGTTGGCGCTGAAGTTGGTCTGCAGCTCGGTGTGCTTGAGCAGGTTGTTGAGGACGACCCGGGCGACGGCGTCGCGGCGGAGCACCACGACGAGGCGCTGGCCGGTCCGGCCGGAGGAGTCGTCGCGGACGTCGGCGATGCCCTGGACCTTGCCGGAGTCGGCGAGCTCGGCGATCTTCAGCGCCAGGTTGTCCGGGTTGACCATGTAGGGCAGCTCGGAGATCACCAGGCAGGTGCGGCCCTTGTTGTCCTCGTCGATCTCGATCACCGCGCGCTGGGTGACCGAGCCACGTCCGGTGCGGTAGGCCTGCTCGATGCCCTGGCGGCCGACGATCATCGCGCCGTTGGGGAAGTCGGGGCCCTTGATGCGCTCGACCAGCGCGTCCTGAAGCTCCTCGCGGCTGGCGTCGGGGTGCTCGAGCGCCCAGGTGGCGCCCTCGGCGACCTCGCGCAGGTTGTGCGGCGGGATGTTGGTGGCCATGCCGACCGCGATGCCGGCCGAGCCGTTGACCAGCAGGTTGGGGTAGCGCGACGGCAGCACCGTCGGCTCCTGCGAGCGACCGTCGTAGTTGGGCTGGAAGTCGACGGTGTCCTGCTCGATGTCGCGGACCATCTCCAGCGCCAGCGGCGCCATCCGGCACTCGGTGTACCGCATGGCGGCAGCGGAGTCGTTGCCCGGCGAGCCGAAGTTCCCCTGGCCGTGGATCAGCGGGGCCCGCATCACCCACGGCTGCGCCAGGCGGACCAGGGTGTCGTAGATCGCCGAGTCGCCGTGGGGGTGGTACTGACCCATCACGTCACCGACGACGCGCGAGCACTTGGAGAAGCCGCGGTCGGGGCGGTACCCGCCGTCGTACATGGCGTAGAGCACCCGGCGGTGCACGGGCTTGAGGCCGTCGCGCACGTCGGGCAGCGCGCGCCCGACGATGACCGCCATCGCGTAGTCGATGTAGGCCCGCTGCATCGAGGTCTGCAGCTCGATGGGCTCGATACGGCCGCCCGGGCCGTCGCCGGTGCCGCCGGTGTTGTCCGTGGGGGTCTCAGTCACGTCTCTGGGCTTCTCTCAGGCTCTCTGGTGGGTTCTACTCGAATCTAGGAATTTCGCTAGACACCTAGATATCGAGGAATCGCACGTCCTTGGCGTTGCGCTGGATGAACGAGCGGCGCTGCTCGACGTCCTCGCCCATGAGGATCGAGAACACCTCGTCCGCCTGGGCCGCGTCGTCGAGGGTCACCTGGAGCATCAGGCGCTGCTGGGGGTTCATCGTCGTCTCCCACAGCTCCTCGGCGTTCATCTCGCCCAGACCCTTGTAGCGCTGGACCGGGTTCTCCTTGGGCAGCTTCTTGCCCTGCTCGAGCCCGTCGCGCATCAGTGCGTCGCGCTCCGCGTCGGAGTAGACGAACTCGTGCTCGGCCGGCTTGTTCCAGCGGATCCGGTAGAGGGGCGGCTGGGCCATGTAGACGTAGCCGTGCTCGATCAGCGGCTTCATGAACCGGAACAGGAGCGTCAGCAGCAGGGTGTTGATGTGGTGGCCGTCGACGTCGGCGTCGGCCATCAGCACGACCTTGTGATAGCGCAGCTTGTCCAGGTTGAACTCCTCCTGGATGCCCGTGCCGAGCGCCGAGATGATCGCCTGCACCTCCTGGTTGCCCAGGACCTTGTCGATGCGGGCCTTCTCGACGTTGAGGATCTTGCCGCGGATCGGCAGGATCGCCTGGACCCGCGGGTCGCGGCCCTGCCGGGCCGAGCCGCCGGCCGAGTCGCCCTCGACGATGAAGACCTCGCACTCGCCCGGGTTGGTCGACTGGCAGTCCGACAGCTTGCCGGGCAGTCCACCGCCACCGAGCAGGCCCTTGCGGTTGCGGGCCAGGTCGCGGGCCTTGCGGGCCGCGAGCCGGGCCTGGGCCGCGGCCTGCGACTTGCGGACGATGTCGCGTCCCTCGGCGGGGTTCTTCTCGAACCAGTCGCCGAGCTGGTCGTTCATGATCCGCTGCACGAAGCCCTTGGCCTCGGTGTTGCCGAGCTTGGTCTTGGTCTGCCCCTCGAACTGGGGCTCGCCGAGCTTGACCGAGATGATCGCGGTCAGGCCCTCGCGGATGTCGTCACCCGAGACGCGGTCCTCGGGCTTCTTCATCAGGCCCCACTCGAAGCCCCAGTTGTTGACCAGTCCGGTCAGGGCCGCGCGGAAGCCCTCCTCGTGGGTGCCGCCCTCGTGGGTGTTGATCGTGTTGGCGAAGGTGTGCACCGACTCCGAGAAGGTGGTGTTCCACTGCATGGCCACCTCGAGGCTCATGTGGTTCTCCACCGAGTCGGGCGTCTCGGCCTCGAACGCGATGATCGAGGGGTTGGCGACCTGCTTGCGCCGGTTGAGGTGCTCCACGTAGTCGACGAGGCCGCGGTCGTACTTGAACACGCGCTCGAGGCCTCCGGCCTCGCCCTTGCGGATCGCGTCGGCGCCGGCCTGGTCGACCTCGTCGGCGATGGTGTCGTCCTGGACGGCCTCGAGCACCTCTTCCGCCTCGGGCCGCTCGTCGCGCACGACGATCTCGAGGCCCTTGTTGAGGAAGGCGTACTCGCGGAACCGGCTGGTGATCGTCTCGAGGGAGTACTCGGTCGTCTCGAAGATCTCGGGGGAGGCCCAGTAGGTGACCGTGGTGCCGGTGCGCTCGTCGGGCTCCATCGGGCGGACCTGCTCGAGGTCGCCGTCGGGGACGCCGATGGTGAAGCTCTGGCGCCACAGGTGGCCGCGGTTCTTGACCTCGACGATGAGGTGGCTCGACAGGGCGTTCACCACCGAGACACCGACGCCGTGCAGGCCGCCGGACACCTTGTAGCCGCCGCCACCGAACTTGCCGCCGGCGTGCAGCATCGTCAGCGCCATCGTCACCGCGGGCATCTCCTGCCCGGGCGCGGTGTCGGTCGGGATGCCGCGGCCGTTGTCCTCGACGCGGATCGCACCGTCGGCCTGCAGGGTGACCACGATCCGGTCGCAGTAGCCGGCCAGCGCCTCGTCGACCGCGTTGTCCACGATCTCCCAGATCAGGTGGTGCAGGCCGCGCACACCGGTCGAGCCGATGTACATGCCGGGACGCTTGCGGACCGCCTCGAGGCCCTCGAGGACCTGGATCGCGGAGGCGTCGTACGACGTGCCGTCGGGGGGTGCGGTGCCCCGGAGTGCTGGGGGGACGGGAGCGTCGGTTGCTGCTTCGACGGTGCTCTCGGTCCCGTCCTCGACGGGGCTCTCGACGTGCTGTTCGTCGGTCACACACACCTCTTCACGAATGGCCATCCCGCGCGGTGCGCAGGTGGCGATGACACACAGAAGGCCGCCGCAGCGAAGGAGCCGGCGACCCTTGAGCCATGATACCGGCCACAGCGCCTTATGCCACGTACCGACCCTCAGGCTGGGGGTGACGGCGGGCAAAAGATGCCCCTGAGCGGCTCGTGAGGGCCTCTCATGCGCCCGTGGAGGGGTGCGGATGGGTCCCCATACATCGACGGGGCTCCCAGATCGTCTCGTGGCGACGCCTCGGAGACGGGTCGGCGAGCGGGCGACCTCAGCCGTAGGTGTCCCGGGGGCCGCGCCCGTCCCGGGCCGAGCGGGGGCCCTTCTTCCACGTGGGCAGGTGCGGCCCGAGCACGTCGATCAGGGCCACGGTTCCGTGCCCGAGCTCCTGGTTGAGGCGGCGCACGATCGTGGGAGCGAGCAGGCGCAGCTGGGTGGCCCACGCCGTGGAGTCGGTGCGCACCACGAGCTTGCCGTCGGCGAACGACTCGGGCGTGCAGTGCTGCGCCACGTCCGCGCCGACCAGCTCCTGCCAGCGGCCGAAGACGCCGTGGACGCGCAGGTCGACGTCCCAGCCGTGGTCGTCGACCAGCCTGTTCACCACGCTGTCGAGCAGCTGCGGGTCCCTGTCGTCGGGGTGCGCGCCGGACACCCGCGACGACGTCGGCCGCCGGGGCCGCTTGCCGCTTCGGCCGCGGGCGGGCAGCCCGCCCGCCCGCGCGGTCGCCCGGGTCAGCGCCCGGGCGAGGTCCAGGCCGTCGTCGTGGTGGTCGAGGTCGGCCCGGTCGGCTTCGGCCTGGTCGGCTTCGGCCTGGTCGGCGGCCGGCTCGTCCGGGGCCGTCTCGGGCAGCACCCTCTCGCCGGGGGAGTCGGGGAGCTCGGAGTCACCGCTCATCGTCGGCTGCCCTGCGGACCTCGCCGTTCGCGACCACGAAGCGCGCCCCCGCCAGCGCCGGCGGCACGTCGGCCCCCACCGCCGCGGTGACCAGCACCTGCTCGGCCCCGGCGACCAGGTCGGCGAGCTGGGCCCGGCGTTCGCTGTCCAGCTCGGCGAACACGTCGTCGAGGATGAGGATGGGGTCGTCCCCGTCGGCCCGGAGCAGGTCGTACGACGCCAGTCGCAGCGCGAGCGCGAAGGACCACGACTCACCGTGCGAGGCGTAGCCCTTGACCGGCAGCCGGGTGCCCCCGGTCTCCGCGGCCCCCTGGCCCAGGGTGAGCACCAGGTCGTCGCGGTGCGGCCCCACCAGCGAGACGCCGCGGTCGAGCTCGTCGCCGCGGCGCCGCTCCACCTCGGCGAGCAGCGCGTCGGTGAGCCTCGCGCGGTCCGGTGCCCCGTGCTCGCCGGGGGAGGGCAGCTCGAAGGACGGCTTGTAGGCGATCTCGGCGTCGTCGCGCGAGGCGCCCCGGGCCACGGTCTCGTAGGCCTTGCCGACGTAGGGACGCAGGGCCTCGGTCAGCGCGAGCCGCTCGCCGAGCAGCTCCGCGCCGGTGCGGGCCAGGTGGGCGTCCCACACCCCGAGCGTGGCGAGCGCCGACTCCTGTGACGAGCTGCCGCGGCGGGCGGCGCCGGCCGTCTTCAGCAGCGAGTTCCGCTGCCGCAGCACGCGGTCGTAGTCCGCGCGGACGCCGGCGAGGCGGGGGGAGCGCAGCACCAGCAGGTCGTCGAGGAAGCGGCGCCGGTCCGAGGGGTCACCCTTGACCAGGGTGAGGTCCTCGGGGGAGAACACCACTGTCCGCACCAGGCCGACCAGCTCGCGGGCGCGGGGGAGCGGCGACTTGTTGACCCGGGCCCGGTTCGAGCGGCCGGGGTTGAGCTCCACCTCGAGCACCGCCGTACGTCCGTCCCGGACGACCGCGGCGCGCACCACGGCCTGCTCGGCACCGGCCCGGACCAGCGGCGCATCGGTCGCGACCCGGTGCGAGGAGAGCCGGGAGAGGTAGTCGATCGCCTCCACCAGGTTGGTCTTGCCCTGCCCGTTGCGACCGATGAACGCGGTGACACCCGGCTCGAGCCGGACGTCGGCGGCGGCGTACGAACGGAAGTCGTGCAGGACGAGGTGGGAGACGTACAACGAGCTCCCCTAGTCACCCGGGGAGTCGCCGGCGCCCGCGTCGCCGCCGGCCGGCGGCGCGGTGCGGGTCGCGTGGCCGCCGAACTGGTTGCGCATGGCGGCGATCGCCTTCATGGCGGGGCTCTCGTCCTGGCGCGAGGCGAAGCGCGCGAAGAGCGACGCGGTGATCACGTTGAGCGGGACGGCGTTGTCGATCGCGGCCTCGACGGTCCAGCGGCCCTCACCGGAGTCCTCGGCGTAGCCGGCGAGCTTGTCGAGGTGGGTGTCCTCGCGCAGCGCGGCGACGAGGAGGTCGAGGAGCCAGGAGCGGATGACGGTGCCCTCGCGCCAGGAGTCGAAGACGTCCACGACGTTGTCGACCAGGTCGACCTTCTCGAGCAGCTCGAAGCCCTCCGCGTAGGCCTGCATGATGGCGTACTCGATGCCGTTGTGGACCATCTTGGCGAAGTGGCCGGCGCCCGGCGCCGTGCCGGCGTGGACGAAGCCGGAGTCGCCCTCGGGCTTGAGCGCGTCGAAGGCCGGCTGGACCTTGGCGACGTCCTCGTCGGAGCCGCCGCACATGAGCGCGTAGCCGTTCTTCAGGCCCCAGACCCCGCCGGAGACGCCGCAGTCGACGAAGCCGACACCCTTGCCCGAGAGCAGCTCGGCGTTCGCCTGGTCGTCGGTCCAGCGGGAGTTGCCGCCGTCGACGACGAGGTCACCCTCGCCGAGCAGGTCGCCGAGCGCCGCGATGGTCTCGCGCGTCGGGTCGCCGGCCGGGACCATGACCCACACCACCCGGGGCGAGGGCAGCTGCGCCACCATCTCCTCCAGGCTGGCGACGTCGGCCACGTCCGCGTTGCGGTCGTACCCCACGACGGTGTGCCCGGCCTCGCGCAGGCGGGTGCGCATGTTCCCGCCCATCTTGCCGAGCCCAACAAGTCCAAGTTCCATGCGAAGAGCCTAAGGGTCGATGGTGAGCGGCGGTCGGCGCCCGTCTGGCAAGGCCGAGGAGCGAAGGCGGCCCGGGTTTGGCCGTCGAGCGACGAGAACGCCGCCAGGCGGGATGCCGGGCGGCGCTCAGGAGAGCAGGCGCCGCGGCATCAGCAGGTAGCGGAACGGCGACGCCTCGGCGTCGTCACCCACCGAGCCGCTGAGCACCACGGGCTTCGAGGCCTGCGTGAACGCGAGCTCCACCACGGGCTGGTCGATCGCGCCGAGGCCGTCGAGCAGGAACTGCGGGTTGAAGCCCGTGGTGATGTCCTCGCCGTCGATGGTCGCCTCGATCGACTCCGAGGCCTGCGCCTCGTCGCCCGATCCGGCGTCGAGCGTCAGCACCCCGTCGCTGAAGGCAAGCTGGACCGCGGTGTTGCGCTCGGCCACGAGCGAGACGCGCTTGACCGACTCGATGAGCGCCGCCTTGTCGACCTTGGCGACGGTCTGGTGCTCGTGGGGGAAGAGGCTGCGCACCTTGGGGAACTCGCCGTCGAGGAGGCGGGTCGTGGTGCGTCGTACGCCGCCGGGCGCGGCGCCCTCGAAGCCGATGATGCCCTCGCCGGTGCCGGAGGCGGCCAGGGCGATGGTCACCTCGCTGCCGGCGGTGAGCGACTTGGCGGTGTCACCGAGGACCTTGGCGGGCACCAGCGCAGCCAGGGACTCGTCGGGGGTCCGCGGGTCCCAGCCGAGCTCACGGTGGGAGAGCCGGAAGCGGTCGGTGGCGAGCAGCGAGATGGTCGAGCCCTCGATCTCGATGCGGACACCGGTCAGCACCGGGAGCATGTCGTCGCGGCCGGCCGCGGTCACGGCCTGGGCAACGGCATGGGCGAACTGGTCGCTCTGCACCGTGCCCGTGGCGGCCGGCATCTCGGGAAGCGTGGGGTAGTCGTCGACCGGCATCGTCTGCAGGCTGAACCGGGCGGAGCCGCAGGTCAGCGAGACGCGGGAGCCGTCCAGCACCATCTCGACCGGCTTGGCGGGCAGGCTGCGGCAGATGTCGGCGAGCAGGCGGCCGCTGACCAGGGCCCGGCCCTCGTCGCTGACCTCGGCCTTGAGGGTCGCCCGGGCGGAGGTCTCGTAGTCGAAGGTCGACAGGACGAGACCCTCGTCACTGGCATCGATGAGCAGTCCGGCCAGCACCGGCACGCTCGGACGGACCGGGAGGCTGCGGGCAGCCCAGGCAACGGCATCGGCGAGCACGTCGCGATCGACGCGGAACTTCACGGTGAGTGTTCCTTCGGGTCGGTGAATCACAACGCGGTGCGTCGTGGGGGCCAGGTCTGGGAGGTGAATCCTGCCATGCGCCGACGTCGCGCGGGAGGTTCGGTGTGGTTTGCCCCGTTCGGAGGAAGTGTCGGAGCGGGTCGGGCCGGGGGTTTGTCCCCAGGTCGGGGCCCGAATGGATGTTTACGGAGGATCGATCTGTCTGGAGGTACGTGGGAGTCACAGCATTGGTGGAAACTGTGGAGAACTCCCGTTCGTGCAGGTCAGCGGCCGAATTTCCGTGCACAGGGGGTGTGCAGTCGGCAGGGTACGAATGACACGTTCATGTGGATCGGGCGACGGCCGTCGAGTTCGCCGGCTCAGTTCTCCACAGCCACTCCCGAGAGCGACCCTCCCGACGCACATTTCCTCCACAGGGCCGGGGAAGTCGTTCGAGGACGAAAAATGGCTCGTCAGAAACCGAAATGAGAGCGACGCCCGGCATGGTGCCGGGCGTCGCGGGGGGCTCAGGGCCCCCAGATTCGTTTCTGGTGAGCCATTTCGACGGAATCTGGTCGGATCAGGACTGGCGGGCCTGCAGCTTGATCCGGTTGGTGAGCTCGGAGACCTGGTTGAAGACCGCGCGGCGCTCGGCGAGCAGCTGGTTGATCTTGCGGTCGGCGTACATCACGGTCGTGTGGTCGCGGTTGCCGAACTGGGCGCCGATCTTGGGCAGCGAGAGGTCGGTGAGCTCGCGGCACAGGTACATCGCGATCTGGCGCGCCATCACCAGGTGCCGGCCGCGGCTGGGGCCGGTGAGCTCCTCGATCGCGAGGCCGAAGTAGGCCGCGGTCTGGGCGATGATGAGCGCCGCGGTGATCTCGGGCTCACCGCCCTCGGGGATCAGGTCCTTCAGCACGATCTCGGCCAGGGTCATGTCGACCTCCTGGCGGTTGAGGTTGGCGAAGGCCGTGACCCGGATCAGCGCCCCCTCGAGCTCGCGGATGTTGGTCTGGATCTTGGAGGCGATGAACTCCAGCACGTCCGGCGGCGCGGTCAGCCGGTCCATCGCCGCCTTCTTGCGCAGGATCGCGATGCGGGTCTCGAGGTCCGGGGGCTGGACGTCGGTGATCAGCCCCCACTCGAAGCGGTTGCGCAGCCGGTCCTCGAGCGCCTCGAGGCGCTTGGGCGCGCGGTCGGAGGTGAGCACGATCTGCTTGTTGGCGTTGTGGAGCGTGTTGAAGGTGTGGAAGAACTCCTCCTGGGTCTGGGTCTTCCCCTCCAGGAACTGGATGTCGTCGATCAGCAGCACGTCGACATCGCGGTACCGGCGCTTGAACCGGTCCTGCCGGTCGTCGCGGATCGCGTTGATGAACTCGTTGGTGAACTCCTCGCTCGACACGTAGCGCACCTTGGCCCCGCTGTAGAGGCTGCGCACGTAGTGGCCGATCGCGTGGAGCAGGTGGGTCTTGCCCAGCCCGGAGTCGCCGTAGACGAGCAGCGGGTTGTACGCCTTGCCCGGGGCCTCGGCGACGGCGACGGCCGCGGCGTGCGGGAACCGGTTGGACGAGCCGATGACGAAGGTCTCGAAGGTGTACTTGGGGTTGAGCCGGGTCTCGAGGGCCGTCGGGCGCGGGAGCGAGTCGACCGGATCGGCCGTCGGGCGGGGCTGCTGGATCGGGACGGGCGGCTCGACCACATTTGTCGACATGTCGATCTCTCGACTTGTCACTGTGTCGACAGGTTCGGGTGCGCTCTCGACGTGGGCCTGCTCGTCGAGCTGCGCATTGACCGTGACCGCGATCCGGATCTCGCGGCCGAACGCGACGGTCAGCGCGTCCTCGAGCTGGCCACGCAGCCGGCCCTCGAGCTGGGTTCGGGTGAAGTCGTTGGGCACCGCGATGATCGCGGTGCTCTCGTGCAGCGTGACCGGCTCGCTGGCGCGGAGCCAGGCGCGCTGGTTGGGCTGCAGGTCGTCGACGACGCCTCGCCAGGCGACATTGAGGTCCGAGGTGCTCTGCTCCACGGGGTTCCCGCCTCGCTTCCGGTGGTCGTGCGCGGTCGTCGAAGCCCCATCGTCGCTGCCCGGTCGGCCCGCTCGCAGCGGAACCGGGCATCACTCTGG